>NZ_JAYEES010000002.1:0-765691 GCF_034653275.1 Nitrospirillum guaranorum | reverse complement strand
CTACCGCCTGTCGCAGTCGACGGAGGGCGATCACCGCGCCGGCACCCCGCCCCAAGGGCCGGTGGAGGAACTGGTGGCCGCGATCTGGTCCGCCGTGCTGAAGGTGGGCGGCCTGCGGCGCGAGGATGACTTCTTCCAGTTGGGCGGCGACAGCCTGCGCGCCACGGCCATGGTCAACCGCGTGCGCCGGGACTTCGCCTGTACGGTGAACGACCTGTACGAGAACCCCCGGCTGGAAGACTTCGCCCGGCGCTGCCGACCGCAGGCCGGCCAGCTGACCGCCCTGATCGCCGGCGCCCGCGCGCATTGGCAAGCCTTCAAGGCCCGCGAGGCCGCGTTCGAGGTGGCGCGCGAGGCCACGCTGGAGCCCCTGTTGGCCGCCTATCACCAGCGTTATGAGGCCCTGGCGGCCTCACCCCCGGTGACAGCCCGCCCCTATGGCCATGTCCTGCTGACGGGCGCCACCGGCTATCTCGGCGCCTACCTGTTGCGCCACTTGGCGGCGGACCCGGCACGGCGCGTCACCGCCCTGGTCCGTGGCCGCGACGATGCGGAGGCGCAAGGGCGGCTTTCCGAGGTGCTGCGCCATTATTTCGGCGACGACGCGGCGGCGGATCTGCTGGCGTCCGGCCGCGTCCAGGCCTGGGCGGGCAACCTGCGCGCCCCCGACCTGGGCCTGGCCCAAGGCCGGCGCGAGGCCCTGGCCGTCGAGGCCGACGCCATCCTGCACTGTGCCGCCAACGTAAACCACTACGGCCACTACCACGACAGCCACGCCGACAACGTCCAGGCCACCCGCCACCTGCTGGACCTGGCGGTGGAGCGCGGCCGGCGCACCGGCCACACGGCGGACATGCACTTCATCTCCACCCTGTCGGTGTGCGGCCGGTCCCCGGACGATGGCTACCGCCTGTACACCGAGTATGACGAGCACCACGCGACGCTGGACGACAACTACTACGTCCGCAGCAAGCAGGAGGCGGAGCATCTGGTGGTGGCGGCGCGGGGTGAGATCGCCAACGCCAGCATCCATCGGGTCGGCAATGTCGTCTTCGCGACGGAAGGTGGCGCGCTTCAGCGCAACATCCGCCAAAACGCCTTCTTCCGCCTGACGGCGGCGCTGACCCGTCTGCGCTTCGTGCCAGAGGACATGCACGCCTGGCTGTGCCATGTCGACAAGGTGGCGGAGGCGGTGGTGACCCTGGCGCAGGCGCCGGATCTGGCCCACCACATCCATCACGTCGATCACGCCCGCCGCGATTTCCTGGCGCAGGTCATGCGGAGGGCCCCCGGCATGGCCGGTCACCTGGGCACGGGCAGCTACAGCCAATTGCTGGACCGGATCGAAGCCGCCCTGAACGACCCGGCGATGGAAAAGCCGCTGGCCGAGCTGCTGCCCACCTTCGGCATCTATCGCCAGGAATCGCCGCACGAGCGCGACCGCCGCACGGAATTGGCAACGGCCAAGACCCAGGCCCTGCTGGCCCGCCTGGGCTTCCGCTGGCCGGACGGGCTGCCGCCCGACGGCCTGGCCGCGATGATGGAGGCCGCCCGTGACGCCCACTGACCTTTCCCCAAACCCCTCAGCCCATCCTGTTTCCAAGACGGTGACGAGCCATGTTGACCCATCTTGAGGACCTAGGCCTACGCATTGGCGACTTCGCCCTGTCGCCCGTGCCCGAGCGGGAACGCCTGTGCGTGCAGGCGGCGTTGCGGGACTTCTACGGCCCCGACATCCGGATTGAGCGGCTGGTGCCGCCCACCGCACCCGTGGCGTTGCGCGCCGCCCTCACCGCGGCAAGCCCCACCCTGGCCGCCACGGCCGAGGCGCTGTGCCATATCCTGGAAACCGACTACAGCGGCATCGCCGTGCGCCAGGCCGGCTTGGCACACCTGGAGCTGGAGGAGCGGGCCCAGGTGCTGTTCGCGCTGGCCGCCTGCATGGGCCGGCCGACGGCGACCGACCAGGTGAACCGCCGCGTCATCTGGGACGTGAAGGTGCGGCAGCAAAAGGCGGCCACCACCTTTTCCGAGCATGCCGACGAGGCCGACCTGCACACCGACACGCAGTACTTCGCTCGGCCGGAGCGGTACATGATGCTGTACTACATCCGCCCGGCGGCCTGCGGCGGGGGTATATCCCTGGTGCGGGACCTCCAGTGCCTGAAGCGGTCGCTGTCCGCGACCGAGGAGGGGCGCTGGGCCATCGACCTGCTATCACGCAAGGTGCTGCCCTTCCGCATCCCCGGCGTCTTCACCGCCAACGGCGGCACCGACACGGTGGAGGTGACCTTCGCCACCATCTTCGCCGAA
This sequence comes from Nitrospirillum guaranorum, assembly GCF_034653275.1. Taxonomy (NCBI): domain Bacteria; kingdom Pseudomonadati; phylum Pseudomonadota; class Alphaproteobacteria; order Rhodospirillales; family Azospirillaceae; genus Nitrospirillum; species Nitrospirillum guaranorum. The sequence goes on along the minus strand of NZ_JAYEES010000002.1, from coordinate 763,378 downwards.
CGGCCCGGCATCCGCTTCCGCGCCGACACGCTGATGAAGGGGCTGGCCCTGCACCCCGCCGCCGACACGCCGGACGTGCGCCGGGCGCTGGAGCTGCTGCTGGCGGAGGCGCGGCGGCCGGAGGCCCTGCTGCAAATCTCCATGCCGGCTGACAGCATCCATTTCGTGAACAATCACATGGCCTTGCACGGCCGCACCGCCTTCGTGGACCATGAGCGCCATGTCTGGCGCATCCGCGTCGACGATGACGTGCCGCTGTCCGCCTATGGCGGCGCGGACGCCCCCAGCGTAGGACGGGCCGCGTGAACCTTCTTCGCCTCATCAAGCTTATCGGTCCCGCCCGCATCCGGCGCCTGTTGTTGGCGGCGGCGGGATCGGCGTTGTCCAGCACCCTGATCCTGGTCATCGTCAACGCCGCCGCTTCCGAAATCGCGGAGCAGCAGCGCGCGGGCGTCAACTACGTCCTGGCCGGGGCCTTCCTGGCCAGCCTGGCCGCCTACATGGCGACGGAAGGCTGGATGGTCACGCAGATGGCCGCCTACCTGGAAGAGGTGGTGGACACGGTGCGCATGCGCCTGGTGGACCAGGTGCGCCGGTCCGACCTGCTGAAGCTGGAACGGTTCGGCCAGGCCCGCCTGTTCGAAAGCGTGACCCAGGCGGGGCAGCTGATCTCCCAGAACTCCGAGTTCATGGCCATCACCCTGCGCTCCGTCCTGTCGGTGATCGCGGTTCTGGTCTACATGGCGGTGCTGTCGCCGTTGGCCTTCTTCGTCATCTCCGCCGTGCTGGTGGGCGGGGCTTGGTTTTATGTCCGCCTGAGCAAGGCGCTGGAGGAACAGCAGGTCCTGCTGATGGCGGAGGAGGAGGCGCTGTTCGAAAGCGTGTCGGACCTGTTCGACGGCTTCAAGGAACAGCGGCTGAGCAGCGCCCGGAGTGACGATCTCAACGCCATCTTTGTCACCACTTCGGACCGCACCATGGCGCAGCGCGGCCGGGTGCACATGCACACCTGGCAGCAGTTCATCTTCGGCGAGATGGTCTTCAATTTGATGCTGGGCATCCTGGTCTTCGTGCTGCCCCATTATTCCACCAGCTTCTCGCAGCAGATGGTGAAGGTCGCGGCGGCCGTGATCTTCCTGTCCACGCCCATTTTCGGCCTGATGCAGTCGCTGGCGGTCATGACCGCGGCCGACGGCGCCGCCGGTCGCATGCTGGACCTGGAAAAGGATCTGGCGGCCCTGGCCGAGCCCGGGCAGGACGCGTCCCCCCTGGATCTGCCGGCCGATTTCCGGGAGATCCGCCTGGATGGGGTGGAGTTCACCTTCCCCGCCCCAACGGGCGAACCGGCCTTCGCCGTCGGTCCCTTCGACCTGACCCTGCGCCGAGGCGAGGTGGTGTTCATCACCGGCGGTAACGGCTCCGGCAAGTCCACCTTCATCAAGCTGCTGACCGGCCTGTACCAGCCCATGCGCGGCCGCCTGATGGTGGATGACCTGGCCATCGGGCCGCAGCGGCTGGACCCCTATCGCGAGCAGATGGCCACCGTCTTCGCCGACTTCCACCTGTTCGCCCGCCTCTATGGCGTAACGGCGCTGGACACGGCCGAGATCGATGAGCTGATGCGCTGGATGGAAATGCAGCGCGTGACCCGGGTGGAGGGCGACCGCTTCGCCCGCCGCGACCTGTCTGCCGGCCAGCGCAAGCGCCTGGGCCTGGTGGCGGCCCTGCTGGAGCACAAGCCCATCCTGATCCTGGATGAATGGGCGGCGGACCAGGACCCCCACTTCCGCCGGAAATTCTATCGCGAGGTGGTGCCGGCCCTGAAGGAACGGGGCCTGACCCTGATCGCCGTCACCCACGACGACCAGTATTTCGACGTGGCCGATCGGCGCCTGCACATGGAGGAGGGCCACCTGCGCGAGGTGCCGCTGGATACCGCCTGGCATGGGCGGGAGGGGCGGGCATGAGACTGGCCAAGGTCGTCCTGCGGGAGATCCCGCAGAACCTGAAGATGCTGACCTTCATGAATCTGGTGTCGGCCATCGCCACCACCGCCCTCTTGGGCCTGGTGGCGGCGGCCAGCCAGGAGGCGGACAAGGTCGACGCCCGCCTGGTGCTGATGTACGCCGTGACCATCACCCTGTTCTGCGTGTCGCACAACGCCATCCTGGTGACGGCGTCGCGGGATGCCGAGCGCCTGATCCACACCTTCCGCATGCGGGTGTTCGACGCCGTCCGGCGGGCCGACCTGGTGACGGTGGAGCGTATCGGCCGCGCCGCCCTGCACGGCGTGCTGATCCAGGACACCCAAATCCTGGCCCGCGTGCTGCCCATCCTGGCGGTGGGGGCGCAGCAGGCGGTGATGCTGGTCTTCCTGGCCTATTACCTGGCCTATCTGTCGCCCCTGGCCTGCGTGCTGGCCTTCGCCTTCGCCGGTCTGGCGGTGTCGATCCGCTATCGCCGCACCCGCTCGTTCAAGGAGATGCTGGCGGAATCCGGTCAGGCGGAGGCCGATGTCTTCGATGGCCTGACCGACCTGACCCAGGGCTTCAAGGAGGCGCGCATGAGCCGCCGCCGGGCCGACGCCCTGGTGGGTGCCGTGGGCGCCGCCTCTGCCCGCGCCCGCCGGGTGAATGTCGAGACCAAGACGCAGTGGGTGCGCAACTTCTCGCTGATCGAGGCCATGTTCTACGCCCTGATCGGCCTGATGGTCTTCGTCGTCCCCCTGGTGTCGGCGGAGTACTACAAGGTGGTGGTGCCGGTGACGACGGCCGCCCTGTTCATTGTCGGGCCCATCAGCACCGTGTCCTTCGTGACGCCCATGGTGTCCATGGCCGAGCGGGCCCTGACCAATATCGAGCACATGGAACGGCGCCTGGCCGAGGCCGCCGGCCGCTGGGCCGTCACCGCCGACGCCCCCGTACCGGCCGGCCGCGCGCCGCTCGATGGGGAAATGGTGGAGGGCGGCGAGGCCTTGCCGGCGCCCCGGTCCATCGCGCTGGCCGACGCCGGCTTCGCCTACCGCAACGACGATGGGACGCCCAGCTTCGCCGTGGGACCGCTGACGGCGGAATTCCGGGGTGGGGAGGTCTCCTTCATCACCGGCGGCAACGGTTCCGGCAAATCCACCATGCTGCGCCTGCTGACCGGGCTCATGCCGCTGGACCACGGCGTCCTGCTGGTCAACGGCGCCCCCGTGCCGGCGTCGGCTTTGCAGGGCTATCGCGACCGGATCTCGGCCATCTTCTCCGACTATCACCTGTCGCGCCGGCTCTATGGCGTGGCGGCGCCGGATCCCGCGCGGGTGCGGGCTCTCCTGACCCGGCTGGAGATGCAGGACAAGGTGGCGGTCGCGGACGGCGCCTTCACCACCGTCCGCCTGTCCACCGGCCAGCGCAAGCGCCTGGCCCTGGTGCTGGCGCAGCTGGAGGACAAGCCGGTCATCGTGCTGGACGAATGGGCGGCGGACCAGGACCCCCATTTCCGCGCTGTCTTCTACGAACAGCTGCTGCCGGAGATGAAGGCGCGGGGCAAGGTGGTCATCTGCGTCACCCATGACGAGCGCTGGTTCGACCTGGCCGACCGCGTCTACCAGATGTCCGAGGGGCGCCTGCGCCTGGTGCATCCCGTGCCGCCCGAGCCCGGCCCGGCCGAACCGGCGGAGGCCCAGGCATGAGCTGGCTGCATCCCCTGGTCCGGGGCACGAACCCTATTGGTACCGTCGTCGCCTTCCCCTATGGCGGCGGTGGCTTGAACGCGCTGAACTTTCTGGCCAAGGGCGTGCCGCCGGGCCTGGACGTCTGGGGCGTGCTGCTGCCCGGCCGGCCGGGCCGCTGGCAGGAGCCGGCCGCCACACGCATGGACCAGGTGGTGCCGTCCATCGTGGCGGCGCTGAAGGCCCTGCCCCGCCGGCCCCTGGTCCTGGCCGGCCATTCCCTGGGGGCCGCCATCGCCCACGCGGTGGCCGAGGCCTTGACGCGCGAGGGGCGGCCGCCCTTGGGCCTGGTGGTCTCCGGCCGGCGGGCACCCCATTTGCCCCCGAACCGCACCCCGGTTTGGGAGCTGGACGACGCCGGCCTGGACCAGGAGCTGCGGCGCCTGGGCGGCACCCCGCCCGAGGTGCTGGAGAACCACGACCTGATGGACCTGATGCGGCCCCTGCTGCGCGCGGACTTCACCCTGTCCGACAGCTATCGGGTGGCCGCCCCCGCCCCCCTGCCCCTGGACCTGGTGGCCCTGGCCGGCGACGCCGACACGACCGTGACGGTGGACGAGGTCGCGGCCTGGGAAACGGTCAAGGCGCGCGGCTTCCACCTGCAAACGATGAGAGGAGGTCATTTCTTCATTCAGGAAAACCCGGACGATTACGTCCGTCTTATCCACAGTCTATTTTTAAAGAACGCATTGGCGGCGCCCTCAACCGGGGAACCGCTGTAATGAGCCCGTTATTGGTTAGCCCATATCGTCGGGTTGCCGGCCCTTGCCGGCGGCCAGTCACATCGGGCCGTCCCCCCGGGGATGGAACAAGCCGGACCCGTGGTCCGGACCGGTCACCCCTCAACGTCTTCTTTGGAGCGTGAGATCATGGTCACGAAGAAAGAACTAACCCCAGAAGAGGCCGCGGCGGCCGGCCCCGAGGCCGTGTCCCCCACGGCCACCACCACGGAAGCGCCCGCCGCCCCGGCCGAGACGACCCACGCGGCCGTGGCCGTGGCGGATGACGTCGCCGTCCGCCACATCATCCGCACCCACGTCCTGCTGGCGGCCGGCTCGGCCGTCATCCCGGTCGTGCTGCTGGATGACGCGGTGCTGGCCGGCGTGCAGCTGAACCTGCTGCGCGAACTGGCCAAGCACTACGCCGTGGATTTCCGCGGCGACATCGGCAAGGCCGCCATCGGCACCCTGCTGGCCACCGTCGCCCCGGCGACGCTGGGCGGCAGCCTGCTGGGCTCCTTCGCGTTCCGCCACACGCTGAAGGCCATCCCGCTGGTCGGCCCGGTCCTGGGCCTGCTGACCCAGCCGGCCTTCAACGCGGCCTTCACCTACGCCCTGGGCAAGGTGTTCGCGCAGCACTTCGCCTCCGGCGGCACCTTCCTCACCTTCGACCCGGCCAAGGTCACGGACTTCTTCAAGGAGAAGTTCAACGAGGTGCGTGGTAAGTCCGTGCAGACGGCCGCTGCGGCCGCCTGATCGCGTTTGAATTGTGGTACCCTTGGAGTGGGATCGGCGCCAACCGTCCCATTCCAAGGTCCACGACTTGTACGGCGCCCCCTCGCGGGGCTCCACTCGCACGGGAATGCGCACCTCATGCCCTTGACCGTCATCGTCATCTACCTGCTGGCCTGCATCCTGTGTGGTGTCATGGGCCGGAACACCACCATCGGCTTCATGGGCCATTTCCTGCTGGCCTTGATCCTGACGCCCCTGCTGAACTTCCTGATCCAGGCGGTGGGCCGGCAGAGTTCGCGGGTGCGTGACCAGTTGCGGACGCCGACCGAACGATGACCATGGCCGAACCCGGGGCCAAGACCGCCCCGCATCCCTTCCGTCAGCGCCTGAAACGCTGGGCCGACGCCAACAGCCTGTCGCTCTATGCCGCGGGGCTGTTGCTGCTGCTGGCGGCGCTGGCCCTCGCCCCCGCCGTGGTCGTCGCCGTGCCTGCCGGTTCCGTCGGGGTGCTGTGGCACCGCTTCGGCAACGGCACCGTCACCGACCATGTGCTGGAGGAAGGGACGCACGTCATCGCCCCCTGGGACCAGATCTTCATTTACGACAGCCGTCTGCAGACCCTGACGCGCACCTATCCCGCCGTGGCCGCCAACGGCCTGACCATGGAGGTGGAGATGTCGGTGCGCTTCCGCATCAATCCCCACGCGGCTGGCCTGGTGCACAAGCTGGCGGGTCCGGACTACGCCGACACGCTGGTGCGGCCCAAGATCGCCTCGCTGCTCTATGAATTCGTCTCCCAGCACAGCCCGGAGGAGTTCTACTCCCTCAACCGAGCGGAGATTCAGGCCTATCTGCTGAAGCGCGACCGTGAGGAATTTCCCCTGCCCACGCGGGAGACCGCGCCCGACACCCTGACGCTGGAGGAACAGATGGCCAGCGGCCACGGTCCGGCCCTGGTGCGGGTGGAGGACATCCTGATCTCCAGCGTCACCCTGCCGGACAGTGTGCGCGCCGCCATCGAGCGCAAGGCCGAACAGCAGCAGATCATGCAGGAGTACGACTTCCGCCTGGCGCGCGAGGCCAAGGAACGCGACCGCAAGCGCATCGAGGCCGAGGGCATCCGCGACTTCCAGGCCACGGTGGCCAACACCATCACGCCGGAATACCTGCGCCTGCGCGGCATCGAGGCGACCAGCGCCTTCGCCAACTCCCCCAACGCCAAGACCATCATCATCGGCGGCCGCGACGGCCTGCCCGTCATCCTGAACACGGGCGACGACGGCCACCCGCAGGAAGCGCCCAAGCCCCCGGCGAATGAACAGGGCCGCGCGCCCGCCCCCCGGGCCGAGGCCGCCAAGCTGGCGCCGGGCGTCGCCCCGGTCGCCAAGCGGCCGGAACCGACGGTGGCGCGCGAGGTGGCGCCAGGACCGGTCACCGCCCCCACCGTCCCGGCGGAGGCCCCGCCCCTGCCCAATGAACCGACGGGGCCGGCGGCGGATCCACCGCGGCGCTGACGTGTCTCTGGGGCGGTCCACCCGCCCCAGGGGCCCTCACAGCTGGTCGAAGACGGATCCCATGTGCGGGCTGAATAGCCGGTCGTAGGTCTTCATCAGAAAGTTGTCGGTCATGCCGGCGATGTGGTCGCAGATGACCCGCAGGCTGTCCCCCTCCTGCCGATAGCGGGCATAAACCTCGCGCGGCAGGAAGTTCGCGGGCTCGGACGCCATGGCCTCGAACACCGAAACCACCATCTTCTGGCCCTTGAACTCCAGCTGCTGCACGGCCGGGCTGAGGATGACGATGTCCATGACCGCCTGCTTCAGCGCGTCCAGGAACCCCCGCGCGCGGTCGTCCATGGCGGCGCGATAGCGGATCAGCGGTTCCTGGAACGCCTCCCTCGTGTCGATGCGGCAGCTGGCGATCAGGTAGTGGACCATGCGGCCGATGAACAGCTTGCGCTGGTCCTCCGCCCCGAACAGCCGGTCGACGAAGGTCGCGTAGGCATCGCCGCCGAATTCCTCGGCATAAGGCACGCGCAGCATGTCCAGGAAGGCGGCGCACCGTTCGGGGGGCACGCGGCTGATGAAATCGTCCCGCCCTATCAGCCGCAGGGCCAGCGCGTCCTCCAGGTCATGCACGCCGAAGCCGATGTCGTCGGCCAGGTCCATGATGCTGCAGTCGAAGGACTTGTGCAGGGGCTTGTGGTGCCTGCCGTCCTGGGGGGCATAGGCGCGAAAGGCGTCCCGGTCCGCCGCGCTCAAGGGGGCCAGGATCCAGTCGACCACATCCGCCTCGCTGTCCATGTAGCATTTGGGCGGCTTGGACGCCTTGCGGTCGATGATGCGGATGGTGGTGGCCTTGGCGTCCAGGCCGGGCCGCACCACCGGATTGGCGACCTCACGGTAGGCCACCGGGTATTTCAGCACACCCAGAAGGGTGCGGCGCGTCAGGTTGGCGCCGGCCCCCTCGGGAAACTTTTCCAGCCGGGACAGGACGCGCAGGGTCTGCCCGTTGCCTTCGAAACCACCATGGTCGCGCATGCAGTAGTTCAGCGCCACCTCCCCACCGTGGCCGAAGGGCGGATGGCCCAGATCGTGGGTGCAGCCGATGGCCTGGATGCGGGCGATATCCGGCAGGTGGGGATGGGCCGGATGGTCGGGGAAGTGGTGCTGGAACTGGCGCACGATGCCACCGGCGATCTGCGCCACCTCCAGCGAGTGGGTCAGGCGGGTGCGGTAGAAATCGCTGTCGCCCAAATTCAGGATCTGGGTCTTGCCTTGCAGCCGCCGGAAGCTGGCCGAGTGGATGACCCGGGCGTAGTCGATATCCGCCGGCTGGCGCGTGTCGCTGGTCTGCCCCCGCCGATCGCCCCGCCGCTCATCCCACACCATAGGCACCCTCTACCCCCGCCTGCCAACCCGCCGGGCCAAATCAGGCGGGAGTGTAGCGGGCGTGGCCGGGAAATGCCGCAGCTAATCCTCGGCCGTCGCCCACGAGATTCACCGTGCCGCGATGGCCGTCATCTCTACGGCGAAATCGGGGTAGGCCAGCCGTGACTCGACCGTCGCCCGGGCCGGCGGATTGTCGGAATCCACCCAGCTGTCCCAGACCGAATTCATCTCGTCGAAGCCGGCCATGTCGGCAAGGTAGATGGTGACGCTGACCAGGTTGGCCTTGGTGATGCCGGCCTTGGCCAGGGTTTCATCGATTTGCGCCAGCACATCCTCGGTCTGCGCCGCGACGGACTGGCCCCGCGCCGTGTCCGCGACATGGCCGGCCAGGAACACCAGGCCATTCACGGCGACGGCATCGCTCCACCGTTGTGCCTTGCCGATGCGTTCGATCATTCGAAAAGCTCCCCTCTTGCATGCGCGACCCGCCGGGCCCGCGGAGAGGTTATAGCCGCACATGGCCCTGGCGGAGAACCGTCGCGGTCCGGCCGGCGGTGGGCCTGACCCGGCCGGACGTGTGGCGAGGGCTAGCGGGAATAAGCCCGTCCACACATCCGGCCGGCGGCCCCCTGCCCCGCCGCTGGCGGCTGGCGGGACTTGGCAGGGAACCCGTTAAGATCGCCCCCTCAGAAGTCGAAGGTGGCGCGCAGAACCCCGGCGTGGCTCTGGTAGTCGCGGCGCAACTCACCGGAGTATTCCAGCCGCAGCTTGAAGCCGTCGCCCTGGTCCAGGGTGGCGCCCACGCCGATGCCCAGGCCATCGGCCGCGGTGCGGCCTGTGCTGCTGACGAAGCTGGTGCCGGCCAGGACGCTGGTGGTGGCGATGGGTCCATTCAAATAGTCGTGCACCCAGGTCAGGCGCAGGTCCGGCAGCAGCCGGCCCCATGCCGTCCCTATAGTACCCGACAGCTTGGCGCCCAGCTCCTGCGTCAGGTTGTCCACCTTCAGGGCGCCCACCGCCATGTTGGCCACGCCGGCGTCATGCTCGTCATAGGCGTGGTTGGTCAGGCGCACGGCCCGCAGGCTGGCCTGCGGCGTCAGGGTGAAGCTGGCGGAGACCGGCAGGTCATAGCCCACCGTCACCTTGCCCAGATACTGTTCCCCGCCATAGTTGGCGTTGGCGCGGGCGCCGAGGAAGCCGATCCAGCGGCGCTGGTCGTAGTGGTTGTAGCCGAAGCTGGCCTGGCCCTCGACCGACAGGCGATGGTCCGCCCAGTCGGGCCGCCAGACGCTGTAGGCCGTCAGCTGGTAGCTGGCCGCCTTGGTCTGGCTGCCGGCGGCGCTGCCCTCGCCATTGACCGAGCCGTTCAGCCAGCTGAAGGCCAGGCCCGCCATGACATCGTCGTTGGCGTACCAGTCGACGCCCAGCACCAGGCCGGCCGTGGTCCCGCTGTAGCCCGCCGCGTCGGCGTTGTTGCCGCGCAGCACGCCGCCACCCAGGATCTCGCCCCACACCGCCCCCTGCTGACCGTCGGAGCCGGCCGCCGCCCCCTTGCCGTTTACATCCCCCATTGGGCCATCCATATACGCCGCCGCATGCTGCTGGTGCTGGCTGATGGCGTTGGTGGAGGGTGTCACGGAGAAGGTGTTGATCTGCGGCGTCAGCTGGCTGGGCGAGAGCTGGATCACCGCCAGCTGCTGGGCCTCGCCCGACAGCTTGGAAAGGCGGGTCAGCGCCGCCGTCTGGAAGGCCTGGGCCGCCGCACTGCTGCTGTTGGCGATGGCGTCCAGCGCCCGGCCGGTGCCCACCCCCGGACCGCCCGCCGCCAAGCCCACCGCCGTGTAGCGCGTGCTGGGCTGGGTGGGGCTGGTCGGGCCTGTGGGGCCGGTGGTGCCGCCGCTGCCGCTGCTGAGCGTCAGGATCAGGTCCGTGGCGCCGTTGGCGGTGATGGTGGAACTGGTGACGGTGTAGCCGGCGGCCGTCAGGGTCAGGTTGCTGGTCGTCAGCGTGGAGCCGGCCGACGCGATGGTGTAGCTGCCGGCCGACAGCTGCCCGCCGTTGACCGCCGTCAGGACCACCGACCCGCCCGTCAGGCTGGCGCTGCCGCTGATCACCAGGCTGCCGTAGCTGGTGGTGGATGACACGCCGACCACCAGGCTGCCGGCCGTCTGGCTGTAGCTGCCGGTGATGTTGACCGCGCTGTTCACCAGCAGGGTCGCCCCGCTGTTCACCACGCCATGGCTGCCGACGTTGATGCGGTCGTTCAGCATCATGACGCCGCGCACGAAACGCAGGTCGGAGCGGGTGTTGGTGATGGTGCCGCCGGTGAACACGCCGGGTGCGGCATCCGTGCCGCCCTCGACCACCAGGTCGTTGGCCGACAGGTTCACCACGTTGCCGCTGAGGGTGCCGCTGTTGACCAGCGTGCCCAGCGTGCCGGATCCTGCGATGTACAACGCCGTGGCGCCGCCCGCCGTGTTGGCCAAGGTGCCGGTGACGGTCAGCGTGGTCAGGCTGGCGCCGATGTAGTCGTTGCCCGCCGCCGCCAACAGATTGCTGCCGCTGGTCACCGCGTTGGCCGACAGGCCAGTGATGCCGCTGGTGACCGTGGCCCCGGCGTAATTGGAGCCCGTGCCGCCCTGGATCAGGGTGACGCGGTCGCCCGCCAAGTAGTTGCCCACCGCGCTGACCCCGGCGTTGACCACGCCGCCCGTCACGTTGGCAGCCCCGCTGACGGTCAGCACATGGCCGCCCGTGGTCAGGGTGCCGCTGCTCTGGCCGAAGTTGCCCGTGACCGCCACGTCGGATGCCAGGGCGATGCTGGCGCCGGCGTTGCTGACGGTGTGCGTCGCCACGTTCAGCGCATCAGCCAGGCTGATAGCGCCCGAGGCGAACACCACGTTGGCCCCGGTGTTGGTGATGGTGCCGCCGGTGAAGCGGCCCACGGCACCGTTGCCACCACCGTTGATGGTGAGGTCGCGGGTGCTGGTGTTGACCACGTTGCCGCTGATCAGGCCGCTGTTGGCCAGGTTGCCCAGCGTGCCGGTGCCGGCGATGTACAGCGCCGTGGCCCCGCCGGCCGTGTTGGAAAGATTGCCGGTGACGTTCAGCGTGGCCAGGCTGGCCCCGATGTAGTCATTGCCCGCCACGGCCAGCAGGTTGGTCCCGCTGGTGGTACCGGTGGCATCAAGGCCAGTGACACCGCTGGTAACCGTCGCACCGGTATAGCTGGAGCCGGTGCCGCCCCGGATCAAGGTGACGCTGTCGCCGACAACGTAGTTGCCGGTGGCGCTGACGCCGGCGTTGACCACGCCGCTGACGCTGGCGGCGTCGCTGACGCTCAGCACATGACCGGCGACCGAGAGCGTGCCGGCCGACTGGCTGTAGGCCCCCGTCACATTGATGTCGCTGGCCAAGCTGATGCTGGCACCGCTGTTGGCCACGGTGTGGCCGGTGGCGACAATGGCGTCACCCAGGCTGACGGCGCCCGAGGCGAACACCACGTTGGCGCCGGTGTTGCGGATGGTGCCGCCGCTGAAGCTGCCCACCACCGTGCCGCTGCCGCCGGTGATGGTCAGGTCGCGGGCCGACTGGTTGACCACATTACCGCTGATCAGGCCGCTGTTGGCCAGGCTGCCCAGCGTGCCCGTGCTGGCGATGTACAGCGCCGTGGCGCCGCCCGCATTGTTGGCCAGCGTGCCCGTCACACTGAGCGTGGCCAGGCTGGCGCCGATGTAGTCGTTGCCCGCCACGGCTGCCAAGTTGCTGCCGCTGGCGGCACCCGTGGCGTCCAGGCCCGTCAGGCCGCTGACCACCGTGGACCCGGTGTAGGTCGAGCCGTCGCCGCCCCGGATCAGGGTGACGCTGTCGCCCACCAGGTAGTTGGCCGTGCCCGCCATGCCGGCATTGACCACCCCGCCCGTGACCTGCGCCGCCCCGCTGACGCTCAGGACATGCCCGGCCACCGACAGCGTGCCCGCCGTCTGGCTGTAGTTGCCCGTCACCGCCACGTCGCTGGCCAGCGTCAGGCTGGCGCCCGTGTTGGCCACCGTGTGGCCGGTCACGTCGATGGCGTCGGCCAGACTGACCGCACCCGACGCGAAGGTCAGGTTGCTCAGGCTGTTGCGGATGGTGCCACCGGAGAAGCCGCCCACCGCGCCGCCGGTGCCGCCCACGACCACCAGATCATTGGCGCTGTTGTTGATGACATTGCCGATGATGGCCCCGCTGTTGGCCAGGGTGCCCAGGCTGCCGGCGCTGGTGATCAGCACCGCCGTGGCGGCGTTGATGGTGCCGCTGTTGGTCAGGGTGCCCAGAGTGCCGCCGACATAGTCGCTGAGCAGCGTCAGCAGCAGGTCGGTGGCCGATCCGTTCGTGCCACTGCCCAGCGTGGCGCTGAAGCCGCTGGCGGCCGCGCTGAGGCCGCTGGTGGTCAGGGTCCCGCCCACCTCGGCGATGGTGTAGCTCTGGCCCGCGATCAGGTTGCTGCCCGACAGCGCCGTCACGGCGACGGTGCCGCCGGTGAAGGCGGCGTCGCCGCTGACCAGCAGCTCACCCGCCGTGCCGCTGCCGATGCCCATGGCCAGGGTGCCCGCCGACTGGCTGTAGTTGCCCGTCACACTGATGGCGTTGGTCAGCAGCACGTTGGCGCCACTGTTCACCAGCGTGCCCGCGCCGACATTCACCTGGTCGTTCAGCAGCAGGTTGCCGCCGGCCAGGATAACGTTGGCGCCGGTGCTGGCCAGGGTGCCACCCGTCAGGGTGCCCACTGTGCCACCCGTGCCACCGGTGATGGACAGGCCGGCACCGCCGGCGTTGGTGATGTTGCCGGATATCGTGCCGCTGTTGGCCAGGGTGCCCAGCGTGCCCGTGCTGGCGATGTACAGCGCCGTGGCGCCACCGGCGGTGTTGGTCAGGGTACCGGTGACGTTCAGCGTGTTCAGGCTGGCGCCGATATAGTCGTTGCCGGCCACGGCCAGCAGGCTGGTGCCGCTGGTGGTGCCGATGGCCGACAGCCCGGCCAGGCCGCTGGTCACCGTGGCGCCGGCGTAGCTGGAACCCGCGCCGCCCTGGACCAGGGTGGTGCTGTCGCCCACCAGGTGGTTGGCCGTACCGCTCAAGCCGGCATTCACCACACCGCCCGTCACCTGCGCGGCACCACTGACGTTCAGGCCATGGCCGGACACGGCCAGCGTGCCGGCCGTCTGGCTGAAGTTGCCCGTCACGGCCACGTCGCTGCCCAGGGTCAGGCTGGCGCCGTTGTTGGCGACCGTGTGGCCGGTGACGTCGATGGCGTCGGCCAGGTTGACCGCGCCGCTGGCGAAGGTCAGGTTGCTCAGGCTGTTGCGGATGGTGCCGCTGCTGAATGACCCTATCGCCGTACCGCTGCCACCCGCGATCACCAGATCATGGCTGCTGCTGTTGAGCAGGTCGCCGATCAGGGCGCCGCTGTTGGCCAGCGTGCCCAGGCTGCCGCTGGCCGCGATGTAGACGGCCGTGGCGGCGGTGAGGGTGCCGGTGTTGGCCAGCGTGCCCAGCGTGCCGCCGATGTAGTCGTTGCCAATCACCGCCAGCAGGTTGGTCCCCACCACGCCCTGGCTCACCACCAGTCCGGTGAGGCTGCCCTGGACCACCACGCCGAGGTAGCTGGATCCGGCGCCACCGGCCACCAGCGTATCCACGCCGGCCAGGTAGTTGCCGTCGGCGCTGTACTGGGCGACGACCGTGCCACCGCCAAGGCTGGCGGCCCCGCTGACGGCCAGGCCGCCATGAACCGGGTCCGTCAGGGTCAGGGTGCCGGCCGTCTGGCTGTAGGCGCCGGTGACGCTGACCAGGCTGTCCAGGATTACCGAGGCGCCGCTGTTGACCAGGGTGTGGCCGGTCACGGTCACGGCGTCGTTCAGCAGCAGGTTGCCGGAGGCGAGATCCACGTTGCCAAGGGTGCTGATGATGCTGCCCTGGCTGCCGGCGGTGTAGCCGGTCAGGGTGCCCACCACCGTTCCGCCGCCGCCGGTGATGCTGAGGGTGTTGGCGGACAGGTTCAGGATGTTGCCGGTGACGGTGCCGCTGTTGGCCAGAACACCCAGGCTGGCGCCACTGTCGATATACAGGGCCGTTGGCGCCGTGATCAGGCCGCTGTTGGCCAGCATGCCGATGGTGCCGGCATTGTAGACGCCATAGGTGGCACCCAGGATGGTGCCGCTGTTCAGCACCGTGGCGATGTTACCGGTGTTGTACAGGCCGGCGGCCGTGGGTGCGCCGGCATCGATCAGGGCGCCATTGTTGACGACCACCTCGATGGTGCCGGCGTTGTTCAGCGCCATCTGGCCAGCGACGGTGCCGCTGTTGCTGAGCGTGCCGATGCTGGCCCCCGCCTGGTTGCCCAGGCCGGTGATGCTGCCGGTCACGGTACCGGTATTGCCCAGGGTGCCGATGGTGCCGCTGTTGCTGACACCGGCGATGGAGCCGCCGACCGAACCGTCGTTGCTGAAGCTGCCAACAGAACCGGCGTTGGCGGCACCAGCGATGGAGCCAGTGACGGTACCGGTGTTGGTCAGGGTGCCGACGGTTCCGTTGTTGGCCACGCCCACCACGCTGCCCGACAAGGCGCCACTGTTGCTGACGCTGCCGATGCTGCCGCCGCTGCCGACATAGATGGCGGTGACGGCGATGATGGTGCCGGTATTGCCCAGCGTGGACAGGGTGCCGCCGATATAGTTGTTCGAAACCGTGGCCACCAGGTCGGTGTCGGCGCCGATGGTCACGGCGCTGGCGCCCGCCCCCAGGCCCGTCACGTTCACCTGGGTGAAGACGCCGGTGTAGCTGGAGCCGGCGCCGCCGACCACCAGGGTGCCCAGGATGTCGCCCTGCAGATAGTTGACGTTGGTCGCCGCCGCGATGCTGGTGCTGATCGTGCCGCCGCTGAGGCTGGCGACACCGCTGACCACCAGCTGGTTGCCGGCCAGGACCAGGGCGCCGCCGGTCTGGCTGTAGGCGCCGGCGATGGTCAGGGTGCTGGACAGCAGGAGGTTGGCGCCACTGTTGACCAGGGTGTGGCCGGTCACGTTCACGGCGTCGTTGAAGGCCAGGCCACCCGCCGCCAGCACCACGTTGCTGGCCAGGTTGGTGAGGGTGCCACCGGTGAAGGTGCCCGCCGGCGTGCCGCCAGTGGCGCCGGTGATGGTCAGATCCTGGGCGCCGGCGTTGGTGATGTCGCCGACGATGGTGCCGCTGTTGGCCAGCAGGCCCAGCACGCCGGTGCCGCTGATGCTGAGCACGCCATGGGTGGCGGTGATCAGGCCGCTGTTGACCAAGGTGCCCAGCGTGCCGCTGACGCGGAAAGCGGTGGAGATGCCGCCGGTGAGCGTGCCGCTGTTGCTGATCAGCGCGGCGCGGCCGGCGACGTCGACCAGATGCGCGCCGGTCAGCACGCCGGCGTTGCCGAAGCTGCCCAGGACGCCGCCCTGCGACACCAGCACGGCGGCGGTGCCGCCGGCCATCGTGCCGCCGGCCAGGTTACCGACCGCGCCGATGGTGCCGCCGCCGGCGATGTCCAGGGCCGCGGCCCCGCCGCTGACCTGGCCGCTGTTGGCCAGGCTGCCCACGCTGCCCCGCACCAGCGCGCCCGCCCCCAGGTCGGAGGCGATGGTGCCGTTGTTGCTGAGCGTGCCCAGGCGGCCGCCCGTGCCCACCTGCACACCGGCGGTGGAGAAGCCATGGATCAGGTTGGTGTTGGTAACTTGGTCGATACGCCCGCCGGCCACGGCCAGGCCGCTGAGGGCGCCCGCCAGGGTGCCGCTGTTGGCCAGGGTGCCGACGCTGCCCGCCGCCGCCACGTAGAAGGCGGTGGCCCCGCCCAGGGCGGTCGTGTTGGTCAGGCTGCCCAGGGTGCCGCCGATATAGTCGTTGGCGATGCTGGCCGTCAGGTTCGTACCCGACACCTGCGTCACCATGGCCAGGCCCGTCACCGTGTTGGCGATGGAGGCCGAGACGCTGAGGCCGCCCGCCGCCGATACCAGGGTGGCGATGGAGCCGCCGAAGTAGTTGGCGCCCGCGTCATAGGCCACCGCCACGACGCCGCCCGTCAGGGCGGCCGCCCCGCTGACCGCCAGGCCGCTGCTGCCGGCGGAGAGTCCCAGGACGCCGCCCGTCTGGCTGTAGTTGCCGGTGATGGTGACGACGCTGGTCAGCGCCAGCGTGGCGCCGCTGTTGACCAGGGTATGGTTGCCGACGTTGACGGCGTCGGCCAGCAGCAGCGTGCCGGCGTTGAACGCCACGTCGGCGCCGCCGCTGGTGATGGTGCCCCCGGCCAGCGTGCCCGCCAGGGTGCCGCCGCCGCTGATGGTCAGGCCGCCGGCCGCCAGGTTGACGATGTCGCCCAGGATCAAGCCGGTGTTGACGATTCTGCCGAAGCTGCCGCCGGCCGCGACGCGTAGGGCGGTGACGCCGGCCAGCGTGCCGCTGTTGTCCAGCAGGCCGATGGCGGCGGCGTTCAGCAGGCCCACCTGGCCGCTCTGGATCAGGCCGGTGTTGGCGATGGTGGCGATGGTGCCGCCGGCGGTGTTGGCGACGGCCGTGGCACCGGTGATGAGGCCGGCATTGGCCAGGCGGCCCAGCCGGCCGTGGTTGGCCACGCCCCCCGCCACGGTCCCGGCCGTGTCGTTGAGCAGGAGAGCCAGCACGCCGCCGTTGGCCACGCCGGCGGTGGTGCCGGCGACCAGGCCGGCGTTGTACAGCGTGCCCAGGGTTCCGGTGTTGGACACGGCATCGACGCCGCCCAGCAGCACGCCGCTGTTGGTGAAGCTGCCCAGCGAGCCGCTGCCGGCGACCCGCAGGGCCGTGGCGGCGCTGACGGTGCCGGTGTTGGCCAGGCTGCCCAGGCTGCCGCCGATGTAATCGCTGTGGGCCACGGCCAGCAGGGCGTTGCCCACCACCGTGCTGCCGATGTCGAAGCCGGTCAGGTCGTTGGTGATGGACAGGGTGTAGCTGGACCCGGCGCCGCCGGACACCAGGGTGGCCAGGGCGGATCCCACGGTGTAGTTGGCCAGGCTGCTGGCGCCGGTGATGGTCAGCACGCCGCCGGTCAGGGCGGCGTTGCCGCTGACCGCCAGCTGGCTGCCGCCCAGGGACAGCACCAGCCCGCCGCCGGTCTGGCTGTAGTTGCCGGTGATGGCGACGGTGCCGCCGACGGTGAGGTTGGCGCCACTGTTCACCACGGTGTTGCCGGTGCCGACCACGATGGCGTCGGCCAGCAGCAGGTCACCGGCGACGAAGGACACGCCCGACAGGCTGTTGACGATGGTGCCGCCGGTCAGCACACCCACCGTGCCGCCGCTGCCACCGGAAATCGCCAGGTCATGAGCCGTCAGGTTGCGGATGTTGCCGGTGAGGGTGCCGCTGTTGACCAGCGCGCCCAGGCTGCCGCTGGCGGCGATGTAAAGCGCGGTGGCGGAGGTGACGGTGCCGCTGTTGGTCAGCGTGGCCAGGGTGCCGCCGATATAGTCGTTGTTGACCGTCAGCAGCAGGTCGCCACCGGCGGTGGCGCCGCTGGCCGCCAGCCCGGTGACGGAGGTGACGATGGTGGCGCCGGCATAATTGGAACCCGTCCCGCCGGCCACCAGGGTGCCCAGCGTGCCGGCCAGGTAGTTCGCGCCGGCGCTGACGCTGGCCACGATGGAACCGCCGGTGATGCTGGCGGCGCTCGCCACCACCAGCCGGCCCGATCCCTGGCTGAGGTCCAGCGTGCCGCTGGACTGGCTGTAGGCGCCGCTGATGCTGACGATGCTGGTCAGGACGAGGTCGGCCCCGGCGTTGACCACGCTGCCCGCCACTTGGTCGTTCAGCCACAGGCCGCCACCGCCGAACACCAGGTTGCCGCCGGTGACGGTGATGGTGCCCATGGTGTTGGCGGCATAGCCAGTGAAGGTGCCGGCATGGGTGCCGCTGCCGCCGGTGATGCTGAGGTCGCCGATGGTGGCGACGATGTCGCCGGCCACGACGCCGCTGTTGGTGAAGCCGGTGACCTGGTTGCCGAACCGCGCCGCCACCGGGCCCTGGATCAGGCCCGAGTTATCGATGAGCCCGAAGGCACCGGACAGGGCCACCGTGCCGCCCACCAGGGTGCCGGTGTTGATCAGGCTGCCGGTGCCGCTGTTGCTGAAGACGCCGGTGCCGCCGCTGACCAGGCCACTGTTGGACAGCAGGTCCAGGCCGTTTACGCTTAGGGCCGCATGGGCGCTGACGATGCTGCCCTGGTTGTCGACGGTGCCGTGGGTCCCCAAGGCGCCCACGCCGACGTAGCCGCCGGTGATGGTGCCGATGTTGCGCAGCAGGGTGAAGTCGTTGTTGAAGACGACGCCCTGGCCGCCGATGAGCGTGCCGCCGAAGGTGCCACCCGCGATGGTGCCGTCGTTCAGCAGCGTATCCAGCACGCCGTCGGCCAGCACGCCGATGGTGTAGCCGACGATGGTGCCGCTGTTCGCCAGCGTGTTCATGGCCTCCGCCACGATGCCGCGCGCGCCGGTGAGCCGGCCGCTGCCGGTGATGGTCACCAGGCCGATGCTGCCGCCGCCGATACCGGTGCCCAGCGGGAACGCGGCCGTGATGGCGCCGCTGTTCACCAGCGTGCCGATGGTGCCCTGGTTGTTGATGGCGATGCCGCTGCTGCCGGTGGCCCAGATGGTGCCCTGGTTGTTCAGCAGGTCGATGGTGCTGGTGCCGCGGCGGTTGTTGATGCCCGCGTCGACGCCCTGGATCAGGCCGGCGTTCACCAGGGTGCCGATCCGCTCCTCACTCTGGATGCCCAGCCGGGTGCCGGCCAGGACGCCGGCGGCGGTGATGGACAGGGCGGCGATGGTGCCGCCCTGCGCCAGGTAGATGCCGTTGGCGTTGCCGCCGATGGACCCGCTGTTCAGCAGGGACCGCACCTGGCCGCTGACGTCCACCTCGGTGATGGAACCGGCGTTGTTCAGGATGCCGATGCTGCCGCTGTCGGTCAGCCCGCTGATCCGGCCGGTGTTGGACAGGCTGCCGATTGCGCCCTGGTTGGACAGCCCCCAGGTGGCGCCGGCCAGGGTGCCGCCGTTGATCAGCGTGCCGATGGTGCTGCTGCCGTCGACCATGACGCCCACGCCGGCACTGATGGTGCCGCCATTGGACAGGGCGCCGATGCTGGCCTGGGACAGGCTGATCGCGGTGGCACCACCGCCGATGGTGCCGCCATTGCCGATGGCGGCGACGGCGCCGCGGGCGACCAGGCTGCCCATCCAGCCGGTGTTGGTCAGGCTGTCCAGCTGGCCGCCCAGCGCGACCAGCACGCGGCTGAGGCGGCCGCTGTTGTCCACGGTGCCCAGGGTCCCCGTGCCGCCCACGGACACGCCGCCCAGGGTGCCGGTGTTGGACAGCAGGCCCACGCTGCCATCGATGCCCACCTGGTCGCGGGTGGGATCGATCACGCCGCTGTTGGACAGGGTGCCGACGCGGCCGACGGTGCCGACATGGAAGGCCAGGCTGTTGCCGCTGAGGCTGCCGGTGTTGACGAAGGTGCCGAGGGCCCCCGCCACATCCACCTGGAAAACGCCGCCCGTCAGCATGCCGCTGTTGGTGAAGCTGCCCAGGGTGCCGGTGCCGGCCACGGTGAGGAAACTGGATGCCAGGCCGCTGACGATGGTGTCGCTGTTGCTGGCGCTGGCCAGGCTGCCACCGATGTAGTCGCTGACGGCCACGGCGACCAGGTTGCCGCCGGCCGTGACGCCAGCCACGCCCTGGTAGCCGGCGGTGAAGGACGTGCCGCTGTAGCTGGAGCCGCCGCCACCGGCGATGACCGTGCCCAGGGTGCCGGCCAGGTAGTTGCCGGTGGCCGTCTGGCCGGTCAGAGCGAAGGCGGCCCCGCTGACGCTGGCCGTGCCGCTGACGGCCAGCTGGTCGCCCACGGCCATGGTCACTGCGCCGCCCGACTGGGCGTAGTTGCCGGTGATGCTGACACTGCTGGCCAACGTCAGGCCGATGCCGCTGTTGACCACCGTGTGGCCGCCCACGTCGATGGCATCGTTCAGCGTCAGGGCGCCGGACGCGAACACGACGTTGCCGCCGGTGTTGCGGATGGTGCCCTGGGTGCCGGCGCCGTGGCCGGTGAAGGTGCCGCCACTGAACGTACCTATGGCCCCCGCGTTGTTGATGGTCAGGTCCCGGGCGGCCAGGTTGACGACGTCGCCCGCCACCAGGCCGTCGTTCTGGAAATAGCCCAGGGTGCCCAGCGTGCCTATGGTCAGGGCCGCGGCGCTGCCGGCCAGGGTGCCGGTGTTCAGCAGGGCGCCCATGGTGCCGTCGTTGGCGAGGCCGATGGCGCCCTGGATGGTGCCGCTGTTGACCAGGGTGCCGAGGGTGCCCAGCGCGCCCGCCGAGCCTTCGTTGAAGATCGCGGGGCCGTTGGCGCTGGTGATCAGGCCGCTGTTGTCCACCCGGGCGATGGTGGGGCTGAGCGCGCCGCTGACCATGTTGTCGATGCCGCGCGAGGTGCCGCTGATGGTCCCGGCGTTGGTCAGCGTGCCCATGCTGCCGCCGCCGGCGTTGCCGTTGCTGCCGCCGACCTGTACGCCCGTGGGGCCGGAGATCTGGCCGTCGTTGATCACCGTTGCCAGCGTGCCGGCATCGGCCAGCCCCCTGAACCAGCCATGCATGGTGCCGGCTGTGCCGATGCTGACCAGGCCGATGGTGCCGCCGTTGTACAGGCCTTGCAGCACGCCGGTATTGGACACGGTGCCGATCACGGCCCCCCAGTTGTTGGCCAGGGCCGAATAGGGGTAGGAGGACGCGATGGTGCCGCTGTTCTGGATCAGGCCGATGGATCCGGCGAAGTTGTTGATGGCGGCATAGCCGGTGCCAACCAGGGTGCCGCTGTTGACCAGGGTGCCCACCCGGCCGCCGATGCCGACGAAGACGGCGGTTCGGCCGGTGATGTCGCCCTGGTTGAGCAGGGTATCCACCCGGCCGGCCGCGCCGTTAGGGCTGATGGCCACGGCGCGGCCGCTGACGG
The DNA here is from genome assembly GCF_034653275.1 of Nitrospirillum guaranorum. Taxonomy (NCBI): domain Bacteria; kingdom Pseudomonadati; phylum Pseudomonadota; class Alphaproteobacteria; order Rhodospirillales; family Azospirillaceae; genus Nitrospirillum; species Nitrospirillum guaranorum. The sequence continues at coordinate 742,285 of NZ_JAYEES010000002.1, read as the reverse complement.
CGATGGCGCCGGTGTTGGTGAAGGTGCCCAGGCTGCCGGTGCCGGCGACATACAGGCCGGTCGTGACACCGGTGATGGTGCCGGTGTTGTTCAGGGTGCCCAGCGTGCCGCCGATATAGTCGCTGAAGGCCACGGCGACCAGGGCGTTGCCGGCGATGCTGCTGCCGATGTTGAAGCCGGTAAGGTCGGTGGTGATGGACAGGCCGGTGTAGTTGGCGCCGGCACCACCGGAAACCAGGGTGGAGAGGGCGGACCCCACGGTGTAGTTGGCCAGGTTGCTGGCGCCGGTGATGGTCAGGTCGCCACCGGTCAGGGCCACGCTGCCGGACACGGTCAGCTGGCTGCCGTAGAGGTCCAGCAGCAGGCTACCGCCGGTCTGGCTGAAGTTGCCGGCCACGGCAACGGTACCGCCGATGACCAGGTTGGCACCGCTGTTCACCACCGTATGGCCGGTGACGTCGATGGCGTCCTCCAGCCGCAGCGCGCCTTCCGTGAAGGTCAGGTCGGCCTGGGTGTTGCGGATGGTGCCGCCGGTCAGCAGGCCCAGACCACCGGCGGTGTTGCCGGCGATGGCCAGCGCGTGGGCCGAGGCGTTGGTGATGCCGCCGCTGAGCGTGCCGCTGTTGACCAGGGTGCCCAGGCTGCCCGTGCCGGCGATGTAGACGGCGGTGACGGCGGTGAGGCTGCCGCTGTTGGTCAGCGTCGCCAGCGTGCCGCCGATGTAGTCGTTGTTGGCGACCACCAGCAGGTCGTTGCCCACGGTCTGGCCAACAACGTTCAGGCCGGTCAGGTCGGACGCCAGCGTGACGCCGCTGTAGCTGGAGGCGGCACCGGCCGCGACCAGGGTGCCCAGGGTGCTGGCCAGGTAGTTGCCGGTGGCGGTGACGCCCTGCGCTACCAGAACGCCGCCGTTCAGGCTGACCGCGTCGCTGACCGCCAGGCTCATGATGGACAAGGTGCCGCCCGTCTGGACGAAGGCGCCGGTGATGGTGCCGTTACCCAGCGTCAGGGTGGCGCCGCTGTTGGTCACCGTCTGCCCGGCGGCATTGATGTCGTCATTCACCAGCAGGCTGCCGGCCGCGAAGGTCAGGCTGCCGAGCGTGTTGTTGATGGTGCCGCGCGTGCCGCCGGCATAGCCGGTGACGGTGCCGACGGTTCCGGTGCCGCCGCCGGCGATGACCAGCGCGTGGCCGGTGGCGTTGGTGACGTCGCCCGCGATGACGCCGCCGTTGGCCAGGGTGCCCAACCGGCCGCTAATGGACAGCGCGCCATTCTGACCGGCGATCAGGCCGGTGTTGACCAGGGTGCCGATGGTGCCGTTCAGTTGCACCGCCGTGTTGGACCGGGCGGACAAGGTGCCCTGGTTGGTGACGGTGCCGATGGTGGCGGAGGTGGCCACATAGGCCGCGACGGCGGTGCCGTCGATGGCGGCGCTGCTGACCACACTGCCCGTCGAGGCGCCCAGGTAGTCGGTATGCGCCGTCGCCAGCAGGCTGCCGCCGCTGACGGCGCTGGTGATGGACAAATTCCACCCCTGGATGGTGGCGCCACTGATGCCCAGGGTACCGCCCGCCTGGGCGATGGTGCTGACGTCGCCGGCCAGGATGTTGGCGTTGCCGGCGTAGACCAGCACCTGGCCGCCCGCCAGGTCGATGTTACCGCTGGCCCGCGCGGCACCGCTGGTGGCGATGACGTCCAGTTCGCCCGCCGTCTGGCGATAGTTGCCCAGCACGTTCAGCGGCGCGCTGGACAGGATGGTGGCGCCGGTGTTACGCAGCGTCTGGGTGCCCACGTCGACGACATCGCCCAGGGACAGGCGGCCGCCGGCCAGGACCACGTCGGCGGCGCGGCTGCGGATGGTGCCATTCTGGAAGGCGCTGGCCTGGCTGGCGTTCCCCACGATGGTCAGCACATGGCTGCCGGCGTTGATGACGTTGCCATCCACCGTCTGTTCATTGTCCAGCACGTCCAGGACGCCGCCGGCGGCGATGGAGACGGCGGCCAGGACGCCGGACAGGCGCCCACTGTTGACCAGGGTGCCCAGGCTGCCCGTGCCCGCCACATAAACGGCCGTGTTGGCGCTGATGCTGCCGGTATTGGTCAGGGTCGGCAGGCTGGCGCCGATATAGTCGTTCTGGAAGGTGGCGGTCAGGCGGCCGTTGCCGTCCACCGTGCCAGCGACATTCATGCCCGCCAGCCCGCCGACCGTGGCGGCGCCGTAGTTCGAGCCCGCCGCGGCGCTGACCAGGGTGGTGGCCTGGCTGACGGTGAAGTTGGCGGCACCCTGCCCCACCAGCACGCCACCATCGATGGTGGCCTGGCCGGTGACCTGCAGCGGGGTGGCGGTGTTGAGCTGCAGCGTGCCGCCGGCCGCCTGGGTGTAGGCGCCGGTGACGGTCACCGCCGACGCGATGGTCAGATCGGCGCCGGCATTGACGACGCTGGCCTGCGCCTGATCGTTCAGCAGCAGGTTGCCCGACGCCAGCACCAGGTTGCCACCGGTGACGGTGATGGTGCCCATGGTGTTGGCGACATAGCCGGTGAAGGTGCCGACCGCCGTGCCGCTGCCGCCGGTGATGCTGAGGTCGCCGATGGTGGCGACGATGTCGCCGGCCACGACGCCGCTGTTGCCGAAGCCGGTGAGTTGGTTGCTGAGTTGCGCTGCGATGGGGCCCTGGATCAGGCCAGTGTTGTCGATGACCCCGAAGGCACCGAACAGGGCCACGGTGCCGCCCACCACAGTGCCGGTGTTGATCAGGCTGCCGATGCCGCTGTTGCTGAAAACACCGGTACCGCCGCTGACCAGGCCGCTGTTGGACAGCAGGTCCAGGCCATTGACACCCACGGCGACGAGGCGGCTGAGAATGCTGCCGCTATTGTCGATCGTGCCGCCCATGCCGTTGACGCGGACACCGGTATCGCCGCCACTGATGGTGCCACTGTTGCGCAGCAGGCCGACGGCGTTGTTGTAGTAAACGCCTTGGCCGGCGGTCATGCCGACGGCCAGGGTGCCGCCCTGGATGGTGCCCCCATTGACCAGTGTGTCCAAACTGCCATCGACATAAATGCCGATGGTACCGCCCTGGATAAGGCCGCTGTTCGCCAGGGTGTTCATGATGGTGGCAAAGACGGCGTAAGGGGCGATGACCTGGCCGCCGCCGGTGATGGACAGCACACCGATGCTGCCGCCGCTGATGCCAGTGCCGAAAGGGCCAACCGCATTGATGAGGCCACTGTTCACCAGGGTGCCGATGGTGCCGCCCAGATTGCTGACGGCCGTGGCGCCGGAGCCAGCGACCCCGATGGTGCCGCTGTTCACCAGCGTGGCGATGGTGCCGCCATAGTTCGCGATGCCGGCGCCGGCCGAGGCGGCGCTGATCATGCCGGTGTTCATCAGGGTGCCGATGGAACCGGTCGTGTTGTTGTTGATGCCCCCCTGCCGGCCATGGATGGTGCCGGCATTGGCCAGGGTGGCGATGCCGCCCAGGTTATAAAGGGCGATGCGCTGGCTCGACAGCGTGCCGGTGTTGGACAAGCTGCCGACGAGGCCGCCGCCGGCCACATGCAGCGCCTGGCTGGCGGCGGTGAGCACGCCGCTGTTGCTGATCGTGCCGATGGTGCCGGCGACATGTATCAGGTCGCTGCCGCCACCGGACAGGCTGCCGGTGTTGGTGTAGCCGCCCAGGCTGCCCGACGCCGCCACGTACAGCTGGGCCATGCCGCCCGCGACCTGGACGGTGCCGCTGTTGCCCAGCGTGGCATAGGTGGTGCCGATATAGTCGTTCAGCACCACGCCGGTCAGGGTGCCGTTGGCCGCCACGCCCTCCACGGCCAAGCCGTCGACACCGCTGAGGTACTGCGCGCCGCTGTAGTCGGACACGGCGGCGCCCGTCATCAGCACACCCAGGGTGGGATGCAGGTAATTGGCCGTGGCCGAGAGGTTGTTCACCTGCACGGCACCGCCGCTGATGCTGATGGTGCCGCTGGCGCCCAGGGTGCTGGTGGCGTTCAGCGCCAGGGTGCCGGCACTCTGGCCGTAATCGCCCGAGATGCTGGTGGCGGCGGCCAAGGTGATGGTGGCGCCGGCGTTGCGGACGGCGTGGCCGGTGGCGTCGACGTCGTCGTTCAGCAGCAGGGTGCCGGCCGAGAACACCACGTCGCTGGCGGTGTTGACGATCTGGCCCCGGCCGCCGTTGGCGCCGGTGAAGGTGCCGGCCAGGGTATCACCGCCCTGGATGCTGAGGGTGTTCGCGCTGTCGTTCCGGATGCTGCCGGCAATGACACCGCTGTTGATCAGCAGGCCCAGGGCGGCATTGTTGCGGATGGTGATGGCGTTGCTGGTGCTGCTGATCAGGCCGCTGTTCAGGATGGTGGCGATGCTGCCCAGGTTGCTGACAGCGACGGCCCTCACATCACCGGTAATCGTGCCGCTGTTGCGCAGGGTGCCAATGGTGCCGCCGTTCACGCCAACGGCGGAAACGAAAGCCGAAACGGTGCCGCCGTTGTCCAGCAGGCCGATGACACCCGCATTGACGATGACCGCTCCCACCCGGCCATTGACCAGCCCGGCATTGACCAGCGTGTCGATGGTGCCACCGACACCTTGGCTGCTGCTGTTGCGGAAAGCGAAGTTGCCGGCGGTGAGGCTGCCGCTGTTGGCCAGCGTACCGATGCTGGCGATGTTGTACAGGCCGGTATTGGCGGCGCTGATCATGCCGCTGTTGCTGAGGCTGCCGATGACGCCGGTGTTGCGCAGACCGACCGAGGCGCCGATGGCGTTGCTGAAGGTGCCGCCGCGCTGGTTGATGGTGGCGGCGTTCACCAAGGTGCCGATCGTGCCGTCGTTGCTGAGGCCGGCGTACTGGCCGGTCAGCGCGCCGCTGTTGGCCAGGCTGCCGATGCTGCCCGTCGCGGCCACGTAAAGCGCGGTGCGGCTGCTGATGGTATCGATGTTGGTCAGGCTGCCCAGGGTGCCGCCGATATAGTCGTTGCCGATCAGGGCCAGCAGGTCGCCGCCGATGATGCTGCTGGCGATGTTCAGGTTGCCCACGCCGGCGGCGGCGATGGCCGCCCCGCCGGTCAGCGTGCCGCCGGCATGCACCAGGGTGCCCAGGGTGCCGGCGAAATAGTCGCCAGTGGCGCTGAAACCCGCCATGGCCACGGTGCCGCCGGTCAGGCGGGCGTTGCCGCTGACGTTCAGTTCGCCGCTGGCCGGCTGTATCACCAGGGAACCGGCGGTCTGGCTGTAGTCGCCGCTGACGGCGATGGTGCCGCCCAGCGTGACGTTGGCACCGCTATTGACCAGGGTGTGGCCGGTTACATCGATGGCGTCCACCATCGACAGGTCACCGCCGGCCAGCGCCAGGTCGCTGGCCGTGTTGGTGATGGTGCCACCGGTGAAGCTGCCCACGGCGCCGCCGGTGCCGCCGCTGATGGACAGGGTGCGGGCGCTGCGGTTGACGATGTTGCCGGCGATTGTGCCGCTGTTGGACAGCAGGCCCAGCGTGCCGGTCCCGGCGATGTAGACGATGGTGCCGGCGCCGATGTTGCCGCTGTTGGACAGCGTGCCGAGGCTGCCGCCGATGTAATAGTTGGTATGGAGACCCAGCAGGGCGGTGTCGCCGAAGGCGTTGCTGATGATGGCGCTGGCCACCGCCATACCAGTGACGCCGGTGACCTGGGCCGCGCCGAAGTCGCTGCCGCTGCCGCCGGCGATCAGGGTCTCGACCTGGCCCAGGGTGGCGGTGTCGGTGGCCAGGCCCGCGAACACGGTGCCGCCGACGGTCCCCGCACCGGTGACGGTGAGGTGGGCCCCGCCGCCCACGCGCAGGATGCCGCCCGCCGCCTGGGTGTAGGCGCCGGTGACGGTGAGGGCGTTGGTCAGCGTGACATCGGCGCCCAGGTTGCTGACCGTATGACCGCCGACGTTGATGTCGTCGTTCAGCCATAGCTTGCCACCGGTGAACGCCAAGTCGCTCAGGCGGTTGAGGATGCTGCCCTTGCCGGTCAGGTTCTGGCCGGTGAAGGTGCCGACCAGGCTGCCGGCGCCGCCCTGGATGGACAGGTTGGTGGCCACCGTGTCGACGCCCAACCCGACCAGGTTGTTGTCGCCGTTGACCAGGGTGCCGGCGATCACGCCGCTGTTGACCAGGGTGCCGATGGTACCGCCGCCGCCCAGGCCCAGGGCGTAGGCGGCATTGATGGTGCCGGTGTTGACCAGGGTGCCGATGGTGCCGCCGGCGTTGGCCACGCCGGCCGCCACGCCGCCCAGCGCGCCGCTGTTGCTGAGCGTGCCGATGCTGCCGGTGGCGGCCACGTACACGCCGTAGCCGCTACCGCCAAGGGTGCCGGTGTTGTTCAGGGTGGCCAGCCCGCCGCCGACATAGTCGTTCAGGTAACGGATGACCAGGTTGCCGCCGTCCTGCGCCACGCTGCCGCTCAGGCCGAAAAGGCTGGCCAGCGTGGCGGCGCTGTAGTCGGCGGCGGTGGCGTGGACCAGGGTGGGCGTGTCGCCCGCCATGTAATTGCCCTGGGCGTCCGTCAGCACCCGGCCGGTGACGGTGGCGCTGTCGGCCATCAGCAGGCCGGTGGTGGTGCCGATCAACAGGCCGCCGGCCATGCGCAGGGTACCGGTGACGGCGACGGCGCCGCCCAGCGTCACCAGGGCGGGGCTGTCGATGTAGAGCGCGCCGCTGCCGGCGTTCACGGAATCGTTCAGGCGGATGGTGCCCTGGGTGATGTGGATGTCGCCCTGGGTGTGGGTGATGGTGCCGCCGGTGAAGGTGCCGATGCTGGCGCCGCCGGCCAGCAGCAGGCTGGCGCCGGCGCGGTCGTCGATGATGTCGCCGGCGATCACGCCGCTGTTGACCAGGGTGCCCACGGCCGTGGCGCCGCCGGCGATGTAGACGGCGGTGGCGGCGCTGACGGTGCCGCTGTTGGTGATGTCGGCGCCCAGACTGCCGCCGATGTAGTAGTTCTGCGCCGTGACCACCACGGCGTTGTTCGCGATGGTGTTGGTCAGCGCCAGGTGCGCCAGGTTGCTGGCGACGGTGAGGCCGCCGTAGTCGGACCCGGCGGCGGCGCGGAGCAGCGTGGCCTGGCTGCCCAGCAGGAAATTGTCAGTCGCCAGGCCGGCCAGCAACCGCCCGCCGACGGTGGCCTGGCCGGTGACGGTGGCCTGGCCCGCCTTCCCCACCACCAGCGTGCCGGCGGCATCCTGGGCATAGGCGCCGGTGACGGTGATGGTGTTGCCCAGGGTCAGGGCGGCGCCGGCGTTGGTCACCGTGTGCCCGGTGGCGTCGATGTCATCGTTCAGCAGCAGATTGCCGCCGCTGAACACCAGCTCACTCAGGCGGTTCAGGATCATGCCCTTGCCGCCGGAACGGCCGGTGAAGGTGCCCGCCGTCCCGTTCGCCCCACCCTGGATGGTCAGGTCGGTGGCGATGGTGTTGTTGGGGATGATGCCGATGAGGCCGGTGTTGCCGTTGGCCACCGTGCCGGCGATGACGCCGCTGTTGACCAGGGTGCCGATGCTGTTGGCAAGGCCCTGGCTGCTGTTGCCGATCATCAGCAGGGCGTACTGGGCGTCGATGGTGCCGCTGTTGGCCAGTGTGCCCAGGGTGGATGCCACCAGGAGGCCGGCGTATGACGCGCCGGAGATGGAGTTATAGGCACCGGTGATGGTGCCGGTGTTGGCAAAGCGTGTGGTGCTGTCGCCGAACAGGGCGATAGCACCCCGGACGACGCCGGTGTTGAGCACGCTGCCCACAGTGCCGGAAAGCCCGATGGCGCTGAGGCCGCTGATGCTTCCGGTGTTGACCAGGGTATCGACGACGCCGCTGAGGGCCACGGCCTGATAGGTGGCAGTCACCACGCCGGCGTTGGTCAGGGTGCCGACGCTGCCGGTCGTGGCGACGGCGATGCCCGGGAAAACGCTGGTGATGGTGCCGCTGTTGGTCAGGGTGACCAGGCTGCCGCCGACATAGTCGCTGCTGAACTGCGCCAGCAGCGCGCCGCCGCTCTGGACCAGGGTGCCCAGGACGATGGCGCTGCCCGTGCCGATGGTGCCGTTCAGGGTGGCGCCGCTGTAGGCGCCGCTGGCGGCGCCGATCACCGTCTGCGCCTGGCCGACGACATAATTGCCCAGGCCGTCCAGGCGGATCTGGCCACCGGTCACCGTAGCGCTGTCGGCCTGCAGGGTGTTGGCGTTGCCGATCACCAACGTGCCGCCGCCCTGCACATAGGTGCCGGTGACGGTGATGGCGTTGCCCAGGGTTAGGGCGGCACCGCTGTTGGTCACGCTGTGGCCTGTGGCCCAGATGTCGTCGTTCAGCAGCAGGTTGCCGCTGGCGAAGGTCAGGTCGCCCGTCCTGTTGTCGATCAGGCCCTTGCCACTCAGGCCGGTGAAGGTGCCCACCGTGGTGCCGGTGCCGCCCCGCAGGGTCAGGTTGCTGACGACGGTGTCCACCTGCCCGGTCCATATGCCGGTGGCGTCCCCGTTCATGATGGTGCCCTGGATCAGGCCGCTGTTCACAATGCCGCCCAGGCTGGAATTGCCATAGAAGCGGAGGGCCGTACGCGCGCTGATGGTGCCGGTGTTGACCAGCGTGCCGAGAACGGCGCCGTATTGGCCCACGATGGCGACGGCTTGGCTACCGGTCAGGATGGCCCCGGAATTGGCGACGGTGCCGATCGTCGCGTTATAGCTGGAGATGGCCGTGCCGGTGCCGCTGATACGGATGGTGCCCTGGTTCAGCACCGTGCCGATGCTGCCGTAGCTGTTGCCGATGCCACCGCCGCCATGGTCTGCCGCCATCAGGCCGCTGTTGACGACAGTGCCGATGGTGGCGAAGTAGGCCGTCAACAGGCTGACACTGGCAGTACCCACGCCGGTGAGGGTGCCGCTGTTGGTCACCAGGGCGGCGCGCGTGAACAGCAGGCTGATGTCGGTTTTACCGCCGATCAGCCCCTGGTTGTCGATAGTGCCGATGACGTTCGAGGTGGCGCCATTGTTGGCGCTGACGATACCGGCGCGGCCGGTTATGGTGCCGGTGTTGGTGATCTGGCCAACGGTGCCGCCATTGTTGACGATGGCGTAGATGCCGTAGACGCTGAAATCACCGGGGTCGTTGGCGACGGCGATCACCCCGGCGTTGGTGATGGTGCCGATGGAGGCGAGCTGGCCGTTGTAGATGGCCGCCGTGTCCTGGTGCAGGGTGCCGGCGGCGGTCACGGTGATGGTGCCGCCGGCCTGGTTCTCCAGCAAGCCCAGGGTGTTGTAGTTCATGATGGGGCGATAGGCGCCCGTGACCACGCCGCTGTTGCTGAAGGTGCCCAGGCTGCCGGTGCCCCCGACCTGCAGGGCCACGGCGCCCGCCAGCGTACCGCTGTTGGACAGGCTGCCGTAGTTGCCGCCGATGTAGTTTCCGGTGGCGAACAGGGCCAGGTTGTTGCCCGTCGCCGTGCTGCCCATGCCCGGGATGCCGCTGCCGGTCACCAGGGCGCCGGTGTAGTCGGACCCGGCGCCGCCCGCGACCAAGGTGCCGTAGACGCTGCCGGCCAGGTAGTTGCCGGTGTCGGACAGGGCGGCCGCCGCGATGGTGCCGCCGCTGATGGTGGCGGCACCGCCGACCACTAGTTCCGCCCCCGTGGCCAGGGCCAGCGTGCCGCCTGTCTGGCTGTAATTGCCGGTGACATTGACGATGGTGGATAGGGACACGGCGGCCCCGGCGTTGGCCAGTGTACCCGTGCCGACATTCACGGCGTCGTTCAACAGCAGGCTGCCGCCGGCCAGCACGACGTTGGCGAGAGTGCTGATGATGGTGCCCTGGTTGTTCAGGCTGGCGCCCGTCAGGGTGCCGACCACGCCGCCCGTGCCGCCCAGGATGGTCAGGGCGTTGGCGCTGAGGTTGGTGATGGCGCCGGCGATGGTGCCGCTGTTGGCCAGGGCGCCCAGGCTGCCGCTGCCGGCGATGTACAGGGCCGTGGGCCCGGACAGCAGGGTGCCGTCGCCGACGGTGATGGTGCCGTAGCCGGCGCCGATGTAATCGGTGGTGGCGAGCGCCAGCAGTTCGCTGCCGCTGGTGCCCACGGTCAGCTGCGCATGGCCACCCAGCGCGCCGCCGTTGACGAAGGTGCCGGCGTAGATCAGGCCGCCCGTGGCCTGCGCCAGGGTGCCCACCGTGTCGCCCACCAGGTAATTGGCGGTGCTGTCTCCTGTGACCGAAGCCGCCACCTGGCCGGCGATGCTGGCCACGCCGATGACGTTCAATTGCGCCGCGCCGTCCAGCACCAGGGTGCCGGCGGACTGGTTGTAGGCGCCGGTGAGGTTGATGGTGTTGACCAGGGTCAGGGCCGCGCCGGTGTTGGACACGGTATGGGCGTTGGCCCGGACGTCGTCGTTCAGCAGCAGGGCGCCGCTGGCGAACACCAGGTTGCTCAGGCTGTTGTAGATCACGCCCGTGGACACGCCGTCCTGGCCGGTGAAGGTGCCCACCGCGCCGCCGGTACCGCCCTGGATGGTCAGGTCGCCGGCGACGGTGTCGCCATAGTCGGTGCTGCCGTTGTAGATGCCACCCCTGATCAGACCGCTGTTCACCAGGGTGCCCAGGTTGGCGTTCGCAAAGCCCATATACGCCCTGACGCCAATGATGGTGCCGCTGTTGACCAGGGTCCCGATGCCGGCGCCATAGCTGTTCTGGAGGGCGCTCGTACCGCTGAGGGTGCCGCTGTTCTCCAGCGCGGCGATGCTGGCGTAGGCCATCCTGATGCCGATACCCGAGGCGATGGCGCCCTGGTTGACCAGCGTGCTGATGGTGGCGAAGTGGAGATTGACGCCATAGCCATAGCCGTCGGTGCTGACCAGGCCGCTGTTCACCAGGGTGTTGATGGTGCTGTTCGACAGGTTCAGCGCCACCGGTACGCCGGCGCCGGCCAGCGCCTCCAGCGTGCCGCTGTTGGTCAGCAGCGTGACCTGGGCGTATTCCAGGTAGACGCCGTAGGTGCCGCTGATCAGGCCGGCGTTGGCCAGCGTACTGATGGTGCTGTTGTTGCCGCTGTAGAGGCCCATCGTGCCGGTGATGGTGCCGATGCTGGTGTTTTCCAGCAGGCCGATGCTGCCGCGGTTGTCGGCGGCCCGGCCGCCGCCGATGCTGATCAGGCCGTCGTTGGCGAAGGTGCCGAGCTGGCCACCTTGGACGATGCTGAGGCCGACATGGCCCGCCAGCGTGCCGCTGTTGGCCAGGCTGCCCAGGCTGCCGCCGATATAGTCGCCGGTGGCGCCCAGCAGCAGGCCGTTGTTGGACACGGTGCCGGCCAGGCCCAGGGCATGGCTGCCGGTGGTGACGGCGACGTTGGTGTAGCTGGACCCGGTACCGGCAGCCACCAGGGTGGCGTAGACGCCGCCGGCCACATAGTTGCCTAAGGTGGACTGGCGCGCGATGGAAACGGTGCCGCCGCTGATGCTGGCGGTCCCACTGATCACCAGTTCCGCCGCCCTGGCCAGGGCCAGCGTGCCGCCCGTCTGGCTGTAGTTGCCGGTGACGTTGACGATGGTGGATAGGGACACGGCGGCCCCGGCGTTGGCCAGCGTACCCGTGCCGACGTTCACGGCGTCGTTCAACAGCAGGCTGCCGCCGGCCAGCACGACGTTGGCGAGAGTGCTGGTGATGGTGCCCTGGCTGGTCAGGCTGGCGCCCGTCAGGGTGCCGACCACGCCGCCCGTGCCGCCGCTGATGGTGAGGTCGGCGGTGCCGAGATTGATGATGTCGCCGGCGATGGTGCCGCTGTTGACCAGGGCGCCCAGGCTGCCGGTGCCGGCGATGTATAGGGCGGTGGGGCCGGTCAGCAGGCCGGTGACGCTGATCGTGCCATAGCTGGCGCCGATATAGTCGTTGACCGCCAGGGCCAGCAACTGGTTGGTGGTGGTGCCGTTGGTCAGGACCATGTGGCCGTCCAGCGCGGTGCCCGTCAGGCTGCCGCTGTAGGACACGCCGCCGTCGGCCTGCACCACAGTCCCGACGGCGTCGCCCACCACATAGTTGGCGGCGACATCGCCGCTGAGTGTGACCTGGTACAGGCCCGCCAGCCCGGCGCTGCCGGTGACCGACAGCCCGCCGGCCGTGCCCATGGCCAGGGTGCCGCCCAGTTGGCTATAGGTGCCGGTGATGGTGACCAGGGTATCCAAGGTCAGGGCGGCGGCGATGTTGGTGACGGAATAGCCGGGGACGTAGATGTCGTCGTGCAGCAGCAGGGCGCCCGAGGTGAAGGTGACGTTGCCCAGCGGGTTGTAGATCATGCCCTTACTGGACATGTCCCAGGCGGTGAAGGTGCCCACCGTGCCGCTGTCGCCGCCCTGGATGGTGAAGTCGCCGCCGATGGTATCGCTGTTGTAGAGGGCGCCTGATACCATGCCCGCGATCACTCCGGCGTTGACCAGGGTGCCGAGGACGGCGCCGTTGTGGCTGGCCAGCGCGTAGCCGCCACCGTTGGCGGCGCGCAGGGTGCCGGTGTTGATCAGCATGCCGATGGTGGCGGTGTCCCCGTTCAGGATGGCGCCCGTGCCGCCGCTGATCAGGCCGCTGTTGACCAGGGTGCCGATGCTGGCGCTGCTGCTGAAATTCCCGATCCCGAGGCCGCCAGCGGTGATGGTGCCGCTGTTGAGCAGGGTGCCGATGGTGCTGGCCGAATTGTTGACGATACCGTCGCCGCCATAGGCGGTTTCAGTGATCAAGCCGGCGTTGCTGATGGTCGCTACCGAGGCCCCTTGCAGCAAGTTGATGCCCCCGCCGAAGACGGCGGTGCCGGCGATGGTGCCGGTGTTGGTGATCAGCCCAGCCTGGGCGTTGTACAGCTCGATGCCTGAGACGGAGGCGGTGATGGTGCCGCTGTTGGCGATGGTGCCCACGGTTCCGCCCGTGTCGACCTGGACGCCGTTCCTGGCGACGATGGTGCCGCTGTTGTCCACCACGCCGATGGTGCCGCTACGGTCGTAGACGCCGATGCGGGTGCTGCCCGTCAGGGACATCAGCCCGCTGTTGCTGAAGGTGTCCAGGGTGCCGAGGCTGCCCACCAGCACACCGAAGGTGCCCGTCAGGGTGCCGGTGTTGGCCAGGCTGCCATAGGTGCCGCCGATGTAGTTGCCGGTGGCGCCCAGCAGCAGGTCGTCGCCGGCGACGATGCCGCCAACGCCCCCGATCACCGCGCTGTCGTTGGTGACCGTGACGCCGTCATAGCGGGACCCGGCGCCGCCCGTCACCAGGGTGTCCAGGATGGTGCCGGCCAGGTAGTTGCCGGTGGCCGACAGCGTGCGCCCCGCCACCAGGTTGCCGCCGGTGAGGCTGGCGGCGCCGCTGACCGCCAGCGTGCCGCCGCCGCCCAGGTACAGGCTGCCGGTCACCTGGCTGTAGTTGCCGGTGACGTTGCCCAGGGTGGCCAGCGTCAGGTTGGCGCCGCTGTTGACCAGCGTGCCGGTGCCGACATTGACGGTGTCGTTCAAAGCCAGGTTGCCGCCGCCAAGCACGACGTTGGCGAGCGTGCTGGTGAGGGTGCCCTGGTTGGTCAGGCTGCCGCCCGTCAGGGTGCCGGTCGCGGCACCGGTGCCGCCCAGGATGGTCAGGGCGTTGGCGCTGGCGTTGGTGACGTTGCCGGCGATGGTACCGCTGTTGGCCAGGGCGCCCAGGCTGCCGCTGCCGGCGATGTACAGGGCGGTGGGCGCCGACAGCAGCGTGCCGTTGCCGATGCTCAGCGTGCCGAAGCTGGCGCCGATGTAATCGCTGGTGGCCAGCGCCAGCAGGGCGTTGGTGGCGGTGCCGCTGGTCACGGCCAAATGGCCGCCCAGCGCGGCGGCGTTCAGCGTCAGGTCGGCGGTGTCGCTGAGGGTGCCGGCCGCCAGCAGGGTGGCAACGGTGTCCCCCGCCAGATAGTTGGCGGTGGCGCTCCCCCCGGCGGTGGCCTGGATCACGCCCGCCACCGTGGCGCCGCCACTGACCGTCAGCCCGCCGCCGTTCAGCACCAGGGTCCCAGCCGCCGACTGGCTGTAGTCGCCGGTGATGGTGACAATGCTGTTCAGCGCGATGATGGCCGCCTGGTTGCTGACCAGATGGCTGCCGGCGTCGATGTCGTCGTTCAGCAGCAGGCTGCCGCCGGTGACGGTCAGGTTGCTCAGCCGATTGTCGATCAGGCCCTTGTTGGCCAGGGTCTGGCCGGTGAAGGTGCCCACCGTGCCGCCGGTGCCGCCCGCGATGGTCAGGTCGCCGGCGATGGTGTCGCCAAAGGAGGGATTGCCGTTCTGGACGGTACCGGCGATCAGCCCGCTGTTGACCAGGGTGCCGATGCGCGCGTCGCCGGTCAGCTGGATGGCGGTGGGGGCGGTGATGGTGCCGCTGTTCAGCAGGGCGCCGATGGTGGCCCCGCCGTTGGCCTGGATGCCGTCCCGGGTGGCGGCGATGACGCCGCTGTTGACCACCGTGCCGATGGTGGCGCCCGCTTGGTCGGCACGGATGCCGGCCGCCCAGCCGGTGATGGTGCCGGTGTTGGTGATCAGGCCGATGGTGCTGTAGGCGCCATAGATGCCGGCCACAGGCGTGCCGGCGCCGGCGAAGGCCAGGGTGCCGCCGTTGGCGATGGTGCCCAGCGTGCCCCAATACGCCCCGATGCCATAGACGCCGCCCAGGATGGTGCCGCTGTTGCTGATCTGCGTGCCGCCGCCGAACTCCTCATAGATACCGATGGTGCCCCTGATCAGGCCGCTGTTGACCAGGGTTCCGATGGTGCCAGGGGTGGGGAAGTTCTGACTCTGGTCGTGGATGCCGATCGAGCCGGTGATGGTGCCACTGTTGTCCAGCAGGTCGATCTGGCCCTTGTTCCGCAGCCCGTCGCTGGATGCGCCACCGGCGATCAGGCCGGCGTTGGCCAGGGTGCCGATGCTGGCGCCCACGGTGTTGAGGACGGCGGTGGCGCCGGCGGTGATGGTGCCGAGGGTCTGGTTCTCCAGGGTGCCGATGGTGGCCTGGCCGCTGATCTGGACGCCGCGCGCGGTGGCGGCGATGACGCCGCTGTTGACCACGGCGCCGATGGTGGCGCCCGCCTGGTCGGCGTAGATGCCGTTCGCCCAGCCGGTGACGGTGCCGCTGTTGGTGATCAGGCTGATGGTGCTGGCGTTGCTGTAGATGCCAGCGAGAGCCGCGCCGGTGCCGCTGGAGGCCAGGGTGCCGCTGTTCGCGATGGTGCCCAGCGTGCTTGCGTTCGCCACGATGCCATAGTTGGCGCCCAGGATGGTGCCGCTGTTGCTGACCAGCGTGCCGCCGCCGAATTGCTCATAGATGCCGATGGCGCCCCGGATCAGGCCGCTGTTGATCAGGGTGCCGATGGTGCTGAGGGCGGAGGAATTCTGGGCCAGGTTGTGGATGCCGATCGAGCCGGTGATGGTGCCGCTGTTGTCCAGCAGGTCGATCTGGCCCTGGTTCGCCAGCCCATCGTTGGATGCGCCACCGGCGATCACGCCGGCGTTGGCCAGGGTGCCGATGCTGCCGCCCAGGGCGTTGAAGACGCCGGTGGTGCCGCCGGTGATGGTGCTGAGGGTCTGGGTGTCCAGCCGGCCGATGATGCCGACGTTGGTGATGCCCCTACGGGTGGCGGCTATGGTGCCGCCCGCCTGGTTGGTCAGGGTATCGACGGTGCCCGACCGCACGAAGATGCCGTTCGGCCCCAGGATGGTGCCGCTGTTGCTCAACTGGCCGAGGGTGCCGGTGGCGTTGACGCCCACGCCGGTGTGGCTGCCCGCGTAGGCGCCGATGGTGATCAGGCCGGCGTTGCTCAGGGTGCCGATGCTGCCGCCGGCCTGGACGCCCGCCCAGGTCACCCCGAAGGCACCCGACACGGCTATGGTGCCGCCCACCTGGTTGGCCAGGGTGCCAATGGTGCCATCGCTGAGGATGCCGCTGACGACGGCGCCGATGTAGCCACTGTTCAACAGGGTGTCGATGCGGCTGTGGTTGATGATGGCAGCACCATTGAACAGGTTGGTGCCGCTGGACACGACGATGCTGCCTTCGGCCAGGTTTTGCAGCAAGCCGATGGTGCCGTTGATGAACTGGGCGTTGTCGACGATGACGCCGGTGTAGGCGCCCTGGATGAGACCACCGTTCGTGAGGGTGTTGATGCCGCCGTAGACCTTGATGACGCCGCTGTTCCCGCCGGTGATGGTGCCCCCGGTCCGGTTTTGCAGCAGGCCGACGGTGCCGTCGGTCTCGATCGCCAGATAGGCGCCAGCAATGGTGCCGGCGTTGCTGAGCGTACCGACCGTGGCGGCCGTGCCGTTGTTGGAACTGGGGCCGACGACCACGATGGCTATGGGGCCGCCGACGCTGCCGCCCACCTGGTTCTGCAGCAGGCCGACCGTGCCCCGCACCAGCATGCCCAGGCCAAAGCCGCCGCCGTTGCTGATGGTGCCGCTGTTGCTGAGCGTGCCGATGGTGCCGTTGGCGTTGAAGCCGCTGCTGCCGCTGACCAGGACCAGGCCGGCGTTGTCCAGCGTGCCGATGGCACCCAGGTTGGTGACGCCGTTGGCCAGGGTGCCGGTGGTCTCGTTGTGGAAGCTGCCCAGGCTGCCCGTCGCGGCCACGGACAAATTGCCGATGGTGCCGGCGTTGTCCAGGGTGCCGATGCTGCCCAGGTTGGTGGCGCCGTTGGCCAGGAGGCCGGTGGCCTCGTTGCGGAAGCTGCCCAGGCTGCCCGTCGCGGCCACGTACAGGTTGTCGATGGTGCCGGTGTTGACCACGCTGGCCAGCGTGCCGCCGATGTAGTCGTTGCCCGCCAGGGCCAGCAGGTTGCCCGCGTCCGTCCCCTGCACGATCACCAGGGGGCTGACGCCGCTGCTGACGGCGAAGGCCATGCCCCCGTAGGTGCCGCTGCCGGCGGCGACCAGGGTGGCCAGGGCGTCGCCCGCCACATAGTTGCCGCCCACGGTCAGGCTGGCGAGAGAGGCCGTGACCACCCCGCCGCCGATACTGGCCGTTCCGCTGACCACCAATCCATTGGCGCCCAGATTCAGGGCGCCGGCGCTCTGGCTGAAATCGCCGGTGACGCTGACGATGCTGACCAGGGTGAGGTTTGCGCCGCTGTTCACCACGGTGTGGCCGATGGCGTTGATGCT
This sequence comes from Nitrospirillum guaranorum, assembly GCF_034653275.1. Lineage (NCBI taxonomy): Bacteria > Pseudomonadati > Pseudomonadota > Alphaproteobacteria > Rhodospirillales > Azospirillaceae > Nitrospirillum > Nitrospirillum guaranorum. Next base: position 725,133 of record NZ_JAYEES010000002.1, on the reverse strand, counting down.
ATCGTTCAGCAGCAGGTCGCCGCCGGCGAAGACCAGGTTGCTGAAGGTGCTGGTGATGGTGCCCTGGCTGTTCGCGGCAAAGCCGGTGAAGGTGCCGACCGTCCCGCCCGTGCCGCCCACGATGGACAGGTCCTCGTAGACGGAGAAATTGTCGCCGTTGATCACGTCACCGGCGACAAGACCGGAATTGACGAAGTAGCTGATGCCGCCACCGTTGCTGATCACCAGGGCGCGGGAGGCGGCAACGGTGCCGCTGTTGACGACGGTGTTCTGCCGCGCACTCAACCGCATGCCGATGCCGGAGGAGGAACCCACGGTGATGAGGCCGCTGTTGATCAGCGTGCTGATGGTGGCATAGCCGCGGATGGCGGTGCCGGAGTTCGCGATGACGATAGTGCCGCTGTTCTCGACGATGCTGGCGGGGTTGGCGCTGACGAGGCCGCCGCCGGCGCCGGTGACCGTGATCACGCCGCTGTTGGACATAAGCCCGACCACGGCCTGACTGAAGATGCCGAACTGGCCGATGATGGTGCCGGTGTTGGACAGGGTGGCGACGGAACCGCCGTCCACGCGGATGCCAAGCTGTGTGAAACCACCGCCGGCCGAGACGTCGATCAGCCCGGTGTTGACCAAGGTGCCGATATGGGCGCCGGACTGGACATGGAGCCCGACCTCGCCGCCGGACAAGCTGCCGGCGTTGACCAGCGTGCCGATACTGGCGCTGCCGGCGACATAGGCGTTGGTGCCGCCGGTGTGCACCGTGCCGGTCAGCGTCAGGCTGCCGGCCGTGCCGCCGACGTAATCGTTGCTGGCCTGGGCGACCAGATTGCCGCCCGCAGTGCCGGCGCCGATGGAAAGACCGCCAATTCCGCCCGCGAAGCTGGTGGTCAGCCCGGTGTAGGTGCCGCTGCTGGCGGCGACCAGGGTGGCCAGCGTCTGCCCCACCAGATAGGTATTGCCGCTGGTGATGCCGGACAGCGTGGCATTGACGGTGCCGCCCGTCACATTGGCGTCGCCGCTGACCACCAGCTCCGCCCCGGCGCCCAGCGCCAGGGTGCCATCGGACTGGCCATAGTTGCCGGTGACGCTGACGACGCTGGCCAGGGTGACGGAAGCGCCGCTGTTGATGAGGGTGCCGCTGGCGCCGACGTTGATGGCGTCGTTCAGCAGCAGGCTGCCGCCGCCCAGGGTCAGGTTGGCCAGCGTGCTGGTGATGGTGCCCTGGTTGCCCGACACGCCGGTGAAGCTGCCGACGGCCGCACCGACACCGCCGAAGATCGTGACGGCGCTGTCGCCGTCCAGCAGCAGATTGCCGGAGATCAGGCCGCTGTTGACGATGGAGACCAGGACGTTGCCGGCGGCGATTTCAATGGCGTTGCCGCCGCTGGACACGATGGTGCCCGTGTTCATCAGCGTGGTCAGGGTGCTGTAGCCGACGCCGGCCGTGCCGGCCAGGTAGAGGCCACGGATACTGCCGGAGATCAGGCCCTGGTTGAGAAGAAGGTCGTGGCTGCCGTTGGTGAACGTGACGGCGGTCGCACCGCCGGAGATGGCGCCGCTGTTGGTGAGGGTAAGGTTAGTGTAGGCCGACGTCATCTGCAGCGACGTGGTTCCGCCGATGATGGTGACGGCGTTTTGCGCCGACGCCGGGCGGGAGGCGGTCAGGGCGGCGCCCATGGCCAGAAGGGATGTGCCTGTCAGCAGCAGCGTGCGCGACGCCTGGCCCGTCCTTTTCAGGTCCTTGCGCGCGTCCAGCATCATCTTGCCCATGCCCATTCCCCCTCAACCAGCAACCCGACCTTCGCCAGCGCCACCCCCACGCGCCGGAACGCGCGCGGGGGACAGCGGCCCCAGCACCTCTGAGTACCCGAGTAACCCCTTCGATGGAGATTTGCATCAAGATAGTAGAGGCATAATCGTCAGGCATATTCGCGAGGGTCATGTACGGCACATAAACAGCCAATATGGGAAAATTGAATGTGGTTATGATGCTTGCACTGGCGACGTAAAACATGATCATTCTTCGGTTGTTTTTATAAAATGCACAGTTTGCCGGCATCTGTGCAGCAGATTACAGCAAGACATCCTGGCTTTATCTCTGTAGATGAACGGAGTGATTTATTCGGAATGCCTGAGCATGCGTTTCCTGTCCTGTACCCCGACAGCGGAGACACCGGTTTTGAAACAGGAAGGGAGGTGCGGCCAGCGCGCGGATCTCTCGCCATGCGCCGCCCGCAAAGCTGTCCTTAAATCGGCCCCGCACCTGGGATTTCTGGCGCCATGCAAGCGCCTGGCTGGCCGGCCCGGCCCGCCGCCATTGCTCCGCGAGGGCTCACGAGTCAGCCCGCCGGAAGATGGGTCCGGCCTTTTCCTTTTACATACGGCGGAACCGTTGGTGGCAGAACCATGCCGAGGCCGACCTGCCCAAAAGAGTAGGGCGGATCGGGCGATCGGGCTGATTCAATTGGGGCGGCCGAATACGACGGGAGCCCTGGCAGCAAGCGCCTGCCATGAGAGGCTGGCCCCTCCGCGAGAGCAACCGCTGTGACCGGCTATTCCTTGCGGTAGCGCAACAGCCACGTGATGGTGGAGAGTTGGCTTAGAACGGCGAGGGTGGTGAACGACCCCACCATGATCAAACCCGCCCCTCCCCTCACCGGCTCTTCTGTTGGCGTAGTCAAGGCCAGCGCAAGCGCTGCGGCACCCGCCAGCACCTCGGCGCACAATACCAACGTCAGTAGCGTGCGAACGATATCCTGAGTCCGGGGCGGTACTTTTCCCCAGAAGATCAGACGGAAAGCGTACAGCAGGAACCAGACGAACAGCATCGCCGGCAGCCCCACCGGATCAAGGATGCCAAAAGGATCGGCATGAGCCCGGATTTGCAAGGAGGCGGCAATGCTGGTGGCGGCGAAGACGATCCCCGGCAGGGCCAAACCCAGGGTGAGATAATAGCCGGTGGAGGGGCGGCGCCAAGTTGGACGCGACGCGGCGCTCGTCATTGTCGAAGCGTCCATGCCTGCCCTCTCACTCCTTGCGGTAGCGCAGCAGCCAGATGACCGTCGGAATCTGGCAAAGGCAGGTAAAAACCATGAAGATGGACACAATGGCGCGATCACCATCGTCGGGTGGCGGCGAGACCGACCACTGAACATAGAATAGAACAAGGGCAACCACAGCCCCAATAACTTCCAATATAAAGATCAGCGTTATGAATTGCCGCACCAGCGCCTGCAACGATGCAGAAACGCGAGCCGAAAATATTAGCCGATACAGAAAGCCGAGCGACAATGCGAACGTAAAGACGAAGGGCGTAACAGAACCATAAACAGCCAGGACGTCAGCATGTTTAAGAATAGCCAGGGTTCCGCCCAAACCAACAGAAAGAAATGCTAAACCAACACCAGCCAAGGCTAGGCTATATAAATAGCCAGGCGATGGCTGCCGAAGATTCGCATGTCGATAAAGCTCGTTCATTTCCGTTGCACCGCCACGCTATGGACTTCCAGACGCTCGGCTACTTGGTGAACAAGAACGGCATCCGCCTCTTTCCCCTGAGCCTCGTTTGATGAGAGTTGTTCGCGGACCATGAGACCACCAGACCCTGAACCGGCGACACGGGGAATAATATCAAGAGTGACAGCAGCCCGTATCTGTTGAGCGCGGAGTTGCGAGCGTAAGTGCGCACGTTCGGCCACCTGCGCATATCGATCCACGCGCGCCATATTCGCCGTTCGGCTGCCAAGCTTCTCAGCGGCGTTCGCCGTGACAATATCCGCCCTGAGCAGTTCGCGCGCCTCTTTCAATTCCCGAAGCGCCCGAGCCCCGCCCACCGCTATATCCGGCAATGTCATAACGGTGGCGATGATCCGCATCGTCTCGGTGCGTTCCCTCAAGCTATTCGCTGTACCATCTTTGCCAGCTAGTTCAAGGCCATAAATGGCGCCATCGGCCCCCAACAGGAAAGTTCCCCCCATGAATGCTAGAACACCCAAGGCCCCTAGGCCCGTGGGGATCAGGGCTATGGATGCTGCGACGCAAATCACATCCAGCGCGACGGCCAAAGCGTCGTCCTTATGGGCGATGCTGTTGAACATGTTGGTTACAGCCTGCGCCATGGCCAAGTTAGCCTGGCTTTCCGCCAGCGCTGCTTGCCCCTCGGCCTCCATGCAGCGATCGATGAACGCCTTTACCCGGTGCCAAAAGTCAGAGGGGGGAGGATGGTTGGGGACACTGGCGGGAATATGATTCCATTGAAAAACGACGTTATCGCCGAATCCGCCACCATCCCAGATTGGCGCACGCAGAGGATAGACGAAACCTCCAGTCGCCCAGGTAATTCCCACTTCGGGACCGCAAACGCGATTGACGTACGGGATCAAATAGGCGGACGCCTCGTTCGCATTCTTATAAGGACCCCAGTCATTATCCAGGACGATTGCCATGGCATTTCTCCCGATCTTACTTGTTTGGATTTAAATATCTAACAAATCTATTAGGGCTGGCGCGGCGGGGGATGCAGGTATTCTTCCGGGGTGGGGCGCGCCGGACAGTCGATGTCCTTAAGCACATACAAATAGTCGTTGGACCGATCCGCCGGTTTGAAGCAGCGCTTATACCCATGCGCCGACGCCCAGAGATCGCCGGCGAAGATGCCGATAAGCAGTGAGGCCACGAAGGCGATGGCCGAAATCTGAATAATCCGGATCTCAAGGGTCATCGGCTCTCGGTATTTCCGGGCCATCGCGACGTACATCGCGATCCGTAGTCCATATAGGAAAGGTCCGGCGAAGAAGCAGAACACGTACCTGTCGAACAGTACGTGATCCGGATGCGTGTCGAACACCAGTAGGTCGGGGTAGGACGCCCAGATCAGCCAGATGCAAAATATAAGCAGCAAGTCGAAAAAATAAAAATACCAGGTATTCAAGGACGGCCGGTCGTGTCCTTGTCCAATGAGGCCAACATTCGCGGCAGTCATGTTCGTCATCCTGGCCGAACTCCAGGCAACATCGAACGCGGCGTGAGCCACGCGGGCGTGAAAACGCCCGCGTGGCTGCCGTAAACCGATCAAGCCGACTTGGTGGTGGCCAGGTCGTAGGAGGCGATGATCGGGGACTGCGGGTTGTGCTGGCTGTCGTAGGGGGTGTACTTCATCTCCACCTTGGTGAAGTTCAGCACGATCTGCTCTTCCGGCCGGTCGCTGGAGGCCGAGATGTTGTAGGACGAGATCAGGGTGTTGGTCAGGGTGAACTCGATATAGGTGTCGCCCGGGTTGCCGCTGGTGACGATGTGGATCTTGGCGGTCACGCCCGAACGGCCGCTGCAGGCCTGGGAGAACAGCTTCACGGAGGAGCTGTCGCTGGTCTTGGTCAGCACGACTTCACGCACCGACGGCTCGGAACCTTCGCGATTGGCGGTGGCGCCGGCCAGGGTGTTCATGGACCGGGTGACACCCCACTGCAGGGTCTTGATGTCGGTCCACTGCTGATGGTTCTGCTGGGTGGCGTCGCCGGAGATGCCGTCGATCTGCAGGTAAATGGGCATTCGTAGTTCTCCTCACTTCATGGACTTTGGTTGAACGCGGGTTTGCGTCGATGCACCGGACTGGCGGGCGGCCAGCGGCCGGTGCGGTAGGTACGGTGCGCCGGGTGACCCCAAGCGGCTTGGGTCCGGGCAGGGCCTTGGCGGCCCTTATTCCGCCGCGGACTCCACCATCGGCCTTTCGGCCAGTGGCACCGTCTGGATGTCGATCCGGAAATCCCCGGCCTCGTCATCCCAATCCACGGTCGCGGCGGCGACGGTGCGCCGGGCGGCCAGGGTTTCCAGAAGGCGCTTGGACAGCGCCGGCATCAGGCTGCGCGACAGCACATGGTCGATGGCGCGGGCCCCGACGTCGCTTTCGCCGCAGCGGGCCACCAGCCGTTCGACCACGGCGGGCGACACCGACAGGGCGGCACCATAGGTCTGCTCCACCCGCTGACGCAGGCGGCCCAGTTGCAGGCCGACGATGTCGCGCAGGCGCTCCGCCGTCAGCGGCAGGTAGGGCACCACCGTGACCCGGCCCAGGAAGGCCGCCTTGTAGTGCTTCAGCAGTTCCGGGTGCAGCGCGGCCGTCAGCCCCGCCAGATCCGGCAGGGTCTCGCGGTCCGCCGCCAACGCGGCCAGCAGGTCGGAACCGGCATTGGAGGCCATCAGGATGGTGGTGTTGCGGAAGTCGATGTCGCGACCTTCGCCGTCGCGCAGCACGCCCTTGTCGAACACCTGGTAGAAGATGTCCTGCACGCCGGGGTGCGCCTTCTCCATCTCATCCAGCAGCAGCACGCCGTAGGGCCGGCGGCGCACCGCCTCCGTCAGGATCCCGCCCTCGCCATAGCCGACGTAGCCGGGCGGCGACCCCATGAGGAGGGAGACCTTATGCTCCTCCTTGAACTCCGACATGTTGATGACGGTCAGGCTTTGCTCCCCGCCGTACATCATGTCGGCCAGCGCCAGGGCGGTCTCGGTCTTGCCCACGCCGCTGGGGCCGGCCAGCAGGAAGATGGCCGGCGGCTTGCGCGGGTCGGCGATGCCGGCGCGGGCGGTGTGCAGCACGTCGGCGATCAGGTGCAGCGCGTCGTCCTGGCCCACCACCCGCTGGCCCAGGCGTCCTTCCAGGCCCAGCACCGTCTCGATCTCGCTGGACAGCATGCGGCCCACGGGGATGCCGGTCCAGCGCGCCACCACCTCGGCCACCGCCTGCGCGGTGACGTCGTGGTGCACCAGCGGCTGCTCGCCCTGATGGTCGGTCAGATCCTGATGCAGGCGGGCATGGCGGCCGCGCAGGGCGGCCACGTCGACCTCGCCCCCGGTGGCGCTGCCCTCGGCCGCCCCGCCCAGCTTGGTTTCCAGGGCGCTGCGCACGCCGATGATCTCGTCGATCAGCCGGCGTTCCTCCGTCCAGCGCTGGTGCAGGTCCGCCTGCCGAATCTGGGCGGCGGCCAACCGCTCATCCAGGGCGGCGACGGCGGCGGCGTGGTCGGCGCCCAGCGCCATCTCGCGCAGCAGGGAGGCCTTTTCCACCTCCAGCCCCTCGGTCTCGCGGGCCACGGCGTCCAGCGCCTCGGGCCGGCCGGCCTGGCTCATGGCCACCATGGCCGCCGCCGTGTCCAGCACGCTGACGCACTTGTCGGGAAGCTGCCGGCCGGTGATGTAGCGGTGGGACAGGTGCACCGCCGCCCGCACCGCCGCGTCCAGGATGCGCACGCCATGGTGCTTCTCCAGCGTCGGGACCAGGCCGCGCATCATGGCGATGGCGGTCGCCTCATCCGGTTCGTCCACCTTCACCGGCTGGAAGCGGCGGACCAAGGCGGCGTCGCGCTCGATATAGCGCTTGTATTCCGCCCAGGTGGTGGCGGCCACCATGCGCAGCGCGCCACGGGCCAGATCCGGCTTCAGCAGGTTGGCGGCGTCGCCCTGCCCCGCCTGGCCACCGGCGCCGATCAGGGTGTGCGCCTCGTCCACGAACAGGATGATGGGCTTGATCGAACCCTTGACCTCATCGATCACGCCCTTCAGGCGGTTCTCGAACTCGCCCTTCACACCGGCGCCGGCCTGCAGCAGGCCGAGGTCCAGGGTGCGGATGCTGACCTCGCGCAGGGCCGCCGGCACCTCGCCCGCGGCGATGCGCAGGGCCAAGCTCTCGACCACCGCCGTCTTGCCCACGCCGGCCTCACCCACCAGGATGGGGTTGTTCTGGCGGCGGCGGGTCAGGATGTCGATCACCTGCCGCACCTCGGCATCGCGGCCGGTGATGGGGTCGATGCGGCCCTGGGCCGCCTCCGCCGTCAGGTCGATGGTGTAGGCGTCCAGGTTGGGGGTACGCCCGCCAGGCTTGCGCGCGGCCTGGCCGTCAGCGGCGGCGGCGCCCTCGGGAACCTCGGCCTCGATCAGGGCGTCCAGCGCCTGCGGGTCGATGGCCTCCAGCGCGGCGGCCAGGTCACCGAAAGCCAAGGCGCCCTTGTCGTCAGCCACCAGGGCCGCCAGCAGGTGCAGGGGCGACACCGCCCCGGCCTTGAAGCGCAAGGTGGCCAGGAACCAGGCCTCGCGCATCAGCGACACGACGCGCGGCGAGAAGGCCGGGGCGCGGCTGCTGCCGGTGCGGCAGCGGGCAAGCCCTCGGTCCAGCGCGCGCTCCAGCGCCTCTGGCCCCAGGCCCATCTTGGGCAGCGCCTGGCGCAGGCCGGTGTCCGGCCGGTCAAGCAAGGCGTGCAGCCAATGCTCGATCTCAATCTCATAGTGGGTTTTGGCCATGGCGCCGCCCGCGGCGGCTTCAAGCGCCCGGCGGGCCGTGGCATCCAGCCCATCGACCAGCGTCCTTAGATCCATCGAATCCATTTCAAGACCCGCGCTTTTGGTTGACGTATTCCCCTACCCCCATCGTCCGACCCAGGTCCGCCGATGGCACGACTGCAAAAATAAAACTCGAACGGCGATTGGAACTTACCCGATGGTTATAGTATCGAATTTTCCATCTGTTATTATGCCGTTCATGTAACATTACATTAATAGAATGGCATTACTTCCGATATATGCTTCAGGTGATACTAATCTGTGTCATTGATACTGATGATTGCATCGTCCGGGTCGTGCAGCATGGGCAGCGACGCCAGCCAGCTGTCGTAGCCCAGGCGCGGACCCGTGCCGTCCCGCCCGTCCAGCTGGCAGGGCGGCACCTCCTCCCGGTGCAGCACCAGTTGCACGTCGAAGCCCAGCTCAGGCCCGGCATAAAGACGCGCCAGTTCCACCAGGCGCGTCAGCCCCGGCCGGCCCGGCAGGTGTTCCATGAACTGGCGCCGCGTCAGGGGGCCCAGGATGATGCGGAACTGGCCCTGCACATCCCACATGCGGGCGCCGGCCACGGCATCCACGCCCAGGCGGTTGTAGGCAGGCGCCTTACCACCAAGGCGCAGGCAGGTCTGCTCCTCCGCCGGGATGGCGATCCAGCGGCCGGCGAACTGCCGCACCTTGACGGGCAGGCCGCAGGCGTCGGCCAGCATGCGCTCCAGCGAAATGGCCGCGCGCGGCTGCTGGCTGAACAGGCCGGCGTAATAAACCGCCACCTCGTCCCGCACCGACAGGCGGCCCCGCAGGTGGCCGGTGCCGAAACCGGCGATGCCGAACAGGGCGGCCGTGGCGGCGTCCCCGCCCTCCAGCCCGCGATGCTCGTACAAGGCCGGCAGGCGATAGCGCCGCCAGGCGCGGAACAGCAGGGTGGCGATACGGTCGTTGAACAGGTCGAGGAAGGCGGCGAAGCCCGGCGTGCGGTCGCGCAGGCTGCGAATGGCCGTCTCGGTATAAGCCTGCGGCAGGGCCGAGACGGGCCCCGTCAGGGTCATGACGTTCAGGTCAAGCCGGGCGGGCTCCGCCGCCGCGCCCTCTTCCCCGCCTTCAGCCGGGTGGGGCAGGTGCAGGCGCTGGATCTCATGCGCCGGGAAGCACAGCGACTGGTGCGCGGCGAAACGGATGGGCAGTTCATCCTCTTCGGCGGAGGCGCCGAACTGCCGTTCCAGCAGCTGGATGGCGCGGAACAGGTCGAAGCGGAAGGGTTCATGCCGCAGCATGTCCAGCAGGGCGGGCGAACCGCCCCCCGATGAGGCGCGCGTCGGCAGCGGCGCGATGGCGTTCATGCCGTCACCTTGGCGCCGATGCGGGCGCCCCAGCGGACCAGCGCCTCCTTCCGGCCCTTCGCCCGCACCGTCAGCCGGGTGAAGGAGTTGATGGAGGTGTAGAGGGCGAAGAAACGCTCCAGCACCGCCGAAGGCAGATAGATGCCCATGGCGCCCGCCCGTTCCGGATCCATCACCAGGTCGATGTCCACGCCCCGGCACAGGGCGGCGAAGTCGGCGTGCGGCGCCCGGGCCGTGGCGCGGCGGTAGCCGATGCCGGTGACGCTGTCGATGATGGCCCGCGTCTCCGGCGTGTCCTTGAGGTCGTAGAGCTTCAGCAGCTCCCGCAACGCCGCCGCGCCGCCCTGGCCGTCCCCCTTTTGGCCGTCCATCAGCGACAGATGGTTGAGGTTGAGGTGGGAGATCAGGCGCCAGCGCGCGCCGTCGCCCGTTTGCGGCCGCACCACCGCCGTGGGCGGCGTCAGGCAGGTGACGCCGGCGATGGGTCCGCCCTCCGTCAGGTGCATGCGCGGATGGCCGCCGCCGAAGGGCAGCTGCGCCGGCAGGTCGCGGTTGAAGCATAGGGTCTCCACGCTGACCGTCCAGTCGGGCGGCGCGTTGGGGTTCAGGCCCAGGTCGACCAGCGACAGATACATCTCGCTGCTGGCATCGCGCCCGCCCCGGGGGCGGCGCATGGCGTGCCAGAAATGCTGGTGGCGCGAGGGGTCGGTGCCGTGGTGATTGCCGTAGAGGGGCAGGAACTCCGCCTTCTCCCCTCGGGGGGAAGAGGCCCGGACCCGTTCGATGGCGTAGATCTCGCGCGCCTCCGGCCGGCGGGCGTCGGCCTGCACCAGGTATTCGGTGGCATCATGGCCCAGGATGATGGGCTCGGCCGACTGCCGGAACAGATTGACCACGGGGGCGCAGCCCAGGGCGAATACCTGCGGCCGCACCAGCCGTTCCCCCTCGGTCCACACGCGGTCGAGGTAGAGGTAGACCTCCATGTGCTGGCCCACGCCGCGCAGGGACCGCGCGCTGAGGCCGTGCAGATCGACGAACAGGAACTTTTCCGGGAAGGCGAACAGCTCGCTCAGCAGGCGGTAGCCCAGGAAGGACTGGGCGCCATAGGGCACCATGCCGTCCTCGGGCTCAAAACCCACCGGGGCCAGGTGGTCGGGGCCCAGCTCGACGGGATTGGGATCGTTCACATCCTCCACCACCGCCATGCCGACGACGTTGTTCAGCAGCAGCTCGTGCAGGGTGAACGCCACCTCCGGCGGGCCGGAGAGGAACAGGCGCAGGCGGTCCACGCCCAGGTCGGTCAGGCCTTGGCCCTGGGCGGTGGAGCTGATCTTCAGCCGCAGCACCGACTTGGCCTGCCGGGTCGCCGCCACCAGGGGGGCCGCCGCCGGCAGCGCGGCCAGGCTGGCGGCCGTCACCTCCACCGGCCAGATCTCGGCCGGCATGGTGGTCTGGAAGCGGCAGGCCTCGCCTCGCACCGCCTCCGTCTCCACCTGCGCGCCGCGCGGCACGGTGAAACTGCCCGTCAGCTCCGGCGCCGCCTTCATCTGCACGATGGCCATGGAAGGCAGCGGCGTCACGTAGTGGGGATAGAGCACCCCCAGCAGGGCGTCGGTCAGCTCGGGAAAATCGTCGTCCAGCTTCTGCCGCACCCGCGCCGTCAGGTAGGCGAAGGATTCGATCAGGCGGGCGACATGCGGATCGTCCACCGTGGTCGGGCTGATGCGCAGATTGCCCGCCACCTTGGGGTGCTCACCCGCGAAGCGGGTCGCCGCCCGCCGGATGGCCGCCAGTTCCTGGTTGTAGAAGGACAGGAAGGTGTCAGGCATGGGGGTCGCCCTTGATCAGAAAGGTCTGGCTGACGGGGTCCAGCACGGATTCGAAGACGATGGGCTCCGGCGAAGGATCCAGGCGGATCACCGCCTCCACCCGGAAGCGCAGCGTGCGGTCCAGGTTGCGGCCGCCATTCAGCAGGGTGACCGCCACAGAGGAGAGGCGCGGCTCGAACTCGCGGATGGCCACTTCCAGCGCCCGGCCGAAGGCGGCTTGGCGCTCGGGCGCCGCCATGCTCATAGCCGTGAAGTCGGGGATGCCGTACTGCAGCGGGGAGCGGTGCAACTCGCCCACATCATTGCCCAGCTTGCCCGGCCGCCGCCGCGTATTCAGCATGGCCTCCAGATCCCGACGGATGGAGTTCTTCAGCTGCGACAACGCCGCGTTCCAGCCGAGGCTGCGCACCGCCGGCCCTTCCACCGGCTGGATCAGCCGGTCGAGAACGGAGGGCACGATGGTGGCGGGCTGTTGCGCGGGCATGGCTTACGCCGCCTCCACATCGGCCTGGGTTTCATCGAAGCGCAGGGTGGTGAGATCGGCGGCACCCACGGCATCATCGCCGACCAGGAAGCAGCGCTGGCCCCGGCCCAGGATGGCGCCGTCGCGTTCCGTCCAGTCGGTCAGGCGGCCCAGGCGGTGCTGGTCGGTCAGGCCGTCGGCACCAGCGCCGGCATAGATCATGGGCATGTACAGGCTGCCGGCCGTGCCGTCGCGCAGGGTCAGGCGCAGGGGCCGCCAGATCAGGTCGGACAGCCGCTTCGCCGGCGCGAAGTCCAGGCCCAGCACCTCGTCCACGCCGACCCAGAAGTACTTGCCGTCGGCGCTCAGCACCTCCAGCAACCCGCCGCAGGCGTCGTCCAGGTCGCGGAAGTCGCTGAAGGCCGCGCCCTTGTGCTGGCCCGTGGCGACGCGGCGCAGCGTTTCCGCCTCCACCAGCGTGGCGGAGGCCCCCCGCCCGTCCCCGGCGCGGGCCTTCACGCCCGCCTCCAGGTGCAGGCGGGCGGCGGCGGAGATGTCGGTCAGGAATTCCGGCGGGCGCCCCTCGCGGTACCAATCCTGGCGCGCCGTCTCCGCCCGGATCAGCTGGCGCAGCAGCGAGACCGGCACCATGGAACCGGGGTCCTGGTTCAGCACGACGGACAGCTGGTTGTCCGCCCGCTCCAGCTGTCCCGCCACGCACAGGATCTCCGCCAGCAGGTAGCGGGCGCCGGTGTCGGTGGGCGCCTTCTGCACATGCGCGGTAGCGGCGGACAAGGCGCCGGACAGGTCGCCGGCCTCCAGGGCGTTGGTGATGGCGGTCTGGCTCATGGGGTCCTCTCCCGTCAGGCCTGCGGGCCGACGAGTTCCGTGACCAGGCGGAAGCTGGTCTGGACGTCGTCGAGCTGGAAATGCGGTTTCAAGTGGATGACGCAGCCGAAGGCGCCCGGCCGGCCTGCGATGTCGCGGACCTGCACCTCGGCCTCACGCAGGGGATAGCGGGCCTTGAACGAGGTGCTGGCGTCGTCGTTGGCCAGGCAATAGCCCCTGAGCCAGTCGCGCAAGTGTTCCTCGAAATCATGCGCGGTGGCGAAGGAGCCGATCTTGTCCCGGCCGATCATCTTGATGTAATGCGCGAAGCGCGAGGCGCAGAGCACGTACTGCAGCATGGCCGACAGCCGGGCGTTGGATGTGGCCGTCGCCCGATCATAGACCTTGGGCTGGTGCAGCGACTGGCAGCTGTAGAAGACGCAGGCGTCGACGTAGCTGACCCGCGACAGCGGCACGATGCCCAGATCGCTCAGCTGCTTCTCCTGCCGGTCGGACAGGTAGACGTCCAAAGGCGCCGCCGGTGCCGCCGCCCCGCCCAGGGTCGGGAAGGTATGGCCCGGGAAACCGTCGACCAGGCCGCCGCCGTTCAGGTCGTCCGGCGCGCCCCGGATGTCGGCGAACCAGCCGTACTGGTGGAAGGCGCGCATGACCACGGTGGCGAAAGCGAAAGCGGCGTTGCCCCAGAGATAATCCCCCGCCCCCGGCCGGCCCGTGCGTTCCATGAAGCGGAAGCCGTCGATGCGGTTGGGGTCGTGGCGATAGGGCGGCCGCATCATCACCTTGGGCAGGGCGATGCCGATGAAGCGGGCGTCATCCGCCTCGCGCAGGGCCCGCCAGCGGATGAACTCATGCCCCTCGAAGGAGCGGGCGAGGTCCACGTCGCTGGCCATGTCGCCGAAGCTGTCCAGCCCGAACAGCGCCGGCGAGCAACTGGTGACGAAGGGGCAGAAGGCCGCGGCCGCCACGGCGGCGATGGCCTTCAGGGTGCCCACGTCGTCGGTGGGGTGGTCGGCGTCGCGCTGGTGCTGCACGGCGTAGTCGCCGATCAGCAGGCCGAAAGGCTCCCCACCGGGCGTGCCGAACTCATCGCTGTACACCTTGGTGAACAGCTGGCTCTGGTCGAACTCGATGGCGCGTTCGAAATCGCGGCACAGTTCGCGCCAGGACACATCCAGCACGCGGATCTTGATGGCGCGGGTGGAGGCCGAGGCCTCCACGAGCTGAAGCAGCCCGCGCCACGACGCCTCCAGCTGCTGGAAGCGGGGATTGTGCAGGATGGCGTTGACCTGGGCCGTGAGCAGAGCGTCGATCGCCGCGATCAGCTGGTCGATGACCAGGCGCTTGTCGGGATGGCGGCTGAGGTCCAGCCGCCAAGCCGGGGGCGCGTCGGGCCGGGGGGCCCGGCCTTCCGTCGTGTCGATGCGTCGTTCCACCCCCGGGGCTGCCGCCTCAAGGGTCTGTTGCATCAGAGCTTGCTCGGTATCCGTGCCACCATGCGCAGCGAGGTCGTCAGCTCCTCCATCTGCAACCAGGGCCGCAACCAGGCGATGGCGTTATAGGACCCGGGCTTGCCCGGGATTTCCTTCACCGTGATCTTGGCCTCGCGCAGCGGATAGGCGGCCTTCATTTCCTGGCCGGCGCCCTCGTTGGCGTTGACGTAGTTGTTGATCCAGCGGTTCAGCCAGGCCTCGCAGTCCTCGACCTCCAGGAAGGAGCCGATCTTGTCGCGCGCCATCACTTTCAGGTAATGGGCGAAGCGGGACGTGGCCATCATGTACGGCAGGCGCGCGGAGATGGCGGCGTTGGCCGTGGCGTCCGGGCGGTCGTACTTCTTGGGCTTCTGCACCGTCTGGGCGCCGAAGAACACGGCATAGTCGGTGTTCTTGTAATGGCAGAGCGGCAGGAAGCCCAGCTTGCCCAGCTCGGCATCGCGGCGGTCGGTGATGCCGATTTCCGTCGGGCACTTCTGGTCGGGGTCGCCGTCATCGCTGACGAAGACGTGGGTGGGCAGGGTTTCCACCTTGCCGCCGCCCTCGGCGCCGCGGATGGCCGTGCACCAGCCGTACTTGGCGAAGGCCTCGGTGGCGCGCGAGCCCAGCACGTAGGCCGCGTTCATCCAGCAATACTCGTTATGCTCCAGCGCCAGCGACTTGCCCGAGGGGTCCAGGGGCGCCTCCTCGAAATTGAAGTCGTCGACGCTGAGGGTGGCGGCGCCATAGGGCAGGCGCGCCAGCACGCGCGGCAGGGTCAGGGTGGTGAAGCGGCTGTCCTCGCTGTCGCGGAAGCTGCGCCACTGCGCGTATTCCGCCGTCTCGAAGATCTTCTCCAGGTCGCGGGGCTTCGCCAGCTCCTGGTAATCCTGGAAGCCGAACAGCTTGGGGCTGGCGGCGGAGATGAAAGGGGCGAAGGCCGCCGCCGCGATGCTGGAGATGCTGGACAGCATCTGCACATCCTCGGGGTGGTTGGTGAACTCATAGTCGCCGATCAGCATGCCGTAGGGCTCACCGCCCGGCGTGCCGAACTCGTTCTCGTAGAGCTTCTTGAACAGCTCGCTCTGGTCGAACTCCACCGCCTTGGCCAGATCCTTCGCCAGCTCGCGCTTGCGCACGTTCAGCACGCGGATCTTCAGGTTGGCGCTGGTCTCGGTGTTCATGACCAGGTGGTGCAGGCCGCGCCAGCTGCCTTCCAGCTTCAGGAATTCCGGATGGTGCATGATGGCGGCCAGCTGCTTGGACAGCTTGGCGTCGATGGCCTTCACCGCCGCGGTCAGCGTCTGGGTCAGGTTGCGGCTGTAGGTGACGGTGCCGCCCAGCGCCTCTTCCGTCAGGGTGCGCAGCAGTTCCTGCACGCGCGCCGGCTCGGTCTGCTTGGTGGCGCCGATGGCCTGGTCCAGCAGGGACAAGCCGTCGACGGTGCCGGCCGCGGCCTCTTCGCGGGAAACGGTCAGGGTGTCGGTCATCACTTCACCTCCTCGGCGGTGGCGCCCAGCTGCTGCGACAGCTTGCGCAGCTGGGTGTCATCCTGAAGAATGGATTCCAGCAGGTCTTCCAGCTGGGTCGAACGGTCGGCCTTGGTCAGCAGATCGCGCAGCTGGTTGCGCGTCTCCAGCAGCTTGCGCAGCGCCGGCACCTGGCGGACGATCTGCCCGGGCTCCATGTCCTCCAGCGAGGAGAACTTCAGCTCCACGGCCATCTCGCTGCCGTCGTCCTCCAGCTCGTTCCGCACGCGCAACGACAGCGACGGCTTCATGCGCGCCAGGATCTCGTTGAAGTTGTCGCGATCGATCTGGATGAACTTGCGGTCCTTCAGCGGCTTCAGGTCGTCCGTCGGGTCGCCGGAGAAATCGCCGAGCACGCCCACCACGAAGGGCAGCTCCTTCTCGACCATCGCCCCATCGGTTTCGACCTCGTATTTGATGTGCACGCGCGGCTTGCGAACCCGCTCGAGCTTGTCATGAACGCTGGCCATCTACCTTCTCCTACCCATGGGTTGCTGCATGTCGTCTAGGGTTGCCCCGAAACAGAATTGATTGGTCATCAGGGGTTATTGTCCGTTGCCCTGCACCGGCCGGATGCCGGCGGTGGTCAGCAGGGTGTTGCGGGCACCCGCGTCCGCCAACAGCTCGGCCAACAGTTCGGGCAGCGGCATGCGGCCGCGCCGGACCAGGTCCTCAATGGTGTAGGACAGGGGTGAATGCGGTTCGGTGCGGCGGAAGTACTGGCCGATCTCCGCCAGCAGGGTCAGCGCCTCCTCCCGGCTGGTGATGCCCTTGGCCGGGCGCTGGGGTGCTACCGCCTCGTCCACGACGGGGGCGCCGGTGGCGGAATGCAGGATGACGTCGGGCACGGCGGCCTCCTCCACCTCTTCCTTGGCCGACAGGCCGGTCAGGAACACCACCGCGTCCTCCACCTCCTCCAGGATGTGGGTAATGGTGGAGGTGGGCGGGGCGTCGGCGCCCGCCCGTTCGGTCAGCAGCCGGTCCAGGTCGCGGAAGGCCTGGCGGCAGGCGCGGATATCGGCCAGCAGCGCCCGGTTGCGGGCCGCCGGCACCTGGCTCATGCGCTGGGACAGGGCATCCAGCGTGGGCGGCGGGGTGCGGCCGGGGCGGCTGCGCGTGTCCGGCGTCTGGCTGGCGCGCTGGGCCAGGGCGTAGTGCCAATAGGCGATGGGCTGGTCCTCGCGCAGCAGCGGCACCTTGCGGATGGGCTGGATCAGCGTGCCCTCCGCCCCATGGCCGTTGAGGCCGCCGATGGGCGCCAGGCGGACCGCGATACCATCCTCGTCCGGCTGGGGATGGACGCCGTCCCAATACCGCTCCACCAGGCCGGCCAGCAGGCGGAAGCCGTCGGCCAGGCCGGCGAAGCCCTCCAGCCGCACGGCGGCCTCGGTCAGCCAGACGGCGACCTCGATGTCCTTGGTGCGCTGGGCCAGAACAGTGCGCGCCAAATCCTGGATGCGCTGCCACTCCGCCAGCGACGTCTGGGCCTCATCCTCGGAATCCGCCCGCCGCTCGATGGCGCGGGCGGTGGCGCGCAGATCCTTCAGCTGGAAATAGGTGGCATCCCCGCCGTTGTGCACACGCAGGTCCGGCCCACACGGCTGATCACCCGGGATGGGGGCCAGCAGGGCGGGAAGGTCCAGGACGCCCGGGGACACGCCAGGGGACATGATAGCGCCGTTATCCATCATGCACCTTTCCGCGACGGCCAAAGCCGGCTCCAGAAGCCGCCGCCCCCGGCGGCGGCGCTGGCATCCAGCGCACGCAACAGGGCGGCCAAGTCCGTGGGCCGGCGCTTGGGATCGGGCTGCAACATCGTGGCGACCACGCCGCGCAGGCGGTCGGGCACGGCGCTGATGTCGGGCACCTGGCGGCGGGCCGCCGTCGCCTCCTCCACCGTCTGGCCCATGGGCAGCTTCTCGCCCCGCGCAGCGGCGACGATGACCAGGCCCAGGCTGTAGATGTCGGACGCGACGCCGATGGCGCCGCCATGCATGCCCAGCTGCTCGGGCGAGGCGAAGGAGAACTTGCCGGCGAAATCCAGCCCGTCGCGCGGGGTGACGCCGTTGCGCATCTCCCGCGCCACGCCGAAGTCGATCAGCTTGGCCGCCGCCGGATTATCGCCGGGCAGCAGGATGTTGTCGGGACTGACGTCGCGATGGACGATGCCGGCGGCGTGCACCGCTGTCAGCCCGGCTGCCAGGCGGCGCAGCAGGGCCTCCAGCGCCGTCAAGCCCACGGGGCCCCGCCGCAGGAAATAGGACAGCGACTGGCCGTCGATGTATTCCAGCACCAGCATGGACCGGCCGTCGCCATCGCGGTACAGGCCGGCGCAGCTCACCACGGCGTCATGGCGGATGCGCTGCAGCAGGCGGCCTTCCTCGTGGAACAGGCCGACGATCTTGGCGTCGTCGCGGTATTCCGGAATGATGACCTTGATGGCCTGGTCGGTCTTCAGGTCGCGATGGCGCACCCGGTAGATCTCCCCCATGCCGCCGCGCGCCAGCAGGGTGCGCACGATGAAGGTGTTCAGCATGGTGCTGCCCGGCGCCACCGACCAGCCGGTGGGATCGGCCTTGGGCGCCCCCGGCGTGGCGCTGGCGGCCGGTTCCGGCCCATCCTCCCACGGGCGCTGGGCGGCCTGGATGTGGCGGTCCAGCGCGGCGCGGGCGCCGCTCAGCAGGTCCAGGGAGGCGACCTCGTCCAGGCCGGCGCGGTGCGCCTGCGCCCGGACCCCGGCGATGAAGCCGGCCACCTGGCTTTCCACCACCTCGCGCGTCGGCACCACCGGGGCGGCGTTCGGCGCGGCGACATCCGGCGCGACCATCACCTCGGTCAGTTCGGCCGGGGCGAAGCGGGTCAATTCATCCGGCGCCTCGGGGCTCAGCAGCAGCGAGGTCATCTCGTCCGGCTGCCGCGGCTCCTCGCCCGCCACGGCGGCGCCGGGGTTGGTCAGGACGGCGGCCTGGCTCATTCCGCACCCCCTTGGCGCACGTCCTCTAGCGCCGACGGCTGGGGCACCGGCACGGCCGTCGCCTGCAGGGCGGCCTCGGCCACCGGATGGTCGCTTTCCGGCACGTCGACGATGATGGCCGTCAGGTTGTCCGGCGCGCCGCTGACCAGGATGTTCTCCACCAGGGCGTCCACCGTCTCGCGCGGGGGCATGCCCCGCATCAGCGTGGCGATCTCCGTCTCACTCAGCACCTTGGTGACGCCGTCGCTGCACAGCAGGAAGCGGTCGCCGGGCTGGACGACGTCCTGCACCATGTCGATCTCCAGCGTGTCGGCGGCGCCCACGGCGCGGGTGACCAGCATGGTGGCGCGCTGCTGCTGGTTGATGCCGGCGGCCACGTGGTCGGTGGTCAGCTGGCGCAGCCGGCCGTCGCGCAGCAGGTAGATGCGGCTGTCACCCACCCACAGGCAGTTGAAGCGGTTGGCGTAGATCAGCAGCACCACGGCGGTGGAGGCGATCAGCGCCTGGTCGCCCAGGGTGGCGGCCTGGGCGCGCAGCTTGTCGTTGGCCTCGACCAGGGCCTCGCGCACCTCTTCCACGAAGCCGCCGTAGGACAGGGGTGGCATCACCGCGTCCAGCGCCTTCACAGTCAGGGCGCTGGCCACCTCACCCGCCGAATGGCCGCCCAGGCCGTCGGCGACGCACCACAGGCCAAGGTCCGGACGCAGCAGCAGGGCGTCCTGGTTGATGGTGCGGCGGGTGCCCGGATGGGTGCGGCCATGGCTGGGCAGCGCCACCACCGGACGCAGCAGCAGGATGGGCAGTTCCTCGTCCGCGAGGTGCAGCGCCGTATCGGCCGGGCGTTCCCAGCCCCAGCGCTCCCACCGGCCGTCCAGGAAAGCGGCGTAGTTCTGCGGCGCCGGCAGGCCGGGCGAGATCAGCAGCGAGGACGCCACCTTGTCCGACCCGGTGGTCCACCACAGGCTGAAGCGGTTGTTGAAGCCGATCAGCACCTGGTCCAGCAGTTCGGCATAGGCACTGCCCAGGGCGCCCCGGCCGTTGGCGCCGCCGTTGTTGGCCAGCCCGACCCGGAAGGCGCTGCTTTCCGCCGGGCCGCGCGTCGTGTCGTAAGGCGGCGCGCCCAGCACGCGGGCGGCCTGGTCGAAGCTGTCGAAGTTGAAGTCGTCGTCCAGCGAGGTCAGCGCCAGATCCTCCACCTTGTCGAACCAGGCGCGGCCGCTTTCGATCAGGCGGATGGGGGCGACGCAGCCGGGCAGCGGCGTCGCCAGCACCAGGGGGAAGTACCGCCCCACCCGGTCAACGCTGGGCATCAGCACGCCGGCCATGGCCGTGTCGCCGCAGACCCCCGGCCCCAGGACGAAGCGCCAGACCGGCGTGTCCAGGTAGCTGGGCAGCCACGCCTCGCCCATCTGCCGCTGGCTGGTGGCGAGCGACGCCTGCAACCATTCATCCAGCGGGCGGACGATCGCGGGATCCAGCCGCCGGGAGACGAAGTCCCCCCGCGCCGGGATCTTGCCGAAGAAACCCGGCTCGTGAGCCGAGACGGCGCCATTCAGAAAGAGACTGGACAACGGAACGCCCTCAGTTCTTTGAGGATGAAGGGGTTGAGCGAGGTGCTGGACTTCACCTCGAAACCGGCGTTGTGGGTGCCGGACGTGAAGTTGACGCGGAAGTTGTCACTGCCCAGGGGGGTGACCGTGCCCTGGTCCACCAGGTGGAACAGCGACCAGGGACCGCTTTTCAGCACGCTCTGCGGCAGGCCGTCGGTCACCTCGAACACCACGCGGCTGACGCCGTTGGGGTCGTTGTCCGGCCACTGGAGCGAGGCCGGCCACTGCGGCCCGTGCTGGTATTCGATCTGCTGGCCGCCGCTGGCGAACAGCACGCCGGTAGACTTCGGATCCAGGGTCACCGGCGTCACCTGCAGGGCGACACGGGGCTGCTGGCCGCCGTCGGGGAAGAAGGCGTCGCGGATCTGGGCGGCATACTGGAAGGAGGCCAGCACGCTGTCGGGAATGCCCAGGCCGGTGTCGCCCACCTTGGTCCAGCGCCACTTGGCGCCCGAGGTGTCGACCAGCGTTTTCAGATGGTTGTTGAAGAAGTTGTCCAACATGCCGTTGGGGGCGAACAGCCGGGTGAAATCACCCACCGAGATTTCCTTGGCGCTGTCCTTGGCGAAGGGATAGCGGCCATTGACGGCGCGGGTGCAGAAGCCGCCGACCTCGCCGCCCCAGAGGTTGCTCAACTGGGCCCGGGCCCCGCCCACCGACTGTTCCGACGCGCTGCCGGTGATGGTGGCGATCCAGCCGTTGACCGGGCGGGGCATCTGCGCCGCCTGGGTGTTCAGCATCTGGATGGGGCCGCCGGCACCACCATGGGAGGCGCGGGTGTACATGGCCATGCGGCCGTTGCCAGGCCCGCTGGCGACGTTGCTCAGCTCCTGATAGGCCTCGCCCAGCAGGCGCACCAGATCCTCCGCCCGCGCCGGCGCGCCGTTGCTGGGCGTGACGAAGTCGACGATGGGCTGGAAGTGCTGGGCCACGGCCACGGCGCCCACCGGCGCGTCCGGCGTGGGCAGCGCCGCCGGCGCGGCGGCGCCGCCCGGGGCCGGGACGGCCTTGGGCAGGCCCGGCAGGGGAACGATCTGCGTCTCCGCCGCGATGTCCTTCAGCAGCTTCAGCATCGGCATGTCTGGGCTAGACACCAGGTTCAGCACGGCGATGGTCTGCTGCATGTCGGCCAGCGGCACGATGCGCAGGTCGCCCAGCATGGTGTCCCACTGCTGGATGTAGTCGGCGTAGTACAGCTGCGTCACCCGCTCACGCAGGTCATCGGCCTGGGCGGCCTGCTGCGCCTGGGCATTGGCCCCGGCAGGCTTGTCGCCCAGCACCCAGCTCTGCCCCTGCACCTCGGCGATGACGGCGGAAAGCGCCGGCTGGAAGGCCTTGTAGCCTTCCGGCGTGTACAGGCCGGGGATGCCCTCGGTCAGCGGCTTGCCCGAAACGCGGGTGAAGACATGGTCGGCAGTGGCCCCGGCATGGTCGATGGGGCGCCACTGCGGCAGCTGGCTGATGCCTTCGTGCTGGCGCACCAGGGCGTAGACCCGCTCGGCCGGGGCCAGCTTTTCCAGGCTGCGGCGAGACTGGGTGATCAGGTTGGCGTCCAAGGGGATGGGCGTCAGGCTGCCCCGGGTCAGCAGGCTGTCCAGGTGGCGCGCCAGATCGTCGCGCAGGCCCTTGTTGGCCTCGCCCGGCCAGGTGGCGGCCCAGTCGGCCACCATCCACTGGCGCACGGCGTTGGCGTCCAGGGGACCGCGGCTGCCCAGCATCAGGTAGATCTTGAGCGCGCCGGCCACGAAGTCGTCGTCATCCTCGTGCGCCCGGATCTGGTCCTGCAGCCGCACCAGCAGGCGGGGCAGCATCAGGCCGTTCAGCGCCCGGTGATAGACGGCGGCGTGCACGGTCTTCAGCTTGTCGCCCTGGTAGAGGCCGAAGGTCAGCCACTGGCTGGCCACACCCTCGTTGTTCTCCAGGCCCGTGGGCAGGTTGCGCAGGATGTTCAGCGGCTTGACCACGCGGGCCAGGTCGGCGTCCGTCACCCCCTGGCTGGGGATGCCGGCGGCGGCCTTGTCATAGGCCTGCAGGCCGTCGTCGATCAGGGCCACCTGGCGCTTGTTCTCCTGGTAGCCGGTGCTCCAGGCGTAGGCCAGCACGGCGAGGATGACGGCCGCGGAGGCGTAGGTCGCGATGCGCAGGCGCCGGCGGCGCTGTTCCACCTTGGGATTCAGGCTGACGACGGCGGCCTCGGCGAAGATCACCTCGTTGAACAGCCGGGTCAGGAAATAGCTGCGGCCCTGTCGGTTGTTGGCCGGCATGCGCACCGGGTCCAGGCCGAAGGTGGCGGCGATGGTGGCCATGGTGCGGTCGATGGGCATGCCCACCTGCACGCTGCTGGTGAAGTAGCTGCCACGCAGCAGGGGCCGTGTCTCATAGGGGCTGGCGCGGAAGATTTCCGTGAGGATCTCCAGCAGCGCGTCGCTGAGGCTGGCCACCTGGTTGGGGAAGTTGAACACCAGGCCGCGGCGCTCGATGTCCGCTTCCTGCTGCACCCGCTCCAACAGACGCTCGTTCAGGCGCAGGACCAGGCCCTCCAGCTCCTGCGGGAACTGGTCGACCACGCCCGGGCTGTCGGCGGCGCCGTCGTCCAGGGGGAAGGTCATGCCCCAGACCTGCTCGCGCTCCGACTTGCCCAGGTTGTCGAAGTACTCGACGAAGCCGGGCACCAGGTCGACCTTGGTGAACAGCATGTAGACCGGGAAGCGCAGGCCGAAGCGGTCGTACAGCTCATTCAGGCGCAGGCGGATGGCGCGGGCGTGGTTCAGGCGCTCGGTGGGATCGGGGGCCATCAGGTCGGCCAGGCTCATCACCACGATGGCGCCATTCACCGGCTGGCGCGGGCGGTAGCTCTTCAACAGGTCCAGGAAGCCCAGCCAGGCGGCCTGGTCCTGGTGCGGGTCGCTGTCCTGCGTGGTGTAGCGGCCGGCCGTGTCCAGCAGGATGGCCTCGTCCGTGAACCACCAGTCGCAGTTGCGGGTGCCGCCGATGCCCTTCAGGGGGTCGCGGCCGATGGTGGTGGACAGCGGGAAATTCAGGCCCGAGGTCAGCAGGGCCGAGGTTTTGCCCGAGCCCGGCGGCCCGACCATGATGTACCAGGGCAGCTGGTAGAGATAGCCCCGGCCCATGCCCTTGCGGCCGGCCTTCTTGCGCAGCTGGCTCAGCGCCTCTTGCAGGCGGTCGCGCAGCAGGCGCAGTTCCTCGGCGGAGGCGGCGTCGGCGCCGCGGCGCTTCTCCTCCTCGCTGGGGTCGGTCAGGTCGTGGACCATGCGCCGGTCGGTCTGCCGGGCCTTGAGGTTGACCTGAAGGTTGAAGGCGGCCCAGGTGGCGAACACGGCGCAACAGGCGATCAGGCGCACCAGGTCGCCTTCCAGCGGGCGGTGGTTGCCCACCGCCACCAAGGCGCCGAAGAACCAGATGACCAGGGCGAAACCGATGGCCCACACCAGGGACCAGGCCCAGCGGGCGCGGAAGGGCTGCGCCAGGGCGGAAATCAGGGGCTGCGCGAAGTAAACGCTGCTGGGGACGTTCATTGGGCCGTTCCCTGGTTGGCAGTCGGGGCGGGCGTCGCGGTCGGGGTCGCCGAGGCGGCCGACGGCGCCGGCTGGGCGGCCGCGGGCGAGCTCAGGATCACATCGATGCGACGGTTGGCTTCCCGGCCGGCGTCCTGGTCATTGGTGGCGATGGGCTGGGTGTCGGCCATGCCCTGGGCCTTCAGACGGGACTTGTCGGTCAGGTGGGTGGCGATGACGGCGGCGACCGCGTCGGCGCGGGCCTGCGACAAATGCCAGTTCGATGGGAACCGGATGGTGCGGATGGGAATATTATCGGTATGTCCCGTGATCAGCACAGCGCCGGGCCGGGTGTTCAGGGCCTCGCCGATACGGTTCAGCAGGGCGGTGTAGCTCTCGTTCACCTCGCTGCTGCCGGACGCGAACATGCCGGCGTTGCGGATGCGCACGACGGTGTCGGTGCCCTGGGGCACGACGGTCACCAGGCCCTGGGCGATCTCCGGCGCCAGGAAGGCGCGGAACTGGTCCAGGTCCTTGGACTTGGGTTGCACCGGGGCCGTGGGCTGGGCCAGGGCGACGCTGGGCTGGCCCACCGGCGGCAGGGTGGCCATCTTTTCCAGCGTGGCGTCGGAGCTGCCATTGAGGGCGAAGCTGAAGCCCGTGGCCATCACCGTGATGATGATCAGGGTGGCCGCCATGACGGTCCAGAACTCGATGCTGGGCAGCAGTGGGCGGAAGGGCGCCTCCACCCCGCGCCAGTGCACCGACAGCTCGCGCTCCGCCTCGCCGCGCCGCTGGGTCAGGACGCGGTAGAGGTTGTCACGGATGCGGGCGTGTTCCAGCGAGCCCTGCGGCAGGATGCGCAGCCGACCCTCGAACCCCAGCGACAGGCACAGGTACATCAGCTCCAGCACCTGGAAGTTGGCGGCCGGATCCTTCAGCAGGTGGTTCAGCAGGTCGTAGAAGCGCTCACCCCCGGTCACGTCGATGTGGAAGGTGATGACCATGCCGGCCCGCGCCCAGGTGCTGCTGGCGCCCCACGGGGTGTTCAGGACGATGTCGTCGATGGTGGCGCACAGGGCGTAATGGGCGGCGCGCGCCGCCTCGTTGGTGACGCCGGTGCCCTGCGCCCGCTTCTCGAAGGTCTTGATCTCGTCGGCGACGCGCTCGCGCAGTTCCTCGATGTTGGACTGGGCGGCGGACGTGCGCAGGCGGCGGGCCAGCGTCAGGATAGGGCCGGCGGCGGCCACCAGCGGGTTCAGGCCGCCCAGCGTCAGGTCGACCGTGTCTTCCGGCGCGTAATCGGTGGGCGGCGCCACCAGTTGCACCGGCGCCGAACGGCGGCCGCCGGGCGTCGGCTTGATGATGGTCGGCTCATGGGCCGTCTGGCCGTAGCTGGGATAGGACATCACGCACCCCCCTTGATGGCCCAAAGCTCCATTTCGATCTGCGCGAAATCACCCGCCAGGTGCAGGGCGATGCCGCCGGACTTCTGAAGCTGCTTGAAATGCTGGCTGCTGCGGTCCAGCTCGAAG
Source organism: Nitrospirillum guaranorum (assembly GCF_034653275.1). Lineage (NCBI taxonomy): Bacteria > Pseudomonadati > Pseudomonadota > Alphaproteobacteria > Rhodospirillales > Azospirillaceae > Nitrospirillum > Nitrospirillum guaranorum. Next base: position 699,692 of record NZ_JAYEES010000002.1, on the reverse strand, counting down.
AAGACCTGGCCGCTGCGGTATGGCAGCTGGCGGGGCGCCACCGGCAGGGGCCGGACATTGATGCCGGGCAGCGCCACGTTCACCAGCTGGGCGATCTGTTCCACCGGGCCGATCTTCACCTGGTTGGGGAAGACGCGGCGCAGGTGCTCCACCGGCATGTCCGCGGTCACCGCCAGCACGAAGGTGGCGTTGAACAGCAGCGACCGGTCGACGATGACGCCGACCTTGATGCCATGGCGGCGGGCCTGAAGCGGGATGGCGACGGCGGTCTGCTCCAGCACGGCGCTCAAGGAGGAGCGCAGGTCGGAGAAGACGGGCCGGAAGGTGTTCTGCAGATCCTCGTGCCGGTATTCGGGGAACACGGCGGCGCGCTTGGCTTCGGTGGTGAAGGTGGCCAGCTCCCCCGCCACCTCGACGCACAGGCGGTAGAACCGCTCGGGATGCAGCATGGGCGCCGTGGCGGCGTAATGGCGCAGCAGCGGCTCATACCGGTTCACGGTCTGCAGCAGCAGGAAGTCCGCGATCTCCGCCGCCCCCTTGGCCGAGGGTCCGGACAAACGGCCGGCCAGGGCCTCGGCCCGATGCTGGATCAGGGCCTGCAGCTCGGTCAGGAAAGCGGCCAGCGGCGCCTGGGCCGCGACCGAGGTGACCGGGGCGATGAACTGCTCATCCAGGATGATGGCGCGGTCGGACCGCACCTCCACCACCCGGGCGATGGCGACCTTCTCGTACCCCGCCAGCGGTTGCGTCTCCGGCGCCAGGCGCAGGCGCAGGCGGGCGACGTCCATGGCCGCCGCCTGGTCGCTGCCCAGATTGGCATCCTCCGCCTCATACCGCGCGGGGACGAAACGGGTGATGGCATCCTCGGAATTCGCCAGCCCCACCTCCGCCCCGCCCGGCTGGCGCACGGGCAGCGTCAGGTAGATGACGCAGTTCTTGGTGGTGTCGAAGAGTTCCAACGGCGGCGGATGGTCGGCCTCGTCCGGGATGGAGAAGGGCGTGCCGTCGGGCAGGATGCCCTTGGCGGAAACGATGGCGAACTTGCCGATCCCCAGCAGTTCCCGGTTGATGGTCAGCTCGCTCAGGCCCCAGGCGAAGGGGGTCAGCGGCTCGGTGCGCGCGTGCAGCAGCCGTTCCACATGGCGGTCGGCTTGCTGGAAATGCTGGACCCGCAGGAACATGCCCTCGGTCCAGACCACGCGGTTGGCGGACATCATGGCCGGGGCCTCACTTGGTGGGGGTGCGCTTGGACGCGTCGGCCGCCGCCGCGGTGCCGGCGGCGCCGGGCGGGGTGCCGGCGTCGGCCGTGTCGCGCTTCACCACCAGGCCGTTGGCGCCGACGGTGACGTTCAGCGTCACCGGGCCCGTGTCCGGCAGGGCCACGACCTCGCGCCAATTGGCCTGGTCGATGGCGCGGTAGGCGGCGACGATGCCGACGTAGTGCACCTTGTCGTTCTGCGGCAGGACCATCTGCTTCTTGTCGCCGGGCTGTAGCACGAACTCGTCCCGGCCCAGCTGGTCGGCGCCCAGGGCCTGGGCGTCGTGCTGGATCAGCTGGATGGGGGCGGCGATGGTGAACTTGTCCTTGGACGCCAGCTGGTAGACGCGCGTGACGATGGGCGACGGACGACCCAGCGTGTCGGGATTGGCGTCGGGCCCGACGTTGATCGACACCGGCACGGTGGTGCGCACCGGCGGCGGGGGCGGCGGCTCGTGCGAGCAGGCCGCCAGCTGCAGGACGGCGCCGGCGAGCACGGTGGCGAGGGCCATGCGGCCCATGGGGTGCCGGATGGGACGGCGGGCGGTGGTCGTGGCGAAAGGCATCGTCTAGAGGACCCTGTTAGTCTGGGCAGTCTCGGGGCTGGGGTTATCCCCAGGGCGGCTGGCGGACGGGTGGAGGTGAGGCGGGTGCCAGGCGGGGACGAAAGCGGATTCCAGGCGGTTCAGAGGCTTCTGAATTGCTGGGTGTAGGCGGAGGAGAACTTGCTGCCGAGGGGTGGTCCCGACGACTGTTCCCCCATCATGCGCTGGTGGACCTGCTCGTACCGTTCCCAGCAGCGGGCCTTGTGCACCTGCGGCAGCATGGAGGCGCTGACGTCGTTCTTGATGGTGTCGGGCGACAGCTGTTCCAGCACGTCGCCCACCACCGTCTTCATGCCGGCGATCAGGGCCACCTCGTGGGCCTTGATGTCGCGCAGGCTTTCGCGGATGGCCTCCGGCGCGTCCATGAAGCCCATGACCCGCCGGCCGATCAGCACGGACAGCGTGCCATCCAGGTTGGCGGAGAACTTCAGGGGGTTGTTTCCTTGGCGCGCAGCAGCGTGTGCTCGATGCGGAACTCCGATTTCAGGAAGGCGCGCAGCTCCAGCAGCTCACGCAGGCCGTTGACCGCCTCACGCAGGGCGACGCCCATCTTGTGCATCAACGCCGGCGCGTCGGACGCGTCCACCGCGTCAAGCGGCAGGCCGACGCCAGCCAGGAAGGCCTCGAACACGTCATTCGGGATCTGGGGGCCCGGGCTCGGGGCTTGCGTGGGGGCCGGCTGGGCCTGGGCGGACGAGGCGGCCGGCGCCGCCTGCGCCGTCGGCGGCGGCGGGGCGACCGGGACGGGCTGCGCCACCGGGGGCATGGCCGGCGTGGCCAGCGCCGCCGGGCTCAGGGTGCCCAGACCCACGACAGGGGCGACAGCGGGGGAAACGGGGGGACCACCGGCTGGGGGCGCACCGGGGCGGCGGCGGGATTGATGGGCAGAATGGTGGCGCCGGCGCCATTGACCGGGCCAGCGGGGGCGGGGCTGGAAACGGCCGGGTTGGCGATGCGGGCCGCGGCCTGGCCGTTGCGGGTCCCGGCGAAGGCCTCCGCCATCACCTGGGCGGCGGCGCTGACGGACTCCAGCTCATCCTGCGCGCCGACACCATCGACGCCTTCGGCCTGCCAGTCCATGGGGATGACGGGATGCTTGACCTCAGGCGCCTCGAAATAGGCGCCGGTACCGGAATGGGCGGCCAGCGACGGGGCCAGCGCGCCACCGAACGGCGCCTCCACCTCCGCCTCCCCTTCCCCCAGCATGTCGGTCAGTTGCATCTCCGCGACGCGGTCGCCGGCCAGCACCTGGGTCAGCGACGGGGCGTAGCCGGTGTGGCCGCTGTTCAGCCCCTCCAGGCCGTAGTGCATGTCCGGGTCGGTCATGGCGCCGCCGGGCATGTCCGATCCGGACAGGGGATGGCCGATACCGGCGCCCCGGCCGGCACCGTTCATGCCGATGCCGTTCATCATCGCCATGGGGGACACCGAGGCCGCCGCGTGCTCGCTGATTTCCAGGCGCAGGGTGCAAGGGCCCAGGTTGATGACATCGCCGTCGTTCACCGGCTGGCTGTTGCCCCGGCCCAAGGGGGCGGCCGCCCCGCCGACATAGACACCATTGGTGCTGGTGTCCGTCACGAAATAGGTCTGGCCGCGCAGCTCTATCCGGCAGTGCTGCTTCGACAGGTGGCGCTGGGGGTCGTTGACCACCCAGTCGTTTTCGGCGCCACGGCCGATGCTGAAGCTCGCGCCATCGCAGACGCGGGTTTCGCCTTCGGATATGGAGCAATCCCCGGCCGAAAGAACCCGTAAGACAAGGGCCATCTGATCCTCGCTGGGCAAGGACGGCATTGGCGACGTCACCGAGAGGTCGACAATGTGTCCAATCTTTTAACGATAAATTTACCAAGCAATGCACGCTGATATAATTCGGAAGATAGTTCCGTCGACCCCCCAGAAACGGTTCTCGGTGGCGTATCCAGATAGAGGTAGAGACGTGGATGGGTTGCGCCTGCCCCCAGTCATAGGGCATAGCTTCAAAGTATATTTTGAACGAAATTTTAATCGATATTTTAAGCAACGACCCTTGTAATTGCTGAGAAAAACCCGGAAGCCTATTCCTTATCCAGCGGTTCTATAACCTGCGGGATCAAGCGGATATATACCTGCGCAACCTAGGTAATATGACCTGGAAAACAGGAGGCGCGGCTCCCCTTGGAACCAGCTTTCCATCCATGGGTCCAGCCCAATAACGCGTTAATACGAAGGTGCCAATCCCCGTTAAGCGCCCGGAAATCCTTGGAGTTTCGTCTGCCTTGAGGGGAAAGGCGGCATTTCAGCAGGCCGCTGGCCATGCCATCAGGATATGCGCCATCACCTTCACTATATCGGACGGGCGTAAACCATTCGTGTAGTGGCGAAGGGGCCGCTATCAAGTCAGCATTGAAAGCATGCGCGTTCATTTCTGTAGTAACAGTTGATTTTTAAAGCCACTTCAACATGGATGGCTCTCCCGTTCATCCATCGTTAAAGAATAAAATGCGTCACTTTCTTGCCGTATTCATGACGGCATAGGAAACACGCCCAGCGCGCGCGGCCCTTGACGCCCCGCCGCCGGCCCATAGTTCTGTGTCGCGTCAAGTCATAGGAGTGGCCGGGAAGTTTTGAAATCGCACCGTGTGAACGGTGCATCAACAAGTGGTGGTAGTAGCGGCCAGGCGGCCAGCCCGCCGCGACTGAGCACGCCGTGACTGAGCACGTTCGGCGCGCGCCCGTCCGCCGGGCAGACGAGGATTTGATGGACGGTTACACGCAAGCGGAACGGTTGCTGGGGATCGAGAGCCCCTTGGGGCCCGACCAGCTGTTGCTGGAGGCGCTGGAGGGGACGGAGGGCGTGTCGACGCCCTTCGAGTTCCGCGCGACCGTGCGCGCCATGGACGACAACGTCGACCCCGCCGCCCTGGTGGCGCAGAGCGTGGACCTGAAGCTGCGCCTGGACGAAGGCAGCTACCGCGTCTTCAACGGCGTCGTCGCTTCCCTGACCGGCGGCCACGCCGCCTCGCGCGGGCAGCGCCACTACGTCCTGCGCGTCGTCCCCCGCCTCTGGTTCCTGACCCGCACCAGCGACTGCCGCATCTTCCAGAACAAGACCACCCTCGACATCCTGGAGACCATCTTCGGCGAACTGGGCGTCACCCAGTACGACTTCTCCGGCGTCAGCGCCCCGCCCCCGCGCGAGTACTGCGTGCAGTACCGCGAGACCGACTTCGCCTTCGTCTCCCGCCTGATGGAGGAGGATGGCCTCTACTACTTCTTCCGGCACGAGGCGGGGAAGCACACCCTGGTCCTGGGCTCCCAGACCTCCGCCTACCAGACGGGCGATGAGCCGCTGATCCCCTTCAGCGCCACCTCCTCCCGCTCCAACCACATCACCGAGTGGCACCGCAGCCACGCCTACCAGGCCAGCGCCTGGGCCATGACCGACTACAACTTCCAGACCAGCAAGCTGGACCTGAAGCGGACCGTCCCCACCGTCTCCACCTACAGCCAGGACCCCCAGCACGAGCACTTCGACTATCCCGGCCTGCACGACAGCGCCGGCGATGGCGAGCGCCGCGCCAAGCTGGCCATGCAGGCGGAGGAGGTGGAGCGCGAGACCGTGCAGGGCGCCAGCGACTGCCGTTCCATGACCCCCTGCGGCCGCTTCCAGCTGACCGACCATCCCGTCGCCGCCGAGAACGGCGCCTATGTCGTGCTCTCCGCCAGCCACCGGGCCAGCGACCTCAGCTACGAGGGCGGCGGCGCCAGCCACTCCGGCTACGCCAACCACTTCACCTGCCTGCCGGCCGCCACCCCCTTCGTCCCCCGGCGCGTCACGCCCCGCCCCACCATCTCCGGCCTGCAGACCGCCGTCGTGGTCGGCCCCAAGGGCCAGGAGATCCACACCGACAAGCACGGCCGCGTGAAGGTGCAGTTCTTCTGGGACCGGCGCGGCCAGTCCAACGAGGCCAGCTCCTGCTGGGTCCGCGTGGCGCAAGGCTGGGCCGGCCGCGGCTTCGGCGCCCAGACCATCCCCCGCATGGGCATGGAGGTCGTCGTCGCCTTCCTGGAGGGCAACCCCGACCGACCCGTCATCCTGGGCTCCGTCCCCAATTCCGAAACCACCGCCCCCCTGGGCCTGCCCGCCCAGAAGACCCAGACAACCTTCCGAACCGCCAGCAGCCCAGGCGGCGGCGGATTCAACCTCTTCACACTCGAGGACAAGGCCGGCGCCGAGGAAATCGCCTTCCACTCACAAAAAGACCTCTCCATGGTCGTCCAGAACAACGCTTTCGAGACGGTGACCAAGGCGTCGGTGCGCCAGGCGGGGCAGGTGCTGGCCTTCAAGGTGGGCAACAGTTCCATCCAGTTCACGCCGGACAACATCATCCTGTCCAGCAACGGCAGCACCGCCGTGCTGGACAAGGACGGCATCCGCCACAAGGGCGGCAAGATCTGGCTGAACATGAAGGAGCCGGCACCGGCCAAGCCGCCGGACCAGGACTTCAAGGCCGAGGGCTCCGCCTGGGCGGCCAACAAGACCACCGGCCCCGTCACCGCAAAGGTTCTGGGCGCGGAGGGATCGATCACCGCCCACGCCGACCCGACCAAGGCGACGGTGGACGCCAAGGGCGAAATCGCCATGGCCCGCATTTCCGCAAAGGGCAAGAACAGCTGGGGCGAAGTTTCCGGCGGCATGGACATCTTCGCCGTGGAGGGCACGGGCCACGCCGGCGTCACCACCAACGGCCTGGGCGCCCAGGGTGAAGCCAAGGCGGCCATGCAGCGCGTCACCGGCGAAGGCATCGCGGGCGACCTGAACAAGGGCGGCCTTGGGGTGAAGGGCACGGGCGAGCTGTTCTCCGCCGATGCCAAGGGCCAAGCCCTGCTGGGGGACGACGGCCGCTATGTGGGCGCCGCGCTGGGCGGCAAGGCCGGGGCCCGCGTGGCCCAGGCCAGCGCGGAAGAGAACGTGACCATCCCCATCGGCTGGCTGCCCGGCGTGCCCGATGACTGGACCATCGCCGTGAAGGGCGAACAGGGCGTTTCCGCCGGCAGCGCCGGCATCGGCGCCGGTGGCTACGGCTACTACGACCGGGTGGACCAGCGGACGCATGCCGGCATCTTCGGCGATATCGAAGCCGGCCTGGGCATCAAGACCGGCCTGGATGCCAGCATAGGCCCCGCCCCCAAGGGAGGTGCCCCATGACGCCCCATGTCCGACAGGACCGAGGCGTCCTATTCTTCATCCTGGCGGCTGGCCTGCTTGCCGCCCTTACACCGCGTACCCACGCCGCGGAGACCATCACCGCGAAGGAACGACCCATGGCAGACCTGCGAACCACCGTTCAAGCCACCCGCGCGGAGGTGGAGCGCGACTATCTGCACCAGGCTTTCCCCAGCCCGGTTCCGGCCTTCGCCTTTGAAGTGATGATTCCCAAGAATTGGCAGTGGTTCGAAAAGGACGGGCGGCCCGCCAAGGCGGACGGCGGCCTGCAACTGCTGGCCCGGTACGGCGGGCAAAGCCAGGACGCCATCATCGAGGTCTACGCCCAGCAGATCGAACGCGAGGTGGCGCCGGAGGATTGGCTGGATCCCTGGATGGCGGCGAACCACTACACCGTGGTGGCCCGCCGCAGCATTCCCTCGGACGCGGGGCGCAACGCCGACGTGCTCGCCTCGCGCACCGTGCAAGGCCAGCCCTATCTCTACCGGCTGCGCACCTTCAAGAACGGCAAGTTCATCTACCTGCTGCACAGCTTCGCCCCCGAACGCCGCTATACCACGGCGGAGGACACCTTCCTGGTGGCGGTCGCCTCCTTCAAGCTGACGGAGGCCAAGCCCCAGCCCTACATGGAAATCCTTCAGGACGTCGCCCTGAACAAGGTCTTCCAGCTGGGCTTCAAGGTGCCGGCATCCTGGACGGTGCGGGCGGACGAAAGCGTCGATGCCGATTGCCAGTCCTGGGGCTTGTCCAATGGCACGGGCGCGGACCGGGCCGGCATGATCAACGTCTACACCGCCCCGCGCGGCCGCTTTCGCGCGCCCGACCAGATCGCCCACCTGGTGGCGGACGGGATGCGGCAGCTGGGCGCCAGTTTCGCCGACGGCACGCTGCGCGAGGTGCCCACGGGCACCGCCGGGGTTACCTTCTGGACGGCGGACAGCCCCGCGACGCTGGGCCAGCGCTCCGCCCTGGTGCGGCAGACGGTGATCGCCACGGCCAAGGGCTGGGCGGTCTTCACCCTGGTCACGCCTGCCGGCCCTTCCGATCCCTACCTGGTGACGGCCATCAACAAACGCGCCTTCGACATCGCCATCACCAGCCTGTTGACCGCCTTGGCACCGGCAGGCTGATCCGCCATGTCCCTGTCCCCCCCATCACCCCACCGCCGACCCTGGGCCTGCTGGCCTCCCTGGCCGCGCGCCTGCCGGATCGGGAGCGGACGCCCAGGGCGTTCCTGGCCCTGTTCGGACTGCTGGGCGCCTGCCTGGCCCTGCTGGCCCTTGGCGGCAAGTCCATGTCCATGGTGATGGCGGCCCCCCTGCTGGCCGCCGCCGGCGTGGCGGCGCTGTCGCTGTTCCTGATGGTCGGCCTGCTGCAGTGGCGTGCGACCATCAAGGCCTGGGTGGCCAGGACCGGGGGGACCGGCGCGTTGCCCGGCCTGTGGCGCCTGTTCCTGGCACCCTACCCCAAGGCGGACGTCGACCACATGGCGGCGACCGGCCGCCTGCCCGAGTTGATGGCCTTTTCCATGATCATGATCATCGTGTCCGGCCTGGTGATCGCCGCCCTTGTCGGCGTTCGACCGGCCGGCGCCCAGCCTATGTGAGGGCACCCATGGACGGTTACACGCAAGCGGAACGGTTGCTGGGGATCGAGAGCCCCTTGGGGCCCGACCAGCTGTTGCTGGAGGCGCTGGAGGGGACGGAGGGCGTGTCCACGCCCTTCGAGTTCCGCGCGACCGTGCGCGCCATGGACGACAACGTCGATCCCGCCGCCCTGGTGGCGCAGAGCGTGGACCTGAAGCTGCGCCTGGACGAGGGCACCTACCGCGTCTTCAACGGCGTCGTCGCCTCGCTCACCGGCGGCCACGCCGCCTCGCGCGGGCAGCGCCACTACGTCCTGCGCGTCGTCCCCCGCCTCTGGTTCCTGACCCGCACCAGCGACTGCCGCATCTTCCAGAACAAGACCACCCTCGACATCCTGGAGACCATCTTCGGCGAGCTGGGCGTCACCCAGTACGACTTCTCCGGCGTCAGCGCCCCGCCCCCGCGCGAGTACTGCGTGCAGTACCGCGAGACCGACTTCGCCTTCGTCTCCCGCCTGATGGAGGAGGACGGCCTCTACTACTTCTTCCGGCATGAGGCGGGGAAGCACACCCTGGTCCTGGGCTCCCAGACCTCCGCCTACCAGACGGGCGATGAGCCGCTGATCCCCTTCAGCGCCACCTCCTCCCGCTCCAACCACATCACCGAGTGGCACCGCAGCCACGCCTACCAGGCCAGCGCCTGGGCCATGACCGACTACAACTTCCAGACCAGCAAGCTGGACCTGAAGCGGACCGTCCCCACCGTCTCCACCTACAGCCAGGACCCCCAGCACGAGCACTTCGACTATCCCGGCCTGCACGACAGCGCCGGCGATGGCGAGCGCCGCGCCAAGCTGGCCATGCAGGCGGAGGAGGTGGAGCGCGAGACCGTGCAGGGCGCCAGCGACTGCCGTTCCATGACCCCCTGCGGCCGCTTCCAGCTGACCGACCATCCCGTCGCCGCCGAGAACGGCGCCTATGTCGTGCTCTCCGCCAGCCACCGGGCCAGCGACCTCAGCTACGAGGGCGGCGGCGCCAGCCACTCCGGCTACGCCAACCACTTCACCTGCCTGCCGGCCGCCACCCCCTTCGTCCCCCGGCGCGTCACGCCCCGCCCCACCATCTCCGGCCTGCAGACCGCCGTCGTGGTCGGCCCCAAGGGCCAGGAGATCCACACCGACAAGCACGGCCGCGTGAAGGTGCAGTTCTTCTGGGACCGGCGCGGCCAGTCCAACGAGGCCAGCTCCTGCTGGGTCCGCGTGGCGCAAGGCTGGGCCGGCCGCGGCTTCGGCGCCCAGACCATCCCCCGCATGGGCATGGAGGTCGTCGTCGCCTTCCTGGAGGGCAACCCCGACCGACCCGTCATCCTGGGCTCCGTCCCCAATTCCGAAACCACCGCCCCCCTGGGCCTGCCCGCCCAGAAGACCCAGACAACCTTCCGAACCGCCAGCAGCCCAGGCGGCGGCGGATTCAACCTCTTCACACTCGAGGACAAGGCCGGCGCCGAGGAAATCGCCTTCCACTCACAAAAAGACCTCTCCATGGTCGTCCAGAACAACATGTTCGAAACCGTCGGCAAGTCCATGGTGAACGTGGCAGGCGAGATGGTGGTGCTGCAGGTGGGCAAAAGCTCCCTGCAGATGACCACCGACCACATCATCCTGACCAGCAACGGCAGCACCGTGGTTCTGGACAAGGACGGCATCAGCCAGGACGGCCAGAAAATCTGGCTCAACTGCAGCGGCTGACACCGACGCGCGCGATCCCAAGCCAGACACCTTCATTCTCCCGGGAGATTTCCGGATGTTCGACCTTCCCGCCCTGATCCAGCCCGGCGCCATCGGCGCCAGCCTCGGCATCCAGCCCTACACGCCCCTGTCCATGTCGGCGGCGCCGGCCGGCTTCGGTTCCGCCGGCGACCTCGGGGCGCTGGCCAACGCCGCCGCGCCGGCCCTGCCCTCCTCCGTCGGCGCCCCCCTGGGCAGTGCCGCGCAGGCGGCCCAGTTGCTGGGTGGCGGCGGCACGTCGGCGGGCGGCCTGGGCCAGGCGGCGCCCGGCCTGCTGGGCGGCGGTTCCGGCTTGGCCACCCCCTCCTTGGGCGCGCCCGCTCTGGGCGCCCCTTCCCTAGCCAGCCCAGCCATCCCCGGCGCCTCCAGCATTCCCGGTGCGTCGACGGCGTCGGGCCTGTCCAACCTGGCGTCGGCCGCCGGCGTCAACACCGGACTGCCGTCCATACCCCAGGCGCCCGCGGTTGCCGCCCCGTCCCTCTCGGCACCCACCATGGCGGCACCGGCCGTAAGCGCGCCTTCGATGACAACACCCGGGTTCACGTCCCCGACCTTACCCTCCACGGGCCTGACGCAGCCGTCCTACGCCCCACCTTCGGCGATCGCATCCGCCGGGCAGCAGGCTGGATCGTGGGGCCAAGGTGGCGCCCTGCCGGGTGTCCAGGCATCCAGCTACCAGGCGGCCACTTATCAGGCGCCCAGCCTTCAAGCACCAAGCTACCAGGCACCCGCCTTCCAGACGCCGGGCGCGGGGCAGGCCCCCTTGCCGGGTCAAACACCGACCCTGGGCCAGACCGCCTCGGCCCTGCCCAGCACCGGCAACGCGGACGCCGACAGCGCCGTCGCGGTCGCCCGCATCCTGGGCCAGATCTAAAGGAAATCCGCCATGCCGCAGACCTGCCGCACGCTCGACTTCAGCATCCAGCTGCCGGACAGCTGGATCGACCGCTCCATGGTGGCCTGGTCCGCCCCGCCCAGCGGAGGCCCCGTGGTGCCCAACATCATGATCGCCTATGATCGGCCGCAGGCGGAGGAAGGCCTGGGCGCCTACGTCAACCGGCAGCTGAAGGATCTGATCGCACGGGCGCGCAGCTTCCAGCTGATCACCCGGCAGGACGTCATGCTGGCCGGCCGCCCGGCGGTGGAACTGCTGTTCCAATGGGACGGTGGCGCCGGCCCCATCAAGCAGCGCCAGATCTACAGCCTGCTGCCCGATGGCCGCTGCATCACCATCGTCAACACCGCCCGCCTGACGGAGTTCGCGGACGCCGACGCGCAGTTCATGCAGATCCTGAACAGCTTCGCCTGGCCGAGCCCGGCCGGCGCCGGGGCCTGACGATGGACGGCGGCGCGCCGCAGTACGGGGCCGCCCGGCTGGGGGATCCCATCCAGCACACCAGCGCGCTGTCCGGCTTCATCGCCGGGGCGGCCATCGGCCTGGGCGCCGCCCTGGCGGTCATCGCCGTGGTGGGCACGGGCGGGGCGGCGCTGGGCGTCATCGCTGCGGTGGGCGGCGCCATGGCGGCCACCGGCGGCGGCGCCTTGCTGGGCGAGGCGCTGGGCAGCACCTTCACCGACCAGACCGGCGTGATCTCGCCCGACTGCTCCGACAATGTGCTGATCAATGACAAGCCGGCGGCCCGCGCCATCCAGGACGCGGCCGCCTGCTCCCGCGACGGGCCGCCGGACCAGCACATCGCCCAGGGCAGCAAGACGGTCTTCATCAACGGCAAGCCCGCCGCCCGCATCGCCGACAAGCTGGAGTGCGACGGCTCCATCATGGACGGCTCGCACGATGTCTTCATCGGGCGCGAGCCCGGCACCTACATGTCCATCCATGGCGAGGTGCCTGACTGGGCCAACACGGCGGCCGAATACCTGATGATCGGCGGTTCGCTTCTGGCGCTGGGCGCCGGTGCCGCCGGCGCCTTCATGGCGGAAGGGCTGTGCGGCCTGATGACTTTCGGTGAAACCACGGTCATCAGTATGGCAGGGGGCTACGCCGGCTCCAAGGTAGGTGGCGCCATTGGCCAGGCGGTGGGCGGAGAACGGGGACGCATCATCGGCGAAGCCCTGGGCGGCGCCGCCGGCGGCTTCGCCGGCGGCAAGCTGGCCACCCGCTACACCGCCGGCCACCCGGTGGACGTGGCCACGGGCGAGCTGTTCACCCAGGCCACGGATTTCGAGGTGGCGGGCCCCCTGCCCCTGGTGTGGTCGCGCACCTGGATGTCCAGCTCCACCCTGGTGGGGGAGCTGGGGTCCGGCTGGCACCATCCCCACGACATGGTGCTGTACCGCTGGATCAACGGCGGCGGCTGGGCCGCGCGCCTGGCCGACGGGCGCCTGGCCTTCTTCACCGACCCGGCACCCGGCCGCCCCAGCCTGAACGTGGTGGAACGGCTGGTGCTGCACACGGACGGCCAGCGGTATTGGCTGGCCACCTATGGCGGCCTGGCCTACGTGTTCGGTGACCGTGACGAGCGGAGCGGCCTGCGCCACCTGGCGCACGTCGTCGACCCCAACGACAACGCCATCCTCCTACGGCGCGAACCGGGCGGCCGCCTGACCGGCCTCCAGGACAGCGCCGGCCGCGCCTTCGCCGTCACCACGGACGAGGCGGGCCGCATCACCGCCGTCGATGGCCCCGACCCCGCCGGCGGCGACCAGCCCCTGCGCCTGGTCAGCTACGCCTATGACGCGGCCGGCGACCTGGTGGAGGCGCGCGACGCGCGGGGCAACGCCTGGCACTACCGCTACGACAACCACCTGCTGGTGGAGGAGACGCGGCGCGGCGGCCTGCGGTTCCAGTTCGTCTGGGACGACGTCGCGCTGGGCCGCCGTGCCCGCTGCGTCGACACCTGGGGCGTGCACCTGTCCGGCGAGGCGGGCCTGTACCGCGCCCGGATGCTCTACGATGTCCAGGCCCACACCACGGTGGTGACCAATGGCCTGGGCGCCGTCACCCGCTATCGCTGGAACAGCCTGGGCCTGGTGGAGGAGGAGGTGAATCCCCTGGGCGGCGTCACCCGCCATCGCTACGACCCCGCCGGCAACCTGTTGGCCTTGACGGGGCCGGACGGCGGCACCCTGCAACTGACCTACGACGCCCTGGGCCGCCTGGTGCAACGGACCGGGGTCGACGGCGCCGTCACCCACCTGGCGTACGAGGGCGGCGACGTCCCGCCCGACCTGGCGCGGCCGGGCCTGGGGCTGCCCACGCGGGTGACCCGGACCGACGGCAGCGAAGACAGCTTCACCTACGACCGACGCGGCAACCTGGTGACCCACACCGACGCGCTGGGTCACACCACCCGCTATACCCGCGACACCCGCGGCCTGCCGCTGGCCATCCAGGATGCGCTGGGCCTGCTGGCGCGCTTCACCTGGTCCCCCACCGGCGATCTGCTGGCGCAGGGCACGGCGCGCGCCGACCGCCGCCGCTATGCCCATGACGCGCTGGGCCGGGTGGTGGAAATGCGCCGGGGCGAGGACGCGCCCGTGCGGCTGGAGCGCGACGCCAACGGCAACATCACCACCGTCCACCGCCCCGATGGCGGCACGGTGACCCTGGAATACGACGCCGAGGACCACGTCACCCAGCATCGCGACCCGCTGGGCCGCGTGACCCGCTGGCGCTATGACGGCCTGCCTTATCCGGTGGAGCGCACCGCCGCCGATGGCTCCGTCTTCCGCTATCATTACGATAGCGAACTGAACCTGGTGGCCCTGCATAACCAGAAGGGGGAACAGTACCGGCTGGACTATGACCTGGCGGGCCGGCTGGTGGGGGAGACCGGCTTCGACGGCCGGCGGCTGGATTATCACCGCGACATGGCCGGCCTGGTCACCGCCGCCGTGGACCAGGGCCGCGTGACACGATTCAACCGCGACCCCGCCGGGCGCCTGCTGGAGACGCTGTACGCCGACGGAAACAGCCATCGCTTCGGCTATGATCCGCTGGGCCGGCTGCTGTCCGCCGAGACGCCCGACACCCGGGTGGCCTTCACCTATGACGCCGCCGGACGGCCGACGGCGGAGCGGCAGGGCGACCAGGAAATCCGCTTCCACCGGGACGCCCGGGGCCGGCGTGTCGCCACGGTACTGCCCGATGGGCGGCGGCTGGAGGTGGCCTGGGGCCCGGACAATATGCCGGCGGCCGTGGGGCTGGACGGCAAGGCCCTGGCCCGCTTCGCCCGCGACGCCGCGGGGCGGGAGGTGGAGCGCCTGGCCGGCAACGTCCACCAAATCCAGGCCTTCGACCCCCAGGGCCGCCTGGTCCGCCAGGAGGGGCGGCGACGGCCCCAAGGTGCAAGCAGTGTTGGAGCCGGCGGTGGGGGCGGCGGTGGGGGCAGCGGTGAGGCCGTCTACACCCGCGCCTATGGCTATGACGGCGCGGACACCCTGACCGCGATCGAGGACGCGCGGCGGGGGGTGAAACGCTATCACTACGACGCTTGCGACCGCCTGCTGTCGGTGGAGGGCACGACCCCCGAGAGCTTCGTCATAAATCCGGCCGGCAACATCCTGGCCTCGGGCCCCGACGCCACCTTCTGGGGCGGCGAGGCGCGGGGCGACCGGCTGCTGGTCCATGGCGACGCCAAGTTCGAGTATGATGCCTGGGGCAACCGGGTGAAAGAATGGCGCGCGGCCGGCGGCGCCGTGACCGTGGACTACCGCTTTGATGCCGGCAACCGCCTGACGGCGGTGGAGGAGACCAGCCGCCGGGGCACCACCCTCACCCGCTTCGGCTACGACGCCTTCGGCCGCCGCGTGTGGAAGGAAAGCGCGCATACGGTCCCCATCCCGGCCAACGACACGGGCGCCGCCCCGACCGCCGCCGCCCAGCGCACCACCTTCCTCTGGGACGGCGACACCCTGCTGGCCGAAAGCGCCCCGGTGGAGGTCAAGGCGGCGGACGCGGCACCAAAACCCGCCGACCCTCTGGCCACCGTGTATGTCTACGAACCCGGCACCTTCCGCCCCCTGGCCCAGTTGCGCCGGGCGGAACCGGGGCAGCGCGCCCAGGCCTACCACTACCACCTGGACCACCTGGGCACGCCCCAGGAACTGACCAACGACAACGGCGAGGTCGTGTGGGCCGCCGACTACAAGGCCTGGGGCGCGCTCGCCCGCCAGATGGTCGCCACCGTCCCCAACCCCCTGCGCTTCCAGGGCCAGTACCACGACCCAGAAACCGGCCTGCACTATAACCGCCACCGCTATTACGCCCCGGCCGAAGGCTGCTTCATCACCCAGGACCCCATCCGGCTGAGGGGCGGCAGCAACATCGCCGCCTACGCCCCCAACCCGGTGCAGTGGGTGGATCCGATGGGGCTGGCTTGCGGGTTGGAGCTAACCGATGCTCAGAAGGCCGATATCCTTGCCACACCAAAAGGATCGCGCCCTAACCCGAACACATATTTCTCCCGAGATGCGATTGACCGCCATCTGGAGCCCTTCCAATCGGGCGTGACAAAAATAACTTCCTATACGCCCACTGAAAATGTTGGTCCCCCCGGTGGAACTTTCGTGATGCCAAAGTCCGTCGCCGACGAAATGATCAGCAACGCAGGAGGCAGCGTCTCCAAGCTGGAGCAGAGCTTGAGCCTTGAACCAGGCACACTTGGTGATAACCCCATACGGGTTGACATCCCGAATCCCAAGGGGCTCCGCATGCCAGACGGGAATGAACTTGGGGCGAATTCACAATGGGTCCCTGGAGGATATACTGCCGGCGGCATTCCAGAGGCCACTATTGATCCCGCGGTTCCTGGGACCTATACCGCGAATCCGATATTCTAAGAGGAAGCCAAATGATCGTCGCAAGCGCCCACGGCGTGAAAATCATCAAAGAAAACGACACGCTATATGCTCGATATGATCGAGGGGAAATCGTTCCTGAATTTGTGGATGTAGAGATCAGCCAGATAGAGGCCGATAGAATATTGAAAAGCGAAAAAGACGCATATTCTGTTATCATTAACACTCAAAATGAGAATAGGCCACTCAAGAAAGCAATGTCATAGAATAATGTATTAGTTTCTATTAATATATGACCAAAATAAATCCACCGCTATGCCGGTTGGACTAATGTTTATGGTTCGAATAGCGAGGCAGGCCGCCCAGTACTTGTTACCAAAATCGGCAGGTAGTGTTGACTGCCTGCTGGGCGCAGCAAAAATTCGACCAGTCACAGATAGAGGGCTATGACTAAAGAGCGGAAATATATAGAGTTTAACCCGTCGCAAGGTTATCCAGCCGGAAAGAAGATATTCTACGAATGTCTTATTTGCGATAGTGTAGCAGAATCCATGCCACTTCATTTCTCAGAATGCACATGCAGCAATATTGAGATTGACAGAACCGGCGGTAGGACAATAATTATAGATCCAAGTAAAATGAAAATATTCGAGGTAAAATAAAAAGCGCGATAAGATATATCCATATTGAATAGCGTAATATTGTATATTTGGCAAACTAAATTGATCAATCGAAAAACAATCTCCACACATCATTTAGGATATGGTGGCGCAATTTAGGTTTTTACCGCAATTTACGAGGATGTCTGACGCCGCCAGAATGAGGAAAAGATGTTCGACATCAAAACCGGAGAAGTCACAGTTGAGGGAATTTCCCTTCATAAGAGCCAAGATTTAGCCAGTATCACGGTTAGCGGAATATCGTTCTTCAGGGAATTCGATATTGGCAATGGCTGGGTTCACAGAAACTCAGGCCCTCACACTTTTTATGGGAGAAGAATAATCACTTCAATGAAGTTCTTTGCAAAAAAATTAATGGGCTTCAATATATATATTAGCGATATAAATGCGACCGATTCGCAACAAATGAAGCCAGAGCACGATAATTTCCTGGAAAATATTCTTGGGGCACCGGCAGAAATTGATAAATATCATATAATATACAAATATTCTTGGGGCGAAATTATATCTTATTATGACCCCAGAGGGGGCGACTGCGCGATCTCTGTTTCTTGGATTTAATTCAAGAAACTGCATTGAAGTTGCACTTAGATGCTACCTTTCTCTTAAGTGCACCCTAGCTTCTTGTTACGACATCAAGGGCGGCAGCAACTCCATCATCATGACTTGGACATAAGGGCCCATCAGAAGGAGCCGGACGATGAAGGGCGCAGACATCGCCATCAGCCGCGACCATCGCTTCAGCATCGGGGTGGAGCGGGATGGCGGCCGGTTCTATCTGTCCATCCCGGTCAGTAACCGCCTGGTCGATTACGAAGAGCACTACGAGATCAGCCCGACGGAATTCGAGCTCTATCGGCAGGACCTTTCGGTAGCGTTGCCCTTGGTGACCCTGTGCCGACGCCGCCAAGCCGACGACCGGCTGATAACGCCACCGGGCGAAGACCGCGGCGTAGCGACGTAGGAGCGGAGGGCGCCATGGATGGACTGATGACGGTGCGGAAGGGCGAAAGCGTTTCCTGGGTGCGCGAAGATGGTCCCCGCACCCTCTTGGTTCCCGGCGCCGATTCAGCCTACGCGCAGGGCGACCTGTTGTTCGTCCTGACCGCCAACCCAACTGACTTGCCACATAGGTTGAGTGTCTTCGGCCCAGATGGGATGCGGCTGGCGGAACTGCCCTCGCCACCGGGTTTTGTTTTCCAATACCTCTCCCGCCACACCGAGGCAGGGGTGTCCATCGTCTGCGCGGCGGGCAATCCAGCGGAACCGTGGCCGGACTGGCATTTCGGTTATGATCC
The DNA here is from genome assembly GCF_034653275.1 of Nitrospirillum guaranorum. NCBI lineage: Bacteria > Pseudomonadati > Pseudomonadota > Alphaproteobacteria > Rhodospirillales > Azospirillaceae > Nitrospirillum > Nitrospirillum guaranorum. Next base: position 681,513 of record NZ_JAYEES010000002.1, on the reverse strand, counting down.
TGAGGAAGGCGCCTTGGTCCAGCTGGGCCGGGCCTATTGAAGGACAGGCGCTTCATCGTCCTGCGAGAGGCCGAAGATGGACTACACCGTGACCACCGTCGCCCGGGGAGGCGTGTATCTGGAAAGCCGCGCCGGCAAGGCGGTGGCCGACGGCGAGGGCCTCATGCCCGGCGACCAGTTCCGGCCAGGCTATGTCGTCTACCTGAACGCCATCTTCATGCTGGACGCGGCCGGCGCCCGGCGGCCGGCCACCGGGGTCGAGAAGGAAAACATCGTGAGGGCCATCCAGAGCCATTTCGACATCCGGGGGACGCTCGTTGACTTTGAATAAGGCGGCGGCCATGCCGGACGAGGGGATCATCATCACCGAACTGGCCGGGAAACGCGCGGTCGCCCGCGCGGTGACGCCGGCTGACCGGGAGGCCCTGGCCCGGTTGGGCTTCCTGTCGCAGGATGGCCAACTGTCGCGCGCCGTGCCCACGGAAGAAAGCAGGATCGCCCTCATCCGCGCACTGATCGACATCGGCGCGCTGTTCAGCGACGGGCAAGACTGGTGCCCGGCGGAACTGGTCGCCCACTATCGGGAGGCCGGACACATCCACCAACCGTTCCGGGTAATTTCCTGGAATAGCCCAAGTAACTTTCGGATCCGCGAAGCGTGACTGCAGCGGAACCGTATTTGATTCAAAACATTTAGCTCAAGCCCACCCGACAAACCCGCCCCATCCGTCTAAAATCCCTGTACACTTGGGATACACAGTACGGGGAGCCGCCGATGCCCATGAACAAGACCTGGATGACCGCCGCCATCGTCGCCGTCTGCGGCGCGGCCGGGTTCGGGGTCGCCTTCATGCGGTCGTCGTCGCAGCCGTCGCCCTCATCGGAGGTGGCCGATTTCCGCGCCACCATGTCGGCCAACTTCGCCGCCCAATGCTTCCAGGCGGCGCGGTCGTCGTCGCCGGCCGAGGTGACGGACGCCAAGCTGCACAGCTTTTGCGACTGCACCGCCACCCGGGTGAACACGGCCCTGACCGACGCCGACGTCCAGGCGCTGGCGGAGCAGGAACGCAGGGGCGTGACCGCCCCGCCGGCCCTGCTGATGGACAAGGCCAAGCCCATCGCCGCCACCTGCCGCACCGAGGCCGGCCTGGCCGGTTGAGGCCAAGCCATCAGCGGTCAAAGAAAGGGGGCGCCCCCCAGGACGCCCCCCTCATCATCAGACGAGACGCTTACCTTAGGGATCGCTTACCGCACGGCCGCCGGCAGGGTGGCGTCGGGCAGGTGCACGGTCACGGTGGACGTGATGTCCTGGTAGGACGTGCCGGTCATCACCTTGTAATCGCCGCCCTTGATCTTCCAGGCGTGCGCCGCGGTGTCGTAGGTGGCCAGCAGGCGCGGGTCCACGGTCAGGCTCACGCTCTGGCTTTCGCCGGCCTTCAGCGCCACCTTGTGGAAGGCGCCCAGGCGCTTCGGCGCTTCCCAACCGCCGGCGGCGGGGGCCACGTAGACCTGGGCCACGGCCTTGCCGTCCCGCGCGCCGGTGTTGCGCAGGGCCAGGCTGACCTTCAGGCCCTTGCCCTCAGGGGCGGCCGCCAGGTCGGACGTGGCGAAGGTGGTGTAGCTGAGGCCGTAGCCGAAGGGGAACAGCGGCTTCAGGCCCTTCTTCTCATACCATTTGTAGCCGATGGCGGCGCCGTCGATGGTGTAATCGACGTGCGGATGCTCCGCCTTGTCCTTGCGGTCGCCATCCACCACTTTGCGCGGCAGCTGGTCGACCGAGGCCGGGAAGCTGACCGGCAGGTGGCCGGAGGGGTTGACCTCGCCGGCCAGCACGCGGGCGATGGCCTCGCCCCCGCTGGTGCCCGGGTACCAGGCGTCGACCACGCCGGCCACCTGGTCCAGCCAGGGCATGACCACGGGGCCGCCGTTCTCCAGCACCACCACCGTTTTCTTGTTGGCGCCGGCCACCGCCTTGATCAGGGCGTCCTGGTCGTTGGGCAGGTTGAGGTCGATGGCGTCCTGGCCCTCACCCGTCCACTGGGTGGCGAAGACGATGGCGACGTCGCTGCCGGCGGCCAGCTTGGCGGCGGCCTTGGCGTCCTTGCCGTCGATGTAGGTGATCTTGGCCTGGGTCAAACCTTCCAGCGCCTTCAGGGGCGAGGACGGGTCATAGACCATGGGGCCTGGGAAGACGGCGGGGCCCTCGTTGGGAATGATCAGGCCGTTGGCCGGGGCGCCGTAGGGGTAGACCTGGGCCGAACCGCCGCCGGACAGCACGCCCACGTCGGCATGGCCGCCGATGATGGCGATGGTCTTGACGGTCTTGGCCAGGGGCAGCACGTCGCCCCGGTTCTTCAGCAGGACGATGCCTTCCTCCGCGTCGGCCTGGGTGACCTTGGCGTGGGCGGCGTAGTCGATGGTGGCCGCCTGGTCGCCGTTCAGCGGATGCTCGAACAGGCCATTGGCGAACATGGCGTGCAGCACGCGGCCGGCCATGTCGTCCAGGCGGGCGGCGCTGACATGACCGTTGTTCACCGCCTCATCCAGCGCGTCCTTGAAATAGGGTGACTTGTCGAAGGGATATCCCGACTGCTGGTCCAGGCCGGCGTTGGCCGCCGGGGCGGTGGAGTGGGTGGCGCCCCAGTCGGACATGACGAAGCCCTGGAACCCCCAGTCCTTCTTCAGGACCTGGTTCAGCAGCCAGTCGCTCTCGCAGGCGTAGGCGCCGTTGACGCGGTTGTAGGAGCACATGACGGAACCGGGCTTGCCCGTCTCCAGCGCGATCTCGAAGGCCAGCAGGTCGGACTGGCGGCCGGCCGCCTCATCCACCTTCACATCGATGAAGTTGCGGCTGGTCTCCTGATCATTGAAGGCATAGTGCTTCAGCGTGGAGATGATGTTGTTGGACTGGATGCCCTTGATGGCATGGCCGACGATGGTGCCGGCCAGCAAGGGGTCCTCGCCGCCGTATTCGAAGTTGCGGCCGTTGCGCGGCTCACGCATCAGGTTGGTGCCGCCCGCCAGCTGCACGTTGAAGCCGGAACGGCGGGCCTCGTCGCCGATCATGGCGCCGCCGGCGAAAGCCATCTCCGGGTTCCAGGTGGCGGCGGTGGCCAGGCCGGACGGCAGCGCGGTGCGCAGGCGCGGGGTCGGGCTGGCCTGGGTGGCCACGCCGACGCCGGCGTCGGTCTGCGACTGGGCGGGGATGCCTAGCCGTGCGATGCCGGGGATGTAACCGGCGGAATCGGCCATGCCGCCCTCGATGCGGGTGTAGGCCTTGGGCTTGAAGTCGGTGGAGAAGTAACCGAACACCAGCTGCAGCTTCTCTTCCCGCGTCATCACCTTCAGCAGGGCGCTGGTGCGCGCCTCGGGCGACTGGGCGGCATCCTGCCAGGGGCCCGTGACCGGCGCGGCCGAGACCGTGGCGGCCGGCGCATCGGCGGCCAGCGCGGGCCTGAAACCGGCATGGGTAAGCGTTGTCATAAGCAACGCAGTGGAGAGCAGCAGGTGATGTTTAACCGACATGGACGTTTCCAATTTTCGTTTAGTCGTTAACGCGGCACTGCCCGTGGCAGCCCGCTGGCACGGGGACCTCCCTGGCGTACCCGGGCGGGTGCGCGCCCCCCTTCATACCAGCCTGGATCGGATGGGCGAAGGCGATAATTCCGGGATATTGGATATCCCATGATGATTGCATCCTGCATCAGCACCCCTGCCCTTGCCCGCCCGGCGCTTCCGATGATGCCGGCTTTGCGGTAGAAGGCCCCACATTCCGCATAGAGGCACCCCACAGAGGGGACCCGCGTTCCCACCAGGGCCCGAAACATGACCGGCGACAGCGAGCAGAAGACCACCCTTTACCAATGGATCGGCGGGATGGAACCCGTCGGCCGCTTGGTGGAGGCCTTCTATCACGCCATGGACACCCTGCCGGAGGCGCGCGACCTGCGCGCCATCCACCCGCCGGATCTGACCGAGACCAAGCGCGTGCTGACGCTGTACCTGGCCCAGTGGATGGGCGGGCCCGGCGACTATTCGGCCGAACGCGGCCACCCCCGCCTGCGCGCGCGCCATATGGGTTTTTCGGTGGGCGAGGCGGAACGGGACGCCTGGCTGTTGTGCATGAAGCGGGCGCTGGATGAGACCATCCCCGACCCGCGTGGCCGCCAGGCCATCCTGGGGGCCCTGGCCCCGCTGGCCGACTGGATGCGCAACCAGCAGCCGGCGGGCCAGCAGCCGGCTTAAAGCCCCGGCGGCGGCCGCACGGCCAGGTAGACGGTGCTCCACAGCTGGGCGGCGTTGGCCTCGTCGGCGTCGGCGCCACTGGCGCCGAAGGCCACCGGCTGGTAACGGCCGTCCTGGAAGGCCCACGACCAGAGTTCCGAATTCTGAAGGCCGCGCGTGGCCTCGATGGCCCGCCACAGCGCCGCCTGGGCCTGGCGCAGCCGCGCCTTGGTGGCGCGGGGCAGCTCCGGACGGCGCGCCTGCCGCTCCAAGCCGGTCGCCATCATCGCCTGCTGCCAGGACCAGACCACGCTGCCGTGATAGGCGTTGCGGGTGAATCGGGCCTGGACCTCGGGCGGCGCGAAGACGGGGTTGGCCACCACCATGCCGGCGTCGGTCATCAGGCCCGCCGGGAAGGGGCGCAGCAGGGCTTGCGCCACCTGGTCCAGGGCGCGGGCGTCGGGCCGGCCGAACAGCAGGCCGAAGCCCTCGTCGGAATGCATCACCCGTACCGGCGTGCCGTCACGCTTCAGCGACAGGGCGTGGAAGCCAACCGGCCTCCGGCCCAGCGCGGCGGCGGTGTCCGGCACGCCCAGGTCGTGGGCGTAGGCCGCCACCTGCGCCTTCGCGCGGCGCTCGGGGATGGTGACGGTGAACAGCGGCGGCGCCTTGGCGCGCCACACCGCCGCCATGCCGGCGGCACGCGACAGCAAGGGGCGATCGCCCGGGTCCATATAGGGGTCGAGCAAGCCGCTTTTCAGTAACGCGGCGCAGGCCTCCAGCGCGGCGGGCACCAGGATGGCGTTGACGTCATAGGCATAGAGGCCACCACCCAAGCCATCATTGCTGTCACGCCACTGCCCCACGGGCAGGCCGTGCTTCAACCGGATCATGTTGGAATAGCGCGGTTCACGCGCGAAGGCGGCGGCGTGCAGGATGACATAGCGTAGGTTCTGCACCAGGTCGCGCCCCACCGGGCCCACCTGGTTGGTGCGGCCATCGCCGCTGGCCAGGAAGGCCGCGGCCCGCGCCCGGCCCTGCGCGTCGTCCAGCAGCCAGGCCCGCGTCACCGCCGGCAGCATGAAGTCGCCGTCCACCATCTTGTAATCGTAGACAGGGTCATCGGACGCGGTGGCCTCCCGCTTCAGGTGATCGAGGATGGCGAATTCGCCCACATCCTCCTCATGCGCCACCTCGCCGATCAGGGACAGGCGCGCGAAGACGGAGCGCAAGCCCGCCTCCACCGCGTCGCCCTGCAGGGCCGGCATCAGCAGCATGAGCGACATCATGGTGTCACGGCCGAAATAGGTGTCGAAGCGCCAGGACCCGGCCAGGAACTTCTCGCGGTAGCTCAGGAAGGTCAGGGTGTCGCGGGTCGCCGTGTCTTGGGCCGCCGTGTCATGGGTCGCCGTGTCATGGGCGGCCTGGGCATTCAGCAGGGCGTCGGCCGGCAGGGGGGTCAGCGGCACCTCCCCCGTCAGCGCCGTGACGCGCAGGCCGATGGTGCCATCCGGATCGGCCTTCAGCCCGGTGTCCGTCGCCTGGCCGTGCACCACCTCCACCGTCAGGCGATAGCCGGGCTTGCCATCCAGCCGGTCACGCGCCCAGACAAAGCGGCCGCCATCGCGTACGAGGTCCGGGCTGATGCTGTCGGGCACGGTGCGCAGGGCGTCGTAATCGCGCAGGACGCGGACGCTGGACAGCACCGCCTGACGGATGCCCACCGTGCCCGCCGCCAGGCTGGCCTGGAAGGTGATGCCGTGCAGGGGGCGGCCCTGGCCGTCGCTCTCCGTCACCGGTATGGGTGGCGTGGTCAGGGTCCAATCACCGGACCCCTGCCCCTGCGGGATGTCCAGCCACAGGCCGGCGCCGCTGTTGCCGGCGGGGAAGGCCACGATAATGCGCGGATCGGCGCCGGACCGCAGCAGCAGGTGGGCCGCCACGTCGCCGTCGCGCACGAAATGGTTGATGTTGCGCCCTTCGATGTGGCCATAGGACAGGACGCCGGTATCGGCGAACGCGGCGGGCGCTCCCACCAGGGACAGGGCCAAGGCGACAGGGGCGAACAGGCGGGCGAAACGCGGCATGACGGGCGGCACCTTCGGGCGTCGGGAACGGCGGCGGAAGGTAGATAGTCCGCGAACCGCTTCCGTCGAGGATGTGCGCGCCGGGGGGAAGGGCCTCGGGCGACATACCCCCTGCAGGCCCGCCGAGGCGGAGGAAGGGTTACCCCCAGCCCCAGAAATCGGCCGGAATCATCACCTTCCCGGCGTTGAAGATGCCCCGGTCGGCCCCCGGCTCGGCCAGGAAATAGGGGCCGTCCAGATCGACCACGTCGCACAGTTGCGCCAGGACGAAGCCGGGCGCGGCCGCCAGGACCGATCCCGCCATGTTGCCCACCATGACGCCCAGGCCCAGGCGCCGGGCCTCCGCCGCCATGGCCAGCGCCTCGGTCAGGCCGCCGCACTTGTCCAGCTTGATGTTGACGATGTCGAAGCGGCGGTACTGCTCCCGCAGTTCCTTCAGATCCAGGATGCTCTCATCCGCCGCCACCGGCAGGGGCGCGTCCCATCCGTCCAGCAGGTGTTCACTACCCCGGCGCACCGGCTGTTCCAGCAGCGCCACGTCCTGGTCCACCAGCATGGCGGCCAGCGGTTCCAGGTCCCCGGGCCCGAAGCCCTGGTTGGCGTCGACCGACAGCCAGACATCCGGCCGGGCACGGCGCACGGCGCGCACCCGTTCCGTGTCCGCCGCCAGGTCGCCCTCCAGCTTCAGCTTGATGGAGGTGGCGCTGGTGAAGGCCTCCAGGCGGCGCAGGATCTCCGCCGGGTCGTCGGCCGGCAGGGTGAACGTGGTGACCTGGGGCTTGGGCTCCGGCACCCCGGCCAGCCGCCACACGGGCGTGGCCTTTTGAAGGGACTCCAGCTCCCACAAGGCGCAGTCCAGCGCGTTGCGGGCGCCGCCGGGCGGCAGCAGGGATCGCAGGCCCTGGCGGTCCACGCCGGCCTCAAGGGCGTCGCGCACCCGCTCAATCTCCCGCTCCATATGCGGCGGGTCGTCGTTCAGGTAATACACGCCCGCCGCTTCGCCCCGGCCGAAGTGGGCGCCGTCACCCACGGTGACGACGGTGGCGGGCATGGCATGCAGCAGATAACCAGAGATGCGGAACGGCTCACGCATGCGCATGGCGTCCCGGCGATAGGTGACGGACAGGCTCACCGACTGACACTCCGAGCGGTTCGGGCGGCATGGAGGAAAAGCAGGATGGCGGCCCCCCCAGGGGGGCGATGACCAGCGTCAGCGACTGCCCGATGGCCAGGGGGTCGGCAAAGACATGGTCGGTGACATAGCCGGTCAGGGTGGCGCCGCCCCCCAGGCCCAGCATGATGTTGCCAAACGCGACGAAGGAAACGCTGAGGCCCCGGGCCCGGTTGGGCACGATCTCCTGCACCGCCGTGATGCCGATGGTGCCGGCGGCGCTGGAGAACAGGGTCCACAAGGTGACGGCGGCCAGCACCTGGTTCGGGGAGGACGCCAGCGCCACCAGGGCGAAGGGGAAGGCCAGGACGGCGCACAGGGTGGCGACCCAGATGCGGCCCGAGGGGCCATAGCGCTTGACCGCCACGTCGCTGATGACGCCGCCCGCCACCGTCGCCACCACGCCGGCGACGACGACCAGGGAACCAAGCGCCAGGCCCACCGCGTCCGGCGTCATGGCGTAGCGGCGGCTGAGCAAGGCGGGGGCCCAAGCGATCAGGGCGAAGTCGCCCACCGACATGAAGGCGCAGCAGACGATGACAGGGATCAGCACGGTGCGGACCGTCGCCAGCTGGGCGAAGATCTCCCGCAGCGATGTCGCCTCTTTCTCACCCGCCAACGCCTCGCTGCGCCGCGCGGGCTCGCGGATGGGCAGCAGGGCCAGCAGCAGCGGCAGGCCCGCCAGGCCCAGCAGGACCAGGACGGCGCGCCAGGCGGCCAGGCCGTCCAGCAGGGGTATGCCCTGGAAGCCGCCGGCGGCCGCCAGGCCCAGCACGGCGCCGCCGATGGCGATGGCGACACCGCCGCCGATGGTCATGCCCATGACGAAGACGCCGGTGGCCAGACCCCGGCGCTCGGCCGGGAACATGTCGGCGATCATGGACATGGCGGCGGGGGCCAGCGCCGCCTCCCCCACCCCCACGATCAGGCGACCGGCGAACAGCACCCAGAAGGACGGGGCGTAGCCGCACAGCAGCGTGCCGATGCTCCACAGCCCCACGCCGGCGCAGATGACGGCGCGGCGCGGCAGCATGTCGGCCAGGCGGCCCAGCGGCAATCCGGCGACGGAATAGATCAGGGCGAAGGCCACCCCCTGCAGCACCCCCACCTGGGTGTCGCTGATGCCCAGGTCGGCCCGTATGGGGTCCACCAGCAGGCTGAGGATCTGCCGGTCCGTGTAGGACAGGACGGCCGCCACGCAGAACAGGGCCACCGCCGTCCACGCCGCGACAGGGCGCGGCCACGGTTGAAGGTCCCTGTTCGTTATTTCCACACCGGGGATGACCCCAGCGGGACTGTCGTTGTCGGGGGGTGCGATCTGCATGATGGGATCAGCATCACACAGCCCGGCGGGTGTTTCAATATCGGAAACAGCGTGTCAAACCGTTTCCTCGTCCGTGGCCGGCGACAGCTTCCACGCCTTGGCCGCGGATTGGGCCAGACGCTGGATTCCAGGCCCGGCGCAGACCGACAGCACGCGGCACGTCTCCTCGCTCACCCGCACGTAGACGTGGCTCATGCCGCTGTCGAAATAGACCGAATTGCCCGCCTCCAGCCGCAACGGCGCGTAGAGATCGGTGTGCAGTTCCATGGCGCCGGACAGGACGTACAGGTATTCCTCCCCCGAATGGCGCACCATGCCGCCCATTTCCGCCACGCTGCGGGCGCGCACCTCGATGATGATGGGGACCATCAGCTTGCCCAGCAGATCCGCCGCCGGGTACTGGTGGGCGTGCACGTCCGAGGTGGCGCCCGGCGACCGGCCGGCGCGGGAAACGCTGCGGCGGCCGCCGGCCGGCGGCGGCTCGGCCTCCGGCCCCGGGCTGCTGACCAGGGTGCCGATGTCCACGCCCAGCCCCTGCGCCAAACGCAACAGCTTGTCGTAGGTCATCTCCATCTTGCCGTTCTCGAGCTTGGACAGGGTGGAGAAAGGCATGCCGATGCGGGCCGCCAGGGCGCGCAGCGTCAGCCCCTGCTTGATCCGCGCCGCCCGCAGGGCCAGCGCCGGATGCGCCCGGTCCGGTGCGGATTTGGCCATGCCTTCCCCTCCCTCATTGTCCAAGCCCGTCAGCCCCAACCCCACGTTCACGTTTCCCATCGGCGTTTCCGGGCGTTTCATCGTCCAAGGTGCACCAGCCGCCTGGAGAAAACCAGCGTCGCGGCACAGAAGCATTCGTGTTGCAGAAACGCTGTTGCCAAATCTGAAACACATGCCATCATGGGCCCAACATAACGATCAGGGAGATCGGGAAATGAAGCGGGGAACCAGGGCATTCCTCTGCGCGGGCGTGGCGGCCTTGGCCGTCAGCGCCGGGGCGCGGGCGCAACAGGCACCGGACGCGGGGTCGCCAACGGCGGCACCGGCGGAGACGGCCGACATGCTGGCGGAGATCGTCGTCACGGCGCAGAAACGGACGGAGCGCCTGATCGACGTGCCGCAGTCCGTCTCCGCCGTGTCGGCGGAGGCGCTGCAACAGGCCCATGCCGAACGGCTGGACGACTTTTTCACCCGCGTGCCCAGCGCGTCCCTGGTGGAAACCCAGGCGGGCCAGGCGCGGCTGATCCTGCGCGGCATCAACACCGGCGGCGTGGGCGCCACGGTGGCGACATACGTGGATGAGACGCCCTACGGCTCCGCCACCTCCCTGGCCAACGGCGCCATCCTGACCCCCGACCTGGATCCGTCGGACCTGGAACGGGTGGAAGTGCTGCGCGGTCCCCAGGGCACTCTTTACGGCGCCAATTCGCTGGGCGGCCTGATCAAATACGTGACGGTGGCGCCCAGCATGGATGCCGTGCACGCCGCCGCGGAGCTGAGCACGGAGGACGTGGCCCACGGCGACACCGGCTGGTCCGGCCGCGCCTCGGTCAACGTGCCGCTGGCCGATACCCTGGCCGTGCGGGCCAGCGGCTTCTACCGTCGCGACCCGGGCTTCATCGACGACCAGCATGAGAAGGACATCAATGACGGCCGCACCTACGGCGGTCGCGTCTCCGCCCTGTTCAAGCCCACCGACGCGCTGAGCCTGCGGGCCTCGGTGGTGCTGCAGAATTTGGACAGCAACGGCACCAACCAGATCGATGTCGACCCCATCACCCTGAAACCGGCGTTGGGCGATTACACGCAGGCCCGCGTGGTCGCCCAGCCCAGCGACATGCAGTACCGCGTCTACAACCTGACCGGCAGTTATGATTTCGGCCCGGTGCAGCTATTGTCCTCCACCAGCTACAGCTCGCTCTATCAAAACGCGCTGGAGGACGCGAGCGGCCTGTACGGCGGGCTGCTGACGGGGGCCTTCGGCGTGCCGCTGGGCGCATCCCAGGTGCAGCAGGTGCAGCAGCGCCGCCTGACGGAGGAGGTGCGCCTGGCCTCCACCGACACCGGCTGGCTGGAATGGACGGTGGGTGGCTTCTACACGCGTGAGCGCAACGCCATCAACCAGATCATCGACGGCGTGGACGGCGCCAGCGGCGCCCACATCGCCGACTTCTCCGGCCTGGCGCTGGCCAACCTGGCCTCGCGGTACGAGGAATACGCCGGCTTCGCCAGCGGCACCGTCCACCTCAACGACCAGTTCGACCTGACCTTCGGCGGCCGCTACAGCCACAACGAACAGGACGCGGTGCAGGTCAGCAGCGGCCCGCTGGCCGGCGACTCAGACTACACCGCCCATTCCTCGGACGGGGTGTTCACCTATTCCGTGGCGCCGTCGTTCAAGCCCACTGAGGACACCACGATCTACGTGCGGGTGGCCAAGGGCTATCGCCCCGGCGGCCCCAACGTGCTGCCGCCCGGGGCGCCGGACGCCGTCCCCCACCAGTTCGGCGCCGACACCACCACCAATTATGAGATCGGTGTGAAGACCGAGCTGTTGCAGCGCCGGCTGTCGCTGGAGTTGACGGGCTTCTACATCGACTGGGACAACATCCAGCTGTTCAGCTCGGTCGACGACTACGGCGTCAACATCAACGGCGGCACCGCCCGCAGCCAAGGCATCGAGGCGTCGGTCACGGTCAGACCCCTGACCGGCCTGACCGTGTCGCTGAACGGCGCCTTCGTCGACGCCACCCTCACCAGCGATGCGCCGCCCCTGGTGGGCGGGCTGAAGGGCGACCGCCTGCCCTACACCGCCCGCTTCTCCTCCACCCTGGCGGTGGAATACCAGCGGCCGCTGAGCGAAACGGTGGACGGCATCGCCGGCTTCAGCTGGCGCTACACCGGCGACCGGCTATCGGCGTTCGACACCAGCTATGGCCAGCGGCACCTCAGCGCCTACAGCCAGGTGGACGCCCATGCCGGCGTCACCTTCGGCGCATACCGGGTCGAGGCCTTCGTGCGCAACCTGACCGACAGCCGTGGCATCCTGGATGTGGGCGCGGCCGGGTCGGCCCTGGATGGCAATGTCACCGCGGCCATCGTGCGCCCCCGTTCCTTCGGGGCCACGCTCGGCTATCGTTTCTAAGGCAAGGACAGAACACGATGTGGAAGGTTCGCCTCTTAGCGCTTCTCATGACCGCCCTGGCCCTGCCGGCCGCGGCGCAGTCGCCCGCCGACCTCAAGCCGACCCCACCCGCCCAGGTGCCGGCGGCCAGCGAGGCGCCGGCCTCCGCCCCGGCGCCCGCGTCCACGTTGACCAAGGCGGACGTGGACACCTGGCTGGACGGCTACATGCCCTACGCCCTGCAGACGGGCGACATCGCCGGCGCGGTGGTGGTGGTGGTGAAGGACGGCCAGGTGCTGACCCAGCGCGGCTTTGGCTATGCCGACGTGAAGGAGAAGAAGCCGGTGGATCCCGCCGGCACTCTGTTCCGCCCCGGCTCCATCTCCAAGCTGTTCACCTGGACGGCGGTGATGCAGCAGGTGCAGGCCGGCAAGCTGGACCTGGACCGGGACGTCAACGATTACCTGGACTACAAGATCCCGCCGGCCTTCGGCAAACCCATCACGCTGCGCCACATCATGACGCACACCCCGGGGTTCGAGGAGACGGCCAAGTACCTGCTGCTGAACGACCCCAAGCTGGCCAAGCCGCTGGGTGAGGCCATGAAGCGCTGGGTGCCCACGCGCATCTACGCCCCGGGACAAATCCCGGCCTATTCCAACTACGGCGCCTCGATGGCGGGTTATATCGTGGAGCGGGTGTCGGGCGAGCCCTTCGCCCAATACATCCAGAACCATATCTTCACGCCCCTCGGCATGCAGCATTCCACCTTCGTCCAGCCCTTGCCGGCCAACCTGGCCGGGGGCATGTCCAAGGGGTACGAGCAGGCGTCCAAGGACCCGCAGCCGTTCGAGATCATCGACATGTCGCCGGCCGGCGCCCTGTCCGCCACCGGCGCCGACATGGCGCAGTTCATGATCGCGCACCTGGCCCACGGCGGGCCGATCCTGGACAAGGCGACGGCGGAGCAGATGTACGCCAACGCCAACACCCCCTACCCCGGCCTGCCGTCCATGGGGTTGGGCTTCTACCATGAGGACCGCAACGGCCATCGCATCGTGGGCCATGGCGGCGACACCGACGTCTTCCATTCCGACCTGCACCTGTTCATCGACGACGGCGTCGGGCTCTACATGTCCTTCAACAGCGCCGGGCGCGAGGCCGCCGCCCATGTGCTGCGGGAGCACGTCTTCGTCGACTTCACGGACCGCTACTTCCCGCAGCCCAAGCCCGAGCTGCCCACGGCCCCCACCGCCAAGGAGCATGCCCAGGTCATGGCCGGGCACTATGTCAGCAGCCGCGGCTCCGAGACCAATTTCATGCGCCTGTTCAGCCTGCTGGGCGAGGCCCAGATCGTGGCGAACGACGACGACACCATCACCGTCTCCGCCCTGCTGGACGCCGCCCGGGTGCCGAAGCGCTGGCGCGAGATCGGCCCCTGGCTGTGGCAGGACGCGGAAGGCAAGGAGCGTCTGGCGGCGGTGGTGAAGGACGGCAAGGTGGTCATGTTCTCCATCGGCGCCTATGCCCCCATCATCGAGTTCGTGCCGGCGCCGAGCTCGCTGAACGCCGGCTGGATCACGCCGGTGATGGCGGTGGCGCTGGGCGTGCTGGCCCTGACCGCCCTGTCCTGGCCCGTCGTGGCCTTGGTGCGCCGCCGCTACCGCTACAACCCCGGCATCACCGGCCGGGCGCTGGTCCTGCACCGCGCCACGCGGGCCGCTGCCTGGCTGGTCCTGGTCTTCGTCCTGGGCTGGGGGATCATGCTGTCGGTCATCAACCACGGCGTGGACGCCCTGGACGGTCGGCTGGACATCTGGATGCGCCTGATGCAGCTGGTGTTGCTGGCCACCATCGCCGGCACCGTGGCCGCCCTTTGGAACGCCTACGACATCGCCACCCGGGGCGGCCGCCGGCCCTGGGGTACCGCCTGGGCGGTGCTGGTGGCCCTGTCGCTGATCTTCTTCGTCTGGGCCGCCATCAACGTCAAGCTGCTGACAGCCACGCTAAACTTCTGAGTTTGTCAGGGCACTGAAGGCCGGCCGGGATCATGGTCCCGGCCGGCTTCTTTTTTTGTTCATTGCGGATTTTCAGGGCGCCGGTACAGGAATGGACGATGGATCGTCCTGGTTTGGCGCTCCCTGGCCTGGGCCGGTCCAGACGTCCCCCGGTTCCAGCGCGCGAAAGCGGTCGGCCGCGATGCCCGCCAGCGCCAGCGCCTGGGCCAGTTCCTGCGGCGGGGCCAGGCGTTCCTCATCCGACAGGGGAAAGGTGCCCCAATGCACGGCCAGCCCCTGGCGGGCGCCACAGTCGGCCAGGATGCGCACGGCCTCCGCCGGATCGCAGTGCTGCTGCTTCATGAACCAGCGGGGGTCGTAGGCGCCGATGGGGAGGATGGCGACGGTGGGCGCGCCATGGTGCTGTCTTACCTGCCGGAAGATGGCGCCATCGCCATAGCCGGTATCGCCCGCGACGTAGACAGGGCCATGGGGAGTGCGCAGCACGAAGCCGCACCACAGCGCCATGCGCCGATCGCCCAGCCGCCGCGCCGACCAGTGGTAGGCGGGATGGAAACAGGCGGTGACGGCGGGGCCCAGCGCCACCGTGTCGCCCCAGTCGCCGGTTTCCACCGGCAGGGGCCCCACCTCGCGCGCCACCACGCGGTCATTGCCCAGGGGGGCCACGATGCGGGGGCGGTGGGCGGCCCACAGCCGGCGCAGGGTGCCCACGTCCAGATGGTCGTAATGGTTGTGGGTCAGCAGCACCACGTCGATGGGCGGCAGGTCCTCGAAGGCGACACCCGGACGGTTCACCCGGCGCGGCCCCAGCCATTGAAAGGGGCTGACCCGTTCCGACCAGACGGGATCCACCAGCAGGTTCAGCCCCGCCACCTGGATCAGCACGCTGGCGTGACCGACCATGGTGACGGCGAGCCCCGCCACCCGCGCCGCCGGACGTACCTGCCGCCCCGCCACCGCCGTGGGCCATACCGGCCGCTTGCCGCCCCAGCGCCAGCGCAGGATCTCCCCCAGGCTGCGATCGGTCGGGGCTTGGCCGGGATTGAAAAAGCGGACACCGTCGAAATGGTCCGTCACAGGACCGTCGTAATAGGGATTCCCAGGCATTCGGTGTCCGCATCGTTGGGTGGCAAGAAGCTTCCCTTGTATCGGCACGGGCAGGCCCCGTTTCAAGGCGGCGCCCATTCATTATTGTGCCATGTCAACGACATCCCCGGGCCGCGACGCCCACAGTCGCGCCACCTGCCGCCCTATTGGGATGCCCCCCGTGAGTCTCGACCCGACCGACCCGCCCCCTTTGTCGCCCGTGCTGCTGGCCGGGCTGGCGGCGCGTGCCCTACCCCCCTGCCGCTGCTGGGCCGCCCGCTGACCGGACCGGCCGCCACACGCTTGGCACAGATGGCCTTCGCCCGCCTGCGGCAGCGCCATGCCGATGTCTTCCAGCGCCTGGCGGTGCTGGGGGAGCGGGCTTTCCTGGTCGATCCTAGCGACCTGCCGGTGCGCTTCCTGCTGCGTCCGGCGGGTGCGCGGCCCGGCCTGTGGCCCATCGCCGATGGCGGCACCCTGCCCCTGGCGGCCGCCACGCTGCGGGCGCCCCTGGCGGCGCTGCTGGCCTTGCTGGAGGGCCGCGTCGACGGCGATTCCCTGTTCTTCAGCCGGCAGCTGATGATCGAGGGCGACATGGAGGCGGTGCTGATCCTGCGCAACGCCGTGGACGGCGCCGGCATCGCGCTGGAGCGCGACCTGGCGGCCCGCCTACCCCGACGCCTTTTCACCCTGGGCCGGCGGTGGTATGGCGAGATTGACGGCCTGCTGCACCTGGTGGCCCGCGCGACACTGCAGCCCGCCCCGCCGGCGGCGGAGGTGCGGCCATGACCGCGCCCCTGTCGCGTGCGCCCCTATCATCGGCGCCCCCGTCATCGGCGCCTTTGTCCCTGGTCTGCCCCGCCGGCACGCCGGCGGCGCTGGACGCGGCGGTGGAAGCCGGGGCCGACGCCGTCTATTGCGGTTACGCCGACGCCACCAACGCCCGCAACTTCCCCGGCCTGAACTTCAACCCGGCGGAGATGCGCGCCGCCGCCACCCGCACCCACCAGGCTGGCCGGTCACTCTACATCGCCATCAACACCTTCCCCCGAGCGGGGGAGGAGGCCACCTGGCACCGTGCGGTGGACAACGCGGCCGAGGCCGGGGCCGACGCGGTCATCCTGGCCGACCTGGGCCTGCTGGCCTATGCCCAGGCCACGCACCCCACCCTGCGCCTGCACCTGTCGGTCCAGGCCGCGGCCTCCACGCCCGAGGCCATCCGCTACCTGGCCCAAACCTTCAGCGTGCAGCGCGTGGTGTTGCCGCGCGTGCTGACCCTGGCGGAGGTGACGGAGCTGACGGCGGCGGTGGCGCCGGTGGAGACGGAGGTGTTCGCCTTCGGCGGCATGTGCGTGATGGCGGAGGGGCGCTGCCAGCTGTCCAGCTACGTCACCGGCCAGTCGCCCAACACCCATGGCGTATGTTCGCCCGCCGGCGCGGTGCAGTTCCGGCGGGAGCCCGGCGGCGACGTCACCGCCCGCCTGGGCGGCGTCACCATCGACCGCCACCCCGCCGGATCGCCGGCCGGCTATCCCACCCTGTGCAAGGGCCGGTTCCGCGCCAACGCCACCACCGGATACCTGTTCGAGGAGCCGACGTCGCTGAACGCCGCCGACCACCTTCCCGGCCTGATCAAGGCGGGGGTGCGGGCGTTGAAGATCGAGGGACGGCAGCGGGGCCGCGCCTATGTCGCCCGCGTGGTGGGCGAATTCCGCCGCGCCATCGACGCGGCCGCGGCCGGCGGCTTCACCCTGCCGGATTTGGCCAGCGAGATGGAAGGCGGCCGCGCCACCGCCGGCGCCTACGACCGGCGCTGGCGCTGAACGGGGAAGATGATCATGCCCCTTGAGCGTCCCAAGCTGACCCTGGGCCCCTTGCACTTCCACTGGCCGGCCGCCCGGCGGCGCGACTTCTATGCCCGTATCGCCGATGAGGCGCCGGTCGACACCGTCGTCCTGGGCGAGGTGGTCTGCTCCAAGCGCGCGCCCTTCTTCGACAGCCACATCCCCGAGGTGGCGGACCGCCTGCGGGGCGCCGGCAAGGAGGTGGTGCTGGGCAGCCTGGCGCTGGTCATGCAGGCGCGCGAGCGTCAGGCCGTGATGGACCTGGCGGCCGCCGACGGCGACGTCCTGGTGGAGGCCAACGACCTGACGGCCGTGGCCGCCTGCGCCGGCCGGCCACACGCCGTGGGCCCCCTGGTGGCCGTCTACAACCCCGGCACCTTGGAATTGATGGCCCGGCAGGGCGCGGTCCGCGTCTGCCTGCCCGGCGAACTGACGGCCGACGCCATCGCGGCCTTGTCACGGGCCGCCTTGGTCTGCGGCACCGGCCTGGAGGTGCAGGCCTTCGGCCGCCTGCCGCTGGCCATCTCGGCCCGCTGCTACCACGCCCGCGCCCATGGCCTGCACAAGGACGGCTGCCGCTACGTCTGCGAAAAACATCCGGACGGCATGGACCTGGACACACTGGATGGGGACACCCAAGCCGGGGGCAAGCCGGCCAGCGGGCCCTTCCTGACGGTGAACGGGGTGCAGACCCTGTCAGGCAGCTACCTGGACCTGCTGGGCGACCTGGGCCGGCTGCGCGCCCTGGGCGTCAGCCGCTTCCGCCTATCGCCCCAGGATTGCGACATGGTGGCGGTTGCGGAAACCTTCCGCGCCGTGCTGGACGGCACCCTTGCGGTGCCCCCGGCGCGCGACCGCCTGCGTGAACTGTGCCCCGGCCGGCGCTTCAGCAACGGCTTCCTGCACGGGGTGGAGGGCATGGCCTATCGGGCGGCGGTGTGAGCTAAGGGCCGCCCCCGTCCGCCGCCGTTCCCGCCTGCCCCGTCCCGTTCTGCCGGCTGTCGGTGTGGGGGCTGGAGATGGTTTCCGGGTTGGGGTGGCGCATGTCGGTGGGGTAGCCATCCGGCAGGGTGCGGCGATCGGCGCCCAGGGCCTTGCGCATCCTGGTCACCGTGTCGACGCCCACCGGCGCCGCCGCGTTGCCCCAGCTGTTGCGGACGTAGGTGGCCACGGCGGCGATCTGCTCGTCCCTCAGCTTCCAATTGAAGGCCGGCATGGAGGTCGGCGTCGGCCGGGCGTCGGTCGGCAGGCTGCGGCTGCCCACCAGCAAAACGCGGATCAGCGTGCTGGGGTTGGGCTGCTGCAGGTTGGGGCTGCCGGGCAGGCGGGGGAACATGGCCATGGAGCCGGCGCCATCCATGCGGTGACAGGCGGCGCAGCTGTCGACATAGACGGCCTCGCCCGCCTTCATGACGGCGGGGTCGGGCTTGGCCGGCGTGTCGTCGGCCCGCGCCGGGCGGTCGCGCAGATAGGCGATGATGGCGCGCAGGTCGTCATCGGTCATGCGCGAGGTGGAATAGGCCACCACCTCGCCCATGTCGGCGGCGGCGTTGGCGTGCGCGTTGCGGCCGGTCTTCAGGTACTGGAACAATTCCTCATCGCTCCATCCCCCGATGCCGGTGCGCTTGTTGGGGGTGATGTCCGGCGCGTACCAGCCGTTGCCGATGTCGCCGCCGTGATAATCGCGGCTGGTGCGGGGGGCGCCGAGGAAGTTCTTGGGCGTGTGGCAGGCGGCGCAGTGGCCCGGCCCCTCCACCAGATAGGCGCCTCGGTTCCAGGCGGCAGACTTCGCCGGGTCCGGCTTGTAATCCCCCTTGTCCAGGAACAGCAGGTTCCAACCCATCATCAGGGCGCGGATGTTGAAGGGAAAAGGCAGATCGCTGCGCGGCGAGCGCTTGGGCGAGGGCGGCAGGCCGCGCAGATAGGCGAACAGCGCGTCGGAATCCGCCCGGCCGATGCGGGTGTAATAGTTGTAGGGGAAGGCGGGGTAAAGATGGCCGTCCGGCGCCTTGCCCTCATGCAGCGCGCGGTAGAAGTCGTCAGCCGTCCAGCGCCCGATGCCGGCGTCCTTGTCGGGGGTGATGTTGGCGGAATAGATGGTGCCGAAGGGGGTGACCAGGGGGCGCCCGCCGGCGAAGGGCAGGCCGCCGGGCACGGTATGGCAGCCGACGCAATCACCTAGAACCGCCACGTAGTACCCCTTCGCCACATCCGGATCCATCACCGGCGGGTAGGGACCCGACGTGCCCGAGGGCGGCTGGCCGTTGGCGATGCCGCTGAGGCCGATGGCCACCAGCGACAGGGTGGCCACCAGGATGCCCAGGCTCAACAGCCCGGTCACAAGCGCGCGCCGCAGGGGCGGCTTCACGTGCGCACCAGCGGGCCGGGGGACTTCAGGTACTGTTCGCGCACGGCCTCCAGCGACCAGTAGGCCAGCGCCGCCACCGTGCCGGTGGGGTTGTAGCCGGGGTTCTGGGGGAAGGCGCTGGCGCCCATCACGAACAGGTTGCTGACGTCCCAGCTTTGCAGATAGCGGTTCACCACGCTGGTCTTGGGGTCGGCGCCCATTATGGCGCCGCCGGTGTTGTGCGTGGTCTGGTAGGGCACCACGTCCCAGGAGCCGTCGCGGTACACCACCTTGATCTCGCGCGGGCTCATGGCGCGGGCCACGTCGGCCGCGCGGTCGGTGATGTAGCGGGCCATTTTCTGTTCATTGTCGGTGTAGTCGAAGGTCATGCGCAGCAGCGGCCGTCCGTAGACGTCCCGGTAGGTGGGGTCCAGGTCCAGGTAATTGCCGCGATGGCTCATCACCCCGCCGTGGGTGGAGATGGTGGTGGTCTTGAGGTAGTTGGCCGCCACCGCCTTTTTCCACGCCCCGCCCCAGGTGGGCGTGCCCTCCGGCACCGGGTGCGTCTCGATGGGCCGTGCGCCGGTCTGCAGCACCCCGAAATAGCCGCCACCCAGGAAGCCCAGGCCGCCATGGTCGAAGTTGTCGCCGTTGAAGTCGTCGATGTGCATGCCGTGCGCGCCCGCCCCGATGAAGGGGTTCAGGATTTTGTCGTCGAAGAAGGCGTTCACGAAGGAGGTGCGCTGGTAGGCGTAGTTGCGCCCCACCACGCCCTGGCCCGTCCGTGGGTCGTAGGGCGTGCCGATGCCCGACAGCAGCAGCAGGCGGACGTTGTTGAGGGCGTACGTGCCCAGGAAGATCAGGTCGGCCGGCTGCTCGAACTCGCGCCCCTGGGCGTCGACGTAGGTGACGCTGACCGCCCGCTTGCCCGTGCTGTCCCGGTTGATCGTCAGCGCCTCCGCCTCCGTGCGCAGGGTGAAGTTGGGCTTGCGCATCAGCACGGGCAGGATGGTGGTCTGCGCCGAGGCCTTGGAATAGTTGCCGCAGCCGAACTTCTCGCAGAAGCCGCAGTAGGTGCAGGGGGCCAGCTGCACGCCCAGCGGGTTGGTGTAGGCCTGCGACAGGTTGGAGGACGGCTGCGGGAAAGGGTGGTAGCCCAGCTTGGCGGCGGCCTCGGCGAACAGCGTGGGCGCATAGGCCTGGCGCATGGCGGGGGTGGGATAGGCCCGCTTGCGCGCGCCCTCGAACGGGTTGCCGCCCGGTTGGATCTGGCCGTTCAGGTTGCCCGCCGTGCCCGAGGTGCCGCAGAGGTACTCGAAGCGGTCGTAATGTGGTTCCAAGTCGTCGTAGGTGACGCCGAAGTCCTGGATGGTCATGTCGGCGGGGATGGCCTTGGCGCCATAGCGCCGGGTGACATGGCTGCGCACCTCAAGGTCGCTGGGCAGGAAACGCCAGGTCTGACCATTCCAGTGCACGCCGGAGCCCCCCACCCCCGTGCCCGGCAGGAACGAGCCCATGACCCGCATGGGCAGCGCCGTCTGGCTGGTGTTGTTGCGGATGGTCAGGGTGTTGTGCGCCAGGTTCTCGAACAGCGCGTGGCGCCACATGTAGCGCAACTCATCCTGGGCGAAGGTGGGGGCGAAATCGGTGGGCGTGTCCCGCCATCTTCCCCGTTCCAAGGCCAGGACGTTCAGGCCGGCGTCGGTCAGTTCCTGGGCCACGATGGCGCCGGTCCAGCCGAACCCCACCACCAGCACGTCGACAGAGGGCAGTTTCTCAGACATGGGTCTTGGTCCCCACTTCCTTGGGCTGGCCGTCCTCGTCGCGCGGCATCCAGCCGGGGCGGCCGGTGATGCCGACCGGCGGCAGCGGATAGGGCTGGTTGTGGCGGTCGACGAATGGCCCATGGTCATAGCGGGCGCCGGGGAAACCGATCAGGCGCCAGCCGATCATGTCCTTGTTCCCGCCATAGACGGGGTCGCCGAAGAAACCCTCGATGGTGTTCTGCAGCCGCAGGGTGAAGAACACCTTGGTGTCGACGCCCTCGATGGCCAGCTCGTCCGTCTCCAGGCCCTTCAGCACCGCGTCCTGCTGGTCGGGCGGCAGCTTGGCGAAGGGGACGCCCCCGTGCCGCTGGGCCACCATATCGTCGATGGCGCGGATGGCGGACCGGTAGACCTCAGCCGGCGTCATGCGGCTCTGATACCCCTGGGTCTTCAGCGGGGGCGCCCAGGGGCCCTGCATGTACCAGCGGGTGGCGTGGCCATATTGCCCGTCCAGCTGTCGGTCGATGAACAGCGGCACGGCCGCCTCGATGGCGCCGCCGCCCAGTTCGTCGGCGGGGATCAGGCGGCCCACCGCCGCCTCGATGAAGGCGGCCTCCGCCGCGGTGAAATAGATGTAGCCGGCCCGGCGGTCGGCTGGAAACGGCGCATCCGCCGCCCCTTCCTGCCATGGCATGTCGCCTCGGATGTCGGGACCGGCGCCACCGCCCCGGGCGGATTGCTCCGGCGCGCCGGGTGCCGCCAACGGCAGGGCGCCGGCCGCACCGGCGGCGAGCCCGGCGCCCAACAGGCCACGCCGGCTGAGTTTCGTCTCCATGCGCTCCCTCCTCCAAGGCCCAACCCACAAGCCCGTGGTCCGCAAGCCAATGCCCCAGCCCGGCATTGGTTCCCGTCGAAATGCGGGCGGGACGGAACAGGGCGGACGGGGCGGTGGTTCCCTCAGTTCAAGACGGGCGGAAAACGCCCCTCGATCAGTGACCAAGGAGGAACCCCATGGCTTCTTTCACGCCACCGCCCCACCCTTCCCCCGAACCGCCCCGCCCACGGCCCCGCACCAAGCTGGAGCAGCTGGCGGAGGGCGCCTATCACGGCACGGGTGAAGCCCCGCCCCCGCCCAAGCAGGCGCCCCGCACGCCGGGCATGAAACTGACCGACCTGCTGACCAGCGCGCCCGTGGCCTACACGGCCTTTGGCGTGGTGCTGGGCTTCATCTTCGGCAGCAGCCGGCGCTGAACACGACAAGGCCCGCGGGAGGGTGCGCCTCCCGCGGGCCCTATCGGCTTCGGACGCCAGCGTCCTTAGCTCTTGGCGTAGTGGAACGCCGGCTGGTTCTTCAGCGCGTCCTTGTTGCCGCCGGGCAGCTCGATCTTGTCATCGGTGATCTGCAGGGCGCTGTAGGGCACGGCCACCAGACGATCGCCGACCCCCAGGAAACCACCCACCGACAGGATGGCGTAGGGCACGCTGTCCTTGGGCGAGATGATCAGGTCGTCGACCGTGCCGACGGTGTCGTTCTGGTCGTTCACCACCTTGGCGCCCACGATCTTGGACGAGCGGTGGCCGGTGGCCACGGTCGCCACGTCCACCTTGGTGGAGGCGATGCGCTGGGTGGTGCCCTGCGCCAGGGTCGGGGCGGCGGGCAGGATGACGGCGGTGCCCAGGGCGGACACGCCCAGGGCGGCGGCCAGGAACAGGTTGGCGCGTTTCATGGTAACTCCTCCGGTTGGGGCGGGCCGCTTTTCCCGTACGCCGCAAGGCGCCTGGGCGGGCCACCCGGTTGTTGCAAGGCGGTTTTGCTAACCGCTTGAACAACAACCGAAAGGCGCTGGCGGTTCCCGGCAGGGGCCGTCCGCCCCACAAATGCCCCAGGCGTTAACGGCCAGGGGGCGAGCGGCGTCAGGCGGCGGCCCGGTTCAACCGCGTCCTGGCCAACATGCTCAGCCACTCATCCGTGGCCTTTTCCTCATCCAGGCTGAGGCGCAGCAGCTGGGCGCTGTCCGCCCGGCCCAGCATTTGGGCCCAGGCGACCAGGGTGCCATAGCGCGCGATCTCGTAATGCTCAACCGATTGGGCGGCGGCGACCAAGGCGGCATCCAGGACGCCCTTGTCCGCGACCTCACCCACCACCTCGTCGGTCTCATCGATGATGCCGTCGATGGAGGGGCACTTCGCGGCTTCCGGCACCGCGCCGTGCATCTGGAACACCCGTTCCAGCCGGGCGACCTGTTCCTGGGTTTCACGCGCGTGCGTCTCGAAACCGTGCCTCAGCTCAAGGTCCGCCGCGCGCGCCGCCATCTTGGGCAGCGCCTGCGCGATGCGGCGCTCGGCGTAGTAAATGTCCTTCAGCTGGTACACGAACAAATCGTGCAACGTTTCGATGTCCTTCGTGAACATGCCCATGGCCGTATCCTCCGCGTGCGGACGGGAATCCCCATCCACCGCCTTGAACACGGATCTGCACGTTTTTGTTCCGAAAGCTCATGCCTGCTGCAACTGAAGCAGTTTGTCCAAACGCATGGGAATGTCGCGGAGCCGCCGGCCCGTGGCGTGGTAGATGGCGCTGGCGATGGCGGCGGAGGTACCGACATTGCCCAGTTCACCCAGGCCCTTCACACCGGCCGGGTTCACCTCGGTATCGGTTTCCGGCACCAGGATGACCTCCACCCCTTCCACATCCGCGTTCACCGGCACCAGGTAGTCTTGCAGGTCCCGGTTCACGGCGCGGGCATGGCGCGGATCGATTTCCGTCGCCTCATGCAGGCCGGCGCCCAGGCCCCAGATCATGCCGCCCATCAACTGGCTGCGGGCGGTGCGCGGGTTCACGATGCGGCCGGCGGCGAAGGCGCCGACCATGCGGGGCACCCGGATTTCGCCCGTACGGGCGTGCACCCGCACCTCCACGAACTCCGCCCCGAAGGCGTACATCAGCACCGGGCCCTTGGCCCCGCCGATGATGCCGGGATTGCCCTGCCGCAGCTGTTCCACCGCCCCGAGGGCCGAGCCCTCGGGCGCGAACTCGGCGTACTCCTCCAGCTGCGTCGTGCCCAGCTTCTGGAGCAAGACGCCCAGCGGTGCTGAGCGGCCGCTGTCCAGCACGGCCACCCCATCGCGCAGGGTGAAGCTTTCCGGCGTGGCGGGGAGGCCACTGTTGACGGTCGCGGCCCGGTAGAGCTTGTCGCGAATGGCGCCACAGGCCTTCAACACGGCGGAACAGACGCTGGCCGTGCTGACCGATCCGCCGGCGACGGGGCCCGCCGGCAGGGCGCTGTCGCCCATCTCCACCGTCACATCCTCGACCCGCAGGCCCAGCGCCTCCGCGGCGGTCTGGGCGGCGACGGTGCGCACGCCTGTGCCGATTTCGTGCGCCGCCGTTTGCACCAGGGCCTTGCCGTCGGTCGTCAGGCGCACCCGGGCGGCGCAAGGTGCCACCTGCGTGGGGTAGACGGCGCTGGCGCACCCCAGGCCCACCAACCAATCGCCATCCCGCATGGCGCCCGTTTTCCATACGCCGGCATCCAGGCGGCGGCGCCATCCGAAGGCGGTGGCCGCCTCGTCATAGCAGCGCATCAGCGACCGGCTGGTGTAGCGCTTGCCACTGACCGGGTCGGCCTGGGTGTCGTTGATGCGGCGGAATTCCACAGGGTCCAGGTCCACCTTCTCCGCCATCTCGTCCATGGCGCACTCAAGCCCGAAGACGTAGGGCGTTTCCGGCGGGGATCGCATGTAGCCTGGCGTGTTGCGGTCAGCCTTCACCAGTTGCACCTTGGTGCGCACGGCGCCATAAGCGTACAGGCGCGCCGTGGTTTCGGTGCCGCCCACGACATAGTCGTCGGGCCGGGACGTCAGCTCCCAGCCCTCATGACTGAAGGCGCGGATCCTGCCGTCGCGGCCGGCGCCCATGCGGACGCGCTGGCGCGTCTCCGCCCGGAAGGTGGCGGTGGTGTAACCTTGGGCACGGGTGCAGACGCACCGCACCGGTCGCTTCACCAGCTTGGCCGCCAGGGCGACGGCGGCGGTGCGCGGCGTCATGGGTCCCTTGGAGCCGAAGGCGCCACCGATGTATTCGCTGACCACGCGGATGTCGGCCGCGTCCATGTCCAGTTGCTTGGCCAACTGCGCCCGCCATCCCGCCACGAACTGGCTGGGCTCGTACACCGTCAGCTGCCCGTTGTTCCATTCCGCCGTGGTCGAGAACAATTCCATGGGGTTGTGATGCTGGGCGGCGGTGTTGTAGGTCGCGTCCAGCACCACCGGAGCCGCCTTGAACGCCGTGTCGAAATCGCCGGCCTTGGGGTCTTCCGGATACATGGGGCTGGCGCCGGCACCGGCCACGATCTCCACGCCGCTGGTGTCGAAACCGGCGCTGGGGGTGTCGTGATCGTAGGTGACGGCCACCAGATCGGCGGCCTGTTGCGCGGCCTCCAGCGTCTCGGCCACGACGATGGCCACCATCTGCCCGTCGTGCCAAATCCGCTTTTCGTTCAGCGGTTGGATGGACGTGCTGCCGCCGGTGCCAAACTTGGGGGCGGTCAGCTGGCCTTGGGCCTGGTCCCGCGTCAGCACCAGCAGCACGCCGGGAACGGAGGCCGCGGCTGTGGTGTCCAGCCTGCGGATGCGGCCCCGGGCGATGGTGCTGGTGACCATCACGGCGTGGGCCAGGTTGTGCAGGGGGATGTCGGCCGGATAGCGGGCCTGGCCCGTCACCTTCAGCCGGCCATCGATGCGGGCGACGGGCGCGCCCATGTTCTCATGGGAACCCTTCCCGGGGGATGGCTTCTCAGGGGGCGGCGGCGCGGCGTCAGGCATGGGTCACCCCATTTCGCGTGGTCGACGGTGGCGGTTGAAGCGCGCCGGCCTGCAACAGCGCCCGCACCACCACCTCCTGGCCCAGGGGCACCTTGAAGGCATTGTGGGGACGGGTGCGGGCCCCGGTGAAGGCGGCATCGGCGGCGGCGCGGACACTGGCCAGGTCCAGGGGCTTTCCCACCAGGACGGCCTCCGCCGCCTCTGCCCGCCAGGGCACGGTGGCGACGCCGCCCAGCGCGATGCGCGCCTGTTTCACCCGGTTGCCCTCCAGATCCAGCGCCACGGCCGCCGAGGCGAGGGCGAAGGCGTAGGAGCGCCGGTCGCGGACCTTGACGTAGCGCGACCGCCAGGACCAGGGGCTGGCGGGCACCACCAGAGCGGTGATCAGTTCATCCGGGGCCAGCGTCGTTTCAAGGTAGGGCGTGGTGCCCGGCTGGCGGTGGACCTTGGCCACCGGCATCAAGCGGACGCCGCGCGGGCCCGTCAGCTCCACCTGCGCATCCAGAACCAGCAGGGCCTGGGCCATGTCGCCCGGGTACGTCGCGATGCAGGCGTCGCTGGTGCCCAGGACGGCGTGCTGGCGGTTCAGGCCGTCCAACGCGGCGCAGCCGGACCCTGGCCGGCGCTTGTTGCAGGGCCAGGACGCCTCCCGGAAATACTCGCAGCGGGTGCGTTGCAGCAGGTTGCCGCCCAGGCTGGCCATGGTGCGGATTTGTCGGCTGGCGGCCAAGGCCAAGCTGTCGGCCAGCACCGGATAATGGGCGCGGATCCCGGGGTGATCCTCCGCCTCCGCCATGCGGACCAGGGCCCCGAGCCGCAGGCCCTGATGATCCAGGGTGATACGGCCCAGCGCCGCCGTGTCCTGGCTCAGGCCGCTGATGTCCACCACGCGCTTGGGCGACACCACACCCAGGCGCATATAGTCGACCAGGTTGGTCCCGCCGGCGATGACGGTGGCGTCGGGGACGGCGCGCAGGGCCTCGGCCACGCTGCCGGCGCGGTCGAACAGGAAAGGCTGCATGGCGCTAGGCCTCCATCTCGGTCTTCGCTTGGCGGATGGCGGCGACGATGTTGGGATAGGCGGCGCAGCGGCAGATGTTGCCGCTCATGTATTCCCGTATCTGGTCGTCATCGCCCGCATGCCCTTCCTTGACACAGGCGACCGCCGACAGGATCTGTCCCGGCGTGCAGTAACCGCACTGGAAGGCGTCGTGGTCGATGAAGGCCTGTTGCATGGGATGCAAGGTATGGGGATTCGGCGCCAGCCCCTCGATGGTGGTCACCTGGCGCCCCTGGGCCATGACCGCCAGCCGCAGGCAGGACAGTTCCCGCCGGCCATCGACCAGCACGGTGCAGGCGCCACACTGGCCGTGATCACAGCCCTTCTTGGTTCCCGTCAGGCCCAGCCGGTCGCGCAGCGTGTCCAGCAGGCTGGCCCGGGCGTCCAGGCTCAACCGGTGATCCCGGCCGTTGACGGTGAGGGTGACGGTGTGCGGGGCGCCGGCATCGTTGACTTCGGCGGCCTCAGCCTCGGCGGCGCCCGGCAGGGTGGTCGCACCACCCGCCGCGCCCCCCCGACGGCGGCCAGGAAATGGCGGCGGTTCACAGCGGCGGATTGGGAACGGTCAGGCATGGCGCGGCGTCCTGGTCGGCTTGGCTGGTCGGCTGGGGGAGATGCGGGGGAACCGCTAGGTGCGCGACCTGGTTCCGTGGCGTCGATGCCGCGTTTCCCCTGGTGCCGGGTCCCCTAGTGCCGGGTCCATTGCGTGGTGGATGTCGCGTCGGCGCCGGCCGGCAGGGTGGTGGCGCCGAGGGCGACGACGCGATTGGGCAGCCCCATCAGGCCGGCCAGCTTGGTGCGCGCCCGGTTCACGCGGCTTTTGATGGTGCCCAGGGCGCAGCCGCAGATCTCCGCCGCCTCTTCATAGCTGACGCCGGCGCCACCCACCAGGATCAGCGCCTCACGCTGGTCTTCCGGCAGGGCGGCCAGGGCCACCTTCAGTTCACGCCCGGTGATGCCCCATTCCTGCGCCGGCTCCATCATCATGCGGCCGGTGTGAAAGCCGTCCGGATCGGCCACCTCGCGTTGGCGGCGCTTGGCGATGGAATAGTGGCGGTTACGCAGGATGGTGAACAGCCAGGCGCGCAGGTTCGTGCCGGGCGTGAACTGGTCGGCATGCGACCAGGCGCGCACCACGCAATCCTGGACGAGGTCGTCGGTGTCGGCGGCGTTGCTGGTCAACGACCGGGCGAAGGCGCGCAGCGCGGGCAACAGGCGCAACACCTCGTCACGGAATTCCGGTTCCCGCACGTCCGTGTTCAGCGCACCCGCTGATAGGTCGGCCGATAATAAATCAGATGGCATAATGTGCCCCGTATCAAGATTCTCTCAAGGAAAACTGGATCCTCGAGAATCGGATGGATGAGGTCTTGAGGTTGATTTCAGATTATCGCGGCGCATTCTGCGGCACGCGATGAAAGCATAGACCCCAAAAACTGATTCGTGTTCGGGTTTTCTGGGAGGGGGTGCTCGTCTCTATTGTGCCAAGAACACGTATCTGTCGTAGGCGGAACCGCCTATACCAAACGAATTCATTATGGCATGCGCCCTAGCGCGGAAACATGCGTCGAAAGTTTCCGGGACCCAGGAAACTTTCACGCCAGTCGGCAGGTTCGGAAAACAGATTGCCAGATAAAGAGGAGCGACGCAGATCATGCCGGCACACCGCAGCGCCCCCGCCGACCTCATCACCGAACAGCTACCCTGCCTGCGCCGCTATGCCCGGGCCTTAACCGGCAGCGCCATCAGCGGCGACGCCTACGTCCGAATGGTCTTGGAAACGCTGGTGCAGGACGGCATGGATGTCCTGGGGGAGGACGCGGACCGTGGCACGTTGTTCCGCCTGTTCCACCGCATCTATGCCGGCGGGCATCTGGAACTGGGGGACGAAAGCCCGGTGCCCGACACCATGGGCCCCGGCGCCCTGCTGCGCACCTTGCCCTGCGAACGGCGCGAGGCCTTGCTGCTGACGGCGGTGGAGGGCTTCACCCCCGACGAGGCCGCCTGGATCCTGGGCCTGCCGCTGGACATGGTGGAGCACCAGACCAACCTGGCCCGCCAGGCCTTCCGTGACGGCCTGCGGTCGGGCACGCTGATGCTGGAGGACGACATGACCATCCGCCTTCCTCAAGCGGGCGGGGTGCTATCGCATGTCCCCGCTTCCGGCGGCGGGTGGGGCGCCGGCTTGCAGTAAAATAAGCCCCAGGGGGTGGTTGACCGCCGGCAGCTCAGTTAAGCTGGCCAGCGCACCCTTCGATCATGAAATTTGGTACAGCCGTCGGGGGACATGCGGGCGCCAGGGCGCGCCGGCCCAAACAAGGCCCGAACACCAGGGCCGCATCCAGGGGATCCGTCATGACCAAGCAGCCGAAGGCCCCGAATGGCAAGCGATCGCTGCTGACGGCCAGCACCCGTCCTATGCCGCCCGGCCCGCAGACCGTGCTGGACCGGGGCCTGCGCGAGATGTTCGAGGATGAGGCGGCGGAGCCCGTGCCCCAGCACCTGTTGGATCTGGTGGACAAGCTGCATCAGAAAAACCGCAAACACTAAGCCGGTGGCAAGGGAGCCGGCGGCAAGGCCGGCCCGCGCCGATGCGCAGTGCCTGAGGCTGGGCGCCTCAAGCGGCGACCGATGCGACGTTGCGCTGGGGGAAACGGTGGCGGCGCATGGCTTCGACGAATAGGGTCAGCGTGTCCTCCAGCGTCTCGCCGGTGATGACGCCTTCCTCCTTCAGCACGGGGGGCAGGTTGGCGGCCGCCAGCACCTGTTCACCCGTGCCGATGGCGGCGATAGGCTTGCCATGCAGGAAGGCCTCGTTGAGGAAATGTCGGACCAGGCCGCTGGCCCGCAGGGTGCCGGTATCCGCCCCGCCCGGCACGATCACCGCGTCGTAAACCACCGACGGGGCGTTGGGCGCCGCGCGCGTGACGGGCACCAGGCCGCCATCGCCGCCCTGTACCGTGCCGGCGGTGGGGGCTACCACCTCCACGATCGCCTCCTCATCCATCAGCGTCTCCTGGATGATGGTCAGCTGTTCGGCGCTGACGCCCTTGTCCACCAGCACCGCCACCTTGCGTCCCCGGATGTCTTCCGCCACCCGGTCCATGCTGAGCGCGGGGGAGCGGCCGACCTTAAGATCGGCGTTGGGCAGGCCCGCGGCCGCCGGACGCGCCCGGGCCTCCGGCAACGGAATGCCCGTGCGGGCGGCCACGCCCTGCGCCAGCTCCAGCGCGATGTTGCTCAGGATCACGTCCATCACCCGCTGGCGCACCACCATGTCGGTGCACTGGTTCAGCTCGAAGGAGAAGGCGGCGACGATGTGGTCCTTCTCCCACCCCGCCATGCTGTTCCAGAACAGGGTGGCTTGGCTGAAATGGTCGCCGAAGCTGTCGCTGCGCACGCGGATCTTGGCGCCATCCACCTTCTCGGCATAGCTGCGGAAGGCATCGGCGGCCTCGGGCGAGTGCATCGGGCAGCCGTGGGCCAAACCGTTGGGGAAATAGGCCACGCGGCCCCGGTTGATCTGGCGGCGGCCCATGCCGTCGCGCTGGTTGTTGTCCACCCGCTGCAGCGGGCGGTTGATGGGCAGTTCGGCGAAGTTCGGCCCCACGCGGCGCAGCTGGGTATCGAGGTAGGAGAACAGGCGCCCCTGCAGCAGCGGATCGTTGGTGAAGTCGATGCCCGGCACCACGTGGCCGACGTGAAAGGCCACCTGTTCGGTTTCGGCGAAGAAGTTGCCCGGGTTGGCCGTCAGGGTCATCAGGCCCACGCGGCGCACCGGCACCACCTCTTCCGGGATGATCTTGGTGGGGTCCAGGATGTCGACGCCGTACGTGAACTCATCCTCTTCCTCGATGACCTGCAGGCCCAGTTCCCATTGTGGGAAATCGCCCCGCTCGATGGCGTCGAACAGGTCGCGGCGATGGAAGTCGGGATCCTTGCCGGCGGTCTTCTGCGCCTCGTCCCACACCTGGCTGAAGACGCCCTTCAGCGGTTTCCAGTGGAACTTGACGAAGCGCGCCTTCCCCTCGGCATTCACCAGGCGGAAGGTGTGGACGCCGAACCCCTCCATCATGGCGTAGCTGCGGGGGATGGCCCGGTCGCTCATCACCCACATCAGCATGTGGGCGGACTCCGGGGTCAGCGACACGAAGTCCCAGAAGGTGTCGTGCGCCGATTGGGCCTGCGGGATCTCGTTATGCGGTTCCGGCTTCACCGCATGGATCAGGTCGGGGAACTTGATGGCGTCCTGGATGAAAAAGACGGGCATGTTGTTGCCCACCAGGTCCCAGACGCCCTCCTCCGTATAGAACTTGACGGCGAAGCCCCGCACGTCGCGCACCGTGTCGGCCGACCCGCGCGATCCCGCCACGGTGGAGAAGCGCACGAACACCGGCGTTTCCTTGGCCGGGTCCTGGAAGGGTGCTGCGGTGGTGAGATCGGTCAGCGGCTCATACACCTGGAAGATGCCGTGGGCGGCGGCCCCCCGGGCATGCACCACCCGCTCCGGGATGCGTTCGTGGTCGAAATGGGTGATCTTCTCCCGCAGATGGAAGTCTTCCATCAGCGTCGGCCCCCGGGGTCCGGCGCGCAGGGAATTCTGATCATCGCTGACCTTCAGACCCTGGTTGGTGGTCAGGGCCGACCCCGCCTCCTGGCTGTCCGGCGCCAGGTCCCGCTGCTTGGCCGTGTCACCGCCGACGAAGGGCACGCTGGGCATGGCGGGCTTGGCCGCCGGCTGGGCCACCGCGTCCGGGGTGGGGCTGGGCGTGGGCGGCACCGGGCGCACGGGCGTATCGTCGTAGCGGGTGTCGGACATCGGGCTTCCTCTTTGGCGGGGCGGCTCTGGGGCGGGATGGCTTTTGGGGCGGGAGGCGGTCCACGCACCAACCGCCCGGCTCAGCTCAAGTTCCCCGCGTCCTGACGCTTTTCCGCCCGGCGCAGCACGGTCAGCACCGCGGCCTCCGCCGGGGACAACCCCGCCGGCCCGTCCTGGCGCAGGCGCAGGCGGAAGCGGCCCGCCAGGTAATCGTCCATGATCACCGGGTGGACATAGCATTGGCGGCAGACGGTGACGGTGTTGCCCAGGCGGGCCGCCACCTGTTTCAACGCGGCGGTGACCATGCGCCGGCCGTGGGTGGGGCTGGTGGGCGGCGGGCTGTCATTCAGCGCCAGGGCCATCATGACCGTGCCGGCCCAGGTGCGGAAATCCTTGGCCGTGATCCCGCCCTCGCGCCTGGGCCCCTTCTCCTCCGCCGCCTCCCGCAGGTAGGCGTTCACATCGGCGGAGCTGACCTCCCGCCGGTGACCGTCACCGTCCAGATATTGGAACAGGGGCTGGCCGGGCAGCTCCTGGCAGGCCTTGACGATCCGGGCCACCCGCCGGTCGGTTACCTTCAAGCGCCAGAGCTTGCCGCTCTTGCCCTTGAAGTCGAAGCGCAGGGACGATTTCTCCACACTGACATGGGCAGCGCGCAGGGTGGTCAGGCCGTAGCTCTGGTTATCACGGGCGTAATCGGCGTTGCCCACGCGGATCAGCGTCGTGCCCAGCAGGTGGACGATGGTGGCCAGCACCTTGTCGCGCGGCAAGCCGGGCAAGGCCAGATCCCTGGCCACCCGGTCGCGGATTTGCGGCAAGCGGCGGGCGAAATCGATCAGGTGGTGAAACTTGGCCCCGTCCCGCGCCTGGCGGAAGGCGGGGTG
This sequence comes from Nitrospirillum guaranorum, assembly GCF_034653275.1. NCBI lineage: Bacteria > Pseudomonadati > Pseudomonadota > Alphaproteobacteria > Rhodospirillales > Azospirillaceae > Nitrospirillum > Nitrospirillum guaranorum. The sequence goes on along the minus strand of NZ_JAYEES010000002.1, from coordinate 648,941 downwards.
GTACATGTACTGCTTGCGTCCTTTGGCGTCGCGGCCGGTAACCTGCAGGTGACCGTTGGCATCGGCGCAGATCCACACGTCCGTCCAGGCGGGCGGGATGACCAGGGCCTTGATGCGGGTCCGCAACACGGGGTCCCGCACCGTGGCGCCGTCCGGCAGGCAGTAGCGGAAGCCCGATCCGGACTTCCGCCGCCGGATGCCGGGGTCGCTGTCGCTGACATAGACCAGGCCCGCCTCATCGCTCATTCGGCGGCCTCAGGCGCCTTCGCGCGGCGCTGACTGAGATAAAGCCACTGCCCCACCACGGCCGTGGCCAGGATCAGGGCGTTGGTGGTGACGAACACCCAATTGCACAGCAGCCAGGAATAGGTGACGAAGCCGATGGAGGTGGCGATCTGCCCCGTGAACAGCCAGGGCGACACCCCTTTGGTCGAGCGCTCGCGCCATTGCGTCCAGATTTGGCATGCGAGGGTCAGGAACAGCAGCAGTGCCGCCAGCCAGCCGATAAGGTCCGCGAAGCCAGGCGCGATCATCCGTTGTAGGCCCCCGCGCCGACCTTCACCCCCAGCACACGGCAGGCGGCGGCGCCCAAGTCCTGCTCCAGCTCGAAATAACGGGCCCAGGGATCGGCGCGGCGCATCAGGGCCGGGGCATCGGCGGTGGTGTGGATGTCCGCCCGTTCCGCCCTGGCCAGTTCCTCCCAGCTCACCGGGCAGGCGATGGGGATGCCGCCGCCGGCGCGCGCGGGCTTGGCCCGGGTCGAATAGGGGGCGACAGCCGAGGACCCCCGCGTGTTGCGGAAATGGTCGATGAAAATGCGACCCTGGCGCCGGGCCTTGCTCATGGTGGCGACGTAGGCATCCGGGTTGGCCTCCACCAGCTGCTCCGCCACGGCCTTGGCGAAGGCGGCCGCCACCGGCCATTGGCGACGGCCACCGGCGGCACCGGGACCCAGCGGGGCCACGACATGCACGCCTTTGCCACCCGTCAGCAGGGGGAAGCTGGCAAGGTCCAGCGCCGCCAGCACATCGCGCATGGCCACCGCCGCCGCCTTGACCTTGGCGAAGGGCAGGCCGGCGTCAGGGTCCAGGTCGAACACCAGCCGGTCGGGCGATTCAAGCTTGCGCACCGGACTGCCCCACAGATGCAGTTCCAGCACCCCCATCTGGGCCGCCGCCCGCAGCCCGGCGGCGTCCGTCAGATAGAAATAATCGATCTGCCTGCCGTCCTTCTCCTTCACCGCCTTGCGCCGCCATGGCGCGGGCGTGCCGGCCCCCGCGTGCCGCTGGAAAAAGCAGGCCTGTTCCGTCCCTTCCGGACAGCGCAGCAGGCTCAGCAACCGGCCGGCGGCATAGGGCAGCATGCGCGGCGCCACCGTTTCCAGATATGCGGCCAGGCCTCGCTTGGTCAGGCCGGAGACGGGGTCCAGCACCCGTTCCGGATGGGTCAGAGCGATGTCGCCCATGGATGATCCCCCTTCCTTCACCGCCTGGCCCACGGGTTCCGCCTTTTCAAGGACCACGGCCCTGGCCGGCTTGTCGGGGCGCAGGCCCATGAAGCGGCCCTGCCGCACCAGCCGGTCGCCGGTGAAACCCGCGAAGGCGATTTCCGCCACCAGCTCAGGCTTCACCCAGCGCGCCTCCCGGGCGATGGCGGGGGGCACGCTGTCCGCCGCCACCGTCGGCGTCTTGCGCGCCAGCGCGTGCAGCCTAGCCTCCAGCCCCGCCTGGGTGTCGGCGTCGAAACCGCTGCCCACCCGGCCGGCGTAGCGCAAGGCGCCATCCTCGCGCAGGCCAAGCAGGAGGGAGGCGAAGGCCCGCCCATGGGTGGAGGGTGACCAGCCGACGATGACGAATTCCTGTCGGTTGCCGCACTTCACCTTCAGCCAGTCATGGCACCGCCCCGGCTGGTAGGGGGCGTTGACCCGCTTCGCGATGATGCCCTCGAACCCCTGTTCGCACAGGGTGGCCAACAGGCCGGCGCCGCCGCCCATCACATGGTCGGTGTAGAAGACAGGGCCGGTTTTGCCCGCCTCCCCCAAAAGGGCGGCCAGCCGCGCCTTGCGCGCCACCAGCGGCCGGGGGGCCCAGTCGCGCCCGGCCTCCGCCAGCAGGTCGAAGACGTAGTAGCTGAGGGCCGCGTGGTCGTCCTTCATGGCGCGTTGCAGGGTGGTGAAGCTGCTGAGGCCCCGGGAATCCAGGGCCACGATCTCGCCATCCAGCAACACCGGCGGCAGATCAAGGGCCGCCAGCGCCCGCACGATGGTGGGGAAGCGGTCGGTCCAATCCAGGCCGGAGCGGGTATGGATGCGCACCTCCCGGCCTGACACCGCCACCACGGCGCGATAGCCGTCGAACTTGGCCTCGAACAGCCAGTCCGGCCCCTCTGGCGGGGTATCGACCAGGGTGGCCAGGGCCGGCTCGATGAAGGCCGGCGGTGCGACCTGCAGGCGCGATGGCGGCACCGTGGCCGGTTCCTTGGCCGGTTCCTTGGACAGATGGTCCAGCACCTCGTCATCGGGGATGTCGCGGCCCATGGCATCCATCCATCAATGGGTCAACCGACCGACCAGGGCGCGGGCATCGTCGGGCGCCCGCAGCTTGTCGGTGTTGTCGAAGTAGAGGAAGACGTCGCGCGGCGCCGGGTGTGGGTCGCGGGGCGGTTCGATATAGTCGTCGCGCCCATAGTCACCAGCGTCCAGCGGCCGCCCCCCGGCCCAGGCGGCCACGCGCCGCGCCCAGCGGTCCAGCTCGTCGGTGCCATAACCGCTGCGGTAAAGCTCGCTGGAACCGTGCAGGCGGCAGTAGACGAAGTCCGACGTCAAATCCATCAGGCGCGGCCATTCAACCGTGTCGGCGCAGACCAGGGCCACGCCGTGCCGGCGCAGCAGGTCGGCGAAGGCTGGATCGCGAAAGCTCTCATGACGGATTTCCACGGCATGGCGCAGACGGCGGTGGGGCCCCGGCCGCATCCAGGCGCGGGCCTTGAGATTATCGTCGTGACGGTGGGCCAGGTCGGCCGCATGTTCCGTGTCGTGGGGCAGCAGCGCCAAGAAGTCGCCCAGCAACTGGGCGTCGAATTTGAAGCTGGGCGGGAATTGCCACAGCAGGGGTCCCAGCTTGCTGCCCAGCCGCAGAAGGCCGGAGGCCAGGAAGTTGGCCAGCGGCGCCACGGGATCCTTCAACCGGCGAATATGGGTGATGTAGCGCGGCGCCTTCACCGCGAAGACGAAGCCGTCCGGCGTCTCATCATTCCACCGGGCGAACACGTCCGGCGTCTGCAGCCCATAGAAGGTGCCGTTGATCTCGATGCTGCGGAAAACGCCGCTGGCATATTCCAGCGCGCGGCGCTGGGGCAGGCCTTCTGGATAAAAGGCCCCACGCCAGGGAGCGTAGGTCCAGCCGGAGATGCCGATGCGGACGTCCGCCTGGGGCGCCATGATGCCACCGGTCCTTCCCTACCACCACTTGCCCAACCACCAGGCCAGCACGAAGGCCACGATCACCAAGGCCAGGCTGACCAACAGGACGGCCAGCACCGGTCGGCCCAGGGTGGCCCCCCGCGCCTCCCGCGCGGTCAGGACGACATGGTCTTTCTTGCGTTCCATCTTCGGGCCCTCGCTCGCTGCCAGGTCACAGCCAAAGCAACCGCCGGGCGCCGCGCGCGGTTCCGTCGCGGCAACAGGCGCATGTGGCGGCGGTGCCAGCGGGGCCGCCGACATGGCCACCATTGATTTTCGCGCGGGCCGCGATATGTCCCTGGGTGAGGTCCGACCAGGAAGAGAGAGCAGGCGTGACACTACTGAGATCAGTGCTGCGCATGGGTACGGCAGCCTGCCATGCCACCCTGGACCGGCACTTCGCCATGCTGGATATCAGCCACCTGCCGGACTACATCCATTTCTTGAAAGCCCAGCACCCGGCGTTGCGCGCCGTTGAGTTGAGCTTGGAGGCGGCTGGGGTGGACCTGATCCTGCCCGACTGGCCGGAGCGCCGCCGCCGCCACGCGCTAGAGGCGGACCTGGCGGCGCTGGACGCCAACAACCGCCTGTCAGCCGTGCTGGTGGAAACACCGCTTATCCGCAGCCGGGCGCAGGCCCTGGGTCATCTCTATGTGCTGGAAGGGTCCCGACTGGGTGCCGAGGTGCTGTTACGCCGGGCGCTGGGTGCTGGCGATCCCCTCATTTCCCAGGCCACCCGCTTCCTCGCCCATGGCCGGGGCCGCCCTTTCTGGCGCGACTTCGTGGCCCTGCTCAACCAGGAAGCCGCAGACAGCGCTTTCCAGGCCGAAGCGGTGACGGCGGCGGTCGCCTCCTTCGGCCTATTCCAAAAGGCGGCAGAGCAAGTGCTGGGCCATTATCAGGCTAGCCACGACCGCAGGCAGGTGTCAGAAAAATGAGCCGCGGCCCCATATTCGCCTTAAATTTCCGGCAAATGGCTGGTTCACGGTTCCTTGGACAAATGGGTCTGCCCCGTGGTCACGTCACATAGCCCAGGAAACACCGATACCGCCCCGGACGTCCCGCCCGTGCCCCAGGACCTGCTGGATCAGTGCGCGCGCGAGCCCATCCGCATTCCCGGCGGCATCCAGCCCCACGGCGCGCTGGCGGTGCTGCGGCCTGACGACCTGGTCGTGATCCAGGCCAGCGCCAACCTGGGCGCCAACCTGGACCGCCCGGTCGCCTTCGACGCCAGCCAGACGCTGGGTGATTTGGTGGGCCCGCGCACACCGCTGGAAAACGACGTCCGCCTTTGGGCCGACGGCACGGATACCGCCTTCCTGGAGCAGTACCAGATCGACGGCCGCACCTTCCATGTCAGCGGCCAGCGCGCTTCCCAAGGCCTGATCCTGGAGTTCGAATCGTTCGAGGAGGCCGAACGCGGGCGTAGCGCCAGCCTCTATCAGCTGCTGCGCGACTTCCTGGACAATTCCGATGGGCTGAAGACCGTGGCGGACCTCTGCGCCGGCGTGGCGGCGGAAGTGCAGAGCCTGACCGGCTTCAACCGCGTCCTGATCTATCGCTTCGATGAGGACTGGAACGGCACCGTCATCGCGGAAAAGGGGGACGGCACCCTGCCCTCCTACCTCGACCTTCGCTTCCCGGCGTCCGACATCCCGGCGCAGGCGCGGGAACTCTATCGCACGAACCGCCTGCGCCTGATCCCGACCGCCACGTACACGCCCGAGCCGCTGATACCCGCCCTATGCCCCACCGATGGGGCGCCGCTGGATATGAGCTTCGTGGCGTTGCGCAGCGTCTCGCCCGTGCATCTGGAATACATGCGCAACATGGGCACGGCGGCCTCGCTGTCCATCTCCATCGTCATCGACGGACAGTTGTGGGGCCTGATCTCCTGCCATCATGCCCAGCCGCGCTACGTCGGCCCCCAAATCCGCGCCGCCTGCGACTTCCTGGGCCGCATCGTGGCGCAACAGATCGCGGCCCGTGAGCGGGCGGCCGAGATCGATGAACGGCTGCAGCTGAAAAACATCGAGACGGAACTGGTGGCCCATCTGGCGCGGGCGCCCGGTTTCCAGGCCGGCCTGGTTGATTGCGCCAGCCAGTGGCTGGCCCTCACCAACAGCGCCGGGGCGGCCGTCGTCACCGACGGCATCGTCCTGGCCGCCGGCAAGGCGCCGCCCATCGACAGCATCCTGGCCCTGGTCGAATGGCTGCGGACCCGGAACGTCGACCAAATCTACGCCACCAGCGCCCTGAGCGCGGAATGGCCGCCGGGCAAGGACATCGCAGGCATCGCCAGCGGCGTCATCGCCGTTCCCATCTCACGCCTGCATGCCAGTTTCATCCTATGGTTCCGGCCGGAGGTGGTGCAGACCGTGCGCTGGGGTGGCGATCCCCGCGCGGCCAAGGCCACGGACACCGCTGGCCGCCTGCACCCCCGCCTGTCGTTCGAGGCCTGGAAGCAGGAGGTGCGCGAGCGCGCCCAGCCCTGGCGGCCGGCCGAACTGCTGAGCGCCGCCGACTTCCGCGGCGCCATCATCAACTTCGTCCTGCAACGGGCGGAGGAGCGCGCGCAGTTGACGGAGGAGCTGCAACGCTCGAACAAGGAGCTGGAGGCCTTCTCCTACTCCATCTCCCACGACCTGCGGGCCCCTTTCCGCCATATCGCGGGCTACGCCGAACTGCTGGGCGAGGAGGAGCCGAACCTCAAAGCCCTGTCGCGCCACTACCTGGACGGCATCATCGCCGCGGCCCTATCGGCTGGCGAACTGGTGGATGACCTGCTGCACTTCTCGCAGCTGGGCCGCACCAGCCTGAGGATGACCCGCATCGACATGGCCAAGGTGATGGCGGAAATCCGGCGCAGCCTGGCCATCACCGAGGGGCAACGGCCGGTGGAATGGGACATCGGCGTCCTGCCCCCCGCCTGGGGCGACACCACCCTGGTGCGCCAAGCGCTGTTCAACCTGGTCGACAACGCCTTGAAATACAGCCGGGACGCCACCCCGCCCCGCATCAAGGTCTGGGGCCAGGACCGGCCTGACGAGGTGCTGTACTGCGTGGAGGACAACGGCGTCGGCTTCGACATGAACTATGCCGGCAAGCTGTTCCAGGTGTTCCAGCGCCTGCACCGGCAAGAGGACTTCGAGGGCACCGGCATCGGCCTGGCATTGACGAAACGCATCATCGACCGGCACGGCGGCACGCTGGAAGCCAAGGGTGCCGTCGGTCGGGGCGCCGCCTTCAGTTTCACCCTACCTAAGCGCCAGACAGGAGGAAACCGTGGCCACGCTTAGACCCATCCTTCTCGTCGAGGACAATCCCGCCGACGTGGAACTGACCCTGGCCGCGCTGAGGAAAACCCAGCTGGCCAACGAAATCGTGGTCGTCCGCGACGGCGTGGAAGCGCTGGAATACATCTTCAGCGAGGGCCAATTCGCGGACCGCGAGCCGGGCGCTCCGGCCGTCGTGCTGCTGGACTTGAAGCTGCCCAAGGTGGATGGCCTGGAGGTGCTGGAAAAGGTGAAATCCCACCCCCGGCACCGCGCCACCCCCATCGTGATGCTGACCTCCTCCCGCGAGGAGAGCGACGTGGTGCGCAGCTATCACTACGGGGTCAATTCCTTCGTGGTGAAGCCTGTGGACTTCAAGGCCTTTTTCGAAGCCATCCGTGACCTAGGTATCTTTTGGGCGGTGCTGAACGAGCCCGTGCCTGGAGATTTTTAGTGTCGCCATCCGCGGAAAAGCCTGTCGCCCTGCTGTTGGTGGAAGACAGCGACATCGATGCGGAACTGATCGCCCACCAGGTCCGCAAGATCGATCAGCCCCTGACGCTGACGCGCGTGGCCGTGCGGGCGGAATATGAGGCCGCCCTGGCCGGGGGCGGCTTCGACATCATCCTGTCGGACTACTCCCTGCCCGGATTCAACGGCCTGGCGGCGCTGGAACTGGCCCGGGCGCGCGACCCCGCGGCGCCCTTCATCTTCATCTCCGGCGTCATTGGCGAGGAGTTCGCGACCGAGGCCCTGCGCGCCGGCGCCACGGACTATGTGACCAAGCGCAACCTGGCCCGCATCCCCATGGTGGTGGCCCGCGCCCTGCGCGAAGCGGAAGATCGCCGCCAGGCGCGGCGATCGGCCCAGGCCCTGCGTGAAAGCGAGCAGCGCTTCCGGTCCATGGCGGACAACACGCCCGCCCTGATCTGGTCGTCCGACGCAGAGGGCCGCATCATCTTCGCCAACCGCCGCTTCGAAACGGAATTCGGCATTCCGCCGGCACGCATGGAGGCGGAGGGTTGGGCCGCCCTGATCCATGAGGACGACTGGCCGACGCTGAGCGCCGTGCGCCGGGCGTTGTTCATTGGGCGCACCCCCTTCCTGGATGACATGCGCGTGCGCAAGGCCACGGGCGAGGTGCGCTGGCTGCGCTGTGAAAGCAGCCCGCGTTTCGACGACGCCGGCACCTTCCTGGGATTCCTGGGCTGCGCCATCGACATCACCGAGACCAAGCTGGCCCGCGACGCGCTGGAGGCGGAGGTGGCGGCGCGCACGGAGGAGCTGCGCGTCAAGGAAGAGGCGCTGCGCCAGTCGCACAAGATGGAGGCCATCGGCCAACTGACCGGCGGCATCGCCCATGATTTCAACAACATGCTGGCCGGCATCGTCGGCGCCGCCGACCTGATCCAGAAGCGGGTGCGCGACGCCCGTTTCGACAGCATCGGCCGCTATGTCGACAACATCCTGTCCTCCGCCCACCGGGCGGCGGGCCTGACCCACCGCCTGCTGGCCTTCGCCCGGCGCCAGACCCTGGATCTGAAGCCCGCCGACATCAACCAGCTGGTGAGCTCGCTGGACGACCTGCTGCGCCGGACCCTGGGCCAGGGCATCGACCTGCAGATCTCCCTGGCGCCTGAGGTGTGGCCGGCCATCACGGACGCCAACCAGTTCGAGAGCGCCATCCTGAACCTGGCCATCAACGCCCGCGACGCCATGACGGCGGGCGGCCGCCTGACCATCCAGACCAGCAACGTCACCATCGGCGAAGGGGACGAGCGGGCGTCCGCCGACCTGCAGCCCGGTGACTATGTCCTGACCTGCGTCACCGACACCGGCACCGGCATGCCGCCGGAGGTGCTGGAGAAGGCGTTCGACCCCTTCTTCACCACCAAGCCCATCGGCCATGGCACGGGCCTGGGCCTCTCCATGATCTATGGTTTCGCCCGCCAAGTCGGGGGTCATGTCACGCTGGCGTCCACCCCCGGCAAGGGAACCACCATCTGCCTGTACATGCCACGCGACCGTAACGCCCCGGCCACGACGGAGGCGTCCAGACCCAACCTGCCGGAAGCCGCGCCCAAGGGGCGGGGCACCGTGCTGGTGGTGGAGGACGAACTGGTGGTGCGCATGGTGGTGATCGACATCCTGGAGGAGCATGGCTACGGCGTCATCGAGGCCGAAACGGCGGCCGACGCCCTGCCCCACCTGGAAGGGACCGGGGCCATCGACCTGCTGCTGACCGACGTCGGCCTGCCTGGAATGAATGGGCGCGCCCTGGCGCAAGAGGCCAGGCGGCTGCGACCCGGGCTGAAAATCCTCTTCGCCACTGGCTACGCCGAGGGCGCCAGCCAGCGCTCCGCCTTCGTCGGCGAGGGCATGGACTACATCGCCAAGCCCTTCGACCTGGATGAGCTGGGGCGGAAGATCCGGGCGCTGACGGAAACGTAACGATCTCGGCCGTTCAACAATACCATGCGGGAATTCCGCAACTGCTCCGCCCCCTTGTCCCATGGCCGTCCCTTGGCGGGAATTAGGGCAACTCAGGAGATTGACGCGACACCCGATCCGGATGGCTTGCCGCATCGCGACGACATACTGCCGTCCCTGCAATTCTATGGGACAAGGCGTCGCGCTTGCCGCATGGGCGGGTCGACCTTCTTTCTTGAGTACGGTCTCGACTTAGGGCATCGCCCCTGTCGACCCGAATGGCAGGAGGAGCAACTTGATGACCCGACCCCCCACCGCACCCACCCTGTTGGCTGGGTTCCTGTTAGCAGGACTGACCCTGGCGAACGCCCCTGCGGCCCAAGCCAAGGATGTGGACCTGCTGGCACCCCATTGGGACTTCAGCCTGCGTGAATCGCCGGATCCACCGGCTGCGGATGGTCCCTCCGCCTACGCCTCCACCGCTCCCGGAGCCACCTGGAACTTGGTCGCGTGGAATATTCCGGGTGGCGACCTTTCTCCCTTCACGCGCCGGACCTCGGGGAACGCCACGGTGTTTTCCTCAACCGCCAAGGAAGCGTCAGTGACAATCACCCAGGCGAAAGGTGCCACCCATGCGACGTACAAGCTAACCCAGGACGGAACGGTCTTGCCATGCAAAGGCCCGGATGGACAGCCGCGTGAATCCGACCTATTCGCCAGCCCCAGCGGCAAGGCGAAGCCGCCGCATGAATCAGTTGGGCTTCTGGCTGACGGACAGTACGCCCTTACCGACTTGGACCATTTGTTCAGCGATACCGATGTCCGCATCAAATACGGAAACGTGAAGTCCACCAAGGGGTGCGGGGTCAGCCAGGGCGGGCCTTTGATTTCCGTGGTGCTGAACAATCCCACGTCGCATCAGACGCTTTTCTATCAACTGGCGCTCGGCATGGTTTGCGGGCCGCAGCCCGAGGATCGACAGCGCTTCTGCAGCGACATGGTGACCAAGCCCAGGACCAATTATTTCTTCACCAAGGACCCATTCGGCGTGGACGATTCCTTGCCCCTTCTTGGGCAGCCGTTCCTGAAATCGGGCGAGCGCCGTGACGTGCGGGTCGACATCCTGCCCCGGCTCCTGAAACTCATCGCGGAGGCGCCCGCCGGCATGGATAAGCGGCCGGAAAATTGGCGCATCGGACACTATTACAATGGCCAGCATATTTGGGGTGACATTACCCTGGAGAGCGAATGGACATCGGCACGGCTGATCGCCAGCCCCAAGGCCGAAAGCGGCGGCCCGTGATCGAACTGTCCTGAAAATAACCGGAAAGACATGTGCATGCTCACCATGTACCGGCTAGAGGACGGCGCCCTGAAGCGGCGGGATCCGGATGCCGACTGCCTGGCCGACGACATCTGGATCGACATGATCGCCCCCACCAAGGAAGAGGAGGCGGCCGTCGAGGCGGCGCTGGGGGTTGAGATTCCCACGCGGGAAGAGATGCGGGAGATCGAGACCAGCGCCCAGGTGTACAAGTCCGGGGACGCCCTGGTCATGACCGTGAGGGTGCTGACCCGCCAGGCGCCGCTGGGCCCGGCCCTGGCCGACGCCACCTTCATCCTGACGCCCCAGCACCTGGTGACGGTGCGTTACCTGGACAGCACGCCCTTCCGCACCTTCTCCACCCGGGTGGACCAGGGCAACGACGTGCCCACCGACCCCGAGGCCATCCTGCTGGGCATCCTGACCGCCATCGTCGGCCGGGTCGCCGACGTGCTGGAAGAGGTTAAGGATGGGTTGGACACCCTCTCCCGCTCCGTCTTCAGCCAGGGCGGGGAACAATCGCCCAGCATCATCGACGCCGATCTGCAGAACGCACTGAAGCGCATCGGCCGCAGCGGAGACCTGGCGTCCCGGGTACGGGAAAGCCTGCACAGCCTGGCCCGCACGGTGTCCTTCCTCAAGGCGGCGGAGAAGGCCACGCCCATCGCCCCGGAAATCAAGCTGACCCTGAACACGCTGAACGGGGATATCCAGTCGCTGCTGGACTACAACCTATATCTGGCGCAGACAACGCAGTTCCTGCTGGATTCGACCCTGGGCCTGATCAACATCCAGCAGAACGCCATCATCAAGATCTTCAGCGTGGCCGCCGTCATCTTCCTGCCGCCGACGCTGATCGCCTCCATCTACGGCATGAACTTCAAGCACATGCCGGAACTGGACCTGGTGTTCGGCTACCCGGGCGCGCTGTGCCTGATGGTCATCTCCGCCATCCTGCCCTACTGGTATTTCCGCCGCCGGGGCTGGCTGTAAGCGTCAGCCGGCGTTGACGGGCGTTTCCGGCACAGGGGTCAGCACCGGCCGGCCCTGGGCCCAGGCCACCAGATTGTCCACCACCAGCTGGCCCATGGCCTGACGGGTGTGGGTGGTGGCGGAACCGACGTGGGGCAGCAGGACCGCGTTGTCGAGGTCCAGCAACGCCTGGGGCACCCGGGGCTCGTGCGCGAACACGTCCAGGCCGGCGCCCAGGATGGTGCCATCCCGCAGGGCGGCGACCAGCGCCTGCTCGTCCACCACCGTGCCGCGGGCGATGTTGATGAGGATGCCTTCGGGGCCCAAGGCTTTCAGCACGGCTGCGTCCACCAGGTGGCGTGTCTCCGGTCCGCCCGGCGTCACCACCACCAGCACATCCACCGCCCGGGCCAGCTCGACAGGCGTCGCGTGGTAGGGCAGGTCCACATCCGCCTGCCGGTGACGGCCGTGATAGTGCACCGGCACATCGCAGGCGGCCAACCGCCGGGCTATGGCCTTGCCGATGCGGCCCAGGCCCAGGATGCCGGCCGTGCGGCCTCGCAGTGTGGGTGTCAGGGGGAAGGACCTTTCCAACCAGCGACCGGCACGCAGGTAGCGTTCAGCTTGGGGCAGGCGGCGAACGGCCATCAACGTCAGGGCCAAGGCCGTATCCGCCACCTCCTCCGTCAGCACGTCGGGCGTGTTGGTGACCGTGATGCCGTGGGTTCCGGCCCATTGGGCGTCGATGCTGTCGTAGCCCACGCCGAAGCTGGATACACAGCCCAACCGGGGCAAGCGCCTCATCAGGTCGGCGGTGATGGCCGCCCCGCCGGCGGCGGCGATGGCGCGGATGCGGGGAGCCACCTCCGCCAACAGGGCCTCGGCATCCGCCGCCAGCCAGAGCTTGTGCACACGGAAGGCCTGGTCCAGCCGCTCCGTGACAAAGGGCATCATGGGCGCGGGCATGAGCAGGTCGATATCAAAGCGAGGTGCCATACTGCCAAGGTCCTCTTGCCGTTCCAGGACGGACCCCCATTTTGCTGGGGTGGGTTGCCGCCAGCATAGGCCGCCCCTTGGGCGCTTGTCTGCCCTTGCCTGCCACCGGGCGCCAACAGGGCGCCCGCGGCAGGCGTGTTCGCGTGATGGCGGGCCGGGGGCGGAGGGGTGTAGAGTGATACGGGCGGAGCCGGTGACGGTTCCCCCGGCAGTCCTGTGACGGCGGTCTTTGCCATTGGTGCCGACATGGGCTATGATTTGAGAATGATTTGCATCTACGGCGCTTGGCCTGCCCTGGAGTTGGGGTGGAAGCGGCCGGGGGACTGATGATGTCGTTGATGGATGCCATTGCCGGAACGATGGACCATACGCCGGAATTCGGCCCCGGCGAGCATTTGCTGGTGTGGGCCTTGCGGCGCATGGTCAAGGGCAAGGACTACGGCCCCCTGGTGGGCCGGGAGTTCGCCGACACCTGCGGCGAGGATGGGCGCGAGGTGCTGGCCACCCTGCACACTTTCCTGCTGGCCCTGATCCACACCTGTCGTCGGGAACTGTGCATCGGCCATCCCGGCTGCCCCAGCCTGACGGCGGATGAACGGCAGGTGCTGCAGCTGGTCGCCGCCGCCCAGAACGGCAAGGAGGCGCAATTCGATGCCCAACTGCGCTGGCTGGCCACGGATGAAGACCGCCCCGCCCTGGCGATGACGGCGCGGGCCCTGGCCTTCGCCCTGGGTAACAACCACCTGACCCTGACGCCGCCGGCCTCGCAATTGCCGACGACCTGCGAACGGGAAGCCTTGAGCGCCTGAGCCCGCCTTTCCCTTAACCGGCCGCGCCGTCCTTCGGATCAGTGGCATCGGCCTAACGCCGATGGCAAAGTGCTGCGCTGTCGCGACGCCGGGTCTTGCGACATATCGGGAATCTTGGGCGCCGGGATGGCGGGGACGGGGGCATGCGGATACTGACCAAGGCGGCTTACGCGGCCCCCAGCGTGGGGTTGGCGGCCTTAGGCTTGCCGTTGCTGATTTATCTCCCGGACTATTACGGAACGGTGGTCGGGCTGCCCCTGGGTCTCGTGGGTACGGCCTTCCTGGTGGCGCGCTTGGCCGACATCGCCGTCGACCCTGTCGTGGGCATCCTGACGGACAGGACACGCTCCCGCTTCGGCCGCTTCCGACTGTGGCTGGCGGTCGGCACGCCCCTGTTGATGCTGGCGGTCCACTATCTGTTCATGCCGCCGCCCAACGCGGGATTTCTCCATTTGGCGCTGGGCTTGGCCGGGACCTATACCGCGTGGTCGCTGTGTTTCGTCTCCCATCTGGGGTGGGGCGGCACGCTGTCGGAAGACTATGACGAGCGCAACAGCGTCTTCGCCTGGTGGCAAGCGCTGTTCCTGGTCGGGGGGCTGGTCGTCACCGCCCTGCCCCTGACGCCCGCCTTGCGCGCGACACCGCAGCAGATGCTGCCCGCCATGGGCTGGTTCGTGCTGCTGAGCCTGCCGCTGGGGGTGGCCGCGGCCCTGAGTCTGGTGCCGGAGCATAGGGGGAGCCGCCGGCGGGCACCCGCCCGACGTGACTATCTCAAGCTGTTGGGCCAGCCCTCTATCACCCGCCTGCTCGCCGCAGACTTCCTGTCCAGCGCCGCCATCTATGCCGGTGGCGCCATGTTCTTTTTCTATTATGGAACCTTCCACGGCCTGGACAGGCTGCAGACGGCGACGTTGCTGTTCGCGGTCAAGGCGGGCGCCATGGTGGGCGCTTATGCCTGGAGAAGGCTGGGCACCCGCCTGGAAAAACACCGCGCCATGACGCTCGCCTTCGGCGGCTTGGCCACCATGTACCTGATCCTGCATCTGATTCCATGGACCACTCTGCCCATAGGCCTCATCATCCTGGGCGCCTTCGGTGTCTTCCTCTCCGCGGATCCGGTGCTCGTTCGATCCATGATGGCGGACCTGGCCGACGAACACCGCCTGGCCACCGGCACCGATCAAATGGGCATCCTAGCCTCCTTGCTCTCCGTTTCCGATAAGCTGGCCGCGGCCGTGGGGCCGGCGCTGGCATTGACCGCCTTAAGCACCGCGGGCTTCGACACCCGGGCCGCAAGCGCGCTGCAAACACCCCAAGCCCTCACCGTGCTGGCCGTCGCCGCCATCTGGGTACCCATGGCTTCGCACATGACATCAGCCTTCCTGGTCAGCCGGCACCCACTGACCGCCGCTCGCCAACAGTCGGTTCGATCCGAATTGGCGGTACTTGATTGAAAGGTGGGTGCTCATGCAAAAACGCCGCCAACCGTCAGGCGGCTGAACCAGCATGCCGATGTTGCGGCGGAGACAATCTAATGCAACACTCCGAAACAAATGATTCTACGCTAAAGATAGCGCCAATTTGACTCCTACGTACTAGATGAGCACAATGTTTGTGTATTTGCTAACGCCGAGGATATGGCTTTGAATGATTCAGTTTCACTGATCGTCAGAAGCCTCGAATCCATTGTAAATGGAATTGATCAATCGTCCCTTGAAGCGGCTGGCATCACGCGCGTCAACCAGTTGTCCCCCAGGGGCAGCTATTCACGACGCCCGATGGCCCTGGTAGACGCTTTTCACATTAAACCCGAAGTTCGTGGGGCTTTTGATCATTATAGAAATGTCTCTGAACAATTCTATCCGCAGATAAACGCGACAACGTTGGCAGATGCGCATGTTGCTGGGCAAGGGACGGTGGTCACGCGCAATGGAATTCTTGTCGAAGAAAGCGCAATAGAGTATCTGGCCCACCGGCAGATCCCAGAAGGCTTCCGTCAGGGTGAGATGGACCGAACCTTTGCATTCGCCCATCCTCCGAGTTCCGTGGTAGAGACCCCGTGCATTTTAGTAAAACGGCCTTGGTATCGTAATTACGGCCACTGGCTGGTGGATAGCGCGACAATTCTTGCGTATTTTGCGCAACAGATCAACGCCGACCGGTTAACCATCGTGGTTGGCTCCAACGAAAGCCAAATACAAAAAAATATCGTTCAGGAGACCATAAACAAAATTTGCCCGGGCGCCGGCATTATCGAGATGCCCGACAATGTCACGTGGCGATTCTCCGACCTGCTTTATATCACCCCCTTACATCGCCCTCCGATGATCAAGTGGCCGCCGGCCATGGCCAAACTCAAGGCGGCTTTCGTCGACAGCGGGGGCAGAATCAACCCCGGTGCGCGCCTGTATCTGTCACGGGCAGATGTGAAGACGCGCACTTTGGCGAATGAAGACGCACTCAAGAAGTTGCTTGACCACTTCGGCTTCAGAACAGTCTTCACCAGCGGAATGTCGCTGACTGAACAAGCGCAGTTGCTCGGTTCCGCCGAGGTAGTCATGGGTGTCAAGGGCGCGGCGCTGGCCAATCTGGTATTCTGCCAGCCCGAGGCGACCGCGATATGCCTGTCCCCCGGCGACTTCATCGACCCGTTTTTCTGGGACGTGGCTGGGCAGTTGGGAATGACCTACGCCGAAATCTTTGGTCGAGTTGTCACAAGCCATCCCGTGGGCCGCAATGACTTCGTGATCGAACCAGAGCGCCTGGAGGGGGCACTGAGAGCGTTGTTGGGATAGCGCGGCGGGCGGCTTCTGACCTTGACCTAGTTTCTCCGCGATGTAGCATGAAAGTTTGGCGGCTTCATCAGCCGGAGTTAACCCCGGCCTGGAGTGCGCCCCTTGGGGTGGACACCGCGGGTGTAGAAGATTGACAGTAACGTCGGGCCTTGCAGGAGTGGGGTCATGGCGAAGCACCGAGTTCACAGCATCGCGTTCAAACGCCAGGTGGTTGCCGAGTACGCGGCCGGGGAAGCCCTGTACGGCCTGGCGAGGCGGCATGGCATTTGCCGCAACCTGATCCGGGTATGGGTGGCCAAGGCGGAGGCCGGCGAATTCGACGAGGAGGTCGAAGCGTCGAACCTTCTGGCGGAATATGAGGGGCGGATCGCCGCCCTGGAGAGGCTGGTCGGTCGGCAGGCGCTGGAGATTGAGTTTCTAAAGGGGGCGCTGAAGCACGGACGCTCCGGCAAAAGCGGGACTACATCCGTGATTGCCGGCCCGTCGGTCTCAGCGTCGCCGAAGGCTGCCGGCTGATGGGGGTCGCGCGCTCCACCTACTATGACGTTCCCGTCGAGACGGATGGCGACGCCATGATCCTGGACCGGATGAAGGCAATCTGCGCCGAGTTCGAAAACTACGGCTATCGGCGGGTTGGCGCGGAACTGCGGCACCAGGGGTTGGTGGTCAACAGCAAGAAGGTACGTCGGCTCATGCGCGAGCATGACCTGCAACCCCGGCGCCGGCGGCGTTTCGTCGCCACGACCGACAGCGACCATGACGAGCCGATTTTCCCGAACCGGGTGCCGGACATGATGCTCACCGGCCCTTATCAGCTCTGGGTTGGCGACATCACCTATGTCGCCGTGACGGCCGGCTTCGTCTATGTGGCCGTAATCCTGGACGCCTGGTCACGCCGCGTTGTGGGGTATGCGATCAGTCGCTCCATTGACGCCCGGCTTACGATCTCGGCCCTGAAGGCTGCCATCACCGCGCGAAACCCTCCCGCCGGGTGCGTCCAACACACCGACTGTGCTGAGAGAGTAATGACCTGACAGTCCCGGCCACACCGGCCCCCGCGGGAGCCGGTGTGGCCATGCCACCTCTGGTAGGGTTTGATGGAGTTGCGAGCAACATCAACCCAAAGACCGGAGAACGACATGACCACGGCACAGAAGGTAGCACGCCGTAAGCTGAGCCTGCTTGAACTTGCGTCCGACCTCGGCAACGTCAGCAAAGCCTGCAAGGTAATGGGCTACAGCCGACAGCAATTTTATGAGATCCGCCGGAACTACCAGACCTTTGGCGCCGATGGCCTGATCGACCGTCTGCCCGGCCCGCGCGGCCCCCATCCCAACCGCGTGCCGGCGGAGGTGGAAACGGCGGTGCTGGACCATGCCCTGGCCCATCCCTGCCACGGCCCTCTGCGGGTGGCCCAGGAACTGGCCATGCGGAACATCCAGGTATCATCCGGCGGCGTGCGTGGCGTGTGGCAGCGCCACAACCTGCTGACCAAGCACGACCGACTGCTGCGCCTGGAGAAGAGCACGGCGGAGCGCAGGCTGACCCTCTCGGACGAGCAAATCCGCCTGCTGGAACGCTTCAGCCCAGAGTTCCGGGAACGGCACATCGAAGCGCCCCACACCGGCGCCCTGGTGGCCGTGGACACCTTCTTCGTCGGCGTCCTCAAGGGTGTGGGCAAGGTCTACCTGCAGACCGCCATCGACTGCCACAGCCGTCATGCCTGGGCCAGGCTCTACGCCAACAAGTTGCCGTTGACCGCTGTCCAGACCCTGAATAACGACGTGCTGCCCACCTTCGAGGCCGAGGACGCCACCGTCGAGGCCGTGCTTAGCGACAACGGCCGCGAGTTCTGTGGCCGCGAGGACCAGCACCCCTACGAACTGTTCCTTCAACTGGAAGGCATCGAGCACAAGCGGACCAAGGTCAAACGCCCGCAATCCAATGGCATCGTCGAGCGCCTGCACCGCACGCTGCTGGATGAGCACTTCCGCGTCGAAGGCCGCCGCACCTGGTTCGACACCATCGAAGAGATGCAGGTCGTGCTCGACCAATACCTGGTCGTCTACAATACCAAGCGGCCCCATCAGGGGCGCGGCATGAAGGGCAGAACACCCCTCCAGGCCTTCCGCGACGGTATCCCCAAGCCACAGAAGGAGGCGCCCGAAGCCGACCTCAAACCCGCCGCCTGATAACCTCACCAGAGGGGGCGACTGTCAGGGGATAACCATCTCTGTACACACCGACCGTGGCAGTCAATACGCCAGTGCCGCCTACCGCAAGATCCTGGCAGACAACGGCTTGGTCGGCTCCATGAGCCGGCGTGGCAATCCGTATGACAACGCCAAGGCCGAAAGCTTCATGAAGACGCTGAAGGTCGAGGCCGTCTATCCCATGGCATATGAGACCTTCGACGATGTCGTGGCGGATCTGCCGCACGTCATCGACCAAGTGTACAATGCCCGGCGCCTTCATTCAGCGCTGGGCTATCTCAGTCCCGTCGCTTTTGAGGATCAACACGCCCGACCGCCTGTCAATTCCGCGGCTTGAAAACTGTCCACCCCAAGGGGCGCACTCCAACTTTTCTGGGGAGTATTCACCCGCCACTGACACGCCTGGAAAAAACTCGTCGAACAGCCTTATCGCATCATGTCCATTGGACTGCGACTGTGGGCCAATCGGTCGTAATTAACGCTCGTTGGTATTAGAGGCTTCACACCTAAATTTGAGGGGTATTTACCCCCGCCCCGCTTCCGATTTTATCGCTTTGCCTATGGAAATAGTGACAAAATATATAACGCATAATGCTAGTAATTTTCTGAAATTACATCAAAATATATTATACATTTTATTTCGATACATGGGGAAATTATTATGTTATAATCAAATATAAAAATTAATACATACGATATTACTTCAATGATAACTCATTTCACTTACCTTCGAAGAAAGCTTCAGTCCGCAAGGCCGCACGTATCGTTAAGGTGACATTTACCGGAAACTTCCTTAAATTCCCCTTTATTAGATTGCGTAGGGCAAGCGTAAAGTGGCATCAAATCTCCTGCTGGGGCCGGGAGGCCCCCCGGGGAAGATCGCGGGCCACACCCGCCTCGTACAAGGAATTTTGTAGTGACCAAGCGAATCCTGGTTTGCGGAGCGGGCGGCTTTATTGGTAGCCACCTAGTCAAAAGGCTGAAGGCTGAGGGCGCCTGGGTTCGGGGCGTTGACTTAAAACTGCCGAGATACGAATCGACTGAAGCCGATGATTTTGCCGTCGGCGACCTACGTCAGCCCGATTTTGTTCGCTCTGTAGTCGATCAGCGGTTCGACGAAGTATATCAACTGGCCGCTGACATGGGAGGCGCCGGATTTATATTCACAGGCGCCAATGATGCGGACATTATGCACAACTCGGCAACAATCAACTTGAATGTGCTAGAGGCATTGCGCAAGCGTAACTGCAGCCGCGTGTTCTATTCTTCATCAGCTTGCATTTATCCGCAAGAAAATCAAGAAGATCCCGATAATCCGAATTGCGCAGAATCAAGCGCATATCCAGCGCATCCCGACAGCGAATATGGCTGGGAAAAACTGTTTTCGGAGCGCCTATACCTCACTTACGGCCGCAATCATGGTTTCCAGGTGCGTATTGCACGCTACCATAACATTTTCGGCGAACTGGGCTCATGGAACGATGGCCGCGAAAAGGCGCCAGCAGCCATGTGCCGCAAAGTCGCTCAGAGCACCGATGGCGACACCATCGACGTCTGGGGCGATGGTCGGCAGACTAGGTCCTTCCTGCATGTCAGTGAATGCTTGGAGGGAACCATCCGCCTGATGCGGTCTGACTTCACTGGACCTGTCAACATCGGTTCAGAAGAAATGGTGACGATCGACAACCTAATTGATCGTGTTGCAGCCATTGCTGGTAAGCACATCAACAAGAACCACATCCCCGGCCCCACAGGTGTGCGCGGCCGCAATTCGGATAACCGGCTAATTAAGGAAAAGCTGGGCTGGGCCCCCAGCACGACCCTAAATGATGGCCTGATAAAGACCTATACTTGGATTAACGCACAGGTCGAAAAGGGCCGCAAGGACATCTAATTCAATCTATATTCCACACTATACTATATATTTCTTATGGATGGCCATATGTTCCGCGTAGCAATTGACTGTTTCCACTTTGTCGGACTCAAGGGCGGCTCCGGCGGAACCGGCAGCTATCTCATGTCGCTCTTGGAGCATATGGCCCGCTTGACGCCAGTGGAAGTAATTGCCTCCCCCAGCAACGCGCACTTATTCTCCGAGCTTGAGCGTAAGCTTCCCAAATTAAGCCTCTTTGTTGGTGAAGCCAACCAGCATGGGGCCGCCCTGCGCGCGATGCAGGGACGAGCGGACGTTCTGTACGCTCCTTTCACGTCCCTGCCCGAGCGCGAGACCTATGCCAAGCTGCCGACGGTCAGCGCCATCCATGACCTACAGCACCGCATACTCCCGGGCTTCTTCGGCCCCAGCGAGCGGCTTGATCGGGATGCCGCCTACGCGACCGCAGCGCGCAACGCCGATGGCATCTTGACCTTTGCGAATGTGGAGCGTGACAATATACTACGGATATATGGGCCAGACGCCCGCATCGGGGTGGTGCCCCACGCTCCCTTTCTCGCTGAAGCGCTGCAGTTGCCGGATGGCCTTTCGGCCAGCAGTGCAGCGGCCGAAAAATACGGCCGTTACATAATCTACCCAGCCGTCAACTGGCCGCATAAGAACCATTTCCGATTGCTGGAAGCTTTTCGACAATTGTGCGAGCGTCCGGGGTTGGCGGACATCAAACTTGTGCTGACGGGTGCTACCTGCGTAGAGCAACGCGACCACGTCTATCGCCAGGTCCTTGAATTCCCACAGCTGCGCGGTCGAGTTGTTGACTTGGGCTTCGTTTCCTCCCGTCAGTTGCATCAGTTGATCCGCGGCGCCGTAGCCCTGGTCTTCCCGAGCCTCTATGAAGGATTCGGTATTCCCGTGCTGGAAGCCATGCGGCTCGGTACGCCAGTGATTGCGTCAGACCTGAGTGTGTTCCGCGAATGGCTGGGAGATTGCTTCATTCCGTTGACCGATCCGTTCTCGCCCTGGCGTATGGCGGAGGATCTGAGCAATGCCCTGGCCGATCCGTCGCGGCTAGCGGATTACGCCGGTCGCGGCAATCAGCGCAGCCTGGAATTCACATCCGTTCGCATGGCCAATGATACGTTGGCCTTCCTTAAGTCCGTGGCGGACGCACCTCTGGTCACCCGCCGCCCGCCCCCCAGTGACCTATCTATCGACAAGACCTGGGCGCGCACGCCGAAAGGGGTCAAGCTCCACGTTGACTTGGTTGCCAATGCCGTCTCGGACGCGGTGGCAGCAGCCCGCAGCCTGATCAGCGCCGGCCGAGGTGCCCCCCCAGAATTCCATTTCTTGGTTGCGGAGGATTCGGGCATGGACGAGGCGCGCCGGCGCGCCATAGCTGCCCCTTTAGAAGGACTGGGGACCGTATCTTTTTATGACCCGAGTCTGCCGCAGCATCGGGGCTTGACGACCCGATTCCAGGTTACGACTTATGATCGGTCCGAATTCCATATCTTCGTGTCGGGCGACGCTCTGGTCAGCTTAGCCCGAAAACCTGAGACCGCCATCGCCGCGTGGGATGGACGCCAGCTACGTAGCGGCGTTAACGACGCGTACTATCTGGGGACGGGCAAGTGGCCAGTGGTACGGGCCACCGTATTCGATATGCTGCACGCCGATCCTGAAGGACTAGAAGCTTTGTTGCTGACGGCACCAGAGTTGAGCAGCCAGCTTTTCGCCATATCCACAGCGGCCTACCGCCGCATGGGGGGCGACCCTTTTGTGCCTGCGACCCTCGCCTCCTTGATCGTCAGTGGACGTGTGGCGCAACCTCGCCGCCGCTTCGCCTATATCGAGCCTGAACTAATGCGGTATGTTGGCCATCATTACGGCCTGACCCGTACCATCTGTCATGTGGCGACCACGGCCAATTTCGATTGCGTGGTCGGCGCTAATCGGGAGTGGCGGTCGGAACTGGATGGCATTGACGGCACTATCCCAGTCCTACCCCTATTCTCCAGCTTCATCGACGCCTCCCAACCGCACGTGGTGCCCAGCGTTTTCGCTGAGGAGTTGATCAGTTTCATTTCCGGCGCCAACTTAAATAGCGCCGACTTAATCTATCTCCATATGCCCTATCCCACCTTGATGGTTGGCATATTGCAGGTGGTAGCGACAATGCCGCTAGCGGAGCTTCCCACTATCTGTATCCGCATCTGCACGGATGACGACGCGTTTAAGGGCCATGCGATCCGACAAACCAGCGTCATCAACGCGGTCCAGGAACTGGGAGCCGTCCGGCGCCAGCGAATTCGCTTCTTCGTCGAATCGGCAGTGCTGCAAAGGCACTTCGAGCAAGAAACCAATCTAACGTTGCCCATTTTGCTGAATCCGACAAGTACGGATCTAGCGACCGCGCGACTGGCAGCCAACGAACGCCGCCGCGCGGCATCTGCGGAGGCTCCGCTGGCTTTTGGATACTTCGGCGAAGCGCGGGAAGAAAAGGGCTTCTTGCTGTTGCCGGACATGATTGAGACGCTGATTCGCCGGCACGGTCCCAAGGCGCTGCGTTTCCACATTCAGGTCTCTACAGCTCCGGTCAACGAAAACGAGCGGATCGCAGCTGCTAGGCAGCGATTGTTCCTTTTACAGCAGCAAACGCAGGAAGAAGGCACCCTGACTCTGCACGGCGAGTTTGGCAGCATGGCCAGCTATTACCAGGCCATGGCCGCCTGCGACGTCATGCTCTTGCCCTACGATCCTGAGGCCTATGCAGTCCGCGGATCGGGCGTGGTGTTAGAGGCCATGCGATTGCAATGCCCCGTCGTGGTCACCAGCGGTACAGATATGGCCGCGACCTTCGCCGGCGAGGCCTGTCTAACCGTCGCGCACAACGCTCGCGCTTTCGCCGACGGCTGCACCGAATTGCTAAAGCACCGGGATGAGCTGCTTAACCGAACGGCACGTTACGTTGCTCAAACTCCGTTTTTCAAGACGGACGCGCAGTTTATGGCTGCCCTCGCCGCGCCCGAGACAACTGACACCACCGAGTCTCCAGTCGTTTTATGGATTGGCAATGACGTACTGTCGCAGGGCGTCAGCGCGGTCTACAAGGCCCAGCGTAGCTTTTTCCGGCGGCAGGGTTATGAAATATATAACCTCTATGTTCCTTATCCCGACGGTGGTGGCTATCTCCACAGCGATGAAGCGCTCGAGAAATACCTCGTTGGCAACTCATTGGGTTGGCGCCACGGCGGTTTTGACTTCAACTGCTTCGCCTGGATTGCAAACCAAGAGCGTAGCGATGCTCGTATCGAGATACTACAGAGCATCGCCAGAAGCGGCGGCAGCACGGATAAGCTGACCGCCCTTAACAGCTATAACCGAGTGCCACGCGCTGTGGAACGCCTGCTGGCTCATCGAAAGGTAAGGGTGGTTTGCCTTAACTACGTCCACCTTCTGCCCGTCGCGGAAAAACTAGGTTTGGTGAATCGTCCAGAGGTCCGGCTGATCCTGGAAACGCACGATATCCAGGGCTATCAACACGCAATCCGCGCCAGCCGAAAACCGGATGCAGAGGAAGTCGAGCGGGAATTGGCTTTATTGGTCAAAGCTGATTGTGTTGTTGCGATTAGCCGTCGCGAGCTAGCGGAAATCCGGGACTTCAATCCCCATTACAATGCCCGCTTCATTTTGCCCACTGTCGTCAAATCCGATGCACTCTCAGGATGGCAACCTGGGGGCAGCCAATTGCAGAGCGCAGAATTCGCCAGCTGGCTCCGGCGCCCGGATCTCCAAGCCGCTTTCGACCTGCGCACGCCGAAGTCACTTGTTGCTTTTGCTCGGTGGGCTATTCTGTACGGGCATACTGAAGATAGCGCTTTTTCGGCTCTGGCCAGGCGCATTTTGGGTCAGGCACCGCCGCTACATCCAGAATTCCCAGCTGACGCCAATGCTCAACAGGTCTCTACCTATCTCGGGTGCGTCTGGCAGTGGCGTGCCGATGTCGCGGCCGCTTTCCCGGAAGCACAGGATCCCGAGCATCCCGACCGCGGCCGTCTAGTTGCTTGGTTCCGAAATACTGGCGCCCGGGAACATAAGGTTACTCTCGACGGCATCATCCCGATTCCCGTTGTGAACATAGAACCCGCAGCCGAGCCGGTCGATCTGGTCGAAGCGATCGCTTTGGCCAGGCCCGATCGGCTGGCGACGCCGGGCTTCCTGGATAAGGCATCCACTTGGCTACAAAGCCACGGAGCCATGGATGTGTTGATCGTAGGCAGTGACCATCCTTCTAACGTACGCAGCATCAAATGGTTTCTGCGGGAGGTTTATCAGCCCCTCCTGGCGCCAGCCGGTGTTGGTCTCGTCATTGCGGGCCGCGTTTGCCGCGTGCTGGACGAAGACCCGACAATAGCCCGCGAGGTCCTGGCTCTACATGAGGTTGAAAGCTTGGATCCGCTATACAAGGTAGCCCGCGTGATCGCTGCCCCTGTCATGGTCGGTACCGGCACGCCCATCAAGGTCTTGGATGCACTGGCTCATGGGCTATGCGCCACCATCTCCAGCTTCATCGATGATGCGCTGGACCTCAGCGGTAACGGCTTCCCGCTGTGCGACACAGCAGATGACTTCGCCAGCGATATCCTCCATCTTTTGGGGTCGGAAGAGGCCCGCGCCGGCCGCCGAGCTCTTGCCCAGGCATTCGCGGATCGTTACCTAACGAATGAAGCTTATGATCGAGAGTGGTTGGACATGGTAAACGGCCCAGCTGCGCCGCGGGAGCACCGCGCCGAGCCGGCAACCCCGGTTGCGTGAAAGCAACGAGGGCCACAAGGGCTGTCTAGCTCTCGTGGGTATTCAGATAGACCTTTCGTCTGATTTTACTTTGGCCCCTATGCGGTAGGATAGGTCAACATACCACCGGAGCTATATCCACTGGTGTAGATTGAGGCAGTTTAGGCATGGAAAAACAGCGCCATTTAATTTGGCTAGGCGTTTCGGGCGCACCTCGTAGCGGAACGACTATTCTTGCATATATTCTTAATCAGCATCCTGAAATTGGCCTTTTCGTTGAATATGGACTGGAACGTTACATCCGGGCTGTGGGCTCCATTTTCGATCGGGCGGATGAGTTGGACAGTTATGATCAATCCGTTACAGCCTCGAAAAGGGCCAAACCAAAGCCGGTCACTAGTCCGCAAGACGCAGTCGCTAGTCCGCAAGACGCAGTCGCTAGTCCGCAAGACGCAGTCGCTAGTCCGCAAGACGCAATAGATGCTTCGGAAATTGAATCTCCGCCGACTGGAAACGCGGAAGACAGAGCAGAAACGTTCTATCAGTCGCGGCGAACCGTGTCTAATGCCGGGCCATTCCGCCCATCTCGGCACCAGCATGAAGACCAGATGCTTGTGGCTGGTTATCGCATGGTTTTTCCTGGCCGCAAGCTACGCGTCGTCGGCGATAAGATGCCGCTATTCGGCGTCAAGAACGATGTCGTGTGGCTGCGAAAGCGTCTTCCCCATTTCCGTCTACTACACATCGTGCGGAATCCGTTGGACGTCATCAATTCATCACTAAGCCGTCGGAACAAAATGCGGCGAGGAGAAGATAATTGGCATGTCCAGACAATAGAAGAAGCCGCCTCCGAATGGATTTCGGAATGGAATTGGCTGCAGATGGTCCGTCGTGAAATGGGAGATGCCATACTTATTCTCAAGTACGAGGATGTCGCTACAAATACTGAAGCCGCGTTGAAAAAGATCTGTAAATTCCTAGAACTGTCTTCGCCACTTTCTCCGAGCTTTGAAGCCATTCCGGATAGCCTGCGCCTGTATGCCTTAACTGATAGAGAAAAAGCTAAGGCCATTTCCTGGTTTGGCCCTCTCTCAAGGAGTTGGGAGAAAAGACCACTTAGTGTGCAACTTGGAGTGGCTCGGCGCCTGCCAACCATCCTTGAGCCTGGCAACGAGATTGATTTCACGCAACAAGGGAAAAGCCAGCAATTTATCCAATATGGATTTTACGATACTGAGCCGACAGGTACGTGGACCGACGGTGAGCGAGCCGAAATCGCTGCTAACCTGGGCTTCAATGAAGAAGCTTGCCGACTTACAGTAACTTTTCGTGCCATTTCTTATTGCCGACAGATTCGAGTACTGGTGAATGGTGTCCTCATTTCCACAATTGAGATTGATGAATCTCCTTGGGAAGAACGTCGGATCGACATCGACTTCATGCATCCCGTGGCAACAGTGGAAGGGACTGTCATAACGCTTGAAATCGACAGACCTAAGGCCCCGGAAGATCCCCCGACAAGTGATTCTCGCGCAATGGGCATCTTCATAAAGTCTATTTCCATAGCGCGGCAGGCATGATCAGTCAGATTGGAAGATAAACACGATGAGCAATCCCGGCGATACGATTATCAGTCGCCTGCGCATCACGGCGGAGTCGTCTCCCGATAGCCTTTTCTGCGTCCATGTACTGAATGGCCAAGAGGAATTTATTTCCTATGGCCAACTTTGGCGAAGGAGTTTGAGCTATGCTAGGAAATATATTTCCAGTGGAAAGGAGCCCGGTGATATAATCCTTATCATTGTCCAGCACTCCCCCCATCTTTATTATGCATTTGTTGGCGCAATGATGGCGGGCCTCATCCCGTCCATCATGCCCCATGCGACCTCGAAGCAGGACCCCGCATTATACTGGGCAGCCCACAAAACACTGTTTGACCGCATCCAACCCCGCTGCATTGTCGCCTCTCCGTCTGTTGCCGCTGCCTTGCTCGCCCACCTTCCTGAATGGTTCCATATTGTCACGGAGATCGGCGAGGTAGAGGGCGTCGCGGTTTCAGATGCCACGCTATGCCACCGACAGCCTGACGACATCGCCTTCCTGCAGCACAGTTCCGGCACAACAGCCCTGAAAAAGGGCGTAATGCTGTCGCATGCAGCGGTGCTAGGCCAAGTCAATACATACGCCAAGGTCCTGGGCTTCAATAGCGGCCATCGTATAGCTTCCTGGCTGCCGCTTTATCACGACATGGGATTGATTGCGGCATTCATAATGCCGCTCATCGTGGGCGCCAGCGTGGTGATGTTGGATCCCTTCCAGTGGGTCGCCAAACCGGAAACCCTGCTAGAAGCGATACAACAGCATCGGACGCATTATTGCTGGCTACCAAATTTCGCCTTCAACCATTTGGCGCGAGCGGCGCGCATTCCGCAACATCTGGATCTTTCCAACATCGTCGCCTTCATAAATTGTTCAGAGCCATGCCGCGCCGACAGTTTCCGTCTCTTCGAGAACCGTTTCCGCCCTTATGGCCTGCCGGCCAATAGCTTGCAGGTGTGCTACGCTATGGCGGAAACTGTCTTTGCCGTCAGCCAGAGTGCACTTGGTTCGCCGCCCCTGATCGCCCTCACCGATGCGGAAAGCTTCCACGCCAGTGGTCGGGTGGAACCACCTCGCGCGGGGCAGCCGCAGCTCGAGTTCTTGTCCTGTGGCGCCCCGCTAGCTGAAACGGATGTCCGTGTTTGGGATGCCGAAACTGGAAAAGTCCTGGAAGATGGAGAGCAGGGACAGATCCATCTCCGTGCACCATGGATGTTTTCCGGTTACTTCGACTTGCCTGACCTGACGCGGGAAAAACTGGCCAATGGTTGGTACCAGACGGGCGACCTGGGATTCATGAAAGAGGGGTACCTCTATATTACCGGCCGCTCGGACGACCTTTTGATTGTCTATGGGCGCAACTTTTATGCTCATCATGTAGAAGAGATTGCCCACCAGTTCGCGGGCGTCGTCCCCGGCCGCTGCGTGACGATTACCGTCGACAGCGTGGCATCTGGCACGCGGGAGGCAGTCCTGATTGCCGAGGTCAATTCCGGCGTGGATGAAGGCGACCTGCGGCGACAGATTAAGGAGCGCGTGCTGTTGCTGCTCGGCCTCAACCTCCACCGTTTGAAGTTTGTATCTGCGGGCTGGCTCGTAAAGACGACCAGCGGCAAGATTGCTCGCGCCGCCAATAGAGATAAGTACCTGAGAGAAATGGATTCCAGAAGATGAATGAGGAAATATTTCTTAAAATTCGTGCCATCATAGCGAACCAATTCCTAGCTGATCCCGAAAGCATCACGCCGGTGACATCCGCCATCGACGTTGATGGCTGGGATTCCGTTTCGCATACGATGCTTATATTGGAAATTGAAGAAAGGTTGGGAATCTTGCTTCCATCAGAAGATGTTGGTAGCTTGGAAACGGTTGCGGATCTCGCCGCCCTGGTCGAACGTCGAATGCGGGAATAATGAAGCCCACGCTGATCGTTTATGGCAACTGCCAAGCTGGCGTTTTCTTTTACGCGCTGAAGGCTTTTCCCGAAGTCGCCGGGCAGTGGGACTTGGTGACAATGCGAAATTTCGTCCATCCGGTGGAAGGCCATGACAAGTTGCCGGACGACGAAGTCACCCGCTGCTCCCTTCTGCTGGAACAGGGCTCCCCCAAAGGAGACAGCGCCTTTCCCTACCGAGACCGACTCCCTGCGGACTGCCGCACCATCCGCTTCCCGCCGCTTGACACCAATCTCCTATGGCCATTTAACTTCGTCGATACCCGCAACAAGCCTGAACCTCCAGAATTCCCCTTTGGCCGCTATCCTTACGGCGACCGCATCGTGGTTGAATTATTACGGGAAGGCCTGAGCGGTGATGCGTTGTGGGACGCCTACCAGACGCGTAGCGTTGAGCGCATGCCCAATCTGGAACGGTTGATAGACCTCGAAACCACGCGTCTGGATGAGCGGGACGCCCGCTGCGACATCACCATGCGTCCCGTCATCGAAGAGCATTTCCGGACGCGCCGTTTATTCCTGACCCCCAATCATCCGGCTTGGTTCCTTCTCGGCAATCTATACGGCCTTCTGATCGAGGCCATCCTTGGAGATGGTGTCGATCGCCGCGAGGCTTGCTTGAACCACTTTGAGCGCTGGCAACCCTGGTCCAATGAGACATTGCCCATCCATCCCGAGGTCGCCCGGCGCCTGGGGCTTAATTGGTATGACGCTCAGGAGAAAGTGTCTTTCTCCGGCAGGGAATTGACATTTGAGGAATACATGATGCGCTATATTAATTTCATTTGACCATTCGAGATCGATTGGCTCTACTTGGTCACCTGCGGATAGTCACTAAGTCGCCCGTGAAGAATGGCCCTGACCGGTTCAATTTGAGCTGATCAGGGTCATTTCGTTTTGGATTTGGAGAGCGCAGAGCAGGGCACGCCAAAGGGCTTTGAGCCACCTGACGAGGAGGTGGAAGTTGAAGCCAGCGGCTGCGAGGACGGCATTGATACGGTCGCCGTGGCGTCCCTTGAGGTAGTTGCGTCCCATGCGGTGCTCGGCCTTGAGGTGGCCGATGATGGGCTCGATGGCGGCGCGGCGCTTCATCTCGCGCTTGATGGCGGCAGTGGTCCTGCGGACCTGGCCGGTGATCCAGACCGTGAACTTGTTGGGATGGTCATGGCCGCGATAGCCCCTGTCGACGTGGACGCGGTCCGGCTCGCGTCCGGTGTTGGCTTTGATGTCGGCGACGGCGTTGGCCAGGGTGTGCCCGTCGAAGGGGTTGGTGTGCAGGGCCTGGGCGTGGAGGACGAAGAGGCCGCCCTTGGGCTTGGTGATGGGGACGGCGACGCTGACCTTGCAGCCGAACTCGTAGGGGGCGCGGGCCTTGCCCTTGCCGATGCATTCGACCTCGGGGGCGTGGAGGGAGTAGACTTTCTGCCCGCGCTGGCGCTGGGTCTGCATGCTGACCTTGATGGCCAGGTCACGTAAGGGGCCGTAGCGGGCCAGGAGGTCTGGGGCCTCGGCGCCTCCCTTGGCGGCGATCTTGCGGTTGATGTGTAAGCGGTGGGCGTCCCCCATTGGTTTGGCGGTTGACGGCTCAGTTTGCGCCGCAGCAGCGCTTGTATTTCTTGCCTGACCCGCAGGGGCACGGGTCGTTGCGTCCGACCTTGGCCTGACGGATGGACGCTGGCTTTGCGGATGGGTGGTAAGCGTCCGGCCTGGGCCGTTATGATGGCAGCGCTGAGGCAATGTAAGCATGCGGTGTAGGCCGCAGGTTGGCGGCGATCAGGCCGCCGCGGCGGGCGCCGCCGAGGCCGTGGGTGTCCAGCGCCAGGGCAGCAGTTCGTCGAGCCGCCGGCTGATCAAGGATGGTATCTTGCCGGCCGAGCAGGTCGTGCCCGGTGCCCCGTACCAAATCCGTGCCTCCGATCTCCAGGACGAGCGGGTGATCACCGCGATCAGGCGAACAAGTCGTCCGTGTCGCGGTGAATCTGAAAACCAACTTCCAATGTTCCCAGAGGCTTAACAAAGAGGGGTATAATGAACAAGGCGTCACGATGGCGCGCAGGCTGTTCTCGGCGCGATTGTTGTCGGCTTCCAGACGGCCATCGTCGAGGAAGCGGGTCAGGGCGGCACGGCGCTTGAGGATGTAGCGGAAGGCCTCGGCCAGGGCCGACTTGCCGGACAGGCGGGTGGTGGCGTCCTGTGCCCAGGTGAAGAACGCCTCCAGCAGCGGCTTGGCGCGGGCACGCAGGGCAAGCCGCTCGTCGGCGGGGTGCCCCCTGGCCTCGGCCTCGATGGCATAGACGGCGGCGATGCGTTCCAGCGCCTCCTTGGCCACCGGCGAGGCTGTGGCCTGCCACACGTCGAAGATCTTGCGGCGGCTATGGGCCCAGCAGGCGACCTCGATGATCGGGCCGGGCTTGGTCCGGCCGGGTTCGTACAACTCCTCGAACCCGGCATAGCCGTCGGCCTGCAGGAAGCCGGTGTAGCCCTTCAGATGGTCGCGCGGCCGCTCGCCCTTGCGGTCGGGGCTGTAGAAGTAGGCGGCGGCCGGTGGGGCCGTGCCCCGGAAGGGCCGATCGTCCCGGACATAGACCCAGAGCCGCCCGGTCCTGGTCTTGCCGTTGCCCGGCGCCAGCACCGGAACGGGCGTATCGTCGCCGTGGATCTTGTCGGCGGCGAAGACATGGGCGCGGATACCGTCGATGATGGGCGCCAGCAACCAGGCCGCCTGGCCCACCCAGTCGGCCAGGGTGGAGCGGTCCAGGTCCACGCCGTCACGGGCATAGATGGCGCTCTGCCGGTAGAGCGGCAGGTGGTCACCGTACTTGGCCACCAGCACGTGGGCCAGCAGGGCCGGGCTGGGTCGTCCGCGGGGAATGGGCAGGTTCGCCGCCGCCGCCTGGCTGATGTGGTCGCACCGCTGGCAGGCGTACTTGGGCCGGACATGGCGCAGCACCTGGAAGCGGCCCGGCACATAGTCCAACACCTCGGTCACGTCTTCGCCCAGCCGGGACATTCCGGCGCCGCAAGCGGGGCAGGTGCAGCCCACCGCCGTGCGGGCATCCGGCTCATGCACGACCTCCTGGCGGGGCAAATGATCGGGCAAGGGCCGTCGCTTCGGCACCGTCCGCTCTTGAACCGCAGGGGCGGAAGCGTCATCGGGCAACGCCGCGACGGCCTCGGCCTGGGCGTCATCGCCCTCCAGGTCTTCCAGTTGCAGCTCGAACTGCTCGATCTGCCGAGCCAACCGTTCCGAGGACTGGCCGAACTGCATCCGCCGCAGCCGCGCCAAGTGCATCTTCAGCTTCTCAATCTCCAGCCGCGTCAGCCGGACGGTGGCCTTGGCCGCCCGCAACTCCGCCTGGCAGGCCAGGGCGAAGGCGCGCAGTGCGTCCGGATCGGACGGAAGATCGGCGGTGTCGAGCGACATGGCCCATCTTATCAAAACCCTAGGAAATCGGCCAGAATCCAAACAGAATCAGAGGCTCACAACAGGCTGGGTGCCCCCGTTGCCTCCGGCGCCACGGTGCGGCGCCAGTCGATGCCCTCGACCAGCAGGGCCAGTTGCGCCGGGCTCAACGTCAGCCCGCCGTCCACGATCGGCGGCCAGACGAAGCGGCCCTTCTCCAAACGCTTTGCAAACAGGCACAGGCCCGAGCCATCCCAGTACAGCGCCTTCAGGTAGTCGCCACACCCCACGTCATTCAGCATACCGATTGCAATTTATCGTCGTCGAATATCCGTGGCATCCGCTCCATGGCGCGCACCTGTGCGTCTACGGACGTTGCGGCAAGCGGGGTCGGCAGATCCTGTATATCGAGGTTGAACCGGGCCTCTCGCGCGAGTTGCCCGCCTGGATGGCCGATGCCGCTACTTGCGCGGCTATGTCGCCGGGCTCGCCTGAAGTCGGCCTTGCTTACCTGAACGAGTTGCGAGCTGTGCTCGACAGTCATTCGGCGAAGCTGGCGCCGGGCGGATCATCGACTCCCTCGACGAACAAGGAGGGGTCAGATGAGACGCCACACCAGCAATCAACTCGTCCTCGATCTCGGTCACGGCGGAAGGACGCCTCTGCCGCCGATCCCACCGGAGGGGCTTCTTCAGGCATTGGCCGATCTGCTTCTCGAAGCACTCGGCAAGCAAAACAACGCCCTACAGGTCAATCGGGAGAGTGATGATGCAGCCGAAGATCACGCCTAATCACCTCGGCCGCGGCGCCGTCGTCTATGTCCGACAGTCCACATTGGTCCAGGTTATGGAGAATACGGAGAGCCAAAGGCGGCAATATGCTCTCGCCGAGTCTGCACGGTCTCTCGGCTTTGCCACGGTCGCACTGATCGACGACGACCTGGGCCGCTCCGGCTCGGGGCTGGTCGAGCGTCCGGGCTTCCAGAAGCTGGTCGCGCAGATCTGTGCCGGTTCGGTCGGCGCCGTCTTCTGTATCGAGGCGTCACGCCTGGCCCGGAACGGGCGTGACTGGCATCATCTGATCGATCTTTGCGCACTCGCCGGGACACTGGTGATCGATCCCGATGGAACCTACGATCCTCGCTTGGTCAATGACCGCCTCTTGCTGGGCCTGAAGGGGACCATGTCGGAATACGAGCTGAGCCTCCTGCGCCAGCGTGGGATTGCAGCGCGCGACGCCAAAGCGTTGCGAGGTGAACTGCAGTGCAGCTTGCCGCCGGGCTATTGCTGGAACGAGATCGGCCAGATCGAGATGGATCCCGATGAGCGTGTCAGGGGCGTCATCGAGCTGCTGTTCGCCAAGTTCCAGGAACTTGGTAGCGCGCGGCAGGTGCTGTTATGGGCGCAGGATCAGGCGCTGCAGCTGCCGGTTGCCCGGCGCAACAATCGTAGCGCCTGCAAGCTCGATTGGCGACCCGCCGCATACCATACGGTAAGGCAGGTCCTGACGCATCCGGCCTATGCCGGAGCCTACGTGTTCGGTCGCACGACCCAGCGCACTCGCGTCGTCGATGGTCGTGCTCGCAAGACCACCGGCCATTCGAAGCCGATGGCGAGCTGGAACGTCCTGCTCCGGGACCATCATCCCGGATACATCAACTGGGAGCAGTACGAGGCGAACCAGAAGTTGATCCACGAGAATGCCCACATGCAGCGCCGGACCGATCGCAAATCGGCCCGTGGTGGCCGGGCGCTGCTGACCGGCCTGGTGCGCTGCGGGCGATGCGGCCGCACGATGCGCGTGTTCTATGGTTCGCAATCCGGCCACGCCCATCGCTATCACTGCCGGGGTGACGACAGTCACGTCGGCGGCTGGCTGTGCATCGGCATCGGCGGCGTCCGCATCGATCGTGCTGTTGCTGCGGAGATCGTCGCGGCGGTCTCCGTGCATGCGGTCGAGGCGGCCATCCAGGCTGCCGATCAATCCGAGAAGGCGGATGCGGAAATCCGGCAGGCCGTCTGCCGGGAACTTGAAGAGGCGCGCTACGAGGCCACCATGGCCGCCCGACGGTATGAGCTGGTCGATCCCGCCAAGCGATTGGTCGCGCGTGAACTCGAGACGCGCTGGAATACGGCGCTCGAGCGTGTCGCCCATCTCGAAGAGCGCATTGCCAAGCATGACGTCACCTCGGCGCTTCGTCCAAAGGTCGATCGTACGGCGCTCATATCTTTGGCTCGTGACTTGCCCGCGACCTGGAACGCTCCCGGTACGGACATGCGGACCAAGCAGCGGATCACACACATCCTCATCCGCGAGGTCATCCTCGACCTCGATGAGACGAGCAACGAGGCCATGGTCATCATTCATTGGCAAGGCGGCCGTCACACCGAGCTGCGCGTGTCGCGCGTCAAAACCGGGCGCCATACCGCCGACCGCCAGCCCAATGCCTTGGAGGCCATGCGCCGGCTCGGCGGGCAATGGTCGGATCGGGAAGTTGCGGTGACGATGAACCGGATGCACTGCAAGCCGCCCGATGGAAAAGCATGGACGGCGGTACGAGTTCGGGAGATGCGCGAACGGCTTGGGATCGCACCCTTCGATCCGAAGGCACGAGGCGAAGAGACGATCAGCGCCGAACAGGCCGCAGCCCGCCTCGGAATCTGTGTCGGTTCGGTTCATAAGCTGATCCGAGAGGGCATCCTGCCCGCAACCCAGCTCATGTTCTCGGCGCCGTGGCAGATCCCAACAGCCGCGCTTGAAACCGACGCCGTTAAGGCAGGCGCGCGGGAAATCGCAGCCCGAAGGCCAAAGTTCTATAAGCGATTCCAGGAAGATAAGTCGATTAAGCTACCAGGCTTTTGAGCAGAAGGATGCACTATGTCACGTGACCGCCACGCTTGCCCCGGAACAGGAACAGATGACCGCTGAACGGGTCGGCCTTCAGCACCTGCTGCACCTTGGCCGCCAGCCCATCGAAGCCGTTCCGCAGGTCAACCGGCCGGCAGGCCAGGTACACCTTGGTGCCGGGCGCCACGCTGATCAAAACGCAACCTTCAGGACCCGCACCACCCGCGACAACGCCTTCTCGTTGACGAGCGCATCCACCCGCAGCCGCACACCGCTGGGAAGCTCGACCTCGATCAGGCCAGCACGATCCCGTTCCCCAGGAACCACCGCCTCCGATCCCGGCGGCGGGCCCTCGCTCTCCGGGACGGTCCCCAAGGTCAGGAACTCCAACGGCGCTTCGGACCGAAACGATGCCGCTGCCTTCTGTGCCGCCCGCCAGTTATAGATCAGGCTGCGGGGAACGCCGTACCGCTCCGCTACAACCGGCACCTTGCCGCCTGCCGCGTCAACCTCGGCCAGCAACGCCACCTTCTCTTCTGCCGTCCAGCGCCGCCGCCGCGCCAGCACTGTCGCCTCTGCCACGTTCCCTCCTTCTGGACCCCTACAGAAGGAATCCCGACGGCAAAGCTTCCGCAGCTTCGTCAGCGGCGCAACACGGTCAAGGCCGGACGCTTACGGTGGGCGTGCGGCCCTGATCTTGGCGATCTTGTGCAGGACGAGGGTACCCCTCCGCCGGGGGCCGCCTTCCATTGGTGATGTTGTTCGCCGAAGCTGGAAGGAGGTTTGTGTAAATGGCGAAGTGATTTTCCCCAGAAGTTGGAGTGCGCCCCTTGGGGTGGATAGTTTCAAGCTGCGGAATTGACAGGCGGTCGCCGTCGTCGCTGCGTAAGGAATATGACCTTGATCAGATCCAACTGAACCAAGTAGGGCCATTCTTCACAGGATACGGATTTACCATGAAGAATACGATTATCATAATTTAAGTATTGGAAACGTGAATCAGGCAGTTCCGATAGTTAAAATTCTCTGGTTCAGCGCGCACCGCTTCCTGATAGGCATTTCGCGCCTCCGACAAGAGGCCGCAATCTTCAGTGATCGTACCGAGAATATACCAGTATCGCGCATCTTCCCTATCAAGCTCGCATGCTCGAAGCGCCACATCTCTTGCCTCCTCCTGGTGGGCCTGCGCCATGATTTCCGCTTGCTCGGCCCAGCTTTCGGCGAAATGGGGATCTTCCGCCACGGCTTGGCGGCAAATATCAATCGCTTCGGCCAAAGCCCCCGCATTTGCCAGACTTCTTGCCCACCGCAGAAAGATTCCCCTCGGGTTGGCCGCAGCATCGCGGGCGGCCGAAATGGCGATCTGATAATCAGCCGGGGTATTTGCATGGTCGGCCCGCGCCGCAAGTTGGGCCGAGCGGACACGCGTCAATATCTTGTCGTTGCTGCGAGGCAGGACATCGGCTTGGTGCCCATTGACCATCTGCCTAAATTGCTCAAGCGCGTCCACAACGTCCGGGCGATCATTCGACCGTGCGGCCATTTCCAGCGCATGGGTGGCCAGCCCCCAATCGGTGCGCACAACTGGATGATGGGCGCCGGCGATCAGCTGAGCCAAGCCGATGCTGGCTTTGTCCAAGGCTACGGTAGGAGCAGAATGAACGGTGCCCATGACCATCCGGTAAGCTAGCCCGAAGTCGTTTGGGCCAATCTCACGGGTCGACGCGAAATCCCCGACGCGCCCTTCAAAGGACGCACGCAATAGCCCTATCGCCCCGCTACGATCAGTCGTATCTAACTTATTCCGCGCGGCATACCAAGCCACGTTGCGATATGAAATATTGCCAATATAAGATGCTATAATGCCGTACGCGGATAGTGGCCCACAGACTGACTTGCCGTGCGACAGAAACACCATGTCAAGCAAGGCGCGTTGGATGCCGGTTAATTCGGAAATATCCATGACGTCGCGTACGGATATGGCCCGCCCCGGGAAACGCCTCCGCACGTAGTCGACACTCGTGTCATTGTCGGCTGCAATCAGCAGCTTGGATGCCACATTATCCAAGAGGTGCGCAGCGACGTCGCAGTAGGTGTCCATTTCCAGGTAGCTATCAAATCTATTTAACTGCATGCTCGTATTTGAGGTCAAATGAAGGCGCCTAATATGTATTGATGCCGAATTTTCATCATCTAACGCCTGATTCAATTGGCGCAATGCCTGGTTCATCTTTTCCGAAAATGGTAAGGACCAAAATATTTCTGAAAACTCTTCTCGAACATTGGAAAATATCTCAGATTGATCCACGACATAAAGGGCGAAGCGCCGGTCAAGAATTATGGTTTCCTGTTCCCAGTCCGGTATGCAAAATAGATCATGAATACCGTACTCGGCCTGCTCCGCGCAATTAAGCACGGTGACGTGCCGACTTCCAGTCTCAAGGCGTTTGTCATCAAGCCCGACCACACTGCGGGCCAAGAACTCGGAAGAGAAGAGATCATCCGCATCCGCGACCAATCTCTGAAACGCATCATTGGCTGTCAACCATGTGGAGCCATATGATGCGCCCGTTTTATTGGCTAACCGAATGGCATTTACCAGAGGGATTAGGCGCCCCCCAAGAAGATCACGGCGGTCAGCAATTATAGTCTTCGGCATGCGGCACCAAATGCGGTTTGGACGAAGGATATAGCCTTAATGCCACGACCGCACTCATTTTATTATCTCGCCAATCAACCATGCCGCCGCCCCTCCCCCGGGAGATTAAACCCCAGGCGCTTCAAGTAACCATATGACCGGCCTTCCGGCAACGGGGGAGGCCCATCAACTGGCGTGCCGCCACATCTTGGTATATGGTGCAGAAGCACGTTTCTTACGTAGTTGCAACAGACTGGAATTAACATGAGCACAATCGGAATTGCCTATGAAAAAAAAACCGGCGGCGGACATATAAATAGCATTGTTGGCGGCGGCTTCTATAAATCTCCCTTCGTCGAATATGTAGTAGAGAATGAGAATTACTCCGATTTATTCGAATTCATTCATGTTGACAATCTAGAAGAAGCTACATCTGAAATAATTTTGCTGCCAATAGGGGCGTATGTTAATTTTGATACCGTATCTGCGGCGGAATTATATAAAAATCAGGAATTCTTTCGTCGAGTATATGGCCTTCTGCATAAAATGCTCCGTGACCCTCGGGCGTATGTCCTGATAAATCTCTCCTGGGAATGTACACACATTCAGTATCTATCCTACATTCCGAAATTTGCGCAGCTTGTAGATTTTCCCGTCGACCGGATTGTATTTCTAGGGAACAACTCCGCCACTACCATTATGTCTGATAAGGCGCAAGTTTATGGGTATACTGCCGTTGGCGCTTGGTTCTTTGAGTTTTATACTCATATAATGCACCAAAAGGAAATGACCGAAATCGGTGATTTTCCCCTGGCGTCCCTCCAGCGCAGCCGGATGTACATCAGCTTAAATCGCCGCGTCCGACGCCATCGGGTCCTTTTAGCCAGCTACCTGCAAGCGCGCGGATTGCTCGAAAGAGGGCACTTTTCATTTGGCGGAAAAGACGCAGCGGAAATTGACAACGCCCACATTCGTCAAAATGAAATTAATGCGGCACTTACACTTGCCATGCAGCTCCATAATAGGACTGATATAGACCAGTCCCTCGGCCATATATTGAATAATGAACCTTACGTATTGGATGTTAATTTTCAGGCAGCGTATTCTGATCGGGGCATATTTAATGAAAAAGTGCTGAGCACCGGAAACGATATCAAGAATTATTTTCGAGACAGCCATTTTGCGATCATAACGGAAACAGATTTTGGTACTTCTGATTATGATTTCCTGCTAACGGAAAAGACCTACAAGGCGATATTGCTAGGCGTCCCGTTTATCGTGCTATCTGGCCCTTACAGCTTAGCAGCACTGCGCATGAGCGGCTATGAGACCTACGATTCCGTCATTGATGAGAGGTATGACACTATACGTAGTCCTCAGCATCGGTTTGCTGCGGCAATGAATTCTATTGAAGAAACAGTAGCTAAGATAGACTTGGATGCAAACGCATATATCAACGCGATTATCCCAATAGCGCAACGCAATCAGGCACGCTTCATCGCGCTGGTTCCGCAAAAAATCCGAAACTTCGTCGAAGAACTGAAAGACCGGATCAAGCGAGCAGAGACAGCCGGCTACCGCTCCTTCCCCGGCATGCTTTCCGACGGTGCACTTTCGGGCGACTTGGGAGAAGTGATTCCAGCACGGTTCGACGACGGCTTCTACCAGTTTGAAGTCGCGTTTGGCGGCAGGTGGTGCCGGGAGCAGGGCGTCCTTACCATCTGGGCTGAATCCGGAATCTGGGAATTGACTTTGCTTATAAATAAGATGCCGCCGGATCATGCGCCAACCTTTTATATAAATGATCGCCGTACCGTCCCGACATTCTCCATGACTGAAGATCGCCTAGAGGTTAAATTCCAGGCTGAGGCTCGGGGCGGATTCTTTACCGTGAAGATCGTCCCCAGAAGCACCTTCATTCCGGGCCTGGATCAACCGGGAACGGCGGATTACCGCTCGCTCGGTGCTTATGTTTTTAACATGGGCAAGCTCAGACGATTGTAATCCATGCGATAATAATTTGTCGACGCTTTGCATATCCTCACTACCGGAATTGCAAAGCGCCGGCGTTCCCCGTAATCGACATCCGATGTGGGTGGAAATATGCGAAGCGCTCCGGCCGAGGCATTTATTTGGTTCCTGTTTTCAGTCCCTTGCCTTTTTTGCGCGCATCCCACCTCGGCACAGGAAAAGGCTGTCCTGCCACAGACCCTGAATGTTCTCGAATTTGGGGCGGATCCTGCTGGCAAGCAGGATAGCGCCACCCCAATTGAAGCAGCTATTTCCGCTGCCTGCGCCAAAAGCAAAGCGGTTTCGCCAAGAACCATACATATTCCGCCTGGGTCATATAGCATATCCCACACAATCAACATAAGCTGCGATGATTTATCAATTGAAGGATCGGGAAAAGGCGTGACGACTTTATTTCCGACATCAAGTGGCGACGTATTCTTTGTGAAAAATAATGAAAAAAGCCCACGCCTGTATTCTGTTAATTTTCGGGATTTTCAAATTTATCGTACAGACGATCCGAAATCAGGCGCAGGTATTCATTATCTAAATGTTGTAGGGGGCAATATTGACCACATTTCCGTCGCCGGTCAATATATTGGCATTGAAATTGAATCCTCCCTTAGTCTGTATTTCAATGATGTCAATCCAGGCGGCAACAACAAGAGCGAGGGGTCACGGCTTTGGTGGGTGCACCGGTCCGGTCCCGATGGGGACAATCCATCAGAAAACTTCGTTGTGAACACCAATTCCCGTGCACAGCAGCGGGGAACCTACACTTACGGCATCCTGATCCAGGACACCGACGGCTTCAACATGGCCAACTATCATGTGGGCTTCACTAAAGGTCCGGCGTTAGAAGTGAAATCTCAATATCCTGGCGATGTCGCAGTCGGATTAACATTCTCCAACGGCGGCTTCGATGAGGCTCAATATTGTATCCACTCCACTCGAGCCCCTGGCGACACCGGCAATCGTGGAGCGTGGAGCTTCAACGGCGTGCTCTGCGAGCTGTCCGACCTAGATGGCTTCTACAATGACGACCCTCGTCTGACCAACGTCATCGCCATCGGATCCGCCTTTTTTCTGAACGGCCGTCACGGCTTAAATCTGTCGGCCGGCTCGGGCTTCAAGTTAGGTCAGTCCATCTTCAGCGCCAACAACCGCGAGAACCACGGCGGCGACCATGTCATGCTGTCGGGCACGGTAACCGACGTCAATCTGGACGGCAGCAGCTTTGTTCGAAGCGATGGGCGCAATCCCGTGGATTACGACGTGGTTCTGGCTGACCGCGCCGACCAGATTAGCGTCCAAGACGTCAAGCACGCGGGCGCCACCAAAGGGGATATCGATAGCCACGGAAGCGGCCAATATATCGCCCTTTCCGCCGTCTATTCAGGCCGTAGCACTACCCTGGGCGCCGACAGGTTAGCCCTGGCCGGGACGACGCCCCCCATCGGAGGTAGGCGGCTGGAGGCGGGAACATGCGCCGCCGGGATCGCCGTCGTCGCGAGCGCCCAACCTTCCATGGCGGCAATCGCCAGTCCCGCCGGGACGGATGCCGGGGACGGATTCCAGATCCGGGCTTTCGTATCGGCGCCGGGAGCGGTGACGGTGAAAGTGTGCGCCATCTCGTCTGCGACGCCGGTCACAACACGTTACAACGTCCGAGTGCTGGAGTGAAGCTGATGATCGGCGACAATTCAGATACCCCCACGCACCAGCACCAGCTGGACTTTCGAGGAAAGTCGAGGCTCGCCCACAAAGCCATCGATCGCCGCCTCCGACCCGGCGCAGTTTCGCCGGAGTGATAGTATCCTTTCGCCCTGGTCGGGGGGATAATAGGAAGTCTGGTTCGATGCCGGAGCTGCCCGCGCAACTGTATGCGGTCAATGTTGACCCACAGCCGGTCCCCAGTTGGACCTACGGTTAATGCCACTGGTGTGGACCTTGGGTCTCGACCGAGAAGGCAGGGTCGGCGTTATAATCCGCAAGCCAGGAGACTTGCTATCGCGAAGGCCCACGTCCAATCTGCCGGGATGACGGAGAAAGGGAATATCGCCATGGTCCTCCTCCCACCGAGGTTTCGTTCGCGCACCTTCCATTCGCTGTCCGCTAGAGCAAGATATGATCTTTCGTCACTGCGGCTTGCTCATAACCTGTTCATGGTAGAGTGGATTTAAACGATCAAGTGGCTTTACCTGATCGCGTTCCGCTCAAATCGGGATTATTGGCCGCATCACGCGTCGCGTCCCACCCGCCCCACTGCCGACCGAAGTGCGTCCCGTTATCCGCCTTTCGCTTGAGAGCCCCGCACATGCCGACCCCCACCGCCAAAATCCCCGCCACCGTCATCACCGGCTTCCTCGGCGCCGGCAAGACCACGCTGATTCGTGGCCTGCTGCAGAACCCCGGCGGCCGGCGCCTGGCGCTGATCATCAATGAGTTCGGCGATGTCGGCGTCGATGGCGCCGTGCTCAAGGGCTGCGGCGACGAGACCTGCCCGGAGGACCGGGTGATCGAACTGGCCAACGGCTGCCTGTGCTGCACGGTGGCGGATGATTTCGTGCCGGCGCTGGAAACGCTGCTGAACCGCGCCGACCCGCCGGACCACATTATCATCGAGACCAGCGGCCTGGCCCTGCCCAAGCCGCTGGTGCGCGCCTTCACCTGGCCGGCCGTGCGGTCCCGCGTGACGGTGGACGGCGTGGTAGCGGTGGTGGCGGCCGACGCCGTGGCGGAGGGCCGCTTCGCCCCGGATGCCGAGGCCCTGGCGCGGCAAAAGGCGGCCATGGAGGCCGGCGACGCCACGGTGGAGCATGAGACCCCCGTGCAGGAGGTGTTCGAGGACCAGGTGCTGTGCGCCGACCTGATCCTGGTCAGCAAGACCGACCTGGTGGACGAGGCCGGGCTGGCCGCTGTGGCCGAGACGGTGAAGGCCCTGCGACCCGCCGCCCCGCCACTGGTGCGCGTGGCCCATGGCGATGTCGACCCCGACGTGCTGCTGGGCCTGTCGGCCGCGGCGGAAGCCGACCTGGACGCCCGCGTCAGCCATCACGACAACGAGGAAGAGCACGACCACGACGACTTCACCAGCTTCGTGGCCGAACTGCCGTCCCAAGCCGATCCCGAGGCCCTGGTCCGCCGGCTGGTCGAGGCGGCCCAGCGCTTCGGCATCCTGCGCCTGAAGGGCTTCATCGATGTGCCGGGCAAGCCCATGCGCCTGCTGGTCCAGGGCGTGGGGAACCGTATCCAGACCAGCTATGACCGGCTGTGGGCGCCGGACGAGGCGCGACGCAGCCGCCTGGTGGTGATCGGCGAGACCGGCATGGACAGGACGGCCATCGAGGCGGCGCTGGCCGCCTGACTGGCAGCGGGTGCGGGGCGTGGACGCAAAGCGGCCCTATCCCCCATCCCCCTGCCTGTTGACCAATCCACCTGTTGAATTGACGGCGTATAGGGGCTAGAGCGGCATAACGCTCGCTTTCGTCTTTCAGTGTCGTCACACGGGTTCCGCCCCTCCCATGCACCTGCTGCCCACCCAGGCCGAGGATCTGCTGGCGTCCCCCCAAGCCGAGGATTTGGGGCAAACGCCGGCGGACTGCGTGCTGTTGTCCTTTTCCGACAGCGACCTGTCCTCGGTGGCCGCCGCCTACCACGCCCTGGGTGATGTTCCCTGGCGGCCGACCTTGCGCCTGGCCAACCTGATGCGCCTGGGCCATCCCCTGTCCGTCGACCTGTATGTCGAGGCGGTGATTTCGCGGGCCCGCCTGGTCGTGCTGCGCCTGAACGGCGGGACCGGCTATTGGCGTTATGGGCTGGAGCAGGTGGCACAGACCTGCAAGGCCCGAGGTATCCCTTTGGCCGTCCTGCCCGGCGAGGCCAAGGCCGATCCCGGCCTGGACGCCGCCGGCACCGTG
Source organism: Nitrospirillum guaranorum (assembly GCF_034653275.1). Taxonomy (NCBI): domain Bacteria; kingdom Pseudomonadati; phylum Pseudomonadota; class Alphaproteobacteria; order Rhodospirillales; family Azospirillaceae; genus Nitrospirillum; species Nitrospirillum guaranorum. Next base: position 605,608 of record NZ_JAYEES010000002.1, on the reverse strand, counting down.
GACCAGACCGCCGCCCGCCGGCTGTGGCGCTGCTTCGTTGAAGGCGGGCCCGAGAACACCGCCCGGTTCCTGGCCGAGACCGCCCATCTGCTGGGCCGGCAGCCACCCGCCACCCTCTTGGCGGGCGAGCCCACACCCTTGCCCCGATACGGGCGGCACGAGACGTGGCGCGCGCCCATCCCTGTCGAAGGCCCGCCTGCGGCGCTGGTCTTCTACCGATCGCACCTGCAGGCCGGCAACCTGGCGCCCCTGCACGCCCTGGCCGACGCCCTGGCCCGGCGCGGCCTGGCGCCCCGCCTCTATTATGTGGCCAGCCTGAAGGAAGGCCCGGCCGCCCAATGGCTGGCGGCCGAACTGGCGGCCCTGCGGCCAGCCGTGGTCCTGAACGCCACCGGATTTTCCGCGCGCCAGGGTCCGGAGGACTCATCGCCGCTGGACGCCCCCGGCGTGCCGGTGCTGCAGGCCGTGTTGTCCACGGGCACGGAGGCGCTGTGGGAAAAGGCCCGCGCCGGCTTAGGCCCGGCGGACCTCGCCATGACCGTGGTGCTGCCGGAAATGGACGGTCGGCTGCAAGGCCCCGCCATTGCCTTCAAGGCGGCGGCCGACTGGGACCCCGCCCTGGAATACGCCCCGACCTTGAGCCGCCCCCGTGCGGACCGGGTGGACGCGCTGGCCGACAAGGCGGCCGCCTGGGCCCGGCTGGCCGCCACCCCGCCGGCGGAGCGACGCGTGGCCCTGGTGCTGTCCGACTATCCCGCCCGCGGCGGCACCGGTCTGGCGCTGGGCCTGGACACGCCCGCCAGCACCCTGGCCATGCTGGCGGCCCTGGCCGGCGCCGGCTATGGCGTGGCCGGCATGCCGACCGATGGCGCCGCCCTGATGAGCGCCTTGCGCCGGCCCCTTGACGGCGACGCGCCGGGCCTGAGCCTGGGCGATTACGCCCGGCTTATGGACCCGGCGGCGCTGGCCGCCATCACCGACCAGTGGGGACCGCCCGAGGCCGATCCGCTGGCGCGCGGTGGCGCGCTGCGCTTTCGCGTCCAACCCTGCGGCAACCTGCTGGTGGCGGTGCAGCCCAGCCGGGGCCAGGGCGTCCTCGACAGCGCCGCCCACCATGACCCCGATACCCCCCCCAGCCACGGCTACGCCGCCTTTCACCTGTGGCTGCGCCATGTGGTGGACATCCATGCCCTGGTGCAGGTGGGCGCCCACGGCACCCTGGAATGGTTGCCCGGCAAGGCCGTGGCGCTGTCCGCCGACTGCTGGCCTGAGCGACTGGCCGGCCCCCTGCCCGTCCTCTACCCCTATATCGTCAGCAATCCCGGTGAGGGCGTACAGGCCCGCCGCCGCCTGGGCGCGGTGCTGGTGGGCCACCTGCCGCCGCCGCCGGTGCCGGCGGGCTTGCATGGCGATCTGGCAGCCCTGGAGCAGGCACTGGATGAATATGCCCAGGCGCAAAGCCTGGACCCGCGCCGCCTTCCCACCCTGCGGGCCCGCATCCGCGACCTGGCGTGGGAGGCCGGCGTCACCCGTGACCTGAACCTGCCCGCCGATCTGGTCACGGGCGACCTGCCCGACGAGGCCCTGGCCCGGCTGGATGCCCACCTGTGCGACATCAAGGAGATGCAGATTCGCGACGGCCTGCATGTCTTCGGGGCGACGCTGGACGACGGCGCCCAGGCCGCCTTCCTGGCCGCCATGGCCCGCTTCCCCCGTCGTGACCGGCCGGCACTGACCGAGGCGCTGGCCCGCGACCTGGGCCTGGGCGGCACGCTGGAGGACCTGTTCACCGGCGACGCCGCCCCCCCTGGCCCCATCCCATGCCGGCTGTGTTAGCCGCGCGGACCGGGGCAGCCCCCAGCGTCGGTCGGGTTCGAGCGGCACTGGACGGCCTAGTACGGGACTTGGTGGCCGGCACTCTCATTCCGTATCCGGAATGGTCAAGGGCTGCTGACGTCTTGGCTGCCCTGCGGGTCGAGGTGGCTCCCCTGTTGGCCGCCAGCGGTCCGGCGGAAATGAAGGCCCTGCTGGCCGGCCTGGACGGTCGCTTCGTCCCACCCGGCCCCGGCGGGTCGCCTGCGCGCGGCCGGGCCGATGTGCTGCCCACCGGCCGCAACCTCTACGCCATCGACCCCCGCGCCGTGCCCACGCCCAGCGCCTGGGCCCTGGGCTGGAAGGGGGCGGATGCCGTGCTGACCCGTCATCTGCAGGACCAGGGCGACTGGCCCCGGCAGTTGGTGGTCGACTGCTGGGGCAGCCCCACCCTGCGCACCGGCGGCGAGGAACTGGCCCAGGCCCTGGCCCTGATGGGCGTGCGCCCCCTGTGGGAAGCCGGCAGCGGCCGGGTCACGGGCGTGGAGATACTGCCGGCCACGGTGCTGGGCCGGCCGCGCGTGGATGTGACCCTGCGCATCTCCGGCCTGTTCCGTGACATGTTCCCGGCGCAACTGGCGCTGTTCGACCAGGCGGCGCGCAAGGTCGCCGGGCTGGAGGAGCCGGACGCCGTGAACCCCCTGGCCGCCGCCGTGCGCGCCGACCGGAACGCGCTGATGGCCGGCGGCCTGGCGGCGGACGCGGCCGAGCGCCACGCCACGGCCCGCGTCTACGGCGCCGCCCCCGGCGGCTACGGCACCGGCCTGGCGCAACCGTTGGCCACCGGCGACTGGCAGGCCCGCGACCAATTGGGCGCCGCCTATCTCGACACCGGCTGCCACGCCTACGGCCTGGACCTGGATGGCGTGGCCTTGCCCGCCCTGTTCCGCCGGCGCGTGGGCCTGGCCGATGCCCTGGTGCACATCCAGGACCAGCGTGAGACCGATGTGCTGGACAATGACGGCATGACCCAGTTCGAGGGCGGGTTCGCCGCCGCCGCTGGCCTGCTGGGCGGCGACCCCATCCTTTATCATGTCGACAGCGCCGAACCGGAGCGCATCGTGCCCCGCACCCTGGCGGAGGAGGCCACGCGCGTGGTGCGCGGCCGCGCCGCCAACCCCCGCTGGATAGACGGTCAGCGCCGCCATGGCCACAGCGGGGCCGCCAATCTGGCCCGCGCGGTGGATGGCGCCGTGGCCCTGGCTGCGCTGACGGGCGCCGTGCGATCCCATCAGGTGGACAGCCTCTATGATGCCTATGTGGCGGATGGCGAAACCTGGGCCTTCATGTCGAATAGCAACCCCGACGCCGCCCGCCAGATGCTGGACCGGTTCGATGAGGCCTTGCGGCGCGGCCTTTGGCACCCCCGGCGCAACTCCACGCCCGAGGACCTGGCCCGCCTGCGGGAGGAGCTGACATGACCGCCGCCGCCATCAACCCGCCACGCGTGCGCGGCGCCTGCCCCGGTGCCCTGGTGCCCATGGCCGTGGCCGACGGCCTGCTGGTGCGCCTGCGCATTCCTGGCGGCAGGCTGCCAGGACCGACCGCCGCATCAATCTGTGGTCTGGCCGAACGCCACGGCAACGGCCTGGTGGATTTGAGTCAGCGCGCCAATCTGCAGATCCGCGGCGTGACCGAGGCGAGCTTGCCGGCCCTGACCGACGCCCTGCGCGACCTGGGCCTGGTCAACGGCGACCCGGCGGCGGAGCGAATCCGCAACGTGCTGTGCAGCCCCACCTGCGGGCTGGATCCGGCCTGCGCGCCCGTGCGCCCCTTGGCACTGGCACTGGACGCCGCCTTGGCGGACAGCCCCGACTTGTGGGCCTCCCTGCCAGCCAAGTTCAGCTTCGTCCTGAACGGCGGCGGCCAAGCGCCCCTGGCCGACGCCGTCGGCGACATCCGCTTCGACGCCCTGCCTGGCACCGAACTGTTCCGGGTGGCGGTGGGCGGTGACCAGGCTGGCGCCACGCCCTTGGGCGCCTGCGCCGCCGACGCGGTGGTGGACACGGCAGTCACCCTGGCCCGCGCCTTCCTCAGCCACTCCGCCGGCCGCCACCGGCGTCTGGCCTCGCTGGTGGCGGCGGAGGGCGCGGCTGGCCTGGCTGCGCACATTTCCCCGGCCCCAGTGCCCATCGACATCGGTTTGCCCGGCCTGCACCTAGACCAGGTACTGGGCGCGCACGCCCGTTGGACGGGCCTGGCCTTTCCCTTTGGCGGCCTGGGCGTCGAATGGCTGGCGCTCATCGCCAACAAGACACCGGCCTTGCGCCTGACGCCCTGGCGCGCCCTGCTGCTGGAAGGGAACGGCGGTGACGACCCGGTGGATGTCTTCCAGCCGCTGGGCTTCATCCTGGCGCCGGAGGATCCCCGCCTGGCCTTGTCCGCCTGCAGCGGGCGGGGCGCCTGTGATTCGGGGCTGACGGACGCGCGGAGGGATGCGTTGGCCCTGGCCCAGGTGGCGCCCCGGCTGCTGGCGCGCGGGCATATCCACGTCTCCGCCTGCGCCAAGGGCTGCGCCCATCCCGCGCCGGCGCTGGTCACGCTGACGGCGCGGGAAGATCAGGCCTATGATGTCGGCCTGTTGGCCGCCGCCGGCGGGGCGACGCAATGGCGCGGCGTGACGCCGGCCCGCGCGACATCGCTGGTGGCGGCGCTGGAAGCTGTCTATACCCACCGGATGCGGGTGGATGAGGATCCGGCCGCCTTCATCACCCGCCTGGGCGGGCCGGCCGAACTGGCCGCCCTGGTCGAGGCCACTGTCGTCGCGTAGAGGAAGCCGCCCCCGTGTCCAGTCCCAAGTCCCATAGCCGAGGCGCGCCCCCGCAGTACGATTACATTCGCGATGGCGCCGCCATCTATGCACGGTCGTTCGCCATCATCCGGGAAGAGGCCAGGCTGGACCATCTGCCGGAGGACCTGCGCGCCGTGGCCGTGCGCATCATCCATGCGGCGGGCCTGGTGGAAACCGCGGAGCATCTGCTGTTCTCCACCGACGTCGGGGCGGCCGCCCGCGCCGCCCTGCGCGCCGGCGCGCCCATCCTGTGCGACGCCCAGATGGTGGCGCACGGCGTCACCCGCGCCCGCCTGCCCGCCGATAACGCCGTCATCTGCACCCTGACCGACCCCACCGTGCCCGCCTTGGCGGGTGAGCTGGGCACCACCCGCTCCGCCGCGGCGCTGGAACTTTGGCGGCCCCATCTGGCGGGGGCGGTGGTGGCCATCGGCAACGCCCCCACCGCCCTGTTCCACCTGCTGGAGATGATCGCGGCAGGCGCCCCGCGTCCCGCCGCCATCCTGGGCTTCCCCGTCGGCTTCGTGGGGGCGGCGGAGAGCAAGGACGCGCTGGCGGCCAACCCCTGGGGCCTGCCCTATCTGGCCGTGGCCGGCCGGCGGGGCGGCAGCGCCATGGCGGCGGCGGCGGTCAACGCCCTGGCGTCGGACCGGGAGTGAGCGGCATGAACACCATTACCCCCGGCACCCTGCCCCCTGGCACGTTATACGGCATCGGCACCGGCCCTGGTGACCCCGAGCTGATGACCCTGAAGGCGGTCCGCCTGCTGCGGTCCTGCCCCGTGGTAGCCTATTTCGCCAAGCGCGGCGGGCCAGGCCAGGCCCGGCGCATCGCCGCAAGCCACCTGGACGGCACCCATGAAGAGGTGCCCATGGTCTACCCCGTCACCACCGAGCTGCCGCCGGACAGCCCCGCCTACGCCGCCGCCATCGAGGGCTTCTTCGATGAGCAGGCGGCGCGGCTGGCCGCCCTCCTGGCCGCCGGCAAGTCGGTGGCGGTGCTGAACGAGGGCGACCCCTTCTTCTACGGGTCCTACATGCACCTGCACCTGCGGCTGGCGCACCGCTTCCGCGTGGAGGTGGTGCCGGGCGTGCCCTCGCTGCTGGGCTGCGCCGCGCAACTCCCCATTCCCCTGACCATCCGCGACGACGTGCTGTCGGTCATCCCCGGCACTCTGGGCGAGGCGGATCTGGCCGCCGCCCTGGGCCGCGCCGACGCGGCGGCGGTGATGAAACTGGGCGGCAACCTGCCCAAGGTGCGCCGGGTGATCGAAAGCCTGGGCCTGACCAGCCGTGCCTGGTATGTGGAGCGCGGCACGACCGAAACGCAGCGGGTGCATCCCCTGGCCGAGGCCCCGGACGTCGCCCCCTACTTCGCCATGATCCTCATCCCCGGCCAGGGCAAGCGCGGCGACGTGCTGACGGCACGCCAGGCGACCAAGTCCGAGGTAGCTGAATGAGCGCCCTCGGTTCGCTGACGGTCGTGGGTTTGGGCCCCGGCCCCGACCGCTGGCTGACGCCGGAGGTGGCGGACGTGCTGGCCCAATCCACCGACCTGGTGGGCTACGGCCCCTATCTCGACCGTATCCCCCACAGCTTCCACCGCCGCCACGGCTCCGACAACCGGGTGGAGCTGTCACGGGCGCGCCTGGCGCTCGACCTGGCAGTGTCGGGCCGCAAGGTGGCCCTGGTGTCGGGGGGCGACCCCGGCGTCTTCGCCATGGCGTCCGCCCTGTTCGAGGCGCTGGAGTCCAGCGACGACCCCGCCTGGGCCGAGGTGCCGGTGCGGGTGTGCCCCGGCGTCTCCGCCATGCTGGCGGCGGCCGCGCGGGTGGGCGCGCCGCTGGGGCACGACTTCTGCGTCTTGTCCCTGTCGGACAACCTGAAACCGTGGGAGGTGGTGCTGAAGCGCCTGCGCCTGGCGGCGGAGGCCGATTTCGTCATCGCCCTCTACAACCCCATCTCCAAGGCACGGCCTTGGCAGCTGGGTGCCGCGCTGGACACCCTGCGCACCATGAAGGATGCGGCGACGCCGGTGGTGCTGGCCCGGGCCGTGGGACGGCATGACGAGGACGTGACCATCACCACCCTGGCCGACTGCGACCCGGCCACGGCCGACATGCGCACCCTGGTGCTGATCGGGTCCAGCCAAACCCGGCTACTGCCGCGCAAGGGCGGCGGCAAAGGGGGCGATGGCTTGGGCGACGTCTGGGTTTACACGCCGCGCAGCTATACGGCGGAGGTGCCGTGAGCGGCCAGCCAGGCCATAGCGTCGGACGCGGCGTAGAAGCGGGGTGCAGTCCCCGCCGGTGGCCGGTCGACCATGACCACGGGCAGCCCCAGGGATCGTGCCGCCTGCAACTTGGCCGCCGTGGCATCGCCGCCGCTGTTCTTGGTCACCAGCGTGCCGACGGCATGGGTGCGCATCAGGGCCATTTCCCCCCGGCCGTGTAGGGGCCCCGGTCCAACACCAGGACGGCGCCGGCCGGCAAGGCGTCCGGCGGGTCCACGGCGCGCACCAGGAATCGGCGATCCAGGGCCAGGAAGGGCTCCAGCTCCTGCCGGCCCACGGTAAGGAAGATGGTGTCGGACAGGGCGGTGAGCGCCTGGGCGGCGGCGGTCATGGTGGGCACCACGCGCCAGTCGTCGCCCGCGCCGGCCGTCCAGGGGCGGCGGGTCAGCACCGCCAGGGGGACACGGGCGGTGGTGCAGGCCGCCTCGGCATTGGCGCTAATCTGGTCGGCGAAGGGATGGGTGGCGTCGATGACGGCCCGAACGCCCTCCGCCCGCAGATAATCCGCCAAGCCCGCGGCCCCGCCAAAGCCACCGATGCGCGTGGGCAGGGGCTGCGGCGCCGGGTCGCGCGTGCGGCCAGCCAGCGACAGCGTGGCCTGGAAACGATCGTCACCCGCCAGCAGACCCGCCAGCTGTCGCGCCTCCGTCGTGCCGCCCAGCACCAGTACCCGCATCGCCCCATCCCCGTTCCGGTGTGCCGGCCATGACTAGCACCGGCACCCCCTGGCTGACCATCGTCGGCATTGGTGAGGATGGTTGGGACGGCCTGTCGCCAACCGCCCGCGCCGCCGTGACCGAAGCCGTGCTGGTGGTAGGAGGCATGCGCCATCTGGCCCTGGTGCCGGAGACGGCTGGACAGGAGCGCCTGGCTTGGCCTAGCCCGCTCAGCGACGCCTTTCCCGCACTGCTGGCCCGGCGCGGCCAGGCGGTGACCGTGCTGGCCAGTGGTGATCCCCAGTGGTTCGGCATCGGCGCCACCCTGGCCCGCCTGGTGCCGGCGGCGGAAACCCGCGTGTTGCCGGCAGCGGGCGCCTTCACCCTGGCGGCGTCCCGCCTGGGCTGGGCGCTGCAGGACGTGGCCTGCCTGTCGCTGCACGGCCGCCCGCTGGAGGCCGTCATCCCCCACCTGTTTCCCGGATCTAGGCTGCTGCTGTTGAGCTGGGATGGCGCCACGCCGGCCAAGCTGGCGGCCCTGCTGCGCGAGCGCGGCTTCGGCCCCAGCACCCTGACGGTGCTGGAGGCCATGGGCGGTCCGCGGCAGTGCGTGCACGCCGCGACGGCGGACGGCTGGAATGAGGGCGACATCCAGGACCTGAACACCATCGCGCTGACCTGCGCCATCACCCCTGGCGCCCGGGTTCTGCCGCGCAGCCCCGGGCTGCCCGATGACTGGTTCCAGCACGACGGCAAGATCACCAAGCGCGAGGTCCGCGCCGTGGTCCTGTCGCACCTGGCGCCGGGCCGGGGGGAGATGCTGTGGGACGTGGGCGCCGGGTCCGGATCCATCGCCATCGAATGGCTGCTGGCCGACCCCGCCAACCATGCCGTGGCGGTGGAGGACAGGGCCGACCGCATGGCCGCCATCCGCGCCAACGCCCTGGCCTGCGGCGTGCCCAACCTGGCGTTCCGCGAGGGGGCGGCACCCGACGCCCTGGCCGACCTGCCGCAACCGGATGCCGTCTTCATCGGTGGCGGCCTGACCGGCACCGGCGTGGTGGAGGCGTGCTGGCAGGCCCTGCGCCCCGGCGGGCGGCTGGTGGCCACGGCGGTAACGCTGGAGACGGAGGCAGCACTTTCCCACTGGCATGCCGCGCTGGGCGGGTCGCTGACCCGGCTGTCGGTGGAGCGGGCGGCACCCCTGGGGAATTTCCGCGGCTGGCGGCCCCTAATGCCCGTCACCCTGTGGCGTGTGGAAAAGCCGGCATGACCGTCCCTCCTGTTCCCCGCCTTCCAGCGCCCTGGGCCATCGGCATCGGCTGCCGCCGGGAAGTGAGCCCCGCCGAGATCCAGGATCTGCTGGCACAGGCGTTCAAGCACCTGGACTGGACCATGCCGCCGGGTGGCCTGGTACTCTGCACCCTGGCCGGCAGGGGGACGGAGCCGGCGCTGGTCCAGGCGGCGGACCGGCTGAAGGTGCCCTTGGCGGGCCTGGACCCCATCGACTTGCAGACCGTGACCATCCTCACCCCCAGCGCGGCACCCGGCCACGGCCTGCCCCCGGTGGCGGAGGCGGCGGCCCTGGTCGCCTGCGGCGCCCCCGGCAACCCGAACGCCCGCCTGGTCCTGCCCCGCATCCAGGGGCCGGCCAGCACATGCGCCGTGGCCTGTTCCGAAGGCATCATCCCATGACCGTGCATTTCATCGGCGCCGGCCCCGGCGCGCCCGACCTGCTGACCCTGCGCGGCCGCGACCTGATCGCCCGCTGCCCCGTCTGCCTTTATGCCGGGTCGCTGGTTCCGGCCGCCGTGTTGGCCCATGCCCCGGCGGATGCCCGTATCGTTGATACTGCCCCGCTGTCGCTGGCGGAAATCGTGGCCGAGTTCCGGGCGGCGCACGCGGCCGGCCAGGACGTCGCCCGCCTGCATTCCGGCGACCTGTCGGTCTACAGCGCCCTGGGCGAGCAGCTGCGGGCGCTGAAGGACCTGGGCATCCCCTACACCATCACACCGGGCGTGCCGGCCTTCGCCGCCGCCGCCGCCGCCTTGGGCCGCGAGCTGACCCTGCCCGAGGTCAGCCAGACCCTGGTCATCACCCGCACCAGCGGCCGGGCGTCGGCCATGCCGGCCAATGAGACGCTGGAGGTGCTGGGCCAATCCGGAGCCACGCTGGCCATCCATCTGTCCATCCATGCCATCGACGACGTGGTGGCGCGCCTGACGCCGCTGTACGGCGCGGACTGCCCGGCGGCGGTGGTCTATCGCGCCTCCTGGCCCGAGGAGCGCGTGTTGCGCGGCACCCTGGCGGACATCGGCGCCCAGGTGACCGCCAACCCCATCGAGCGCACGGCCCTGATCCTGGTGGGCAAGACGCTGGGGACGGAGGACTTTCGCGCCAGCGCGCTTTACGATGCCGGCTACCAGCGCCGCTATCGCGGGAGGGGGGAGTGAGCCTGGCCCACGGCACCAGCCTGCCCAATGATGCCGCCCTGGCGGTCGATGACGATCACGTCGACGGTGATGGGCGCACCTTCCAGCACCCGCAGCGCCACGGCGCGCGCCATCTCCGCCACCCGGTCCGCCACGGGCAACCCGGCGGCATCCGCCAGCTGCAGGACCTGCAGCGCCGTGTTGGCGCCACGCGCCTGCGCCACCAGGTCGGGCGCGGCCCCCAGGTCGGCCAGCACGCCGGCCAGCCAGTCCAGATCCACGGCGTGGCGCTTGGAATGCAGATCCATCAGGCCCTGGGCCAGCTTGCCCAGCTTGGCGAAGCCGCCGGCGATGGTCAGGTGTTGCACTGGATGACGCCGCAGGTATTTCAGCGTGCCGCCGGCGAAGTCGCCCATGTCCAGCAACGCCTGTTCCGGCAGGCCGTAGCGGCGTGTCACCGCCGCCTCCGACGTGCGGCCGGTGCAGGCGGCGACATGGGGCAGGCAGGCCGCCCGGGCCACGTCCACGCCCCGATGGATGCTGGCGATCCAGGCGCCGCAGGAATAAGGCACGACGATGCCGGTGGTGCCCAACACCGACAGGCCGCCAATGATGCCCAGGCGCGCGTTCATGGTGCGCCGGGCCAGCACTTCGCCATTGTCGATGCCAACCTCCACCACCAGGTCCGGCGGCCGGCCGGCGGCCTGGGCCACGGCGGTGACCGCCTCGCGGATCATGGCGCGGGGCACGGGGTTGATGGCGGGCTCACCCACCGGCAGCGGCAGACCGGGCAGGGTCACGGTGCCCACGCCGGGCCCGGCGCGGAAAGTGACGCCGCTGCCGGCCGGCCCCGCCATGACGCGAGCCCGCACCAGGGCGCCATGGGTCACGTCCGGATCGTCGCCCGCGTCCTTGATCACACCGGCTTGGGCCCAGCCCTCGCCGCGATTGGTGATGGCCAGGGCGAAGGCCGGCTGCTGTCCGCCGGGCAGGGTGATCGTCACCGGGTCCGGAAAATCACCGCCGAACAAGGCGGTCGCCGCCGCCGCCGCCGCCGCCGTGGCGCAGGCGCCGGTGGTCCAGCCGGGCCGCAGATTGCGCCCCTCCGTCCCTTCCGCATCGATATCGCCGTTCCCGTCCATGACTGACCTGACCCTACCGACCTTGGCCCTTCCCGATTTCCAGCCCGGCAGCGTCTGGCTGGTGGGGGCGGGGCCGGGCGATCCCGGCCTGCTGACGCTGCTGGCCTTGCATGCTCTACGCCAGGCGGATCATATCGTCTACGACGCGCTGGTGGACGAGCGCATCCTGGACATGGCCAACCCCGCCGCCGTGCGGGAATTCGCGGGCAAGCGCGGCGGCCGCCCCTCACCAGCGCAGGAGGACATCAGCCTGCGCCTGGTGGAGCTGGGACGGCAAGGCCTGCGCGTGCTGCGGCTGAAGGCGGGCGACCCCTTCGTCTTCGGCCGGGGGGGTGAGGAGGCGCTGGCCCTGGTGGCCGCCGGCCTGCCCTTCCGCGTGGTGCCGGGCATCACCGCCGGGCTGGCGGGCCCCGCCTATGCCGGCATTCCCGCCACCCACCGCACCGCCAACCAGGCCGTCATCCTGGTGACCGGCCAGTCGGCGGGTGACGGGCCGGACTGGGCGGCCCTGGCCGCCACCAGGGCGCCGCTGATCCTGTACATGGCATGGCGTGGCCTGGGTGGCATCGCCACCGCCCTGATGGAAGGCGGCTTGGCGGCCGACACCGCCGTGGCCGTCATCTGCGACGCCACCACCCCACGCCAGAAGGTGATGACCAGTACGCTGGCCAATTGCGCCCAGGACCTGGCGGACAGCGGCCTGGCGCCCCCCGCCATCATCGTCATCGGCGCCATCGCCGAATTGCGCGGCACCTTGGACTGGCTCGGGGTGACGTCCCATGGCTGAGTGCATCGCCCCGGGCCTCATCATCGCCTCGCCGGCCTCGGGCTCAGGCAAGACCACCCTGACCCTGGGCTTGCTGGCGGCCTTCCGCGCCCGGGGCGTGGACGTGCGCGCGGCCAAGTCGGGGCCGGATTACATCGATCCCGCCTTCCATGCCGCCGCCTGCGGCCACCCGAGCCTGAATCTGGACAGCTGGGCCATGGCACCGGCTTTGGTCGACGGGCTGGCGGCCCAGGCATCGGCGGGCGGCCAATTGCTGATCTGCGAAGCCCTGATGGGCTTGTTCGACGGCGTGGCCCGCGTCGGCGCCTGGGGCAACGGCGCCACGGCCGACCTCGCGGCCCGCGCCGGCTGGCCCGTGGTGCTGGTGGTGGACGGGCGCGGGGCGTCGCAATCGGTGGCGGCCGTGGTGAAGGGCTTCGCCACCTATCGCGACGATGTGCGCGTGGCCGGCGTGGTGCTGAACAACATCGCCAGCCCCCGCCACCGCGGCCTGATCGAGGGCGCCATCGACGCCCTGGGCATTCCGGTGCTGGGCGCCCTGCCCCGCACCCCCGGCCACGCCCTGCCGGAACGCCACCTGGGCCTGGTGCAGGCATCGGAAACCGAGGCGCTGGCCGAGCGGCTGGCGACCCTAGGCACCTGGGTGGAAAGCCATGTCGATCTGGATCGGCTGGCGGCGCTGGCCGTGCCCTACGCGCCAGCGCTCACCGGCGGCACGCCGGTCGCCCTGCCGCCGCCGGGGCAGCGCATCGCCCTGGCCAGCGACGCGGCCTTCAGCTTCGTCTATCCGCATGTGCTGGCCGGCTGGCGGGCGGCGGGGGCGGAGGTGATGCCCTTCTCCCCCTTGGCCGACCAGGCGCCCGACGCTGGCGCCGACGCGGTGGTGTTGCCCGGCGGCTATCCCGAACTGCATGCCGGCCGCTTGGCGGCGGCGGGCACCTTCAAGACCGGAATGCGGCGCCTGGCCACCCAGGGGGCGGCCATCTTCGGGGAGTGTGGCGGCTACATGACCCTGGGCGACGTGCTGGTGGATGCCGAGGGCCAGGCGCATGAGATGCTGGGCCTGCTGTCCGTCCAGACCAGCTTCGCCAAGCGCAAGCTGCACCTGGGCTATCGCCGGGTCACCGCCCTGGCCGACATGGCCCTGGGCCCGGCCGGCAGCCTTTTCCGCGGCCATGAATTCCACTACGCCAGCGTCCTGACCCCCGGCGCCGACGCGCCCCTGCTGACCGCCGAGGCCGCCGACGGCACCGACCTGGGCCCCCTGGGCAGCCGGCGGGGCCGCGTGGCGGGGTCCTTCCTGCACCTGATCGCGCGTGAGGGATAGCAGCGCCCTTCGTTGGAAAACCCTGCCCTAGGCCTGGAATCATCAATTCCCGGCCCACGCGATTCGGACTTTAATAGAGCTTATTTCGATTCTCAGGGCACAGCCCGCCTTATACGAATGAACACGTTAACATTAATTCTCATTCGGCGGCTTCGTAAGCTATTCCCCTTACAGCGACCTTGCAGCTATATTGTCCTAAATTGAGATATATATCCTTCAAAGGCATTTCATTATGGACAACGTGACAATTGGTGACAGTGGCGTTGGCTCAGAGGGCGATGTTGTTGCGCCATTGGGTCTTATCCAACCCGTCCTTTTGTCCGGGGGCGTCGGTTCGCGACTGTGGCCCTTGTCGCGCGAGCGCTATCCCAAGCAATTGCAAGCGATCCACGGCAACAAGTCGCTGATCCAAGACACTGCGCGGCGTGTGTCTGAAACGTCGCGATTCGCCATGCCCCTGATCATCTGCAACGAAGACCATCGTTTTATTATCGCGGAACAGTTCAGGGACATCGCCATCCAACCAGCGGCCATCATTCTGGAGCCCGTAGGTCGCAACACCACGCCGGCCGCCGCCGTAGCCGCCCTGGTCGCCTGCGACGCCAATCCGGATGCCATCCTGCTGCTGCTACCCGCCGACCATGCCATACTTGACCAGCCGGCCTTTCAGGCGGCGGTGACCAGCGCCCATCGCCTGGCCGCTCAGGGGCATCTCGTGACTTTCGGGATCAAGCCGCAATACCCTGAAACGGGCTACGGCTATATCCAGCGGGGTGCGCCCATTGAGGGCACAAGCGACGGTTTCGCCGTCGCCGCCTTCACGGAAAAGCCGGATCTGGCACGGGCGGAATCGTTTATCGCCAATAGCGATTATTACTGGAATAGCGGCATGTTCATGATGTCCGCGCGGCTCCTGGTCAAGGAACTGCGTCGGCATAGCCCGGAGACCCTGACCGCAGTGCGCGAGGCTCTGGACCTGGCCAAACGAGACTCGGATTTCCTCCGCTTGGACTCGGGCGCCTTCGCAAAGGCCCCTAACCTGTCCATTGATTACGCCATTATGGAAAAGACGGACAAGGCGGCCATGGTGGCCGCCGATATTGGTTGGACGGATGTCGGCACTTGGTCGGCGATTTGGGACATCAGCGCTAAGGATGAGAACGGCAACGCGACCGTCGGCACCGTCATGCATGTCGATGCGAAGAACACCTATGTACGCTGTGACGACGGCCGCGTGGCGGCTGTCGTGGGGGTGGACGATGTCATCCTGGTCACCACTGACGACGCTGTCCTTCTGGTGCACCGCGACCGCGCGCAAGACGTGAAGCATGTGGTTGACGCGCTGAAACGCGAAAAGCGTACCGAATACTTAGAGCACCGCAAAGTCCATCGCCCCTGGGGGTCCAGCCAAGGCCTGCTATCGGGTCACCGATATGAGGTGAAGCGCTTATCGGTAAAGCCCGGGGGCAAACTGTCGCTGCAAAAGCACCACCACCGGGCGGAGCATTGGGTGGTAGTCAGCGGTACCGCCTTGGTGACCAGGGACGGTGAAGAGCTTCTGGTACGGGAGAACGAGTTTGTCTATCTGCCCTGCGGCAGCGTCCATCGGCTGGAAAACCCGGGCAAGCTGCCGTTGGAACTGATAGAAGTCCAGTCTGGCGCCTATCTGGGCGAAGACGACATTGTGCGCCTGGACGATAGCTACGGCCGATTGTAACCCATCTGGCCAGTTTCAACACCATCACCCCGGCGGCGATGGGGCAGGCGGCGAGCCCCTCTTTTCCTTCAGTATCAGGCAGCTCAGCGGTGCCGAACAGAATGAGCTTCATTAGCGCAGGGCTGCGGTGGTAGCCCTGCTGCAGAGCAGTGCCCACAAGTGCCAGCACAGCGGCTTATGATCGACGACACCGACCCTGGGCAGCCGGCGGGGCCGCGCGGCGGGGTCCTTCCTGCACCTGGTCGCTAGGGGCTGACGGCCAAGGAACCGCCGGACTTTCCTCAGCCCCTGGTCAACAACTCCGCCAGCAGCGGGTTGGGGAAGCGGCGCTCCAGCGTCACGGCCAGGAAACTTTCGACCACGGTGGGCAGACGCCCGGCCTCCACCAGGTGGCCGCTGCCCAGCTCATCCCGCACCACGATGGGGGGGATGACGGCCAAGCCGGCATCCTCACGCACCATGAGGCGGATCATGGCCATGTCGTCCACCTCGGCCGCGATGCGCACCGAGATGCCCAGCTGCGCCACCAGCGCATCGAACGTCGCCCGCAGCGCAGTCTCCAGCGTGGGTAGGATCAGGGGGTGGCGGGTCAGCAGCATGGCCAGAGAAAGGTCATTCCCTGGGGTGGCGCGCAGCCGGGCCGGCGTGCCGATGAGGCTGACCGCCTGCTCATCCAGGCGATGGATCAGGTAGGGGCTGGCGGCGTCGCGCGGCGGGGCCAGGTTCGTCAGGACCACGTCCAGGGCCAGGCTGTCCAGGCCGCGCAGCAGTTCTCCTTGCGAGCCGGAGCGCAGCACGATCTCCACATCCGGCCGGCCCAGCAGCGGCCGCAGGAAGCCGATCTGGAAATTGCGCGACAGGGTGGCGAGCGCCCCGACGCGCAGCGCGCGCTGTCCGCCCCCGGCGTTGCGCAGGGTGGCGGACAGATCCTCCGCCAAACGGAAGATCGCCCCCGCGTGGTCCAGCGCGATGCGCCCCGCCTCCGTCAGGATCAGGCCGCGTCCCCGGCGCTCGAACAGGTCGTGGCCCAGGCTGTCTTCCAGCGTGCGCAGTTGGGTCGACAGGGCGGAGGGGGAAAGGTTCAGCTGCCGCGCGGCGCCGGTCACGGTGCCCTCGCTGGCGACGGCCCGAAAGAGGCGCAGGTGATGCAGGTTGAGCGAGGCCATGCCTGGATAATTCCATTAAATAGAATGAATATCCATAAAAGATGTAATTTTCTGCAACTCGCGTAAGCGCTATCTCCTGGCTGCTGTCCAATCCTGGGCCGCGTTTCCTGGAGAGTTCGATGCCGTTGTCGAGCCTTGCCCCGGCCGTGCTGCTGGCTGCGGCAGTCATCGCCCTGCTGCGCCCCGGCCGGCGCCCCAAGCCCATCCCCGCGATCGCCGAGGGCGCGGCGTTGGCCGCCTTGGCGCTGTGCCTGGCCGGCGCGACACGGTTCGCGTTCCAGGGGGCGGGGAATGACGGGCCGCTGCTGCGCCTGGATGTCGTCAACGCCCTGGTGGCGCCGGCAGTCGCCTTCATCGGTTGGGTGGTGACCCGCTACAGCCGCACCTACCTGGACGGCGCCGCGCGCGAAGGGCGGTTCCATGCCCTGATGCTGACGGCCCTGGGCCTGGTGCTGCTGCAGGTGCAGGCCGGCAGCCTGGCGCTGCTGGTGCCGGCGCTGGCGGCCATCGGCCTGGTGCTGCGCCAGTTGCTGCTGTTCTTCCCGGATCGGGCGCCGGCGCGGCGCGCGGCCGCGAAGTTCACCCTGGTCTGGGGGGCCGGCGACGCCGCGCTGATCCTGGCCACCGGCTTGCTGTGGCTGGCCTATGGCACCATGGACATCGCGACGATCGAGGCGGCCGCCCGGACGGCGCCGCTTTCCCCGGCGGCGCAAGGGGCCGCCGGCCTGCTGGTCCTGGCCGCCCTTCTGAAGACGGCGGCCTTCCCCCTGCACGGCTGGCTGACCGAGGTGATGGAGGCGCCGACGCCCGTGTCGGCCCTGTTGCATGCCGGCATCATCAACAGCGGCGGTCTGCTGCTGATCCGCCTGGCGTGGCTGGTCCAGGCCAGTCCAGGGGCCATGGCGGCGCTGGTGATGCTGGGTGGCTTCATGGCCCTGTTCGGCGCCCTGGTCATGCTGACGCAAAGTGCCGTCAAGACGGCGCTGGCCTGGTCCACGGTCGCGCAGATGGGCTTCATGCTGCTGCAATGCGGGCTGGGCCTGTGGCCGGTGGCGATGCTGCACATCCTGGCGCACTCGCTCTACAAGGCGCATGCCTTCCTGTCCTCCGGTGGGGCCATCGGCGCGGTGCAGGCCACCCGGCGCCCCGGTCCCGTGGCGACCCCCGGCTTAGGCGCGGTGATCCGCGCCTTCCTGCTGGCGCTGGCCCTCTACGGCCTGGCCGCCGTTGGCTTCACCCTGCTGGCCGGGCCCAAGTCGCCGCAGGCGCTGGCCCTGGGCCTGATCCTGGTGTCCGGCGTCGCCTATCTGGTGGCGCAAGGGCTGGCGGATGCCGCACCCCGGGCCTTGACCCAGCGCACGCTGGTCGCCTCCACCGCGGTCACCCTCTCCTACTTCGGGCTGCAGGCCCTGGCGGTGCACGCGGCCGGCGGCACCCTGCCCGCCCCGCCGGTGGCGGGCGCGCTGGAATGGGCGCTGATCGGGCTGACCGTCACCTCCTTCTGCGCCGTGGCGGTGGCGCAGGCGCTGTTCCCCCACTGGGCGCACCATCCGGCGGCGGCGGGCCTGCGGGTCCACATCGCCAACGGGTTCTACCTCAACGCCGCCTTCGATCGGCTGATCGGCGGCTTCCGCACCGTCCGGTCCTGATGATCGCCCAAACCATCCTTCTGGGAGACCACCCCCGTGTTCCATGATCAGCTCGACATCGCGCCGGCACCGGCCAAGGCCCTGTTCGCGGCGGCCGAGGCGGCGATGCGCGCCATCCCGCCGGCCTTCCCCCTGGACGCCACCGTGGCCGTCAACCCCTTCCTGGGCCAGACGGGCGAAGATTTGGCGCAGGCCGCCGCCCGGCTGGCCCGCGTCGCCGGGGTCCGCCTGACCCGCGACCGCCAGGACTATGCCGCCATGATCGCCGCGGGGGAGATCACCGCCGGTGACCTGGCGGCGGCACTGGCCGCCTGCCCCCATGCGGCCAAGCCGGCCGACGTGGCCGCCCTGACGGCGCTGGCGCGCCAGGGCCAGCCCGCCCCGCAGGCGCTGCCCACCATCGCGGATCTGGCGGCGCGCGCCACCGGCACCGACTGGCCGGCGATCATCAATCGCTGCGTGGGACTGTGTGCGGCGGGTCATTTTGACCGGGGTCAGGCCCTGTGGACGCCGGCCCCGGGATCGTCGGCCTTCACCGCCTGGCGGGAATGGGCGACCCATGACCTGACGCCCGAACTGGCCGGCCTGACGGGTTTCTGCCGCCATGTCGCCAACTGCCCCGACACCCCCGGCCGCGCCCTGCTGCGCGCCGCCGCCGCGCTGAACCTGACGGCCGAGGCGGCAGTGACAACCTTCCACCGGCTGCTGATCGACCTTGGGGGCTGGGCCCAGCATGCGCGCTGGCTGCAATGGCGGGCCGAATTGGCGGGCGAGAGCGACGGCACGCTGGCCGACCTGCTGGCGATCCGCCTGGTGTGGGAGGAGGCCCTGCTGGCCCACGTGCCCGCGGTGGCCCCGGCGTGGGCTGAGGTTCTGGCCGCCCACGCGCGGCCGGTGGCGCCGGACGCCGACCTGGTGGCCGACACCATCCTGCAGCAGGCGGCGGAAATGGCCTATCAGCGGGGGCTGGACACCGTGCTGCGGGGAGCCGGCGCAGCGGCACCCCAGGATCGGCCCGTGATGCAGGCCGCGTTCTGCATCGACGTGCGCTCCGAACCGTTCCGCCGGGCCCTGGAAAGCCTGGACACCGGCATCGGCACGCTGGGGTTCGCCGGCTTCTTCGGCCTGCCCGTGGACCACCAGCCGGCGGCGTCCGACCTGAGGGAGGCGCGGCTGCCCGTCCTGTTACCGCCCCTCCTGCGCTCGGGCGTCCCCCTGGCGCCCGTCCAGGACCGGCAGCGGCGCATCGCCGCCCGCTCCGCCCGCGCCCTTGGGCGGTTCCGCCAGGCGGCGGTATCCTCCTTCGCCTTCGTGGAGTCGGCGGGCCCCCTGTACGCCGTGAAGCTGCTGCGCGACGCTCTGGGGCTGGGTCGGGCACGGGGAACCGACCCGGCGCCGGCCTTCACGCCCGCCCTGCCGGCGGATGTGAAGGCGGCGACCGCGGCACAGGTGCTGAAAGCCATGTCGTTGACCCAGGGACATGCGCGCCTAGTGCTGCTGATCGGCCATGGGGCGACGCTGCACAACAACCCGCACCACAGCGCCTATCACTGCGGCGCCTGCGGCGGCCATCAGGGCGATGTTTCCGCCCGCCTGCTGGCCGGCCTGCTGAACGATCCGGAGACGCGGGCGGGCTTGCCGGCCCATGGTGTCGAGCTGCCGGCCGACACCTTGTTCCTGGCCGGCCTGCATGACACGGTGACCGACCGCGTCACCCTTTATACCGATGGCGCCGGCCGCGACCATGAGGCCGACATCCGCCGGGCGCGCGACTGGCTGGAACGGGCGGGGCGCCAGGTGCGCCTGGAACGGGCGACACGCCTTCCCGGCGCCAGCGCGGCGTCGCTGCCGGCCCGGGCCTACAACTGGGCGGAAATTCGGCCGGAATGGGGGCTGGCCGGGTGTGCCGCGTTCGTCGCAGCCCCGCGCGCCGTCACCGCCTCGGGCGACCTTAAGGGCCGGGCGTTTCTGCATTCCTACGACTGGCGGTCGGATCGCGACTTCGCCACCCTGGAATTGATCCTGACGGCGCCGGTGGTGGTGGCCAGCTGGATCAGCCTGCAATATTACGGGTCGGCTGTGGCGCCCGCGCTGTTCGGTGGCGGGGACAAGCTGATCCACAATGTCACCGCCGGCATCGGCGTGGTGGAGGGCAACGGCGGCATGCTGCGCACCGGCCTACCCTGGCAGGCGGTCCATGACGGGGAAAGGCTGGCCCACGCGCCCCTGCGCCTGTCGGTGCTGGTGGAGGCGCCGCGGCACGCCATCGCCGAGGTGCTGGCCCGCCACGACCAGGTCCGGGCGCTGTTCGACAACGGCTGGCTGACCCTGTTCGCCCTGGAACACGGGCGCATCGCCGCGCGCTGGCATCGCGACACCGGCTGGGACGAGGCCGGGCTGGCCCGGGCGGCCTGACGCGCCCCCTCGGACGCCTGCCTCAGGCCAAGCGCAGCACCATGGCGCCCACGGCGATGAGGCAGGCGGCGGCCAAGCGGCGGGGGCCCACCCGTTCCTTCAGCACCAGGCCGGCGATGGCGGTACCGAACAGGATGGAGCTTTCACGCAGGGCGGCGATGACGGCCACCGGCGCCACGGTCATGGCCCAGAGCGCCAAGCCGTACGAGATCAGGGTGCCGGCGCCGCCCGCCAAGCCACGCGGCCATTGGCGGATGACGTGCTGCAGGAATGTCCGGCGCCGGGCCAGCAACGCCCAAGCCACCAGCGGCAGGCCGTTGAGCAAGACACCCCACAGCACATAGGACGCTGGCGCACCCGACAAGCGCACGCCGTGGCCGTCGACCAGGGTGTAACCAGCGATGACCACGGCGGTCAGCAGAGCCAACCGGGTGCCGCCGGCGCCCCCGCCCGTAGGATTCGACCCGCCGCGCCGGCCCATCCAGGCCATGCTGAGGATGCCGGCGCAGATCACACCCACCCCCAGCAGGGCAGGAAGGGACAGCGCCTCATGCAGCCACAGCCCACTGGCCAGCGCCACCAGCAGGGGCGCCGTCCCCCGCATCAGGGGATAGGTCTGGCTCATATCCGCCACGTGATAGGCCCGCGCGACCAGGGTCAGGTAAAGGATTTGCAGGATGCTGGACGTCGCCAGGTAGGGCCAGCTTTCCACCGCCGGCAGGGGCAGGAAGGGCAGCGTCACGATGGCGATGAGCGCCGCGCCCCCCGCCACCAGGACGGCGGCCATCAGCTTGTCCCCGGCGCCCTTGACCAAGGCGTTCCAGGTGGCGTGCAGCAGGGCCGCGAACAGGACGATGGCGAAGACGGCGATGGACATGGGGCGGAGCGATCCTGCGCAGGGACCGTTCCTTTCTACGGTCGGCGGCGGACCGCTGTCACCGACCGGTCATGAATGGCTGCCCGGCGTGACATCAGAACAGCGCTGGCCGGTCACCCCGGCGCTGAGCCTGAAGGTCGCGGGACAGCGCCCGTTCGCACAACCAGCCATAGCCCAGGCCCAAGGCGGCCCAGAGGGTGGCGTGGATGCCCCAGGAGGCGATGCGGAAGCGCCACAGCAGCTGGGCGGGGAAGGCGTCAGGCACCTCGTTCACCTCGGGCAGCGCGTACCCCGCCACGGCCATGACCGCCAGGAACAGGGCGCCGCCGGCGAGGGCGGCGTTCCAGCCTCCCCAGCGGGCGGCCAGCCGGCGGGCGGTGACCACGGCCGCCACCATGGCGGCGACGGACAGGATCAGCAGGACGAAGAACAGGGCGGTGCGCTGCTGGATGGTGTCGGGATCGCCCACCGCCGGCGGATTGGCGGGATACTTGAAGGCCGGCACCAGCACCACGGCCAGGAAGCCCAGCAGGGCCAGCACGGCAGCCAGGCCGCGCGGCCCCAGGGCGCCCATGCGGCCCTGGGCGTAGGCGTAGATCAGGGCGAACAGCCCGCCCACGGAGGCGCCGTAGACCAGCAACCCGGTCAGCAGGCCCCAGCCGCCTTGGGTGCCGCGGCTGAACAGCTCTTCTTCCTCATCACCCGCCGCCTCCGCGCCATGGTGATGATGGCCGTGCCCGCTTGCGGCCGCGTCAGGGGAGACGGCCTGGTCATGGTGCTCATGACCATGGGCCGCCTCAAAGGCGATGGCGCGTTCGACCGGTGGCTCGCCGATCAGCGTGGCCACGCCGAAGGCGAGCAAACCCGCCAGGATGCCGATGAGCATCCCGCGGGCGAGATAAATTCCAACCATGATGGCGAGGGTCCGCCCGCCTCAGTGGCAGGGGAAGCCCAGCAGGTGGCGGGCGTCGTGCACGAACTCATGCACCTCACGGCCCTGGATCAGGGAGGTGGCGCCCTGCTCCGCCCCCACGAAATAGACCATCAGCACCAGCAGCAGGCCACCGAACACGGCCCAGGGCAGCAGTTCGGCGGCGGAGATCACGGGCAGGGCGACGGCGGGGGTGCCGGAATGGGTGGCGGCGTGGGCCATGAAAAACGCTCCCTGGGATTACGCGTCCCGTATGCGGTCAATCTGTGCGACGGAGGGTCTGGCTTCCGCACGCCCCAAAAGGCTGGGACTCGCGGTTACAGTGGCGCGACCGTGCCGGATTTGCACCGGCTTCCCCCGTGCGCGGGCGATCCTGAGATGGTAGGGAGGGGCGGCACCGCGTTCAAGGACTATCTCGATGACCGCCCCCGATGTGATTGGCCGCCTGACACTGCTGGCCCACGCCCCCACCCGGGCGCAGCGCGACGCCGTCTTTCCCAGACCGGATGAGGGGGCGGAAGACGCGGGCCTGGCCCAGGCCGCCCTGCTGGCGGAGGTGCGCGCCTTGCGCAAGGTCGACCGCCTATGGATGGCGCCGGAGACCCGCACCCGGCAGACCGCCGCAACACTGGCCGACGCCCTGGACGTGGAGGCGCACGAGGACACGGCGCTATCCGACCTGGACGTGGGCGCCTGGCAAGGCCGCAGCCTGGCCGAGCTATCGGCCCATGAGGCGGACGCTGTCGGCGCCTGGCTGAGCGACCCGGAGGCCAAGCCCCACGGGGGCGAGTCGCTGGCGCAACTGCGGGACCGGGTAGTAGCGTGGCTGGGGCACGCGGCACGGGAAGGACATACCTTGGCCGTGACCCACCCGGCCGTCATCCGCATGGCGGTGGGCCTGGTGCTGGACGCGCCGCCGGCCGCCTTCTGGCGGCTGGACATCACGCCGCTGTCGCTGACCGACCTGCGCTGGCACCGGCGCTGGGCCGTGCGCGCGATGGGGGTTGATGTGCGGGAATACCGTTAGGCGCCGGCCAGCCGGGCGAAGTAGGACAGCACCTGGGCGTTGTCGAGGCCCAGCAGGGTATCGCCGACATACAGCTCCGTCACGCTCCAGCCCGGCACGTCGGTGGGGCGGATTTCCCCCGCCACCCAGCGGCCGTCGCCGCTGGCGATGGCATCCCGCGTCTCCGCCACCACCTCCGCCGGGCGGTCGAAGAAGATGTGCAGCATGTTGGTCTGCGGCACGGCGGGATTCAGACGGATGCCGGGAATGCCGGCCAGACCCGCCGCCAGGTCCAGCGCGCGGCGGTAGCAGGCGTCCATCTGGGCCAGCCGCGTCTCGAACCGCATGGCGGCGGTGGCCACCATGGGGCTCTGCCGCACCAATGTGCCCCCCAGGCGCCGCTGCCACAGCCGGGCGTTGGCAACGAAATCGACGTCGCCCGCCAGCACCGCGCCGGCGATGCCGCCGATGCCCTTGTAAACCGAGACGTAGACGGAGGCGAAGCCGGCGGCGATCTCGGCATAGCTGCGGCCGTAATAGGCGCGACTTTCCCACAGACGGGCGCCGTCCATGTGCAGCGGCAGCTGGCGCGATCGCGCCAACTCCTTCAGGGCCTGCAACTCATCCCAATCCGGCAGCTGCCCGCCGATCTCACGCAGGGGCAGCTCCACCAGCAGGCAGGCCAGCGGCTGGGACACGGCCGCCAGGTCGCGGGCCAGGATGGGCCGGCGGCGATCCCCCACCGGCACGCCGTGGAAATTGAACAGGGCCTGGTAGGCCTCCTCCTCATGCAAGGCCAGGTGGGAGGTGTGGGGCATGCCGAAGCGGGGCACGCCGCTGACCTCCGTCCACAGCCGCATGGCGATCAACTGGGCCATGACGCCGCTGGGCATGAAGGCCGCCGCCTCCTTGCCCAGCAAGCCCGCCACCGTGCCCTCGAACGCGGTCAGCAGATCACCCTGGCCGTATTGGTCATGGGTGACGCCGTTCGCGTCGCACCAGTCGGCCACGGCCCGGAACTCCTCCGCCGGGGTCAGGGTACGGAAGCCGGGGAAGACAACGGGGCAATCCAGGCGCAAACGCTGGCGGTGGGCGGCGAGAGTCCCGGCTGGGGCGGCAGGCATGGGCATACGATCCGGTTTCACGGGAGAACCCGCTGGGGGGATGGCCATAAGGATGGAGAAGGCCACCCTGCGACGGCGCCTTCCCCGGCGCAACGGCCAAATCACATGCCCACATTTATGCCACAGCGCCGGCGGGGCAAGACGTAACGGAACGGCGTGACAGCGCCCCGGGGAAAGGGCAGCCTGTGCCGGGCCCAGCGGCGTCGACCCCGGCCTTGAGAGGAAGCCACCCCATGACCGACCACATCCTGGTCCATCGCATCGCCATCTACGCCCATCACGGTCTGACGGCGGAGGAGGCCAAGCTGGGCCAGCGGTTTTTTATCTCGCTAGACTGCACGCTGGACCTGTCGGTGGCGGGCAAGGCCGACGATTGGGATTTGAGCGTGTGTTACGCCAAGCTGACGGCGGCCACCACACGGGTGGCCACCGCCCGGCGCTTCATGACCATCGAGGCGGTGGCGGAGGCGGTGGCCGGCACCTTGCTGGATGAATTCCCCCGCATCGACACCATCACGGTGCAGGTGGACAAACCCTCCGCCCCCGTTCCCGCCATCATCGACGGCGTGTCGGTGCGCATCAGCCGGGGACGAGGATAACTCACCCAAGCGTCCCTCGGATGCGGATGAGGCGGGACCCAACGGCCCCGCCCCTTCCGTGACACCGGCGGCGTGACAGGCTCAGGCGACGGCCTCCAACCCCACGCGGCGCTCGGCCCGACCGTGGACGGCCGCCATCGGCGCGGTGACGGGGGCGCCCGTCTGATAGCCGCCGCACTGGCCCCAGCGGTGCACCTGCTGTTCCAGCAGCGACAGGGCCAGCGTGGCGGCATGGGGCAGCTGGCGCCCCAGGCGGGTCACCAAATCGACGGTGGTGGTGTCGGCCTCG
This sequence comes from Nitrospirillum guaranorum, assembly GCF_034653275.1. Taxonomy (NCBI): domain Bacteria; kingdom Pseudomonadati; phylum Pseudomonadota; class Alphaproteobacteria; order Rhodospirillales; family Azospirillaceae; genus Nitrospirillum; species Nitrospirillum guaranorum. Next base: position 580,536 of record NZ_JAYEES010000002.1, on the reverse strand, counting down.
ACATCGCAGAGCGGGGTCGCCACCAGGCAGCCGTCCTCAAGATCGGCCAGCACGGCGGCACGCGGCAGGATGGTGGCGGCGCGGCCGCTGAGCGCCATTTCCCGCATGGTGTGGACGGAATTGGTGGTGATGGTGGCGCGCAGCCAGACCTGGTGGCGCATTTCCGCCGCCGACAGCAGCTGCCGGATGCGGGTGTCGCGCGGCGACAGGCAGAGATCGTGGGCGGACAGGTCCTGCAGGGTCACCGCCCCGCGCTTGGCCACGGCATGGTCGGGACGGCTGACCACCATCAGCGGCTGGCGGGCGGAGGTGCGGATCCGCACCTTGGGATCGCTGGGAACCTGGGCGCCGATGGCGATGTGCACCTCGTCATCCACCACCATGCGCACCAGTTCGGCGGTGGAGACGGTGTGCAGCGCCAGTTCGACGCCGGGATAGCGACTCTGGAAGGTCTCCAGCACGCCCTGGACGGCCTGGACGGTACAGCCCTCGCCCACCGCCAGTTCCACCGTGCCCATGCGCATGCCGCGCAACGCCTCCAGCCGGGCGGTGAAGGCCTCACGGTCGGCCATCTGCGCCTGGTAATAGTCGAACACCATTTGCCCGGCGGTGGTCAGCTTGACCGACCGCCGGCCCGTCTCCAGCAAGGGCATGCCCATGGCCGCCTCCAGCTGGGCGATCTGGCGACTGACGGAGGACACCGCCACGTTCATCTTCTGGCTGGCCGCCCGCATCGACCCGTGGATGGCGGTGGCGTAGAAGTACTTCATCGCAACGTCTGACATCTCGCGTCCCTCATCTCTGTTCCGGGCCGGCAGTCGGCAAACCGCGGGGCCCAGGTCTGGTGATCACAAGGGGGATGCCAGAGGTCCACGACGGACCCCAACCAGGCGGCGGCTCAGCCCCCATTCGCCTTGCAGTGTATGTGCGCCAACCGCACCACTATTGTCCGGACCTGCACCAATTTGGCGTTAAGCCTTGTTAAATGTTGCAGGGCGGCACTTTTTGCGGCGGCCAATATCGCTTCACATCCAGGGGCTTAGAAGAATCGTGCGGCTTTTTGTCGATTAATTCTGGACAGATCAGTCCGGAATCGCTATCTGAGGGTCATGGCAAGACCCAAGGAATTCGACGGCGAGGTGGCGCTGGCCGCCGCCATCGCCCTTTTCTCCCAGCACGGCTTCGAGGGCACCTCGACCGAGGCGCTGCTGCGCGCCATGAAGATCAGCCGGCAGAGCCTGTACGATACCTTCGGCGACAAGCGGCAGCTCTATCTCGCGGCCCTGCGCCGCTACAACGAGGAGAACGTGGCCGGTATCGTCCGCGCCCTGACGGCGGCGCCCACACCGCTGACGGGGGTGGAGTACGCCTTCATGGCCTTCATCGCCAAGGCGGTGGCATCCGGTCACCCCAGCTGCCTGGGCGTCAGCGCCGTGTGCGAGTTCGGCCGGGCGGACGCGGAGGTCGCGGCCATCGGCGACGCCTCCGCCCATACCCTGGCCCACGCCCTGGAAACCCAGCTGATCGCCGCCCAGGCGGCGGGCGAAATGGCGACGGACGTGGACGTGCCCACGGCCGCCGCCTTTCTGGGCGCCACCCTGGCCGGGCTGAAGGTGTCGGCCCGGGCCGGCGCCGGCGCCGACACGCTGCGGGGGGTGGCCCGCCTGGCGCTGAAGAGCCTGAAGTGACCCCTTATACTCCTTGAGCGCCATGAGGCCCCAAGAAGCGCATTCACCCTGATTTTAGACTGTTACATCTGTAACGAATTGGAGATGGACATCATGACCCTTCCCTTCGGCGGAAAGATCGCCCTGGTCACCGGCGGCTCGCGCGGCATCGGCGCCGCCATCGTCCGCCGCCTGGCCCATGACGGCGCCACCGTGGCCTTCACCTACGCCTCGTCCGAGGCGCCGGCCACGGCCCTGGTGGATGAGATCAAGGCGGCGGGCGGCCGCGCCCTGGCCATCCGCGCCGACAGCGCCGACGTGATCGCCCTGCGCCAGGCGGTGGATGAGGTGGCGCAGCTGCATGGCCGGCTGGACATCCTGATCAACAACGCCGGCCTGCTGACCCATGGCCCGGTGGACGACTACCCGCTGGAAACCTTCGACCGCATGGTGGCGGTCAACGTCCGCGCGGCCTTCGCGGCGGTGCAGGCGGCCCTGCCCCACATGGGCAAGGGCGGACGGGTCATCACCACCGGCAGCGTGGCGGCTGATCGCACCGCCTTTCCCGGCGCCTCGGTCTACAGCATGACCAAGGGGGCGGTGGCGTCCATGACCCGGGGCATGGCCATCGACCTGGCCCCCCGGGGCATTACCGTGAACGCCATCCAGCCGGGCCCCACCGCCACCGACATGGTGCCCACCGACCCGGCCGTGCTGACCCGCCTGATGACGCTGATGCCCATCGGCCGCCTGGGCCAGGACAGCGAGATCGCCAGCCTGGTGGCCTATCTGGCGGGGCCGGAGGCGGGCTTCATCACCGGCGCCTGCCTGACCATCGACGGCGGGTACACCGCGTGATGCCAGCGGCGTGAGGTTCATGCCGCCCTGGGGGAAACCGAGGACGAGCCAGGCCGGCGGATGCTGGCCCCCGCAGCCATGGGCCGGCGTCCGGTGATGCACCGGGCGCAACAAGGGCGGGGCGGGTTGTGAATGAAACCATCCCGCCCTTCGCTGCCAAATCCGGCGTCAACGCACCGGGCCAAACCCGGGGCCTTTCCCACGCCTTCATGGAGCCCGCATCCCATGTCCGACACGACGAAGCCCCCCATGACGCATGCCACCGGCGCGCCGGTGGTGGACAATGTGAACATCCAGACCGCCGGACCGCGCGGCCCCGCCCTGCTGCAGGACATCTGGCTGATCGAAAAGCTGGCCCACTTCGATCGCGAGGTGATCCCCGAGCGGCGCATGCATGCCAAGGGCAGCGGCGCCCACGGCACCTTCACCGTCACGCAGGACGTCAGCCGTTACACCAAGGCCAAGATCTTTTCCGAGGTGGGCAAGCAGACGCCCCTGTTCGTCCGCTTCTCCACCGTGGCTGGCGAGCGCGGCGCCGCGGACGCGGAGCGCGACATCCGCGGCTTCGCCGTGAAGTTCTATACCGAGGAAGGCAACTGGGACATCGTGGGCAACAACACGCCCGTGTTCTTCTTCCGCGACCCGCTGCGCTTCCCCGACCTGAACCACGCCGTGAAGCGGGACCCGCGGACCGGCATGCGCAGCGCCAACAACAACTGGGACTTCTGGACCCTGCTGCCCGAGGCGCTGCACCAGGTCACCATCGTCATGAGCGAGCGCGGCATTCCGCGCAGCTATCGCCATATGCACGGCTTCGGCAGCCACACCTTCAGCCTGATCAACGCGGCCAATGAGCGGCATTGGGTGAAGTTCCACTTCACCTGCCAGCAGGGCATCGAGAACCTGACGGACGCGGAGTCCGAGGCCGTCATCGGCAAGGACCGCGAAAGCCACCAGCGCGACCTGTTCGGCGCCATCGAGGCCGGCGATTTCCCGCGCTGGACCCTGTCCATCCAGGTCATGACCGAAGCCCAGGCCAACGCGCACAAGCACAACCCCTTCGACCTGACCAAGACCTGGCCCAAGGCGGACTTCCCCCTGATCGAGGTCGGGGTGATGGAACTGAACCGCAACCCGGACAACGTCTTCGCCGAGGTGGAGCAGGCGGCCTTCTCCCCGGCCAACATCGTGCCCGGCATCGGCTTCTCCCCCGACAAGATGCTGCAGGCCCGGCTGTTCTCCTACGGGGACGCGCAGCGCTATCGCCTGGGCGTGAACTTCAACCACATCCCGGTGAACGCGCCCAAGTGCCCGTTCCACAGCTATCACCGCGATGGTGCCATGCGTACCGACGGCAACCAGGGCGGCACGCTGCACTACTACCCCAACAGCTATGGCGAATGGACGGACCATCCCGACTTCGCGGAGCCGCCCCTGCCGCTGGAGGGGACGGCCACCCATTGGGACCATCGCGTGGACGACGACCATTGGGAGCAGCCGGGCATCCTGTTCCGCAAGATGAACCCGGCGCAGCAGAAGCTGCTGTTCGAGAACACCGCCCGGTCCCTGAGTGGGGCGGAGGCGGCCATTCAGGAGCGGCACATCGCCAACTGCACCAAGGCGGACCCGGCCTATGGCGAGGGCGTGGCCCAGGCCCTGCTGGCGCTGGCGGTGCAGGGCGCCGGCTAAGCCGCTGCCAGGGTCCGGCTGCGGGCCGCCATCCCCAAGTCGCCATACGACGCCCGGCCTGAATGCAAGGGGCGGCTCCGTTCACAACGGGGCCGCCCCTTTGGTCATTTCCGGCCCACTCGACAGCCCATATTCAAGCCTGCCAACTGTGTGGTCACTTACCCGTAATGGTAGAGTTACCACTAATTATTTGTGCCTACAGATTGCCGATTCCTTGGGGCGGTGTTATCTCTGCCTGGCTCCCCCAATACGTGCATTGCCGTATTGAATGACAATTTAATGTCGAGGGGAGCCCACCCACCCGAGGAGACGCGCCATGAGCAAATTCATCGACATCGAAATCGTGATCGATACCGTCACCCTGCTGGCCACCTACCCCAACCCCAGCAAGAACGCCAATGCCCCGACCGGCATCGCCCACAACTTTTCGTATATGATCGCCCAGAGCGCCTTCGTGCGCAGCGGTCAGGCCACGGGCGATTTGAACATCAACGCCCTGGTCAACGACACCATCCGCTGGCGGTCCCTGTCGCTGTCCGGCAACAGCGATCAGTCCGTCGTCCTCTACGACATCCGTCAGTTTTCCGGCACCCAGGTCACCGGCACCATCACCGCCATCGAGTCCAACCCCTATGAGCCGAAGCCGACGCTGGTCGACGGCAAGAACACCAACCCGCCCACCTTCACCACGATCACCGATCTCGACTATTACCTGCAAACCACGGTCATCAACCACGGGACCGAGAACTACCAGGTCTACTTCTACCTGACCCAGCCCAACTCCAGCACCGGTCAGCCCGAGCTGGTGGGCTACTTCTACTGGGATCCGACCATCACGGTGGCTTGACCGTTTAAGGTCGTGGGCGGCCACGGCCGCCTTGGGCCCGCGCGGGGAGACCAGCGCGGGCCCTACCTTCCCCATGGATAACCCGTTCAGGGAGCGCCATTCCCATGGTTGCCGTCATCAACCTCGGCTTCGTCGTCGACACGGCCAGCGTGCTGGCGGCCTGTCCCAATCCCAGCCAAGATGCCACGGCCCCCACGCCGGTGCCGGGTAGCCTTTGCTTTTTGATCGCGCCCCCGTCGCAGGCGCGCGCCGGCCTGGCATCGGCCAACTTGCGCCTGGCCGCGCGGCACCTTCCTCTACTGCGCTGGCAGGGGGTTTCCCTGTCGGGCAATACGGGGCAAGGGGTTATCATTTATGGTTTGGCGCGCGTGGCTGGTAGCAAGGGCCACACGGGTCAACTGGAGACCGCCGTGGCGCGCGTCGTGACACAGCAAGTCCCGCTGCCCTGTCTGGTCGACGGCACCAACACCGACCCGCCCACCTTCACCGGCGCACCATTCAGCGTCTACATTCTGGAAACGCCGGTAAGCCATGTCGGGATGCAGCCGATCGAAGTGCGCTTTTATCTCACCACAACAGATACCTACGACGGACAGCCCGCCTTGCTAGGTTATTTCCAATGGCACGCGACATTGACGGTGCATTGAAAAACGCCACCATTTTTCCATAGGGTGACGCCGTTGAACCGAGCAAGGCCGGTTCCGCATCGGACCAGGTAGTGACAAGATGGCCGCCGCCGCCGTCAATCCTGGGAAATCGATGCGCCCTCTGCTTGTCTCCCTTTTCATAGGCAACCTGTTCCTGGCCGGCGCTGCCGCCGGCGCGGATCTCGCCCCCGCCGTGACCGCCAAGATCGATGCGGCGGTGACGCAGGCGCTGGCGGACAGCGGCACGCCGGCAGCCTCCATCGCCGTGGTACAGGACGGCGCCATCGTCTATGCCCACGCCTACGGCCAGGCGCGGCGGGAGCCGGCGGTGGCGGCGACGCCGGCGCAGCGCTTCGCCATCGGGTCCGTCTCCAAGCAATTCACGGCCGCCGCCCTGATGGTGCTGGTGGAGGATGGCGCGCTGTCGCTGGACGACACGGTGGGCAAGTTCATCCCCAACCTGACCGACGGGGACCGCATCACCATCCGCCAGGTGCTGAGCCACACGGCCGGCTACCGGGATTTCTGGCCGCAGGACTACGTCCCCGCCATGATGGAAAAGCCCATCTCGGCCGATGGCATCTTCGACCGCTGGGCCCGGGTGTCGCTGGATTTCCAGCCGGGTGAGGCCTGGCAGTACTCCAACACCGGCTTCACCATCGCCGCGCGCATCGTGGAAAAGGCGTCGGGCCAGCCCTTCTTCACCTTCCTCAGCAATCGGGTGCTGAAGCCCTTGGGCCTGGATGCCGCCGACATCGACCAGGGGCCGCTGGGGCCCAAGGACGCCGCCGGTTATACCCGCTATGCCCTGGGCCAGCCGCGTCCAGCGCCCAAGGAGGCGCCGGGTTGGCTGGTCGGGGCCGCCCAACTGGCCCTGACGCCGCGGGATCTGGCCCGCTGGGACATCGCGTTGATGCAGCGGAAACTGCTGAGGCCGGAAAGCTGGCGCGCCATGGAAACGAGCGTGCGCCTGAACAACGGCCAGGACACGCGCTATGGCCTGGGCCTGACGGTCACCAGCGACGGCGCCGCCCGCCTGCTGCGCCACGGTGGCGAAGTCTCGGGCTTCCTGGCGGAGAACCGGGTATGGCCGGATCTGGGCATGGCCATCGTCGTGCTGGTCAACAGCGATTACGGCGACCCGGCCGGCATCGCCCAGAAGATCGGCGCCCTCCTGCCGCTATCGACCCAACCCAGCGCCGAGGAGACCGCGACCGCCCGCGCTTTCCTGGAGGGCCTGGCCCAAGGACGGGCCGACGCCAACCACCTGACGGCCAACGGCGCCGCCTATTTCACCCCGGCGGCCCTGGCCGACTATGCCGCGACCTTGGGCCCGCTGGGGGCGGTGAAAGACGTGAAGCCCATCGCCCGCCGTTTGCGGGGCGGCTTTACCGAAGAGATTTACCAGGCCAGCTTCGCCAGCCGCGGCGTGCGCATCGTCGCCCGGGCGGATACCGGGCGGTATGAGCAGTTCCTGGTCTATGTCGACTAACCAGCATCCCACCAGCTGCCGTTGAAGCCGGAATGGGCATTGAGTTAAACTAAGTCGACTTAGTTTAGAGCGGGTCACCTAAGGGCGGAAATCGCCTGCAGGGATGAATTCGCTCGCGGACAGACTGAGCTATAGCCCGGAGCTTTACCATGCGGACAGTCAATATCCACGAAGCCAAAACCCATCTGTCCCGCTTGGTCGATCGCGCCGCCCAAGGGGAAACGTTCATTATCGCCAAAGCCGGCAAACCCTTGGTGAAGGTGGTCGCGCTGGGGGAAACGGAATCTCGCCAGCCCCGTCGCCTGGGCTTCCTCGCGGGACAATTCCAAATTCCGAGCGACTTCGACCGAATGGGCAGTGGCGATATCGCTGATCTTTTCGCCGGCGACACGCCGTGAAGCTGCTGCTCGACACCCACCTTCTTCTGTGGGCGGCCAGTGAGCCATATCGTTTGTCGGTGGAGGTCCGCATCCTGTTGGAGGATCTGAGCCAGGAATGCCTGTTCAGTGTCGCCAGCGTGTGGGAGGTGGCGATCAAGCGGAGCCTGGGGCGCGCGGATTTCCAGGTTGATCCGCGCCTGCTGCGGCACGGACTTCTGGACAACGGCTACGAGGAATTGCCCATCACCGGCACTCATGCGCTGGCTGTCCAGACCCTGCCCGCCCTGCACCGGGATCCCTTCGACCGTATTCTGATCGCCCAATCACAAGCGGAAGGAATTCCGCTCCTGACGGCCGATCCGATCGTGGCGCGATATGGCGGCTTGGTCAGGCAGGTCTGACCAGGCATCCCGCCTTATCCCACCAGCCCGTTCAGCTTGGCGTACTGCAGCATCATGATGGTCTTGGCGTCCACGATGCGGCCGTCGGCCACCATGGCCAGCGCCTCATCCAGGGTGGGTTCCAACACCTCGATGTCCTCGCCTTCCGCCACCAGGCCGCCACCGGCGCCGATACGGTCGGCTGCGCTGTACGGGGCGACGAAGAAGGTCAGGCGCTCGGTGACCGAGCCGGGGCTCATGAAGGCCTCGAACACCTTGCGCGCCTCACCGATGCGGCAGCCGGCCTCCTCCTCCGCCTCACGACGGATGGTTTCCTCGGGCGAGGTGTCGTCCAGCAGGCCGGCCACAGCCTCGATCATCGGGGTGGTGTAGCCTGTGACGTAGGCGGCGTAGCGGAACTGGCGGATCAACAGCACGGTGCCGCGAACCGGATCATAGGGCAGGATGACGGCGCCGTGTCCCCGGTCATAAACCTCGCGCGTCATGGTCTGCCAGTCACCATCGCGCCGGTGATAGTCGAAGGTGACGCTGCGCAGTTCGGACCAGCCCTTGGATAGGAGACGGTCCTCACGGACGCGAATGCGGTCTTTCATCGGGATGCGCTTTCATACGGGCCGCGACAGAGAGGCCGGGTCGATGGGACAATCATTCTGTCCCAAGACCGGTCCCGCCCGCATCCCCGGGGGGCGAACCCCACCTGCGCCCTGCACGCAAGGCTAGCCGCCGCACACCCCGACCATGGCGCGGTCCAACGCGATGGCGTCCAGCGTGCCCGCCGCCAGTTGGCGACGATAGAGATAGTCGTTCACCGCCGCCGCCACCTCCGCCCGGCAGGTCTTGCGGGCGCGCAAGGGGGCCACCCCCGGCAGGGCGGCCATCAGCGCCTTTTGCACGGTGTCCAATTGCGGGCGCACGTCCCGCACCAGATCAATGGGCGCGTGGTCCGGCGCCGCCCCGCTGCGCGCCCAATCCGCGATCAGACCGTATTGCACCAGCTTGTTGGCCTCGATCTGCGCGCGGAAGACGCTGGCCACCCAGATGCGCTCCAGCCCCTGGCCTTCGCCCTGGGAGACGGCGCTCATGATCACCACCGCCTCGCGTCCGCCATCCTCCACCGCGGCACCACTGTCCCACTTCGACAATGCCACCTGGTGGGCCAACGCCAGTCGATCAGCCGAGGCCTCGACCACGGCGCGCAAGCTGTCAGCCGCGTCCGCCGGCGGCGCGGCCCTTCCCGGCGCAGCCATGCCGACAGTGGCCAGACCCAGGGCGACACAGGCCAGAAGACGCCAGCGAACCATCAGCGACCATCCGTTCCGGTAAAGCAACGATTTACGTGGGCCGGTACTCCACCACTTCCGCCCAAGCCGACACCGGCCAGTGGGAACGGAAGGCGGCGGTCGTTGGACGCGACGGTCATGGTCCCTCTCAAGGCTTGGCGGCTCTCCCACCTAAGACTGGCGTGGGGACGGGTGCGGAGACAAGCGGAATCCCGGACCTTGAGGAACCTTTCCCATGGTCCGTCGTTGCCTGACAGGCGTTACCCGCAAGCCCGGGTAACGGCGCACCGACTGGGAGGGATTGGATTATGGATGGTATTGTGGTCGCCCGGCACAGCTGGATCGTGACATGCGACGGCGCGAAGATGCTGGTCCTGCGTAACGATGGCGACGCCCAAGCCCTGAACCTGACCGTCCAGCACACGGAGACGCGGCCGACCACGCCCACCCGCGAGCTGGGCACCGACAAGCCCGGCCGCTTCGGCATGGGCACCGTGCGCAGCGCCACGGAGGAAACCGACTGGCAGGACCAGGCGGAGGCGGAATTCCTGGCCCACGTGGCCCGGCATCTGGACGGCATGGTGCAGACCGGCACCATCGGCCGCATGGTGCTGGCCGCCCCGCCGCGCGCCCTGGGCATCCTGCGCAAGCACCTGACCCCGGCGACCCGCGACGTCATCGTGGCGGAGGTGGCCAGGGACCTGACCAACCTGCCGGTGCCGGACATCCAGCGATTGTTGGTCGCGTAACCATCAGGCCGGACGATTGCCACCGTTGTCAGACGGCCCCGCCCTTGGCAGGATGCCCGCCTCAAACGCGGGGAGGCAGGGCATGAGGCGCATTGGCGCGGTGGAACTGGGCGGCACCAAGGCCGTCGTGGGCGCGGCCGTCATGGACGGCACCGCCCGGCCCCACTCCATCGAGACTGTCCGCATCCCCACCACCACGCCGGAGGAGACGCTGACGCGGTGCGCGGAGACGCTGCGCGCGCTGGCCGGTCGCATGGGCGGCCTGGACGCCGTGGGCGTCGCCAGCTTCGGGCCCCTGCAGTTGGACCCCAACCGCCCGGAATACGGTGCCATCACCCGCACGCCCAAGCCGGGGTGGGCCGGCGCGCCGGTGCGCGACAACCTGGCCAACGCGCTTGGACACTTGAAGGAGGGGGGTGTCCCCGTCGCGATCGACACCGACGTCAATGGCGCCGCCCTGGGCGAGGGCCGCTGGGGCGCGGCGCGGGGCCTGGACAGCCATGTCTACGTGACCGTGGGCACCGGCATTGGCGTGGGCGTCGTGGTGGGCGGCCGCCCGCAGCACGGCCTGGTGCACCCGGAGGGTGGCCACCTGCTGGTGCGCCGCGACCCGGCCCGCGACGCTTACGGCGGCCATTGCCCCTATCACGGCGATTGCCTGGAGGGTCTCGCCTGCGGCCCGGCCATCGAGGCGCGCGTGGGCCGGCCGGCCACGGAGCTGGCCGACGACCATCCCGTCTGGGACCTGGTGGGCGACTATCTGGGCCAGATGGCGGCCAACCTGCTGTTCGCCCTGTCGCCCCAGCGCATCGTCATCGGCGGGGGCGTCGGCGGGCGCCCCGGCCTGTTGGACCGCGTCCGCCATCATGCCGAACGCCACATCGGCGGCTACATCGACCACCCCGCGCTGACCGAGGGGTTGGCCGACTTCATCGTGCCGCCAGGCCTGGGGGCCGAGGCGGGCCTGGCCGGCGCCTTGGCCCTGGGGTGGGATGCGCCGTGACCATCGGCAATCCAGATCCGCTGTTGTATGGTCCGCTGGTTGAACTGTCAGGATCGGGACATGGCTGATAAGCCGGCGGCGACGGCCGCGACACAGGAAAGCCAGGCCAGGGCCAAGATGGGCGCGGTCAAGATGGACGACATCGCCCGCATGGCGGGTGTTTCCAAATCGACCGTATCACGCGCCCTGTCCGGAAGCCCGCTGGTGAATGAGGAGACGCGGGCCCGCATCCAGGCCCTGGTCGAGTCCCACTCCTACCGGGTCGACACGCGGGCGCAGGGTTTGCGCAAGGGGCACACACACACCATCGCCGTGGTCATCCCCCTGCTGCACGAACACGACCAGCCCATTTCCGACCCGTTCTTCCTGGAATTGCTGGGTCACATCGCCGACGCCGTGGCCGACCACGGCTATGATCTTCTGCTGTCCAAGATCGGCCCCGGCCGGACGAACGGCATGGCCGACCTGGTCGACACCGGGCGTGTGGATGGACTGATCGCCATCGGCCAGAGCACCGCCCACCTGGGGTTGGAGCGGCTGGCCGCCCGCGGCATGCCGCTGGTGGTCTGGGGCGCCCAACTGCCCGAGCAGCACTATGTGACCGTGGGATCCGATAACCTGGCGGGGGCGGAGCGCGCCGTGGCCCACCTGATCGCCCAAGGGCGGCGGCGCATCGTGTTCCTGGGCCAGCGGGCGGTGCCGGAAATCCGCCTGCGCCATGAGGGGTATGTCGCGGCCCTGACCGCCGCAGGCATCGCGCCGGACCCGGCGCTGGACGTGCCCACGCGCTTCGCCAGCGCCGCGGCGCTGACGGCGATGCGCAGCCTGATCTGCGGCGGCGCCTCCTTCGACGCGGTGTTCGCCTGTTCCGACGTCATCGCCATCAGCGCCATCCGCGCCCTGCAGGACCAGGGCCTGAAGGTGCCCGAGGATGTGGCCGTGGTCGGCTACGACGACATCCAGATGGCCGCCTTCTACAATCCCGCCCTGACCACCGTGCGCCAGGACACCGCCACCGGCGGCCGCCTGCTGGTGGATCTGTTGTTCGCGCAGATCGCCGGCCGCACCGCCCGCTCGGTCATGCTGCCGACAGAGCTGGTGGTGCGGGCCAGCAGCGGGGCCGGTCTCAGCGGAACCACCACACCAGGATCGCGGTGAGGCCCACCAGCCCCAGCGACAGCACGCGGTAGTTCGTCCACAGCGGCTGCCCCGCCAGGGTGGCCGTCTCCGCCCGGAAGACGGCCGGCGTCCATACCAGCGCCGCCCCCTCTTTCGATTGGCCGGCGCCCGGCTTGCCGTCGCCCGTGGCCAGGCTGACCACCACCAGGATGAGGGCGGAAGCCAGAACCAGCACGGGCGCCATCAGCAGGAAATGCGGGCCGCCATGGCCCAGCACCACGCAATAGACGAACAGGCCCAAACCCAGGGCCAGCCCGCCGGCGAAGGCGGCGAAGGCCCCCGTGGCGTTGGCCCGCGCCCAGAACAACCCCACCAGGAACAAGGCCACCACCGGCGGCACGGCGTAGGCCAGGATGGCCTGGAGGTATTGCCACAGCGAACCGAAGCGGGCGATCTGCGGCGCCCACAGCACGGCCAGCCCCATGAACGCCAAGGTGGCCAGGCGCCCGGTGGTCACCAGCCGCTTCTCCCCCAGGTGGGGCCAGCGCAGGCGCACGAAATCCATGGTGACCAGGGTGGAGGCGGAATTGAAGGTGGAGGCGGTGGCCGACATGATCGCCGCCAGGAAGCCCGCCACCACCAGGCCGACCACGCCGGCCGGCAGCAGCTTGAACACCAGCGAGGGGTAGACCAGGTCGCCGCGCGGCAAGCCCGGGAACAACAGCAGGGCGGCGGTGCCGGGCAGCACCATCAGGAACAGCACCGGCAGCTTCAAGAGCCCGGCGAACAGGCAGCCCCAGCGGCCGTGGTCGATGCTCTTGGCCGACAGCACGCGCTGCACCATGAACTGGTTGGTGCACCAGAAATAAAATCCGATGAGCGGCACGCCGGTGACCAGGCCCGTCCAGGGCAGCACCGGGTCGCTGGCCGGGCGGATGAGGCTCAACATCTCGGGCTTGGTGGCGGCCATCACCGCGTCCCAGCCGCCGGCCTGGCTGAAGGCCATGACGGCGATGACGGCGGCGGCCGTCAGCAGCAGCACCGCCTGGATGGTTTCCGTCACCATGACCGCCGCCAGGCCGCCGGCCGTGGTGTAGATGCCGGCCCCGAGCGCCAGCAGCAGCACGATGACGCCCATGGGCACGGCCGGAAAGGCCAGCTGGAACATCAACGCCCCGCCATACAGCGTCCCGGCCGTGTCCACGGCGATGTTCAGGAACAGGGTGAGCCCCGAGAACAGCAGGCGCGAACGCCGGTCGTAGCGCCGTTCCAGGAATTCCGGCGTGGTGTAGACGCCCGTCTTCAGCAGGAAGGGCAAGAGGAAGATGCAGAAGAACACCAGGACGATGCCGGCCATCCATTCATAGTCGAAGACGGCGATGCCGTGGTCGTAGGCGGCGCCCGCCAAGCCGATCAGCGTGGTGCTGGAGATGTTGGAGGCCAGCAGCGCCAGGCCGATGACGGGCCAGGTTTTGGATTTGTGGGCCAGGAAATAATCCGACGCCGTGCGCTGGCGCCGGCTGACCGCCAGGCCGATGGCGATGATGACCACGACATACACCAGGATGATTGCCACATCCCAGGACCCCAGCGGACTGCCGCCGTTCATCCCGTCCTCCCTCATATTTTGCTTGTCTTTCGGTTCCGGGCCAAACCCGGACTTGGCGCACCTTGACGCCGCCGCGGCCAAATTGCAATCGGTTGTATTTGTCGTAGCCGGTCGTGAGCGCACCTTAAGTCCATCCACAAAAGGAAACCGCCTGATATTGCTGGGTTTCCCTTGCCCCACTTTCTTATCCGGCGCGTTGACCACTTGGAAATTGCGCAAACTTGCGCAGAAACGGTATTGCAATCGGTTGCAGCGTGTGTTTGGGTAACGGCGTTCGAGGCGGCCGGGGAGGTCGCCCCCAAAACGACAATCAAAAAAGAACGAACGAGGGAGATCACCATGAAGCGCCGTTTGGCCCGCGCCCTGCTGTTGGGCGCCGCCGTCACCACCACGCCTGCCTTGTTCACCCCCGCCTTGGCGGCCGAAGATCCCACCCAGGGCCCGGCGCAGCAGGGGCTGGACCTGGATGACATCATCGTCACGGCCACCGCCCTGCCAATGTCGAAGTTCAACACCAGCGTCTCTGTCAGCACGCTGAATCCGGCCCAGATCGCCCAGTCCGCGCCCAGCAGCGCCGCCGACATCCTGCGCAACATCCCCGGCTTCCGGGCCGAGGCGTCGGGCGGCGAAGGCAACGCCAACATCGCCGTGCGCGGTCTGCCGGTGGCCTCGGGCGGCGCCAAGTTCCTGCAGTTGCAAGAAGACGGCCTGCCCGTCATGCAGTTCGGGGACATCGCCTTCGGTACCGCCGACACCTATCTGCGGGCCGACTACAACGTGGCGCGGGTGGAGGCCATCCGCGGCGGCTCCGCCTCCACCTTCGCCAGCAACGCGCCGGGCGGCGTCATCAACTTCGTCAGCGACACGGGCGAGAAGGAAGGCGGAGCCATCGGCTTGACCCGGGGCCTGGACTATAACGAGACGCGGGCCGACTTCGCCTATGGCGGCCCCATCGCACCCGGCTGGCGCTTCCATGTCGGCGGCTATTACCACACCGGCGAGGGCCCGCGTTCCGTCGGCTATGACGACGCCATGAACGGCGGCCAGGTGAAGGCCAACGTCACCCACGACATGGAAAAGGGCTTCATCCGCCTGGACTTCAAATACCTGAACGACCGCTCGCCCGTTTACCTGCCGGTACCGCTGGCCATTTCCGGCAGCGGCAACAACCCGCACATCTCCTCCTTGCCCGGGTTCGACGCGCTGAGCGGCGCTTTCCAGTCACCCTACTTCCGCAAGGATTTGGCGGTGGACGCCAACGGCAACCGGCTGACCACCAACATCGGCGACGGCTACCACCCGGTCAGCACCGCGTTCGGCGGCCAGGCCCAGTTCGAGGTGGCGCCCGGCTGGACGCTGGACGACAAGTTCCGCGTGGCCGACAACACCGGCGACTTCGTCGGCCCCTATCCGCAGGAGGTGGACCGCGCCTCCGTCCTGGCGACGGAGATCGGCGGCACCGGCGCCACGCTGCAATATGCGACGGGCCCCAACGCCGGCCAGACGGTCGGCGCCGCCAGCGTGGGCGGCAACGGGCTGGCGTCCCGCATCGCCCTGTTCAACGTCAAACTCAACGACCTGGGCACCTATACCAACGACCTGAAGGTCAGCAAGACGCTGGATGAATTGCCCCTGGGCAAGGGCACGGTCTCGTTCGGCTATTACAAGGCCCGCCAGAACATCGACATGGACTGGCACTGGAACACCTATCTGGAGACGGTCAACGGCAAGGACGCCGTGCTGCTGAACGTACTGAATTCCAGCGGCAAGGCCGTCACCTCCAACGGCCTGGTCGCCTATGGCGAGCCCTATTGGGGCAATTGCTGCGTGCGCAGCTATGACATGCACTATGACATCGACGCGCCCTACGCCGCCCTGAACTGGGCGTGGGACAAGCTGACGGTGGACGCCAGCCTGCGCTATGACTACGGCCACGCGTCCGGCACCTACGCCGGCCCCACCGGCACCACGTCCCTGGACGTGAACCAGGACGGCGTGTTGCAGGTGCCGGAGCTGACGGTGCCGGTGGTCAACCAGTCGGCGGCCAGCCCGGTGAATTACGACTGGCACTACATCTCCTATTCCATCGGCGCCAACTACGAGATCGATCACGACCTGGCCTTGTTCGTGCGCTACAGCGAAGGCGGGCGCGCCAACGCCGACCGCCTGGCCTTCGGCTCCATCAACCCCGACGGTTCCACCGCCTACCAGAACGCGGTGAACAAGGTGAAGCAGGCCGAGGGCGGCGTGAAGTGGCGGTCGGACATCGGCGTCAGCGTCTTCCTCACCGGCTTCTACGCCAATACCGAGGAGGCCAACCAGGACGTGACCTCGCTGACCCAGCGCTTCATCTCCCGCGTCTATGACGCGGAGGGGGCGGAGCTGGAGGCCAGCTACCGCTATGGCGCCTTCCAGCTGGACGCGGGCGTCACCTACACCCATTCCCGCATCACAAAGGATGAGATCACCCCCAGCGACGTGGGCAACGTGCCCCAGCGCCAGGCCGATTTCGTCTACCAGATCACCCCGTCCTATGTGGGCAACGATTACAGCGTGGGCGTGAACATCATCGGCACCACCGACAGCTACGCCGACCCCACCAACAAGCTGGTGATGCCCGGGTACGCCCAGGTCAACCTGTTCGCCACCTACAACCTGACCAACGACATCGTCTGGTCGTTCTCCGCCAACAACCTGTTCAACACCCTGGGCCTGACGGAGGTGGACGGCACCACCGATGCCTTGCCCAGCAACGGCATCCTGCTGGCGCGGTCCATCAACGGCCGCACCTTCAAGACCGGCGTCAAATACAGCTTCTGACCCTGTGCCGGCTGGCGGGCCCCACTTTCCTCCCCAGTGGGACCGCCTGTCGCGGGACCGCCCGTCGTGGGACCGCCCGTCGCGGGCACCCCTCCCGCCAGCCGGCTTTTTTTGACATGGATCCTCCTGGGACTTTCACGGCATGACCTCTTCCGTCTTCAGCCGGGCCACGGGCCTGCATGATCGCCTCGACCGGCATTGGCTGGTGGCCGACGCCCTGCTGCGGCGCCTGTACGGCGAGGTCCCGGCGCTGGAGGGCTGGCTGAGCCAGGTTCGTGAGGCCGTGATCCGGGCGGCGCGCAACCGGACGGCGGCTCTGGCCGACCTGGACGCGCGACGGCAGGCGGAGACCGACTGGTTCCAGCGTCCGAACCAGCTGGGCTATTGCTTCTACGTCGACCGCTTCGCCGGCACGCTCGCCGGGGTGCGGCGGCGGCTGGACTATCTGGCGGAACTGGGCGTGACCTACCTCCACCCCCTGCCCCTGCTGGCCATGCAGTCCGGCGATAACGACGGCGGCTTCGCCGTCGCCGACTATCGCTCCGTGGAACCCCGCCTGGGCACGGCGGAGGATTTGAGGGCGCTGGCCGAGGATGCCCACCAGGCCGGCATGGCCCTGTGCCTGGACGTGGTGTGCAACCATACCGCCCGCGACCATGCCTGGGCCCAGGCCGCGCGGGCGGGCGATCCCGTCTATCGCGCCTATTACCACGTGCTGGACAGCGCGGACGAGGTCGCCGCCTATGAGGCCACGCTGGGCCAGGTCTTCCCCAAGACGGCGCCGGGCAATTTCACCCCCGAACCGTCGCTGGCCCGCGATGGCGGCGGCGCCTGGGTGTGGACCACCTTCTACCCCTACCAATGGGACCTGAATTACGCCAACCCGGCCGTGTTCCTGGAAATGCTGGATGTGCTGCTGCACCTGGCCAACCAGGGCGTGGACGTCTTCCGCCTGGACAGCACACCCTTCCTGTGGAAGGCGCCGGGCACGTCCTGCCGGGGGTTGCCGCAGACCCACTGGATCGTGCAGGCCTGGCGGGCGCTGCTGGCCATCGCGGCGCCGGGTGTGCTGCTGAAGGGCGAGGCCATCGTCGACCCGGACGACGTGGTGTCCTTCTTCGGCCGGGACGAGGCCACCGGGCGGCCGGCCGCCAACGAATGCCACCTGGCCTACAACAACGGCATGATGACGGCCCTGTGGCTGGCCCAAGCCACCGGCGACGCGACCCCCGCCCATGCCCTGCTGGATCGGCTGGCCGGGCGGCCGCGGCAGGCGGCCTGGATCACCTACGTCCGCTGCCATGACGACATCATCTGGGACGCGCTGGCCGCCCTGATACCGGCGGAAACGCTGCACCGGGTTTCCGCCTTCTATGCCGGCGCCCTGCCGGGCAGCTACGCCATGGGCGCCGCCTTCCAGGCGGACGGCGGCGGCGCGCCCAGCACCAACGGCATGGCGGCCTCGCTGGTGGGCTTGCGGCCGGAGGGGCGCCCCGGCGAAGCGGACACGGACGCCGCCCTGGCCCGCTTGCTGCAGCTGTACCAGGTGACCCTGGCCCTGGATGGCCTGCCGGTGCTGTACATGGGGGATGAGATCGCGCTGACCAACGCGCCATTGGCCAGCGTCCCCGCCGGCGAAGGCCGCTGGCTGCATCGGCCCGCCATGGATTGGGATCGCGCCGCCCTGCGCGGCGGCGACACCGCCGCGGGCAGGTGCCATGCGGCCCTGCGCCGGCTGATCCAGGTCCGCGCCGGCTTGCCCGCCTTGCACGGCGCGGAACCGGCGCGTCCCCTGACCGGCTTGCCCAGCGGGGTGCTGGGCTTCGAGCGCGTCGGCACCCGCCCGCTGCTGTGCCTGGCCAACCTGACGAGCGGGACGGTCACGCTATCGCTGCCGATCGGGCCCGCCGGCCGGGATGTGGTGGCGGAAGAAGACACCGACCTGGCGGCCCTGTCCCTCGGTCCATGGCAGGCGCGCTGGATCGAGGTCCGGCCATGAGGCGCATCGGGGCGGTGGAACTGGGCGGCACCAAGGCCGTCGTGGGCGCGGCCGTCATGGACGGCGGCACCCGGCCCCAATCCATCGAAACCGTCCGCATCCCCACCACCACGCCGGAGGAGACGCTGACGCGCTGCGTCGAGACGCTGCACGCGTTGGGCGGGCGCATGGGCGGCCTGGACGCCGTGGGGGTGGCCAGCTTTGGGCCCCTGCAATTGGACCCCAACCGCCCGGACTACGGTGCCATCACCCGCACGCCCAAGCCGGGGTGGACCGGCGCGCCGGTGCGCTACCAACTGGCCAACGCGCTTGGACACTTGAAGGAGGGGGGTGTCCCCGTCGCGATCGACACCGACGTCAACGGCGCCGCCCTGGGCGAGGGCCGCTGGGGGGCGGCGCGGGGCCTGGACAGCCATGTCTACGTGACCGTGGGCACCGGCATCGGCGTGGGCGTCGTGGTGGGCGGGCGCCCGCAGCATGGCCTGGTGCACCCGGAGGGTGGCCACCTGCTGGTGCGCCGCGACCCGGCCCGCGACGCTTACGGCGGCCATTGCCCCTATCATGGCGACTGCCTGGAGGGTCTCGCCTGCGGCCCCGCCATCGAGGCGCGCGTGGGCCGGCCGGCCACGGAGCTGGCCGACGACCATCCCGTCTGGGACCTGGTGGGCGACTATCTGGGCCAGATGGCGGCCAACCTGCTGTTCGTCCTGTCGCCCCAGCGCATCGTCATCGGCGGGGGCGTCGGCGGGCGCCCCGGCCTGTTGGACCGCGTCCGCCATCATGCCGAACGCCACATCGGCGGCTACATCGACCACCCCGCGCTGACCGGAGGCCTGACAGGCTTCATCGTGCCGCCGGGCCTGGGCGTCGACGCGGGCCTGGCCGGCGCCTTGGCGCTGGGGTGGGACGCGGCGTGAAACCGGCCCTGTCTGAGTCGCGTCCTGGGTGATCACTCCTCGGCGCATTGCCCGGGCGGGCATCCTACGCCCGTAATCGGATACACCAAATGACCACGCCGATAGGTTGAGCCGATTTAACCCGAACGGGAGATGGTGCGGTCCTATCGCCGCACCAGAAAGTTATAAAATTATATCGGCCGTGTTGCATTCTTGCGACGTTCGTCATGAACATTAACAGTCGAGCAATAAAACAGGATTGACCCTGACCATTTGGTCAACCTCCCATTGGTGCCATAACGGGCATCAAAAACAACGGGGGCAACTATGGGCCGGTCTACCCAATCGTCGCATTTTTCCCAAAAAATCAATCCCTTGCGCTTCAGCTTAATGGTTGGTGCCGCCATCGGCGCCATGGGAACGGCCGCCAGCGCCTGGGGCCAGCAGGCCGGCGAGGTAATTCCGGCGCCTGCGGCACAGGCGCAAGTGGCGCAAACGGCTCCGCAGACGGACGACACCACCGCCAGCAACGGCGCTCAGCAATCCTCCCTCAACGAAATCGTCGTGACGGGTTCCCGCATCAAGCGCGCCAATTTCGACACCATGCAGCCAGCGGAAGTCCTAGGCTCAGACGAGATCGCCAAGCGCGGCTTCACCAATCTGGGCACAGCGCTGCAAGAGCTGCCGGCCTTCAGCGTGCCGGGTAACAGCACCATCGGCAGCCAGGGTTCGTTCAGCGCGGGCCAGACCTTCGCCAACATGTACAATCTGGGGTCCCAGCGCACCCTGGCCCTGGTGAACGGCCGCCGCTTCGTCTCTCCGGCCACCTCGTCCATCTTCGGCCCCGTGGCCGGCAGCCCGGTGGACCTCTCGTCCATCCCTGTCGCCCTGATCGACCGCACGGAAGTGGTGGCGGTGGGCGGCGCGCCCACCTACGGTTCCGACGCCATCGCCGGCACCATCAACATCATCCTGAAGAAGGATTTCCAGGGCGTCGACGTCAACGTGCAGAGCGGCTTGTCGGAGTACGGCGACGCCGCCGACTACAACGCCTCGGTCGTCTTCGGGCAGAATTTCAACAACGGTCGCGGCAACATCACCGTGGCCGCCCAGTACGACAAGCAGAACGGCCTGACCACGGAAGACCGCAAGAGCATCACCGGCGGCGCCAATAACTTCTTCGGCAGCGCCACCAAGGGCCACACCTACACCCAGCAACTGTATTCCGGCGGCGAGCACTACAACGTGTTCACCAACACCGGCATGCCCATGGTGGACGACAGTGTTCCCATCTCCCGGGGCCAGCCAGCCTACGCCATCACCAACGACGCCGGTCAAGCTCTGTTCTTCGGCCCCAACGGCCAGTTGACGCCCTTCATCAACGGCCAGCTGACCGGCAGCTCTCTCTACCAGGCGGGCGGCAGCGGCTTCCCCATCGCCGACTTCGCCAACCTGGAAACACAGAGTAATCGGGAACAGGTCACGGCGCTGGGTCATTACGACATCACCGACCATCTGCGCTTCAACGGCGAGCTGTGGTATGGCCGCTCGCGGGCGCAGAACCTCCGCGACCAGCCCTATTACAACACCGCCCTGTTCGGTAACGCGGGCGACCCCAATGGCAACCTGGTCCTGAGCACGGACAATCCCTATCTGAGCGCCGCCGACCGCGCGACCATCATCAGTAACCTGAACGCTTATGGTGGGGATCCCAGCACCTTCTATATGGCCCGCGCCAACACCGATCTAGCCACCGGCGCCTTCCAGAGCACGACCACCACCTACCGCGTGGTCGCGGGCCTGGAAGGTGACTTCGATGCGCTGAACCGCACCTTCAACTGGGAAATCACTGGCAACTACGGCCATGCGGAAACCGATACCGAAGCCCGCGAACTGGTGACCCAGAACTTCTTCAACGCCATCAATGCGGTGCGGGACGGAAACGGCAACATCACCTGCGCCCCCGGCTACACCAACGCCGCCATCGCCACCCTCAGCAGCACCTGCGCGCCGCTGAACATCTTCGGTATCAACCAGGCCAGCCAGGCGGCGATCGACTACGTCACCGCCATCGCCAAGCCCAAGCAGAACAATGCCCAGTACGATGTTGTGGCCGACATCAACGGCAACATCGTCAAGCTGCCGGCCGGCGACGCCAAGTTCTCGCTGGGATATGAATATCGTCGTGAAACGACGGACTTCGATCCCGGCGCCTTCTATTACGGCCAGCCCAACGGCGACGGTACCCGGACGCAGTTCGGCAACAGCATCCCCATCGATCCGGTGGCCGGCGAATACCATACCAACGAAGGCTTCGGCGAAGTGGACATTCCGGTGGTGGCGCCGGACATGAATCTGCCGCTGATCTATAACCTGGAACTGCAGGGGGCGGCCCGTTTCGTCGACAACAGCCAGACGGGCACCTTCTGGTCCTATACCGGCGGCGGCACCTATCAGCCCATCCGCGACATCACCCTGCGCGGCAACTACACCCGGTCCTTCCGCGCGCCGGCCATCACCGAGGCCTTTAGCCCCACGGGCCAGATCTTCGACACCGCCGACGATCCCTGCGATGCCCGCTACATCAAAGGCGGGCCCAACCCGGCCGCGCGCGCCGCCAACTGCGCGGCCGCCGGCATCACCCAACCCTTCACCTCCAACATCGTGGACTTCACCATCCCGGGCACCAGCTCCGGTAACCCGCACCTGCAGAATGAAATCGCCGACAGCTGGACGGTGGGCACAGTGCTGCGCCCCCGGTTCGTTCCCGGCCTGACCCTGTCCGGTGATTACATCAGCATCGACATCACCAATGAGATCGCGCAACTGAGCGCCACTGATCTGCTGGACGCTTGTTATGACGGCGCCCCTGGCAATTCCTTCTGCAGCACCTTCGTCCGCGACAATACCGGGCAGGTGACATCGGTGGCCGAGGGCTACTACAACGCCGCCATTGAAAGCTTCAAAGCCTTCCAGGCCGTGCTGGACTACCCCTTCGCCCTTAGCGACTTGGGCCTGCCGGAGAACTATGGCGCCATCGACTTCAGCGTCAACTACCTGCACACCTTCAGTCACTATTACAAGGTGGGTACCGGCGACAAGCAGTACACGGTCGGCGGCGTGCAGGAGCCGCGCAACAACTTCACCGCCAACGTCAACTACAAGAATGGCGGCTTTGACTTCCTGTGGCAGACCCAGTACTACAGCGAAACCCGCATCAGCGTGAATACGCCGCTGTCCAACTACCAGTACCCGATCATGGACCCGTACGTGATGTTCAACGCCTCGGCGGGGTATGAGTTCGACGGCGGCTACCGCGTCCGCTTCATGGTGGACAACGTGCTGAACACCAAACTGCCGTTCCCGGAAGCGGGCTACAGCACCAACCGTTACTTCAGCGCCATCCTGGGCCGGTACTTCCGCCTCAGCGCCGGTGCGAAGTTCTAAGCCTCTGGAAAAGAAGCCCGCCCCCGGCTTTGCGCCCGGGGGCGGGCCCAGAACCCGTCACTGGTAGAGAGGAAGAGGCCTACCAGTGCACGGCCAGCCGCGCGCCGTAGGTCAACGGCGGGGCGAAGGTGAAGGAATACACATTGCTGCCGCCCTGCGAGGTGAAGGACGAGTAGGTGATCACCCGGTTGTCCTCCAGGTTGCGGACATAGGCCATCAGGTCCCAATGCCCGTTGGGCGCGTAGTAGGCGACGTTGAGGTCGGTCTGGTGATAGCCCGCCTGCCGGTCGGCCGGCAGGTTGTAGGGCGTGAGGTAATATGAGGACAGGTAACGCCCCTGCGCCGTGGTGACGATGTCGCCCCAGCTGAAGCTGAAGGTGTGTTCCCAGCTGAGCCCCAAGGTCCACTTGGGCGACTGCGGCGGAGTGTTGCCTTTCAAGTTCACCGCGACGCTGCCAGGATCGGACGTGCTGCTGACGATCACGGCCTGCGCGCCGGTGAACTTGGTGAATTCCGCGAACAGGTAGTTGGCGGAGAAGTGCAGTTTATCGTCGCTGGTGGCCTTCACCGTCACCTCGCCCTCCACACCATCCATGGTGGAGGCGCCGGCGTTCTGCGTGGACAGCACACTGAGGCCGCTGCCGTCGTTGGTGGGCACGAAGGTGGCCACCTGCTGGCCGGTGTAGTCGTAGTGGAACAGGTCGCCGTTCACCTCCAGGCGGTTGTTCCAGAAGCGGTTCTTGGTGCCGATCTCATAGGCCCGCAGATCCTCCGGCCCATAGGTGTTCACCGTGGTGAAGCCGCCCGACTTGTAACCGCTGCTGGCCTTCACATAGACCATGCTGTCCGGCGTCACCTGCCAATCCAGCCCCACGTGCCAGTTGGTGCGATACCAGGAGCCCTGGCCGCCCACGTCCAGCGGCGTGTAGGCGATGATGTGGCCGCCGGTGCCGAAGTACTGGCCGAAATTCAGCGTGTTCTGCGTGCCGATGCGCGACTTCTCGTCATGGGTCCAGCGCACGCCCTGGGTGAAGGTCAGGCTGTCGGTCAGCGGTTCCGACACCTGGGCGAACAGGGCGGTGGAGGTGGAGTTCACGTTGGGATAGTTGAACTTCACCGTGTAGACGTCGCGGGTGCCGTTGAACACCGTGGCCGGGGTGAACAGGCCGCTGTCGGTCAACTGGTCCTCATTGGAATAATAGACGCCGGTCTGCCAGTTGAAGGGGCTGCCCGCCACGCTGGACAGGCGGAATTCATGACCTTGGGTCGTGTAGTCGCTGCGGCTGTCGTAATCCACCACCTGGGTGGCGGTGCCGCTGATGTCGTTCAGCTGGTGGCTGGTGACGCGGCGGTAGCCGCCGACATAGGTCAGCCGCGCCCAATCGAAGTCATAGTTCAGTTCCCACCGCAGGTCCGACTGGTCCAGGTGGAAAAAGCCCTTCATGTCCAGAGGCCAGTTGGCGGTGTTGCCAAGGTCCGGCTGATACGTGGACGGCACCTTGCCCAGCGTCGCGGGCGTGCTGGGCAGCAGGAAGCCGGAAGGCTGGTTGCCCACGCCGCCCGCCCGCATGTATTCGCCGGTGATCAGGGCGGAGAAGCGGTCGGTTGGGGTGTAGAGGGCGCGCAGGCGCGCCGCCCGCATCTGCGCGTCATCGGACTTGCCGTTTTCCCCATGGTCGCGATAGCCGTCGCGGTCGTCGGTCATGAAGGACGCGCGCAGGGCCAGCGTGTCGCTGACCGGCACGTTCACCATGCCCTGGGTGATGATGGAGCCATAGTTGCCGACATCCAGGGACGCCGACGCCTCATACTTGTCGGACGGACGGTTGGTGATGATGTTCACGGCGCCGGCGGTGGCGTTCCGGCCATAGAGCGTACCCTGGGGCCCGCGCAGCACCTCCACCCGGCTGATGTCGAACAGCACGCCGTTCAGCCCCAGCGGCCGCGTCAGGTATTCACCGTCGAAGTTTAGGGAGACGGCGGGATCGCCCAGTTCCGTCACATCCTGGCTGGAGATGCCGCGGATGGTGATGACCGTGGTGTTCAAGCCGCCACCGGCGAAGTTGACGTCGGGGGCGGCGTTGTTGAGCGCGTCCACGCTGTTCACGCCCTGGTTGGCCAACGCGTCGCCGGTGACCACGTCCATGGCGATGGGTGTCTTCTGCACGTCGGTCGCGCGCTTGGTCGCGGTCACGACGATATCCTGCAAGGTCGTCTCTTCCTGCGCGCCCGCGGTTCCCGCCGCCAGGACCGCGACGGCGGCCGCGCCCAGCATCAGGGCGCACGTCCCCCATATCCTGCTCATCAGCATTCCCTCCCCGGAACTAGAATTATTGTTCGTATTCTTGGATAACCACGTGCCTGGAGAACTGTCAACACGGCTTCGCCGATACCCACCTATCGGTCCAATTTCTGACAACGGGCACGCAGCAAACTTGATGATTACGCAAGAGAACTTGGCTGCTGGAAGGGTGGTGGTTCCCATCGCAGGCCGTGGAAATGGATAGAACAGGCGTTCTGATCTCGAAGGTGCGCCAGCATGGGGGCGAGGCCGGGGCGCTGGTGATCCGACGGAACGAAGCGCCGAGACCAGGCTTGATCCATCTCAGGGTAGACAAATCGGAGCCGGAATAGGATGCTGGCGACACATCATTCGGGTTGCCGATCAAAAATCTTTATGCGCACAAAAGTAGCACCATGACACCCCGCCCCCTGTCCCCCCTGTCGGCTGTGCCGGCCGCCGCGCTGAGGTTCCTGGACCTCGGCCGGGCGCGGCGCATGCCGCGCGGATGGGCTTGGCTGGTGCTGGCGGCGGTGTTGCTGCGCGGGTTGATTCCTGTCGGCTACATGGTCAACACCGGCGGCGGGCCGGCACCCTTTATGCTCTGCCCTGGCGTGCATGACGTGCTGGATCGCGTCCTGGCTCCCATGGACATGGCCGTGCCGGCCGCCTCCGTGGCGCACGCGCATCACCACCATCCCGATGCGGAACCGGGCGGCCTGCTGATGCCGCAGGGCCATGCCGGCCATCACGACCACCGGCCGGGCGGCGACCAGGACCATATGGGGCCCTGCGCCTTCGCCGCCTTGGCGGCGCTGGCCGTCCCGCTGCTGCTGCTGATCCTGGCGCTGCCCACGCGTCAGGCGCGGCAAAGCTGGCGGCCCAGCACCCGGGCCCGCCGTTTCACCTCGCGACTGCCCGGCACCCCCGGCGCCCGCGCCCCGCCCCTGGCCGCCTGAGCCCGGGGCACCCCGCGTTTCAGCGACCTTCCCACCCTCCGGGCATCCCCACATCGCCCGCCGTCCGGCCCCTTTCCGGGCCGGCGACGGCCCCCTGTCCTGAACGGCCGTGTCCGCGCCGCCCGGCACCGTCCCGGGCCGCCGCCGGCCGTCCCCCAAAGGGATCGCCTTCATGGTATGCCTATCCCGGCGCCCCTCGCGCCGCCCGCTCACCGCCGCCATCGCCCTGGGCGTTGGCCTGGCGGCAGGCCCATCCTTTGCCGCGCCGGAAGCCGACGCCGACCTGGACCTTGCCACCAACCCCATCGTCATCACCGCCGACCGGCCGGCCTTGGAGAAGTACGCCGCCCCGCAGACCGCCGTGGGTGTCACCGGCGCCACGGTCCTGGAGACCCAGAACGTCCTGGACAGCGAGGACGCGCTGAAATACCTGCCCAGCCTGTTCCTGCGTAAGCGCAACAACGGCGACACCCAGGCCGTGCTGGCCACCCGCACCTGGGGCGTGAACTCCAGCGCCCGCACCCTGGTCTATGCCGACGACGTGCTGATCTCGGCCCTGATCGCCAACAACAACACCATCGGCGCCCCGCGCTGGGGCCTGGTGGCGCCGGAGGAGATCGAGCGGGTCGACGTGCTGTACGGCCCCTATTCCGCCGCCTACGCCGGCAATTCCATGGGCGGCGTGGTGCAGATCACCACCCGCACGCCCGACAAGCTGGAGGCGGATGCCCGCCAGTCGGAGGCGGTGCAGAGCTTCGGCCTCTACGGCACGCACAAGGACCTGGTGACCTCGCAAACCAGCGCCCATGCCGGCGACCGGATGGGGCGCTTCACCTGGTCGCTCAGCGCCAACTACCAGGACAGCGATAGCCAGCCGCTGAGCTTTGTCACCAACGGCAAGGTGCCCACCGGCACCAGCGGCACCTTCCTGGCGCAGAACAAGACGGGGGCCGTGGCCGACGTGGTGGGTGCCAGCGGCCTGCTGCACACCCAGATGACCAACGCCAAGCTGAAGCTGGGCTATGACCTGTCGCCGGACTGGCGCCTGAACTACACCCTGGGCTATTGGCAGAACGACGCCACCTCGGACGTGCAGACCTATCTGCGCGACGCCGTCGGCACCCCCACCTTCGCCGGCCTGTCCGGCTTCGCCAGCGGCAAGTACAGCCTGTGGCAGAGCCACCTGGCGCAAAGCGTCACCCTGCGCAGCGACAGCAAGGGCCCCTGGGACGCGGAGGTGACGGCCAGCTATTACGAGATGCTGGACGACATCCAGCGCACCCCAACCGGCGTGACCGCCAGCGGTACCGGCTTCAGCACCGCCGGCCGCATCGCCCGCATGGACGGCACCAACTGGACCAATGTGGACGCCAAGGCCCTATGGCGCACCACGCCGTCCAACACCGTCAGCGCCGGCCTGCACGCCGACCAGTATGAACTGGTCAACCCCACCTACGGCACGGCCACCTGGCGGGGCGGCAGCGACCAGGGTCAGAGCCTGTACAGCAGCGGCCGGGGCAAGACCCAGACCCTGGCCCTGTGGGCGCAGGACGAATGGAGCTTCCTGCCCGACTGGACCGTCACCCTGGGCGGCCGGCTGGAGCGCTGGCAGGCCTTCGACGGCTATAACTACAGCGGCGGCAAGGGTGTGGAGCAGCCGGACGCGGAAAGGGGAGCCTTTTCGCCCAAGGCGACCCTGACCTGGACACCCACCACCGACTGGCACGTCACCGCCTCGTTCGGCGAGGCCTACCGCTTCCCCACGGTCAGCGAGCTGTACCAGCTGGTGCAGACAGGCCTGACCTATACCGCGCCCAACGCCACCCTGAAGCCGGAACGGGTGTTGAGCGGCGAGTTGGCCATCGAGCGCAGCTTCACCGATGGTCCCTTCGCGGACGGCCGGGTTCGCCTGTCGCTGTTCCAGGAGAACACCCGTGACGCCCTGATCGCCCAGACCGCCTTCCTGACGGGATCCACGCCGGTCAGCTACACCGTGAACGTGGATGAGGTGCGCAACCGTGGCGTCGAGCTGGCAGCCAGCCAGCAGGATGTGCTGGTCAAGGGGCTGGAGCTGTCGGGCAGCGTCACCTATGTCGACAGCACCATCCTGTCCGACCCCACCTTCGCCAGCACCACCGGCACCACGGCCACGGGCAAGCATGTGCCCTACGTTCCGGATTGGCGCGTCACCCTGGCGGCGACCTATCGGCCGGACGAGCAATGGGCCTTCACCCTTGCCGGCCGTTATAGTGGAAAACAGTATTCGACCGTGGACAACACCGACAGCGTAGCCAAGGTCTTCGGCGCCTTCGACAGCTTCCTGGTCGCCGATGTCCACATCAACTACAAGGTGCTGGACAATTTGACGCTGGATCTGGGCGTCGACAATCTCAATGATGAGAAGTACTTCCTCTACCATCCCTTCCCGGGGCGGACTTTCTTCGGCGGCCTGAAAGTGTCGCTCTGAAACGCGCCGCCATAATGCCGGTCACGTCACCCGTTTCCCCATCCCCTTCAAGGATACGTCCCATGACCTCCCGCACCGTCGCGGCCTCCGTCGCCGCCTTCGTCATCGCCCTGGGCCTGGCCGGGACCGCCGCCGCCCATGCCCACCTGAAGCGCTCCGTCCCCACCGCCAGCGGCACCGTCGCCGGCCCCACCCAGGTGGAAGCCTGGTTCACCGAGGACCTGGAACCCAAGTTCAGCAGCATCACCGTCACGGGGCCCGGTCAGAATGGCAAAAAGGTGGACAAGGGCGACACCCACACCGATCCGGCGGATGCCAAGCACCTGATCGTCAGCATCGACGGGGCGGCCCCTGGCACCTACACGGTGACCTGGGCCGTCACCTCGGTCGATACTCACAAGTCCAACGGCAGCTTCACGTTTGAGGTTCAGAAGTAAGGCGTCTAAACCCCTCTCATGAGCACGTTGGAAACCGGCCTGGCCATCGCCCGGGCGCTACACCTCGCCCTGGCGCTGGTCGCCTGGGGCCTGCCCGCCTTCGCCGCCCTGGTGGTGGCGAAGGCGCCGGCGGGCCCCGCCCGTGACGACCTGACCGCCACCTTGCGCCGCTGGACGCGTGGGACGGCGGGAGCGGCCGTGGCGGCCGGACTGCCGTGGTTCGCCGCGCAGGCGGCCGTGTTCGTGGGTGACGGCAGTCCCGCCGCCGTGCTGGGTGCGCTGGCCCCCACGGCGGCCACCCGTTACGGCCATGTCGTGTTGCCCCGCCTGGCCTTGCTGGTCGCGGCGGTGATCCTGGAAAAGCGGTTGTCGGTGCAAGGGCTGGCCGGCCTGCTGGGCCTGTCGCTGGCCCTGCACGCCGGCGTTGGCCATGTCGCCGTCACCTTCGACGCCGCCAGCCTGCCGGGCCTGGCGGCGGAGGTGCTGCACCTGCTGGCGGCCGGCGCCTGGCTGGGCGGCATGGCGGGGTTGTTGCTGGCCCTGTCGCGCCCGGCGCTGGCGGCGGACCTGGCCACACGCTTCTCTCCCCTGGGCGTCACCTGCGTCACCCTGCTGGCCGCGACCGCCCTGTTGAACGGCGTGGGCCTGATCGGCACCTTGGCCGGCCTGATCGGCACCACGTATGGCCATGTCGCCATCGCCAAGGCCGTCCTGTTCGCCCTGATGCTGGGCTGCGCCGCGCTCAACCGCTGGCGCATCGCCCCGGGCCTGGCCCGGGGGACGGCGCCGCTGGGGCTGTTGCGCGCTTGCGTGCTGGTGGAACTGTCCCTGGGCACCGCCGTGGTGGCCTTGGCCGCCTGGCTGGCCAGCATCGTGCCGGGCGTGCATGACCAGCCGCTGTGGCCCTTTACCCGCAAGCTCAGCGGCGAGATTCTGTCCGATCCCGACTACGGCGGCATGGCCTGGACGGCCATCGGCCTGACCGGCCTGGGCGTCCTGGCCCTGGTCTTGGCCATCCTGCCGCCATGGCCCGGAGCCTGGCGCCGTCCCGCCCTGGCCCTGCGCCTGCCGGCCCTGGCCGCCGCCGGCGCCGCCCTGTGGTTCGGCGTGCCCGACCTGGACCTGCTGACGGTGGAGGCCTTCCCCACCAGCTACTGGTCGTCCCCCACCGGCTTCACCGCCGCCTCGGTGGCGCAGGGGGCCGCCCTGTTCCCCGGCCACTGCGCCCGCTGCCATGGCGCGGGCGGCGGCGGTGACGGGCCCGACGCGGCCAAGCTGAGCGTCCCGCCCGCCGACCTGACCGCCCACCATCTGCTGGATCACAGCGAGGGCGACATCTTCTGGTGGCTGAGCCACGGCATGCCCGATCCCGACGGCAAGCCGGTCATGCCGGCCTTCGAGGGCCAGCTGTCGGAAGACGATCGCTGGGCCCTCATCGACTATATCCACACCCTGAACAGCGGCACGACGGTGGCGGAGGCCAAGGGCGTGTGGACCTGGGGCATGCCGGCGCCGGAGCTGGACCTGACCTGCCCGGCCGACAGCGCGTTGGCCAAGGCGGGCAGCCTGGCCGACCTGGCGGGCCATCCCCTGCTGCTGGCCATCGGCTATAGCGACGTGCCGGCCCCGGCCCTGGCGGCGGTGCGGGCGACGTCGGTCGTGCCCGTCATCGTCAGCACCAACCCCGACCAGCCGCCCCCCGCCGGCGCCTGCGGCGGCACGGTGCCTGAGGCCGCCGTGGCCTACCGCACCATCGGTGGCGCGCCGGAGGGGCCGCTGCTGGTGCTGGTGGACAGCCGGGGCGCCCTGCGCGCCATCTGGCAGGGCCCGTTCCCCGCCACGCCGGCCGCCATCGCCGTGCTGGCGGCCAAGGCGGAGGAAGCCGAGCGCCACCCCTTCGCCACCGGCGGCGGCGGGCATCATCACCACTGAAGGGCTGGAAGGTCAGGCGGCACCGGTGTCGGCCTTCAGGCCCAGCGGGCCGCCCACCGCCGCCAGCGCCGCGACGGCGCAGATTTCGTCATTGTCGGAGGTGTCGCCGGATACGCCGACCGAGCCGACGATGCGGTTGTCGGCATCGCGGATCAGCACCCCGCCTGGCACCGGCACCATCTTGCCGTCGGCCAATTCGA
Organism: Nitrospirillum guaranorum; assembly: GCF_034653275.1. Lineage (NCBI taxonomy): Bacteria > Pseudomonadati > Pseudomonadota > Alphaproteobacteria > Rhodospirillales > Azospirillaceae > Nitrospirillum > Nitrospirillum guaranorum. The sequence continues at coordinate 549,357 of NZ_JAYEES010000002.1, read as the reverse complement.
TGGCGGCGGTAAAGAAGGCCGGCATCTTGGCGGCGCGTTGCGCCAGCTCCCGCCCGCCGAAGCCCATGCCCAGCACGCCCCAGGCCTTGCCCGTGGCGATCTGCGGCCGCAGCAGGCTGGACCCGTCGTCGCGCGCCAGCGCCACCACATGGCCGCCAGCGTCCAGCACGGCGGCGGTCAGCGGCGCGAAGCCACGCGCCTTGCCCTCGGCCAGGATGGCCTCCACCAGTTTCAGCGCCACGGTGCAGCTGAGCACGGTCATCGCGTTCTCCCTTCAAGCGACTTATTGGGCCGCACTGTGCCACAGGCCCAGCTCGGCGGCACGGTCGCGGGTGTAGACGTCCGTCCATTTCAGGCTGCTGAGATGGGTGACCTTGTATGGGTCATAGCGTCGCGCCTCCACGGCCACCGCCACGCCGCCGATGTGGACGGCTGTGACGGCGCCAGGCCGCTGCAGCACGGCGACATCGGCCAGCGGATCACCGTCCACGAAGATGAAGTCCGCCCGCCGGCCGGGATCGATGGCGCCCAGGGTGTGGCCGCGCGGCATGGCGCGGGCGGAGACGCTGGTGGCGGCACGCAGGGCCTGGGCCGGGGTGAAGCCCAGCCAGTCCACCAGAATCTCGATCTCGCGCGCATGCCATTCGCCATAGGGGGTGACGGCGAAGCCGCTGTCGCTGCCGGTCATGAAGGGCACGCCGGCCTGGCGCATCCGGCCCAGGGTGCGCCTGGCCACCTCGATGACGCGGCGCTGCGCCCCTTGGTAGCCCGAACCGGCGGTGGGCTCGTGCGGCTGTCCGAATTCCACGTTGTTGCGCAGGAAGGTCAGGGTGGGGCTGACATGGCTGCCGGATTTCAACATCGCTTCGATGCATTCGTCGTCGGCGAAGAAGGCGTGGTTGATGACATCCACCCCGGCCCGGGCGGCGTACAATACCGCCTCTTTACCATAGGCGTGGGTCACCACCTTTTTGCCCAGGCGATGGGCCTCCGCCACCATGGCGCCGATCTCGTCCTGCGTGAAGGCGGCGATGTGGGTGCCATCCTCACGGAAATGGGTGCCGTCCATGGCGATCTTGATGACGTCCACCCCGGCCTTGGCCTGGCGCCGCACCTCCTCGATCTGGGCGTCGTGCGTGGTGCACAGGCGGCCGGTGACATAATCCGGCGTGCCGACATGCTCGGGAAACCAGTCGTTCAGGCTGTGCCGGTTGGCGATGACGCAGCTGCTGGCGGCGATGCGGGGGCCAGTGAACAGGCCGGCGTTGATGGCGTCGCGGACGGAAATGCTGCAGTTGCCGGCATCCCCCGGCACGACGATGGAGGTGTAGCCCGCCGCCAGCACCCGCTGGGCGAAGAACAGGCCACGCAGGGCCCGGAACTCCGGCGTGCCCCAGAAGTCGATATCCTCCTCGCTGCGGGCGTTGCCGAAGACGATGTGGGTGTGGGCATCCACCAGGCCCGGCATGACGAAACGGTCGCCGGCGCCAAGGACATCATCATCCGGGCCGGGCGCCGGCGCTTCGGCCGTGGGGCCGACATGGGTGAACAGGCCATCCTCGATCACCAGGGTCTGGTCGGCGCGGGATCCATCCTCCAGCCCGGTGAACAGGCGGCGGCAACGGACGAAAGTGCGGGGCATGGCTGCGGTCTCCATCCCGGCGGCGCCCTGTGGCGCGGCCGGGCCTCTCCCTCTGGGTCTTGTTGAGCGGACACGCTAGGCGGGGCGACGGGCCATGGAGAAATGGATATTTCCGCTGCGGATTTATTGGCGGCATCCATAGATGCCGCCCCTGCCCGCCGCCCCACCCATCGGTTTCATCCATACATGCAATGGATAGGAACGGTTTTTAACAGCGCGACCGGATCCCTAGATTTCAGGCTGGATCGCCCCGCGGGAGAGGGCGGCCCCATATCTCGGGAGATGAACGCCTCATGAATATCATCGGACCGGACGCCCTGGTGTTCGGTGTCGACGATGTCGACGCCTGCAGCCAGTACCTGACGGACTACGGCCTGAAGCCGACCGGTGACGGCCGGTTCGAGGCGCTGGACGGCACCTGCGTCATCATCCGCGCGGCCGACGACCCTCGCCTGCCGCCGGCCATCGGCCCCGCCCCCTCCATCCGTGAGATCGTCTACGGCGTGGGCGACGCGGCGACGCTGGAGGCCATCGCCGCCGAGTTGTCCAAGGACCGTGAGGTGCGCCGGGGTGAGGGCGGCAGCGTGCACGCCGATGACGATTCCGGCTTCCATCTCAGCTTCGCGCTGACCATCCGCCGGCCCTACACCGCACCGCCTGACCTGACCAACGCCCCCGGCCACCCGCCCCAGCGCGGACCCAACCTGCTGGGCATCGACTGGGACATGAAGGTCGAGCCCCGCACCCTGTCGCACGTGGTGCTGTTCGTCCCCAATATGGAGCAGGCGGAGGCCTTTTACGTGAACCGCCTCGGCTTCCGCCTGACGGACAAGTTCATCGGCGTCGGCCCTTTCTTGCGCCCGGCGGGCACGGAGGACCACCACACCCTGTTCCTGATCCAGACGCCGCCCTTCATGAAGGGGGTGGAGCATTTCACCTTCCACCTGGGTAGCGGAACCGAGGTGCTGCACGCCGGCACCCAGTTCGAAGCCAAGGGCTACACCACCTTCTGGGGCCCGGGCCGCCACTACTTCGGGTCCAACTGGTTCTGGTACTTCAACAGCCCGCTGGGCTGCCATGTGGAGTACGACGCCGACATGGACCTGCACGACGATGCGTGGGAGGCCCGCCACCGTCCACCGGGGGCCGACAATTCCCAGCTGTTCCTGTTCACGGCGCGGGAGAAGTGGTTCCCCAGTGGCCCGCCGCCCAAGGGCGGCGCGCACTAAGGTGCCCGTCCCATCCGACATCCCCGGGGCGCCAGCCCCGGGGCAGGATCAGGGGCAAAATCAGGGGAGCCCTCGCACCCCGCTGTGCGCCCTCGATGCCCTGCCGCCTGTGGGCCAGGCGCGGGGTTTCGACCCGGTGAAATCCGGCCGCGATACGGTGTTCGCGCTGCGCCGCAGCGACGGCATCCGGGTCTATCGCAACCACTGCCCCCACCAGGGCGTGCCGCTGGAATACCGCAAGGACCGCTTCCTGTCCGGCGACGGCCAGCGCATCCTGTGCTACGCCCACGGCGCCCATTTCGAGGCCGACACGGGCCTGTGCACCGATGGGCCCTGCCGTGGTATGTCCTTGGCATCCTTGCCCTTGGTCATCGAGGACGGCTGGCTGTACCTGGCCTTGGCCCCTGACAGCCCCCTCCTGCGCTGATGCCCGCGCCCCTCGGCGTCACGGCACGGTCATAACCCGTTCAGCCGAAGGCGAAATGTCGCATCCCCAACCCTAAGTCGCGTCCCGTACGCTTCCCCCAAGAGCAAAACGTGCCGCAAGCGCGAAACGGGCAAATAGGGATAAATCACCACGAAGCGACCCAGAAGCGTATCGAAACGATAATCTGGGAGACTTCATATGGGATTTCGCGGCAGCGCGCGGTGTTCCGCGCCTGAATGGCGCCGTGCGCGCGTTTTTACTGCGCTGACTCTTCTGGCCGGCACGGCGCTGGCCTCCATTTCGATGTCATCCGGGGCCTGGGCCGCGACGGCACCCGCCGACGCGGACAACCTCAGCGAGATCATCGTGACGGGCACGCGCCGTATCGATCGCTCGGTGGCCGACAGCCCCTCCCCCGTCGACGTCTTCACACCGGAGGATCTGGAACGCCAGGCCGGCAGCGATACGCAGGACCTGATCCGTACCCTGGTGCCCTCCTTCAACGTCGGCCATTTCTCCAGCGACGACGGCTCGGGCATCGTGCGCCCGCCGACGCTGCGCGGCCTGCCGCCGGATGAGACCCTGGTGCTGATCAACGGCAAGCGGTTCCACCGCTCCGCCCTGGTGCAGATCGCCGGCGACGCCCAGACCTCGGGCTCGCAGGGGGCCGACCTGAACCAGATCCCGGCCATCGCCATCAAGCAGCTGGAGGTGCTGCGCGACGGCGCCTCCGCCCAATACGGGTCTGACGCCATCGCCGGCGTCATGAACTTCACCCTGAAGGATGCCGCCGACGGCGGCAGCATCATCGTGCAATGGGGCCAGGACTATGCCGGCGACGGCGCCACCGGCCACATCCAGGTGAATTCCGGCCTGCCCCTGGGCGACCGCGGCTTCGTCAACATCAGCGCCGAGTACCAGAAGAACGACCCCACCGACCGGGGTGTGGAGCGCAGCGACGTCACCGACCTGAAGGCGTCCGGCTACAACCCGGGCCCCAAGGGCTATCCCACGCCCAACCAGCGCTGGGGCGACAACGCGGTGGAGGCGGAGCGCCTGTTCATCAACAGCGGCGTCGACCTGACCGACAATTCCAAGATCTACCTGTTCGGCAACTTCGGCCACAGCAATGAGAAGGAAAGCTTCTACTACCGCGACCCGGTCAGCAGCTGGCTGGGCACGACCTTCCCCCTGACCAGCGGCGGCACTTTCTCCTGGGCCAGCGTCTACCCCGGTGGCTACCACCCCTGGTTCTATGGCGACATCCTGGATAGCAGCATCACCGGCGGCTACAAGACCACGCTGAAGTCCGGCCTGATCATCGATGCCAGCGCCAGCTATGGCCGGGACGAGGTGCGCTACAACCTGACCAACACGGTCAATCCCTCGTTGGGGGCCGTCAGCCCCACCCAGTTCTACGTGGGCACCCAGACGCAGGAGGAAACAGACCTCAACCTGGACCTGACCTATCCGGTCCACATCGATTGGCTGGCCAGCCCCCTGACCTTGGCCGGCGGCGCCGAATACCGGCGCGAGACCTATACCATCACCCCCGGCGACGCCGCGTCCTACACCTCGGGCCCCTACGCCGCCTACGTGCCGGTGGGGTCCAACGGCATGCCCGGCTTCACCCCCACCGACGCCGGCCAGTTTCCGCGCAGCAACTACGCCTTCTACGCCGACGCCGAAGCCGACGTGATCAAGGACCTCAGCCTGGGGTTCGCCTTGCGCTATGAGGATTTCAGCGACTTCGGCAACACCACCAACTGGAAGGTCACCGGCCGCTACCAGCTGACCGACTGGCTGGCCGTCCGCTCCTCCGTCAACACCGGCTTCCGCGCGCCGACGCCCGGGCAGGAGAACGTGTCGAAGGTCACCACCATCTTCCAGAACGGCAACCCGGTGGAACAGGGCACCTATCCCGTGGGCAGCGCCATCGCCCGCTATTACGGTGCCCAGGCCCTGAAGCCCGAGACCTCGTTCAACATCGCCGGCGGCCTGGTCTTCGACCTGCCCTACAAGGTCAACCTGACCGTCGACTACTACAACATCAAGGTCGAGGACCGCATCGGCATCACCAGCACCTATTCGGTGACGGCGGCCGACATCGTCGCCCAGCCGGCGCTGGCGGCGGTGGGCGTGGGCGGCCAGGTGAACTACTTCGCCAACGGCTTCGACACCCGCACCCAGGGTGTGGACATCGTCGCCAACAAGACCTTCGACCTGGACACGGCGGGCGAGCTGCACGCCACGGCGGCCATGAACATCAACCACACGGTCGTCACCAAGTACAACCCCACGGTCATCGGCCTGGGCCAGGTGCAGGACCTGCAGAACGAAAGCCCGCACTATCGCGCCACGCTGACCGGCGTGTGGGACATCGGCAAGTTCAGCATCCTGGGCCGCGCCAGCTATTTCGGCGCGTGGGAGGACAACGTCAGCATCTGCGGCACCACCTGCCTGGGCCAGAACTTCGACCCCGCCTGGATCTTCGACGCCGAGGTTTCATACAAGGTGCTGGACGACCTGACCGCCAGCGTCGGCGGCCAGAACGTGGGCGACAAGTACCCCGCCAAGATCCGGCCGGAGTTCGGCACCTATGGCGTCGGCCAGCAGTATTCCTTCAGCAGCCCCTACGGCTACGACGGCGGCTATTATTATGTGCGCCTGAAATACGATTTCTGATGTCAGGACCGCCCCGCCCCGGCCGTACCACCAGGGCGGGGCGATCGTCCCCAGTTCCCTTCCTCGGGTTGGCCCCCTGGAAGGTACCTCGGGGCCGCCGGACTTCCCGCCGGCGGCCCTTTTTTACGAAGAGAGGAGACAGTCCTCAACGTTCAATCCAAATGGAAATTGTATTAAAAATACGATCACATCGCGAACATATCCGTTGGTATGTGGTTGGAGTAATTAACCATTTCCCGTTGATCTGGATCACCCGCAAGAAAAACTACATATGTATTTTGTTCCGGATAAGCGCCGACTTCGCCGGCCCACACAATCCGGGAAAATACCATGCGTTTTAAATCGTTACAGACAAAGATCAGTTTACTTTCCGCGTTGTGCGTCTTGGGAGCGACGGGTGCTCTGGTGGGCTATGGACTGATCGCGTCCAGCAACACCAAAGCCTTCGTTGGCGAGCAAGTCGGGCAATTGTCCGATAACAAAACGCGGGAAAGCTTGCAGACACTGGCCTCCACCCAGGCCGGTGTCATCCGGTCCACCCTGGATGGGGCGTTCGACAGCGCCCGCGACATGGCCCGGACGTTCGAAGTGCTGGCCGACGCCCAGGATAAAGTCAGCACCGCGCCAGCACTGCGCCGCGCGCAGTTCAACGCCGTGCTGCTGAACGTCCTGAAAGCCAACCCCCGGTTCAACGGGACCTACAGCGCCTGGGAGCCCGACGCCCTGGATGGCCAGGATACGGCGTTCAAGGACCGTCATGAGGCGGGTTCAGACGCCACAGGCCGTTTCCTGCCCTATTGGACCCGCGACGCCTCGGGCCATGTCGCCATCCAGCCGCTGGTGGAATACGACAGCCATGAGCTGCATCCCAATGGGGTCATGAAGGGGGGATGGTATATCGGACCGCAGGGCGGCGGCGGTGAAAGCATCCTCGATCCCCTGCCCTATATCGTGCAGGGCAAGAACGTCTACCTGGCCACCATGTCGGTGCCCATCATGATCGATGGCAAGTTTCGCGGCGTTGCCGGTGCCGACTTCGACTTGGCTTTCGTGCAGCAACTGGCCGAACAGGTGAAGGCCTCGGTCTTCAGTGGCAAGGCGTCGGTCACCATCATCAGCCACAAGGGCCTGATCGTCGCGTCCAGCGAACATCCGGACGCCATCGGCAGCTCCTTCGAGCGCTTCGACCACAATTGGCAGGCCGACTTGGCGGTCATCCAGGCGGGTAAAGAGCAGGTGACGGAAGATACCGTTTCCGACTCCGTCAAGGCGTTCGCCCCCATCACCTTGGGCCGGACCAAGACGCCCTGGTCCGTGCTGGTGGATGTGCCGCGGCCAGTGGCCCTGGCGGAGGCGACAGCCCTGGACGACGCGCTGCGGCAGCGCGGCAATCGCGACACCATGCTGCAACTGGCCGTGGCGTTGGCCATCGCCGCCGGCGCCGTCTGCGGTATGTGGTTCGTGGCCCGCGGCATCGCCCGCCCCATCCGCGCCAGCGCCCACTTCGCGGAAGACGTGGCGGGCGGCCGGGCTGACAAGGACCTAGTGGTCGATCAGCAGGATGAGACCGGGACCCTGGCGCAAGCCCTGAACAAGATGGCAGCCGACCTGCGGCGGGCCGAACAGGAACGCGGCGCCATGCAAGCCGCCGCCGAGGCGGAACGGCGGGAGACCCTGGGGCGCATGGCGAGCGAACTGGAAGCGAGCGTCAAGGCGGTGGTGGCCACCCTAAGCGGCGCCGCCGACCAGATGGGTGGGGCCGCCACCAGCATGACGGCCACGGCGGACCAAACCAACAGCCAGGCCAATCTGGTGGCTGAAGGCTCGCAGGAGGCCAGCGCCAACGTGCAGACCGTCGCCGCCGCCACGGAAGAACTGTCCGTCTCGATCAAGGAGATCGCCGGCCAGGTGGCCAAGTCCACGACCATCGCCACGGACGCGGTGCGGACGGCGGACGCGGCCAACGCCCAGATCATGGGCCTGACCACGGCGGCCGAGAAGATCGGCAATGTGGTGGAGCTGATCTCCTCCATCGCAGGGCAAACCAACCTGCTGGCGCTGAACGCCACCATCGAGGCGGCGCGGGCGGGCGACGCCGGCAAGGGCTTCGCCGTCGTGGCGTCGGAAGTCAAAAGCCTGGCCAACCAGACGGCCAAGGCGACCGACGAGATCGCCCAGCAAATCGCCAACATGCAGCAGGTGGCGCGGGACTCCGCGACGACCATCCAGGGCGTGGGCCGGGTGATCGAGGAAATGCGCAGCATCACCACGGGCATCGCCTCGGCGGTGGAGGAGCAGAACGCGGCCACCGCCGAGATCGCCCGCAACGTCCAACAGGCGGCCAGCGGAACGCAGGAGGTCACGGTGACCATCCAGGGCGTCACCCAAGCTGCGGCCGACACGCGGAAGGCGGCAAGCCAGGTCATGAAGGTCTCTGGCGAGATCTCCCACGAAACCGGGCGGTTGGGTCAGGCCGTCGATGGCTTCCTGGCCAAGATCCGCGCGGCGTAACGCAGACCGCGTCCGGTCCCTGCCTGCCAGCGGCAGGTGGGGGCTGAACGCGGCATTCGGCAGGCGGCACCGCATCATCACCCAAACCGTTAGCGTCCCATCGCATCGTTCGATTTCACAAATGCCTAACCCCGCGTCAGGGTGCACCCATGCGTATCGTTGGTGCCCCGGGGCCACCGGCGGACGGCGGGAGGGAAAGCGAATGTGGGGCGGAACCATGCCCCCCGAGCGGTCACCACGGGTGCCGCCCCATCCCCGTGGTCCGACCGGAAGCCCCCAGGCCCAGCGTCCCTTTCGCGACCAGAGGCCAGGACCCCATGTTCGAATACTTCCCCAAGAATTACGTCTGGAACCTGTCGGTGGACATCGCCATCGAGTCCGGCGCCCAGATCGGCGAGATCGATGAGATGTGCCGGCCGCTGCGCGACGCGTCGGCGCGCGGGGAGGACGCCGGCACGGGGGAGTTCCTGAAGCACTGGGTGGCCATGGCCGACAAGCTGGTGGACCTCGCCGCCGAGGATGAGGCCCGGGGCCGCAACTTCTCCGCCGGGACCAAGCTGCAGCGCGCCTCGCTCTATTACACCACGGCGGAGCGCATGCAGGGTCACGGCCATCCCGGCCGGGCCGCCACCTATGCCAAGGCGCAGGACAGTTTCCGCCGCGCCATGGCGCTGGGCAAGGAAAACGCCGAGCGCATCGAAATCCCCTACCAGGGCGGCGTCATCGCCGGCCTGTACACCCGGGCGCCGGGCCCCGGCCCCAAGCCCGTGGTCGTCTACGTCAACGGCCTGGATAGCTGCAAGGAGCTGCTGTACTGGTCCCGCCTGCCGCACGCGCTGCTGCGCCGGGGCATCTCCACACTGTGCATCGACCAGCCGGGCAGCGGCGAGGCCCTGCGCCTGCACAACCTGCCCGCCACCCACAAATCGGAGGAATGGGCGTCCAAGGTGGTGGATTGGCTGGAGACGCAGGACGACGTCGATCCCAAGCGCATCGGCATCACCGGCATTTCCCTGGGCGGCTATTTCACCCCGCGCGCCGTGGCGTTCGAGCCGCGCTTCGCCCTGGGCGTCGTCTGGGGCGCCAACCACAACTGGGCCGAGGTGCAGCAGAAGCGCCTGGCGCGTGAGGGCGAGAACCCGGTGCCGCACTACTGGGCCCATGTCAGCTGGGTGTTCGGCGCCACCGACATGGACGACTTCCTCGCCAAGGCGGAGGGCATGAACCTCAATGGCGTGGTGGAGCGCATCAAGGTGCCCTTCCTGGTCACCCACGGCCAGAACGACCGCCAGATCAGCCTGGACTACGCCCACCAGACCTATGACCAGCTGGTCAACAGCCCCAAGCGCGAGTTGAAGATCTTCACCCCGCGCGAAGGCGGCATCGAGCATGTGGGCGTGGACAACATGTCCTTCGGCCGCGACTACATCGCCGACTGGATCGCCGAGACGTTTGGCGGAAACGTGGGCTGAAGGACCATCCGATGAAACTCGCCACCCTGCCCAACGGGACGCGCGACGGCCGTGCCTTAACCAGCAGCGGCCGTGACGGCCGCTTGGCCGTCGTGTCCCGCGACCTGCGCCGCGCGGCGTTTGCCGACGGCATCGCCCCCACCCTGCAGGACGCCATCGAGCGCTGGGACGAGGTCGCCCCGGCGCTGCAGGCGCTGTACGAAGCCGTCAACATCGGCCGCGACACCTTCCCCTTCGACGCCAGCCAGGCCCTGGCGCCCCTGCCCCGCGCCTGGCAGTGGCTGGATGGCTCTGCCTATCTCAGCCATGGCGAGCTGATGTCCAAGGTGTTCAAGATCGACAACGTGCAGGGGGCGGAACCCCTGATGTACCAGGGTGTCTCCGACCGCTTCCTGGCCGCGACCGAGGATGTCGCCCTGCCGTCGGAGGCGGACGGCATCGACTTCGAGGGGGAGTTCGGCGTCATCACCGGCGCCGTGCCGCTGGGCGTGACGGCGGAGCAGGCCCTGGCCCACGTCCGCCTGGTGGTGCAGATCAACGACTGGTCGCTGCGCGTGCTGGCCCCACGGGAGATGAAGACCGGCTTCGGCTGGGTGCAGGCCAAGCCGCCCTGCAGCGTGGCCCCGGTTGCCGTGACGCCGGATGAGCTGGGGGACGCCTGGCGCGAGGGCCGCGTGCACCGGCCGCTGGACGTGTGGTTCAACGGCCAGCGCTTCGGCGCGGCGGAGGGCGGGGCCATGGCCTTCGGCTTCCATGAGTTGATCGCCCACGCCGCCCGCACGCGGGACCTGTGCGCCGGCACCATCATTGGCTCTGGCACCGTGTCCAACGACAGCTATCGCACCGTGGGGTCCAGCTGCATCGCCGAGCGGCGGGGCATCGAGATCCTGGACGAGGGGGAGCCCAAAACCCCCTTCATGCGCTATGGCGACCGCGTGCGCATGGAGGTCAAGCTGGCCGACGGCGGCAGCGTCTTCGGCGCCATCGACCAGCGGGTGGTGCCGGTGGTGCGCTGATCCGGGCGCGCCCTCGCCCTGGCGGAGGTCGCGGGATTGCGCCCAAGGCCAGTTCCCCGCCACCCCTGCGCCGTCGTCCACCGTACCGACCCCGGTTGCTGCCGGGCGCAGCGGCGGAAGTTTCCGGGGACAAATGCCCGCTCTCACTTTAAACTAGACGTCCAACCAGTTTGAGACCCGCCATGGCAACCGTAGGCGCCTTTGAAGCGAAGACCCATTTGGCCGCGCTGCTTGATAAGGTCGAAGCGGGTGAGGAGGTAATTATCACCCGCCACGGCCGTCCCGTCGCCAAACTCGGCCCTATCGATGGTGGCAAGGACATCGCCTCAGCCAAAGCGGCGGCATCCGCGCTGGCGGCTCTGCGCCATTCCATCGCGGCCAAGGACCAGACGCCCTTCACAATGGCTGAGTTGGAGGAATATCGTCTTGAAGGCCGTCGATGACCCTGTGCGTCATCGATAGCTCTGCGGCCCTCGCGTGGATCCTTCCTGGAGAAGCAGGTCCGGCGGCGCAGGCCCTGCTTGAACGGATCATCCAGGATGGAGCACTGGCTCCACCTCTATGGCGGATTGAAGTCGCCAATGTCTTGGCGATGGCGGAACGCCGAAGCCGAATCTCGGCACCGGATCGACAAAACGCGCTGCAACAGCTTGCTCGGTTGCCGATCGCTTTCGATGAAGATGGCAATGCCAGGCTGTGGGGCGCGGTCCCCAACCTTGCCCTACGCCACGAGCTCTCCGTCTATGACGCCATCTATCTGGAACTGGCGTTGAGATCGGGTCTGCCGCTCGCCACTTTGGACAAGGCGTTGCGGCAAGCCGCCGCCTCAAGCAACGTTCCCCTGATGTTGCCTTGAGACCACCGTCGCCTTACTCCCCCGCCTTCCCCGCCCCCGCCCGCTGCAGCAGCACCGGGCCCGTCGCGTCGGCGCCCAGCTGGTCGTACGGGTTGCGCAAGGGGCAGTCGGCCAGCGACAGACAGCCGCAACCGATGCAGGTTTCCAGCTGGTCGCGCAGTTGCATCAGGCTGTCGATGCGCTGCTGCAGCATGTCCTTCCAGCCGCTTGACAGGCGGCGCCAATCGGCCTGGGTGGGGGTGCGCCCGTCCGGTATCGTGTCCAGGGCGTCATGGATGTCCGCCAAGGCGATGCCGGCGCGCTGGGCCACGCGGATGATGGCGATGCGGCGCAGCACCTCACGCGGGTAGCGGCGCTGGTTGCCGCCGCTGCGGGTCGCCGTGATCAGGCCCTTGGCCTCATAGAAATGCAGGGTGGAAACGGCGACACCGGCGCGTTTCGCCACCTCCCCCACGGAAAGTTCGCGCTTCGGCTTGGCGGCGGACGGCTTGGGCGGGATGGGCGGGATGGGCATGGGCGCGGCTGAACCTGAATATTGCATGAGGTTTTATAAGGCCGAACGACGAACGGGCGCAATGATGCGCACCCCGGCCGGAAGGCTCTCGGCCTGGGCCACCTTTCGCATCTGCGGCATCTCGCCACCGCTTCAAATGTTCAATATACTGCGCTTAAGATATAATCACGACGATCAGTAACTATTCGTTGTAAGTATAAAATACACGATTCCGCAATATTTCCGCACCTCACCTGAAATCAAAACTTAATTTGCCGCACTGCGGTAGCCTGGCTATTACCCCAGCAATTTCATAACCCTGGGGGAAAGAAATGCACATCCGTCACCTGTTGGCATCGGCCGCCGCCCTGGCGCTGATGACCGGCCTGGCGCTGTCGGCCTCGGCCCAGCAGGCGCCCGACACGGCCGCCTCTGACAACGATCAGATGGAGGAGGTCATCATCACCTCGTCCCGCCGCTCCGCGTCGGAAATCGAGCTGCCGACCCGCGAGATCCAGGCGATCATGCCCGGCGTGAACGCGGTGAAGGCCATCAACATGCTGCCGGGCGTCATCTTCCAGAACGCCGATCCGTGGGGCAACAACGAGCAGAACTCCTCGCTCTACATCCACGGCTTCAACGCGCAGCAGCTGGGCTACACCCTGGATGGCGTGCCGCTGGGCGACCAGTCCTACGGCAACTACAACGGCCTGTCGCCACAGCGCGCCATCATCAGCGAGAACATCGGCCGCATCAGCCTGGCGTCGGGCGCCGGTGACCTGGGCACCGCCTCCACCAGCAACCTGGGCGGCACGCTGGCGGTGTTCTCCGGCGACCCCAAAGATGAGGCCGGCGCGCAGGTGGAGCAGGTGTTCGGCAGCTACGACACCTTCCGCACCTTCGCCCGCATCGACACCGGCGAGCTGGACGGCGGCAACAGCGGCTATGTCTCCTTCGTGCGCCAGGACTCCCGCGCCTGGGACTTCAACGGCCAGCAGGGCGGCTACCAGGTCAACGGCAAGTTCGTGCATGCCGGTGACAAGGGCACGCTGAAGGCCTTCTTCGACTGGTCGGACAAGGTCGAGCCCAACGAGGACGCGACCTCCATCGCCGCCAACCAGGCCTACCAGCCCTACACCCGTCCCTTCCTGTACCCGGACCTGGCCAAGGCGCTGACCTACGTGGACGCCAAGGGCAACACCCCGGCGGCCCTGGGCGCCAACTATTCCAACTATTTCAGCGCGGCGCAGCGGACCGACTACCTGGGCTACGTCAGCTATGACTACCAGTTCAGCGACGATCTGGTCTGGCACAACCAGGTCTACTACCACCATGACGATGGCCGCGGCATCGTGGCCCTGCCCATCAGCGGCGCCGCCTCGGTGTTCAAGGTCTATTACCCGACCCAGGATCTGAAGACCGTGCTGGGCAACACCGGTTACGGCGTCCGCACCACCGAGTACACCATCGACCGCGAGGGCGTGCGCTCCAACGCCACCTACACCCTGGGCGATCACCAGATCGAAGGCGGCGTGTGGTGGGAGCATAACGAGACCACCACGGCCCGCCGCTGGTACCAGCTGTCGCTGACCAACCCGCTGACGCCCTATGACGTCCCGGACAACGCGCTGTTCACCCAGGTGGAAAGCAAGATCACCAACGACGTGATCGAGCCCTACCTGCAGGACCAGTGGCAGGTGTTGCCGACCGTGAAGCTGCAGGCCGGCTTCAAGGCCAGCCTGCAGTTCGCCGACGGCAAGATGCCGGTGCAGCCGCTGTCCGGTTCCTATAGCGGCACCACCGTGAACCTGCCGGAGGGCCAGATCGACACCAAGGAAGGCTTCCTGCCGCAGGTGGGCGCCCTGTGGGACATCACCAGCAACGACCAGCTGTTCTTCAACATCCAGAAGAACCTGCGCCAGTACATCACCTATGGCCTGGGCGGCGCCTCGCCGTGGAGCCTGGGCAGCCAGGCGGCCTTCGACCTGTTCAAGAGGACGGGCAACCCCGAAACCTCCTGGACCTATGAGGCGGGCTGGCGCGGCGACCACCCGGTGGACCTGGGCTTCATCACCGGCATCGGCGGCCAGATCAACTACTACCACGTCGACTTCAGCAACCGTCAGCTGCTGATCAGCCCGAATTCCACCCTCACCACCTTCGTGGGCGGCGTCGGCATCCTGCAGAACGTGGGCAGCGTCACCACCGACGGCGTTGACGTGGCCGCCACCGTACACCTGGGCGACCATTTCTCGGTCTACGACGCCCTGTCCTACAACCACTCCCAGTACGACCAGAACTACGTCAGCGGCGCCAGCACGGTGCAGACCGCCGGCAAGCTGATCCCCGGCGATCCGGAGTGGATGAACCGCTTCATCGTCAGCAGCACCTATGGCGACTTCGGCGCCAAGGTCAGCGGCGAGTACTACGGCAAGCGCTACGCCACCTACACCAACGACCTGTGGGTCCCGTCCTACTGGCAGTTCAACCTGGAGGCCAGCTACGACCTGGGCGCCATCGCCCCGGGCGTGAAGTCGTCCTCGATCGCGCTGAACGTCACCAACCTGATGGACAAGAAGGCGGCCAGCACCATCACCGTGGGCTCGGCCTCCGGCACCTACGCCATCTACCCGCTGGCCCCGCGCCAATTCTTCGTCACCCTGAAGGCCGGGTTCTAAGCCCGCGAACAAGGGCGACTTCGATGGGGGCTGGCACATTCCGTGCCGGCCCCTTTTTCCTGCCGGTCGCCGCCCGACTTGTACAGTTGATGCTTTTTTATAAGAAAAAGCCGCGATTAATATCCGCGGCCTGAACGGGCCGCCGCCGCGGCTTGACGCCCGGCCGGGCGTCAACCTATCGTGTTCATTGAGTGTTTCGGCCTTACGTCATGCCCCGTGCGGGCTGACCCGATGCCCGTGTGCCCACGGGGACGTTCACGGCCGCCATCTGCTCCCTCTTCAAAAACCCTCAAGGGATTGCTTGCGCCTGGGCGCATGCGGGCCAAGTCATGTCCACTGGGTGGCCCCCGGCGCGGCATGGACGGAAAGCGGCAGGTATGGCGGATACGCGGGATATGGACAGCGGCACCTGGGACGCCGGCCACATGGGCTGCGGCGAACTGGTGATGCTGCTGCGCGTCCGGCTGAAGGCCATGCCCGGCGCCGTACTGCGCGTCATCGCCCACGACAGCGGCGCGCCGGAGGATCTGCCGGCCTGGTGCCGCATGACCCGGAACGAGCTGGTCCGCCACGACCCCGCCACCCATAGCTTCTGGATCCGCTCGCGGCCCGACTGGCCGTGAGCTCTTCATCGGAGAGAAACCATGCCTGGAAAGTTCGTCGTCTCATTGAGCTGCGCCAAAAATGACACCGACAAGGCCACCGTCGCCTTCGTCATCGCCAACGCCGCCGTGGCGTCGGACAAGGAAACGGTGGTGTTCCTCTCCATCGAGGGCACCCGCCTGTCGCAAGCGGGCTATGCCGACGACATCCATGAAGAGGGATTCGCCCCCCTGAAGGACCTGATCGCCAACTTCGCCGCCGCCGGCGGCACCATCTATGTCTGCTCCCCCTGCTTCAAGAAGCGCGGGCTGGACGAGGAAAAGCTGGTGGCCGGCGCCAAGATCGTGGGCGGCGCCAAGCTGGTCGAGTTCATGAGCGACGGCGCGCCCAGCGTCAGCTACTGATCCGGGAAAGGAACGCGCACATGGACCGCAGGACCTTCATCGCCAGGGGCATCGCCACGGGCACCGGCCTGGCCGCCGCCGCCCTGGCGGCACCAGCCCTGGCACAGGCCCGCAAGACCCTGCGCTTCGGCATCGGGCCGCTGCTGCCGTCGCCGGAGGACACCAAGAAGGCCTACATGCCGCTGTTCGCCCACCTGGCCAAGGAGCTGGGTGTGGATTTCGAGCTGGTGGCCACCACCGACTGGGCGGGCATGGCCGTGGCCATGGGATCGGGCCAGCTGGATCTGGCCTGGATGGGGCCCTGGGGCTACATCATCGCGAACAACGCCACCGGCTGCCAGGCGGTGGCCACGGTCAAGTATGACGAAAAGCCCACCTACCTGGGCGTCATCATCGCCCGGCCGGACGTGAAGGTCGCCAAGTTCCCCGACGACACCAAAGGCATGACCATCTCCTTCGCCGACGTGGGATCCACCTCCGGCTGGCTGATTCCCAGCTATTACGCGAAGGAGGTCTGGAAGATCGATCCCAAGACCTTCTGGACCTATACGGAGGGCGCCACCCACGCCGCCAACGAGATTTCCGTCAGCGCGGGGCAGGTGGACCTGGCGACCGACTTCGACCGCAACCGCAACGCCATGATCGCCAGCGGCAAGGTGAAGGAGGACGCCAACAAGATCGTCTGGACCTCGGACCCCTTGCCCAACGACGCCATCGTCTTGCCGGCGAACGCCCCGGCCGGCATGGGCGACCAAGTACGCAAGATCCTGACCGCTATCACGATGGACCAGGCCAAGACCCTGCTGCCCAACCGGTACACGGGCTTCGTCACCGCCACCCACGCCTCTTACGACATGATCGAGAAGGCGGGATTGGCGCTGGGGAAGATCAAGGCGAAGGCCTGAGATCGGACCGTTGATGACCAGCGCGGCGGAACAGGCGCTACGGCGCATGGAGGCGACGGACCGGGGGTTCACGGCCCGCCGCCTGCGCTTGTGGGGGATCTGCGCCGCCCTGCTGGCCTTCTATGCCGTGTCCTGGCGGCTGGCGGGCATCGACCTGCACAAGCTGGCGACGGGCTTGCCCAAGCTGGGCCGTTGGCTGGCGACCGCCTGGCCACCGGACCTGCACGAATTGCCCCTGTTCGCTTGGCGCACGGCGGAAACGGTGGCCATGGCCGCCATCGGCACCACCCTGGCGGCGCTGCTGGCCCTGCCCATGGCCATCCTGGCCAGCCGCACCATCACGCCCTGGCCCGGGCTGTATTACCCGGCGCGCTGGTTCCTGAACGCCTTGCGCGGCATCGACAGCTTCGTCTTCGCCCTGCTGTTCGTGGCGACCGTCGGCCTTGGCCCCTTCGCCGGTGTGCTGGGCATCGCCCTGCACACCTGGGGCAGTGCCGCTAAGCAGTTCGCCGATTATCTGGAAGGCGCCAACCTGGGCCCGCTGGAGGCCGTGCGCACCACGGGCGCCGGCCGGCTGACCGCCATCGTCTATGCCCTGGTGCCCGATGTGGCGCCGACCATGCTGTCCACCGCCCTGTTCTGGTGGGAGTTCAACGTCCGCGCCTCCACCGTCCTCGGTGTCGTGGGCGCGGGCGGCATTGGCCAGGAACTGAAGAACAGCATGGATCTGTTGGATTTCCCCCGTCTGGTCACCATCATCGCCGTCATCCTGGTGGTGGTGACGGCGCTGGACCGGCTGTCCGGCTGGCTGCGCCGGAGGCTGGCGTGAGGGACGCATCGATCGCCCCGGCTGACGTCCCACCCACCGAACCGCTGATGCGCGCGCACGGCATCCGCCGCGCCTTCCACGGCCAGGCCGCCCTGGCGGACGTCAATTTCAGCGTGCTCGCGGGCGAGGTCGTGGCCGTGCTGGGACCTAGCGGCGCCGGCAAGACCACGCTTTTCCGCTGCCTGGCCGGCCTGGTCCCGCCCGATGCGGGGTCGGTATGGATGGGCGGCCACGACATCGCGCGTGCCGGCGGCCGCGACCGGCGACGCCTGGCGCGCGACATCGCCGTGGTGTTCCAACAGTTCAATCTGGTCGGCCGGCTGACCGCCCTGGACAATGTCCTGGCCGGCAGGCTGGGCCATGTGCCGGCGTGGCGGGGCTGGTCGCGTCGCTTCAGCCGCGCGGACCGCCTGCTGGCCCTGGAATGCCTGGACCGTGTCGGCCTGTTGGCCAGGGCCGACCAACGGGCCGACAGCCTGTCCGGCGGGCAGCAGCAGCGCGTGGCTATCGCCCGGGCCCTGGCCCAGAGATCCCGCCTGATCGTGGCCGATGAGCCAGTGGCCAGCCTGGATCCGGCCACGGCCGGCGGGGTGCTGGATCTGCTGCGCGACATCGCCCGGACCCAAGGCGTGGGTGTCGTATGCAGCCTGCATCAGGTGGACCTGGCCCGCGCCGCCGCGGACCGCATCGTCGGTCTGGCGGGCGGCCAGGTGGTGGTGAACCTGCCGGCCGCCTCGTTCGATGACGCCGCGGCCGCCCGCCTCTACGGCGCCCCTTGACCGGATGGATTCCATGACACCCACAGCCCGCCACATCCACGTCCCCGACACGTCCTTCGACGGGGGTGACCTTGACTGCGGCAACGGCCTGCTGCTGCTGATCCGCCGGCACATTGACCCGCTGCCCCGCGGCGGCCTGCTGGAAATCCTGTCGTCGGAGGTGTCGGTCGATGAGGATCTGCCGGCCTGGTGCCGCTTGACCGGCAACGAATTGGTGTCCTGGACCAAAACCGGGCGCCAGCGCAGCTTCCTGGTGTGCAAGGGCGCCCTGTCGGAACGAACCGCCGCGCCCCAGGCGGGCACGGCGGCGCCCTCGGCCACGCCCGCCACCCCGCCCAGGCGGCAGGCGGCCACCGTCCCAGCCATACCGGCACTGGCGGCGATGGGCATCGGGTCCTGGCCACGCCCGCGCTGGATGGTGGAGGCCATGCACGCCCATGTGGAGGGGCGGCTGGCGGAGCAGGCCTTCCATGAAACGGCCGACGACGCCGTCCGGCTGGCCATCGCCGCGCAGGAACGGGCGGGCGTCGATGTCGTGACGGACGGGGAACAGCGGCGCGACAGCTACGCCAGTTTCGTCGCCAGCCGGCTGGACAACTGCCAGCTCATCCCCCTGACGGACCTGCTGCCCCTGGTGGACGATCCCGAGGAGTTCGCGGCGGAACTGCGGGCCTTGGACATTCCGGCGGGCGAGGTGCGTCATCCCGCCGTCTTCGGTCCGCTGGTCCGGTCCCGGCCGCTGGTGGCGCATGAGGTGGATTTCGCCCGGACGGTCACGGAAAAGCCGGTGAAGGTGGCCCTGCCGGGCCCCTATCTGCTGACCCGCACCATGTGGATGGAGTGCATTTCCGACCAGGCCTATGCCAGCCGGGAAGACTTGGCTCAGGACATTGTGCGGGTGTTGCGGGAAGAGCTGGCCGACCTGTTGGACGCCGGCGCGGCGCTCATACAATTCGATGAGCCCGTCTTGTCGGAGGTGGTCTTCGCCGGGGCCAAGAACAAACGCAGTTTCATGTGCGGCGCCCTGTCGGAGTCCCTGGGGCCCGACCATGAACTAGGGTTCGCCCGCGACCTGCTGAACGCCGTGCTGGCGGATTTCCCCCGGGAACGCACCGCCCTGCACGTCTGCCGGGGCAATTGGACGCCGGATGAGAGCGTCGCCCTGTCCGGCGGCTACGCCCCCCTGGTCGCCACGCTGTCCCAGGTGAAGGTCGGCGCCTACCTGCTGGAGATGTGCACGCCCCGCGCCGGTGAGATGGAAGTGCTGCGCGCATTGCCCGACGACGCCCGGCTGGGCGTGGGCGTGGTCAACCAGAAGCACGCGGCGGTGGAGGAGACGGACGCGGTGGCCGCCCGCATCGCGCAGGCCATCGACCTGTTCGGACGGCAGCGGGTGCTGCTGCACCCTGACTGCGGTTTCGCCACCTTCGCCGACAATCCCATCTGCGCCGGCGGCACGGCGCAGGACAAGCTGGCCGCCATCACCCGGGCGGTGGAGCGGTTCCGCTGATGGCAGACCCCGCAACCACGGCCTGGAACCCGGCCACCCAATTACCTACATTGTTCCGGACCGTCTGACATCCGGTGGGTTCCATGGACAAGTTGCAGGCGATGCAGGTGTTCACCCGCATCGTGGAAGTGAACAGTTTTTCCAAGGCGGCGGACACGCTGGGCCTGCCCCGCGCGTCCGTCACCACCATCATCCAGAACCTGGAGGGCTTCCTGGGCGTGCGCCTGCTGCAGCGGACGACGCGGCGCCTGAGCCTGACCCCCGACGGCGCCGCCTACTACGAACGCGCCGTCCGCATCCTGTCCGACATCGACGAGGCGGAGTCCTCCTTCGCCAATATGAAGAAGAACCCGCGTGGCAAGCTGCGCGTGGACATGCCGGGCGCCATCGGCCGGCTGCTGGTCATCCCCCGCGTCCATGAATTCCGCCGGCAATATCCCGACATCGACCTGATGATCGGCATGGGCGACCGGCCGGTGGATCTGGTGCAGGACGGTGTGGACTGCGTGGTGCGCGTGGGCCATCTGCAGGACAGCAGCCTGATCGCGCGGCGCGTGGGCGTGTTCCAGGGCGTGACCTGCGCCAGTCCCGCCTACATCGCCGCCTACGGCGTGCCGGAAACGCTGGAGGATCTGGAGCGGCACCAGGCCGTGAACTATTTCCACAGCCGCACCGGCAAGATCGTCGACCTGTCCTTCATCGTGGAGGGCGAGGTGCAGGAGGTGAAGGCCGCCGGGCCCGTGGCTGTTAACGACGCCGACGCTTATCTCACCTGCGGGTTGGAAGGGCTGGGCATCATCCAGCCGCCTTACTTCATGGCCAAGCCCTACCTGTTGTCCGGCCAGTTGAAGGAACTGCTGCCCCGGTGGAAGCCGGAGCCCATGCCCATCTCCGCCGTCTATCCCCACAATCGCCACCTGTCGCCCAAGGTGCGGGTGTTCGTGGACTGGGTGGCCGACCTGTTCGACAGTTGCCCCCTGTTCAACGGCCAGGCCACCCTCTGCCCCGAAAAGCCCCCCGCCCCGGTTGCGGTCGATGTGGAGGATGAGGAGAAGTGCCTGATCTGCGCGTGAAACGGGCGCACACGGGGGGCGACGTTGTCTTCGCCCGCCCAGGGGGTTATGTCTGACCAACAATCTGGTCGGAGGGAGCCCGGCGGGACGATGACCGGCATTGATGCCCGATCCTTTTCACCTTGGATCGCAAACGCGCCCAGGCGGGGCTGGCCTTGGGCATCGTGACGATGGTACCGTGGGATCCATTGTGCGGCCGCACCGCCGGCCCGGCGTCATTCCCGCCGATTATGCGGTTTTTTCTAAACAGAGTATTCGCATTATCGCGTATTCCGCCTAGAGCGGCGTTCGCTATGATGGAACCGTCGCTGCGGTGCCGGTCACGGACCGGTCGGCAGCCCGGGCCCGGGGGATGTTTTCAGGGTCCGCCCGTCGTGAAACCGCCCCGTTCGGGGCCCCAACCTAGTCTCGCGGCCTGACCGTCCTTTTCCACCGGGGCTATCCACCGGAAAGGGGCGCGGACGCGTTGTCGCTGGCGTGATCCCTGGTCTTGGCAGTCACAGGTCACACCGCCCCATTCTTGATGCCGGCAACCCGCCGGATTCTGCGGCCGATACCGCCGCCCGCCTCTTCCGCCGTTTTGACGGTGGGAAACGGGACGCGACCGCCGCGGATCCTGGCGTATGCCTGGCATCACCCGTTCGTGAGGAGTTCGTTCGATGGCCGCACCGATCCTTGATGCCCAGCGCCGCCTGACGCTTCCCCATCCCTTCGCCCCCAGCCCGCTGCTGGGAGAGTTGCCGGCAGCCGCACCCCTGCTGACCGCGGACGCCCGCATGACCCTGGCGGTCCTGGCGGCCATGGGTGCCGGGCTGTCCCTGTTCGCCGGCCTGGCGCTGTGCGACCTGTTCCCCTTCATCGGCGTCATGCTGCGGGGCTTCTAAGCCCGTCCCTATCCGACAATCCGCTTACGGGGCCCATCCCTGGGCCGCCACGCGTACCGCGGCGCATCCGCCGCGGTACGCGTTTCCGTCTCCGCCCTCCACGATTGTTCCGACAATCCGAATTGTGTAGCAGCGAAACACTGATTTATTCGCCGCAGCACCCCTCATACAGTCCACCCTGTCATAAACCAGGAGGGACGCATCCGCGTCCATGTGAAATGTCCAGGCCATCGCGCCATAATCCCTGTGAAACATCCGCCAGCGGCCCGGATGAGGTGACCGTGTGCGAGACGCGCATCCCGGGCTATGCCCAGGAGGTGACCTTGCGCCTGTACCGTCCGGCCATCGCGCGCAAGACCCTGCGGCCCTCGCTGCCGGTCGTGCTGGTGTTCCACGGTGGCGGCTTCACCAAGGGCGGGCTGGACGATGCCGATCCGGCGGCGCGCTTCATCGCCACGCACACGCCGGCCTTCGTCATCTCCGTGGGTTATTCCCTGGCCCCGGCCCACCCCTTCCCCGCCGCCCCGGGCGACGCCTACCGCGCCGCCCTGTGGGCCACCGAACACGCCAAGGATTTCGGCGGCGCCGCCAACCGCCTGGGCGTGGCCGGGTACGACGCCGGCGGGCACATCGTCGCCTCGCTGACCTTCATCGCCCGTGACCAGGGTGACGTGCCGCTGAAGGCGCAGGTGCTGATCGGCCCCATGCTGGATCCCAGCCTGACCCGGGTGGGAGACGAAACGCTGCTGAGTTCGGACATCACCATCGCCGACTGCGCCAAGTGTTACCGCGCCTATCTGCCGGAAGCGGCGCAGCGCCTGCATCCCTATGCGGCGCCGCTGGAATCCCGGCGCCTGGCCGGCCTGCCCCCGGCGCTGATCGTCACGGCCCAGAACGACGTGCTGCACGTCGAGGCCGAGAAGTACGCAGGTCAACTGATCGGGGCCGGCGTGCCCACCGAGGTGACCCGTTTCCCCCGCGTTTCCCATGCCGACCTGGCCGCCAACCCCGCGGCCCTGGCGGCCATCGCCAACTTCCTCGGGCGTCGCCTGTAACGCCCCGCCAACGCAGTATCAAGGAGTATCACCCCATGTCCAACACGCGCACGAAGCTGGTGCTGGCCCTGGCCGCCGGCGTCGCCCTGGTCGCCATCGGCGGCTTTTTCCTGCACGGTCCCTCCGGCGCCCAGGCCGCTTCCACCCCCGCCGCCCCGCCGGCGGCCGAGGTGGACGTGGCCCCGGTGCTGGCCCGCACCGTCGTCGACTGGCAGAGCTATTCCGGCCGGTTGGAGGCGGTGGAGCATGTGGACATCCGTCCGCAGATCTCCGGCCCCATCGTGGCCGTGAACTTCAAGAACGGCGCCCTGGTGAAGAAGGGCGACCTGCTGTTCACCATCGACCCCCGCCCCTTCCAGGCGGAGGTCGACCGGGCCGAGGCGGCCCTGGCGTCGGCGCAGTCGCGCCTGCGCTTCGCCACCACGGACCTGGAGCGCGCCCGCAAGCTGATCACCAGCAACGCCATTCCCCAGCGTGACCTGGATGACCGCGAGAACACTTCCCGCACCGCCGCCGCCGATGTGAAGGCGGCCGAGGCGGCGCTGGAGGTGGCGCGCCTGAACCTCGGCTATACCCGCGTGGTGGCCCCGGTCGACGGCCGGGTTTCCCGTGCGGAGATCACGGTGGGCAACATCGTGGCCGCCGGCGCCGCCAGCGTACCCCTGACCACGCTGGTCTCCGTCTCGCCCATCTACGCCTCCTTCGACGTGGATGAGCAGACCTACCTGCGCTACATCGCCAGCGTGAAGGACGGCACCGCGCCGGTGCAGCTGGGCCTCGCCACCGAGGACGGCTATTCCCGCACCGGCTCGGTGGAGCATGTGGATAACCACCTGGACACCGTGTCCGGCACCATCCGCGTGCGCGCCAAGTTCGACAACGCGGACGGCCTGCTGGTTCCCGGCCTGTATGCCCGCATCAAGGTGGGCGGCAGCAGCCCTCATGAGGCCCTGCTGGTGGACGACCGCGCCATCGGCACCGACCAGGACAAGAAGTACGTCCTGGTGGTCGGTGACGACAACAAGGTCGCCTACCGCGAGGTCGCCCTGGGCGGCATGCAGGATGGCCTGCGCGTCATCACCAAGGGCCTGAAGGCCGGGGAGCGCATCGTCGTCAACGGCGTGCAGTTCGCCCGCCCGGGCGACGCGGTGAAGCCCAAGAACGTCGCCATGGCGGGCGAGAACCCCGCCACCCAGCCCCGGCAAACCGCCGCCGGTTCCGCCCTGTGAGGCTGAACCCAAGAGGTGCCTGGATGAACGCCCGTTCCATTAGAGAACAGCCATGAACATCTCCCGTTTCTTCATTGATAGGCCAATCTTCGCCGGCGTGCTGTCGGTGGCCATTTTCGTGGCCGGCCTGATATCCGTGTTCCAACTGCCCATCTCGGAATACCCCGAGGTGGTGCCCGCCACCGTGGTGGTGCACGCCCAATACCCGGGCGCCAACCCCAAGGTCATCGCCGAAGCTGTCGCGGCGCCGCTGGAAGAGCAGATCAACGGCGTCGAGAACATGCTGTACATGCAGTCGCAGGCCAACAGCGACGGCAACCTGGCGGTGACGGTCACCTTCAAGCTGGGCACCAACCCCGACCTGGCCCAGCAGATGGTGCAGAACCGCGTCTCGCAGGCGCTGCCTCGCCTGCCGGAGGACGTGCAGCGCCTGGGTGTCACGACGATCAAGAGCTCCCCCACCCTGACCATGGTGGTGCACCTGATCTCGCCCAACGACCGTTATGACATGACCTATCTGCGCAACTATGCCGTCCTGAACGTGAAGGACCGGCTGGAACGCATCCAGGGCGTGGGCCAGGTGCAGGTCTGGGGCTCGGGCGACTATTCCATGCGCGTCTGGCTGGACCCGCAGAAGGTGGCCCAGCGCAACCTGACCGCCGAGGACGTGGTCAACGCCATCCGCGACCAGAACGTCCAGGTGGCGGCGGGCGTGATTGGCTCGTCCCCGTCGGTGAAGGGCGTACCCCTGCAGCTGTCGGTGAACGCCCGCGGCCGTCTGAAGACGGAAGCGGAGTTCGGCGACATCATCCTGCAGACCACGGCCGACGGTGGCGTCACCTACCTGCGCGACGTGGCCCGCATTGAGCTGGCTGCGTCGGAATATGGCCTGCGCGCCCTGTTGGACAACAAGCCGGCCGTGGCCATGGCCATCAACCAGTCGCCCGGCGCCAATTCGCTGGCCATTTCCGACGAGGTCCGCAAGACCATGGCGGAACTGGCGTCCGACATGCCGCCGGGTGTGGAATACCGCATCGTCTATGATCCGACGCAGTTCGTCCGCGCCAGCATCAACGCGGTGATCCACACCCTGCTGGAAGCCATCACCCTGGTGGTGATCGTGGTCATCGTCTTCCTGCAGACCTGGCGGGCATCCATCATCCCGCTGCTGGCGGTGCCCGTCTCCATCGTCGGCACCTTCGCCCTGTTGTTGGCCTTCGGCTATTCCATCAACGCGCTGTCGCTGTTCGGCATGGTGCTGGCCATCGGCATCGTGGTCGACGACGCCATCGTCGTGGTGGAAAACGTCGAGCGCAACATCGAGGCCGGGTTGTCGCCCAAGGAAGCGACCTACCAGGCCATGCGTGAGGTCAGCGGCCCCATCATCGCCATCGCCCTGACCCTGGTGGCCGTGTTCGTGCCGCTGGCGGCCATGAGCGGCCTGACCGGACAGTTCTACAAGCAGTTCGCGATGACCATCGCGATCTCCACCGTCATCTCCGCCTTCAACTCGCTGACCATGTCCCCCGCCCTGGCGGCCCTGCTGCTGAAGGGGCACCATGACGGCCAGGATTGGCTGACGCGCGGCATGAACACCGTGCTGGGCCCCTTCTTCCGGGGCTTCAACAAGGTGTTCCACCGCGGGTCCCAGGCCTATGGCAACAGCGTGGGCGGCGTCATCCGGCACAAGGGCATCATGGTCGGCATTTATGTCGCCCTGCTGGGTGCCACCGTCTTCCTGGGTAACACCGTGCCCGGCGGCTTCGTGCCCGCCCAGGACAAGGAATACCTGGTGACCTTCGCCCAGCTGCCCAACGGCGCCTCGCTGGACCGCACGGAGGAGGTCATCCGCAAGATGTCGGAGATCGCGATGAAACAGCCGGGCGTGACCCATGCTGTCTCGTTCCCCGGCCTGTCGGTCAACGGCTTCACCAACAGCTCCAGCGCCGGCATCGTCTTCGTCCCGCTGGAACATTACGACGATCGTCCCGGCCATATCTCGGCCGCCGAGATCGCCGCCAACCTGCGCAAGGAATACGCGGGCATCAAGGACGCCTACATCGCCGTCTTCCCGCCCCCGCCCGTCATGGGCCTGGGCACCCTGGGCGGTTTCAAGCTGCAGCTTGAGGATACCGGCGCCCTGGGGTACGAGGCCATGGCCAAGGCGTCCAACGACTTCATCGCCAAGGCCATGAAGACGCCGGAGCTGGGGCCGACGTTCTCCAGCTACCAGATCAACGTTCCGCAGCTGAACGTGGATCTGGACCGGGTGAAGGCCAAGCAGCTGGGCGTGTCGGTCAACGACGTCTTCGACACCATGCAGATTTACCTGGGTTCGCTGTACGTCAACGACTTCAACAGCTTCGGCCGCGTCTACCAGGTGCGGGTGCAGGCGGACGCCCCGTTCCGCGCCCATGCCGACGACATCGGCCTGCTGAAGACCCGCAACGCCCAGGGCATGATGGTGCCGCTGTCGTCGCTGGTCAGCGTCAGCCCGACCTATGGGCCGGAGATGGTGGTGCGCTACAACGGCTACACCGCCGCCGACATCAACAGCGGCCCGGCCCCCGGCTATTCCACCAACCAGGCCCAGGCCGCCGCGGAGCGGATCGCGCATGAGGTCCTGCCCCGGGGGATCAAGCTGGAATGGACGGACCTCACCTACCAGCAGATCCTGGCCGGCAACTCCGCCCTGTGGGTGTTCCCCATCAGCGTGCTGCTGGTCTTCCTGGTGCTGGCCGCCCAGTACGAGAGCCTGACCCTGCCGCTGGCCATCCTGCTGATCGTGCCCATGAGCCTGATGTCGGCCCTGGCCGGCCTGTGGCTGACGGGCAGTGACAACAACATCTTCACCCAGATCGGCTTCATGGTGCTGGTGGGCCTGTCGGCCAAGAACGCCATCCTGATCGTGGAGTTCGCCCGTGAACTGGAAATCCACGGCAAGACCCCCGTCCAGGCCGCGATCGAGGCCAGCCGCCTGCGTCTGCGTCCCATCCTGATGACCTCCATCGCCTTCATCATGGGTGTGGTGCCCCTGGTGATGTCGACGGGGCCTGGCGCCGAGATGCGCCACGCCATGGGCGTCGCCGTGTTCTTCGGCATGCTGGGCGTGACCTTCTTCGGCCTGGGGCTGACCCCGGTGTTCTACGTCCTGCTGCGCAAGCTGGCGGGCGGCAAGCTGATCACCCACGAGAAGCTGGAACAGCCGGCCCTCAACGGCCATACGGCGCAGCACGCCGCCGAGTGATCGCACCCGCCGCCTTCCTCTCCCCCCTAGAAGCGGCGGTTACGATGCGGCCCGGGTTCCTTGACGGAGCCCGGGCCGTTTTTCTTGGGAGGAGGTCTTAAGAGGCCGGCCAATCCTGAGCACTGTGCCAAATCCGCAGGATTGTCGCGCTTTTCCGGTCATCGACCTCGTACACGATGATGTAAGGGCGGATGGTCACCAGTTCGCGCGTTCCAGGCACACGTCCGTGTCTCCCACGATTTGGAAAATCGCTAAGCTGTCTGCCGCCAGCAGCAATTCGCGGCCAACCCGCTGGGCTGCGATTGGATTTTCCGCGTGAATATGGGCGATGATCTTTGCAAGGTCCGCGAAGGCCACAGGGCGCCACGTGACCTGCTCAGTCATGCTGATTACCGAGGAACGGGATGCGGCACGTCGAAATTGCCGGCGGCGATCTCCAGCAGCCATGCCCGCACCTCAGAATGCGGGATACCGCGATGATCCGCCCGGGCCTCCGCCACGGCAGCGGTCAAAGCCGCCAATTCGGCAGCCTCCTCGTCGCTCAAAGGCGTTATGGGTTCCGGCTTGCTCATATCCAGAAGGTGGCATCGCCGCGATCGTATGTCGAGTGGCGTTCCCAAAAACGAAACCCATCCAGTCACCGAATTATTACCGCCTTGCCTCTAGCCCGCATGGGCAACGCCTTTTATCGTCTTGGAAATTTCCCCGAGAGCCGACCGGAAGGCGAATGATGATGCAAGCGGCTGTGCTGTCCTCCACCATCCCCAACTCCACCCCCACCGGCGCCGTGGCCGACGCCGCCGCCGTGCGTGGCCAACTGAAGGCTTGGCTGGTGGAGCGGGCCTATCCCCTGTGGTGGGAGGTGGGGGCGGACCGGGTGAACGGCGGCTTCCATGAGAAGCTGGGCCTGGACGGCAAGCCGACCAACGACGCGCGCCGCGCCCGGGTGCAGGCCCGCCAAGTGTATTCCTATTCCGTCGCCGCCAAGTCCGGCTGGAACGGCCCAGTGCGCGAGGCGGCGGAGCATGGCCTGACCTTCTTCCTGAACCACTACCGCCGGCCCGACGGCCTGTTCCGCACCAAGGTGGCGCCGGACGGCGCCGCCCTGGACGACACCGTGGTGCTGTACGACCAGGCCTTCGCCCTGTTCGCCCTGGCCGCCGCGCAGAGCGCCACGCCGGAGAGCCGCATGCCCGAGGAGATGGCCGTGGCCCTGCGCCAGCGGCTGCTGGACACCCTGCACCACGCCCAGGGCGGCTTCGAGGAAAGCCACCCCCGCACCCTGCCCCTGCTGTCCAACCCGCACATGCACATGCTGGAGGCGTCGCTGGCCTGGATGGAGCAGGGTGGGGACAGCGGCTGGCGTGACCTGGCGGAAGAGATCGTGGGCCTGGCCCTCAGCCGCTTCATCGACGACGACATGGGCGGGCTGAAGGAATTCTTCGACGGCGACTGGCGGCCCCAGGCCGGCACGCCCGGCCGCATCGTCGAGCCGGGGCACCAGTTCGAATGGTCGTGGCTGATGCTGCGCTGGGCGGCGCTGACCGGCAACAAGGCGGCCTCGGACGCCGCCTGGCGCATGATCGCCGTGGGCGAGGGGCCGGGCGTGGACCCGGCGCGGGGCGTGGCCATGAACGCCCTGCTGGACGACCTCACCCCCCACGACCCCGTCGCCCGCCTGTGGCCGCAGACGGAACGCATCAAATGCGCCGTGCTGGCGGCGCTGGCCACCCGCGACGACGCCGACCGCAGCGACACCTACTGGACCATGGCCGCCAACGGCGGGCGCGGCCTGATGAAGTACTTCGACACGCCGGTGAAGGGCCTGTGGCGCGACCGCCTGAACCCGGACGGCACCTTCGTCGAGGAGGCCGCCCCCGCCAGCAGCTTCTACCACATCGTCTGCGCCATCCAGGAACTGGACCACGCGCTGGCCGCCATTGGGCACCCGGGTTGAAGCCCTTGTTCTGACATCAGAACGGCCGTTTCACGCGTCCCGTCCCTGCGGGGAGACCCTGGCGGGGCCGGTGCCGATTGGGGTATGGGCTTAAGCCTATGACCCGGCGGCAGTGAGGAACGGAGCCATGAGCGTGGTGCAGGATATGGTCGGCGCGGCGGCGTCCCCCAATTGGGGCCGCATCCCCGCCGTGACCGTGACGGCCAAGGCCCGCCTGGCGGGCGACACCGTCCTGCTGGAAACCGACGCCGGCCCCCTGTGGCTGACGCTGCACGCCTTCGGCGCCCGCCTGCGAACGGGGGAGCGGGCCATCGGCGGTTATGGCCTGCTGGCGGCCGAACCGGCGCCGCTGACGCCCACCCTGGTGGCGGAGGGTGACCGCACCGTGGTCACGGCCGGGGGCCTGACGTGCACGCTGGACCACGCGCCCCTGTCCTTCACCCTGACCCGGGTCGACGGCCGGGTGGTTCAGTCCTCGCCCACCGATGGGCATTTCGTCCGCCGTTTCCGCCTGCCGCCCTTCGCCAAGCTGGACGGCGCCTGGTTCGTCAGCCTGGACCTGAAGTCCGGCGAGCCCGTCTACGGCCTGGGGGAGAAGTGGGGGCAACTGGACCATCGCGGGCAGTTGCTGCGGTCCCGCAACGAGGACGCGCTGGGCGTCAACGGCCAATGGTCCTACAAGAACACCCCCTTCGCCTGGTCGCCCGAGGGCTGGGGCCTGCTGGCGCACACGCCGGCGCCGGTGACTCATGGCGTGGGCTACGCCCCCTGGTCGCAGCGCGCCTACGGCCTGGTGGTCGAGGATGAGCACCTGGACCTGTTCCTGTTCGCCGGCGATGACGGCGCCGCCCTGCTGGAACAATACACCGGCCTGACCGGCCGGGCGCCGGTGCCGCCGCTGTGGAGCCTGGGCGTCATCCTGTCCAAGGCCTATTACCGCACGCCGGAGGAGGTCATCGCCGTGGCGACGGAGGTGCGCGCCAAGGGCATGCCCTGCGACACCATCACCTTCGACGGCCGCGCCTGGCAGGACACCGACACCCGCTTCGCCTTCGAATGGGATCCGAAGCGCTTCCAAGACCCCACCGCCACGCTGGCGACCCTGAAGGCCATGGACTTCAAGATCTGCGCCTGGGAATACCCGCTGGTGTCGGTCAACAACCCGCTGTTCGATGAGCTGGCCGCCAAGGGCTGGCTGCTCAAGGACCGGCGCACGGGCGAGGCCTATCGCTACACGTGGGATCTGGAACCCTTCGGCCCCGTGCTGACCCCCCTGCCCGACAGCGGCCTGATCGACTTCACGCACCCCGACGCCTATGCCTACTGGCGCGACTGCCACAAGCCGCTGTTCGAGGCCGGCGTGGACATGATCAAGGCGGACTTCGGCGAGCAGGTGGAGCCCGACATGCTGGCCAGCAATGGCGAGACCGGGCACGCCCTGCATAATGTCTACGCCCACCTTTATAACCGCTGCGTCTATGAGGCGGCGGCGGCCTACTGCGCCAGCGGACCCTTCCTGTTTTCCCGCGCCAGCTGGATCGGGGCGCAGCGCTATCCCGCCCAATGGGGTGGCGACCCGCAGGCGGATTGGGAAGGCATGGCCGGCAACCTTCGCGGCGGCCTGTCCTGGGGCCTGAGCGGCGCGCCCTACTACGCCACCGACGTGGGTGGCTTCTACCGCGACCAGCGCGACCCCATCCTCTATGTCCGCTGGGCGCAGGCGGCCGTCTTCTCCGCCCACATGCGCCTGCACGGCATCGGCCCGCGGGAGCCCTGGTCCTACGGGCCGGAGGCGGAGGCCGCCACCCTGGCCGCCCTGAAGCTGCGCTATCGCCTGATCCCTTATCTGCACGCCGCCATGGAGGCCGCCGCCGCCACCGGCCTGCCGGTGCAGCGCGCCATGGCGCTGGCCTGCCCCGACGACCGCGCCGCCTGGGCCTTCGAGGATCAGTTCTTCTGCGGTCCGGACCTGTTGGTCGCCCCCTGCCTGAACGCCACCGGCACCGTCACCGTCTACCTGCCCGCCGGGCAGTGGCACCGTTTCCCCGACGGCGCGGCGCTGGAAGGTGGGCGTACCCACACGCTGACCCTGGCGCTGGACGAGATGGCGGTGTTCGCCCGCGCCGATACCCGCATTCCCCTGGGGCCGGAGGTAGAGCATACCGGCGCCCTGGGCGGCCGGCCGGTGGTGGCGGGGTATTGGTCGGCGGGCTGACGCGGGGTGCGTCAGGGCAGCCAGCCGGGGATGGCCTTCATCTCCGGCCGCCGGGCCAGGGTGGCCCAGGATGCCGCCCAGCAGCAGCCGTGGTCCTGGCCGGGCACGGTGATGATGGTGGCCGACGCGGGCGTGGGCTGATGGGCCACGAAGGACTGGGCGATGGCGACGTCCACCAGCTTGTCGTCGGCGCCGACGAAATGCACCTGCGGCCGGCCCGCCAGCTTGGCGGCGTCGATGACGGGGTCGATCGATTGCGACAGCGGCGTCAGGTCCAGCATCTGGGTCCACAGGCCGAAGTCCAGGTTGCCGGACACGGTGACCAGGCCGGCCACGTCGGCGCGCCGCTCGGCCAGCACCGCCGCCAAGCCCCCGCCGCCGGAATAGCCCACCAGCACCAGGCGTCGCGCGCCGGCGTCGGCCTTCAGCCGGTCCAGCGCCAGGCCGGCGCTATCCACCACCTCGGGCGCCAGGCGGGCCTTGGTCCAGTATCCCACCTGGCAGGCGCGCGGCCGGGTTTCCATGACGTACTGGCAGGGGCGGGCGAGATAGGCGACGGGCCCCGTGCCGGGATGGCCCATGGCCAGGCGCAGGGCCACCGGATCGGTGGGTGTGGGATCCTGCGACGGCTCACGCGCCGACAGGTAGGCCAGGCCGTCGCCCTCGATATAGACGGTCAGCACTTCGTTACCGACGCCCCCGGCCTTCGGCTTGACCGCCGTCGCCAGGTCGAAGCTGCCCGCCGCGATGTAGTCCCAGCGCCACCCGCCGCCCTGGGCCAGGGTGGGCCCCCGCTCCTGCCGGCCATGGATGCCGGAACAGGCGGCCAGGCCGCCCGCCAGCACCCCCCCTGCCAACATCAGTGCCATCAGGGCGCGGGCCCGCATGCCGTCAGCCCTTCTTGGCCTTGAACTCCGCCAACGCCTTGGCCACGCGGTCGACCACCGGGCCCCACTGCCCCCATTCCGTCTGGCGGAACAGGCGGACGGACGGATACCACGGCGTGTCGTCGCGGTTCTGCAGCCAGCGCCAATCCGGCAGCAGGGGGATCATGACCCAGGCCGGCCGGCCCAGCGCGCCGGCCAGGTGCACCGGTGAGCTGTCGATGGAGATCAGCAAGTCGACCTCCATCAGGATGGCGGCCGTATCCTCGAAATCGCGGATTTCCGGGCTGAGGCTGACGACGTGCTTGGCCATGGCGGCCGGCGGGTTCAGCGCCTGCTCCTCCTTCGGGCCCTTCTGCACGGAGAAGAGGGTGACGCCGTCCTGCGCCAGCGGCGCCAGCATCTCCAGCCCCATGGACCGGTTGGCGTCGTTGAAGTGGGTAGGACGGCCGGCCCAGAGGAAGGCGACCTTCAGGCCCTTGTAGGATTCCAGCCGCTTGCGCCAATGCTCCCGCCGGTCGGGCAAGGCCGACAGATAGGGCATGGGTTCGCCCGGCAGCTGGCTGAGCTGCAGGCCCATGATCATGGGCAGGCTCATCATTTCGGCGTGCACGTCGAAATGGGGCGGCAGTTCCCCACGCAGGGTCAGGGCGTCGAAACCCTTCATGCGGCGCGCCAGGCTGGCCGTCTCATGATTGATTTCCAGGATGACGTTGGCCTGGCTCTTCTCCTTGGCCCAGGCGACCATGCGCATGAACTGGAATGTGTCGCCATAGCCTTGCTCATCATGGATCAGCAGGGTCTTGCCCGGGATGGGGCGGCCATCCCAGCGTGGGCGCTGCACCTTGCGCTCGATGCGCGTGGTGTGCGCCAGGCTGTAGCGGTAGGCGTATTCGCGCCACCCACGGTCGAACTCCCCCAGCAGCAGCAGGGTTTCCGCCAGATCGAAGCGGGTGGACAGGTGCCCGGGCAGGGCATCCACCAGCATCTCCTGGATGGGCTTGGCCTCAAGCACCCGGCCCTGCACGCGCAGGGCCTGGGCCAGCAGGGCCCACAGCGTCACCGGGCCCGTGCCGCTGGCCAGCAGGGGCCGGAGCATCGCCTCGACCTCGACACCCCGCCCCGCGATCAGCATGGGGCGGACCTGCTGCTCAAGTTCCTTCATGTCCATGACGGCAGGCCCTGTCAGCTGGCGGCCGGCTTGCGGCGGCTGCGCGCCGGCTTCGCCGCGTCCTCGGCGGCAGCAGGGGCGGGCGCCGGTTCAGCGGCCGGCGCGGCGGCCTTGGCCTTCTTGGGCGCCGCCTTGGCTTTAGCTTCGGGCGCCTCGGCCACCGGCTCAGGCGCCTTTTCGGCCTTGGGCTCCGCCTTCTTCGCGGCGGGCTTCTTGGCGGGCGCGGCGGCCGGAGTGTCGACCGGGGCGTCCGGAGCGTTGGGGTCGACGCCCAGCGCCGTCAGCAGCGGCGTCAGCTGGGCCGCGAACGGCCTCCAGCGGCCCATGCTGCTGCGGAAGATGGGCTGGCGCACCTGGTTCAGGCTGGCGGTGCGGATGGTGCGCCGGGTCTTGTGGAAGTCCAGGACGGCGGGGTCCCAGGTCAGGCCGATGGCCTCGATCAGGCGGCGGGACTGGCCTTCCTGGTCGTCCACCACGTCCTCGTACCGCACCTCGATGAAGCGGTCGGCGGGCAGCACGGCGCGCCAATGGTCCATCAGCCGTTCGTAGGCGCGGTAGAACTGCCCCAGCTCCGCCAGGTCGTAGGTGAACAGCTGTTCACGCGTGAACAGCTTGGTGTAGCAGGACAGGCAGGTGTCCACCGGGTCACGGCGCACATGGATGATGCGGGCGTCCGGCAGGGCCAGGTTGACCAGGCCGGCGAACAGGAAGTTGGACGGCATCTTGTCCACGACCTTGCGGCGGCCGCCGGCCAGGGGACGGATGAAGTCCAGATAGCGCTGGCCCAGGCCGCCCGTGATCTCCGGCGTCAGGTGGCCGGCGATCTGGGGATAGGGGCCCAGCTGGTTCACCAGGTTGTTGAAGGCCGACAGCTCGCCGGCGGCGGCCACCTGGGGATGGCTGGCCAGGATCTGCTCGATCAGGGTGGTGCCGGAGCGGGGCATGCCCAGCACGAACACCGCCTGGTCGCTGCCCTGGGTCGCGGCCTTGGGCCCCTCGAACTTGGCGGCCGGGAAGGACGTCGCGATGTCGGCCATCCAGCGGCTGGTGGCGGCGGCGTCATAGGCGAAGGTCGCGCGCTTCTGGCGGTTGCCCTCGTTCAGGTAGCCGAAGGCGCGGTCGGCGTCGCCGATGTCCATCCACGCCTTGCCCAGGGCGAAGTTCAGGGCGGTGCGGTCGGTCTGCGACTGCACGGGGTCGGGACCGTACAGCAGCGCTTCCATCTTGGTGACGGCCGGATCGCCGGCCTGGAAGCGGTGCAGGTCCGACATGTTGAACCACGCGGAGGCGGAGCGCGGGAACTGCGCCACCACCTGTTCGAAGGCGGCCTTGGCCTCGGCCTTGTCGCCGCGCTCCATCAGCAGGACGCCGCGGTTGATCAGCGCCTTTTCCGGAGCGAAGCCCAGGGTCTTGGACGCGCGGTCGAAAGCGGCCAGCGCCTCGTCATGCTGGCCCAGGGCCTGCAGCACCTCGCCCAGGACATTCTGCGCCTCGCCATTGTCGGCCTGGGAGGCCACGGCGCGGCGGGCGTCGGCCAACGCCTCCTCCAGCCGCTCCAGGTGGCGCAGGGCCGTGGCGCGCACGGTCAGGGCGCCGGCATGCAGGGGGGCGTAGCTCAGCAGCGCGTCGATCCAGCGCAGCGCGTCCTCGTTGCGGTTGCGGCCCAGTTCCACCGCCGCCGCGTTGATGTAGGCGTCCGACAGGCGCGGGTTCAGGTCGATGGCCTTGCGCGCCGCGGCCAGGGCGTCGTCCGGGCGGCCCAGGTCGTTCAGCAGGTTGGCCAGGTTGCTCTGCGCCTCGGCATAGGCCGGGGCCAGGTTCAGGGCGTATTCGTACCGCTGGCGGGCCTGGTCCAGCCGGCCCATGCGCTTCAGCGTGTTGCC
Organism: Nitrospirillum guaranorum; assembly: GCF_034653275.1. Lineage (NCBI taxonomy): Bacteria > Pseudomonadati > Pseudomonadota > Alphaproteobacteria > Rhodospirillales > Azospirillaceae > Nitrospirillum > Nitrospirillum guaranorum. The sequence goes on along the minus strand of NZ_JAYEES010000002.1, from coordinate 513,720 downwards.
CAGGTTGTTGTGCGCCTCGGCATAGTTGGGCTGCAGCGCCACCACCCGTTCCAGGCAGGTCAGGCTGTCTTCCAGCTTGCCGGCTTCCTGCAGGATGATGCCCAGGTTGTTCCAGCCGGCCACCAGGGCGTTGTCCATGGTGACGGCGCGGCGGGCGGCCACCTCGGCCTCGGCCAGCAGGCCGCGCTGGCGCAACATCTCACCCAGGTTGCTGAGGTAGACGGCCGGCACCCGCGGCGCCTGGCAGGCGCGGCGCAGGTGGTCGATGGCCAGGTCCAGGTTGCCGTAGGCGTGCGCCATGAGGCCCATCAGGTGCAAGGCGTCCGACTGCCCCGGCCACAGTGCCAGCACGTGCTGGCACAAACGTTCCGCCTGGTCGACCTGGCCGGCGTTCCAATGGGCGTGGGCCTGGCCCAGCGCCTGCTCAACGGTCATGGTGGTCTGCTGTTGGGTGCTCATGGCTCGCGCGCTTATTCTGGAATGGGTCAGGGCGGATGGCTTACGGGGTGCGCTTGGGCGGCGCCGGCAGGGCCTTCAGCGCCGCGGCCAGGCCGCTCAGCTGCACCGGGATGTCGACGGCGGCCTTGTCGCCATTGATATAGCGGACCGCCAGGACTTTGCCGCCGGTGAAATGGTCCAGCACCTTGCCGTCCTCAAGGTCGGCGGCGGCGACGCACCCGCCTTGCTGGCAGGCATCGAAAGGCAGGGTCAGCGGCTTGTCCTGGTCCACCACCAGGGTGACGCCCGGCTGAAGCAGCACGCCCAAAGGTGTGGCCAGGATCAGGCGCGGCTTGCCGTCGGGGCCGAGATAGCCCACGCGGACATGCAGCATCATGACGTTCTGCGGCGTGGCGATGGCGAACTGCTCGACATAGCAAATCTCGGCGCCGGCATCGGTCTTGGCGCAGCTCTTGGACCACAGCGGACCCGGCGCCTTGGTGACTTCGGGGCCCTTGCCGGCGGTGGCAGGGGCGTTAGCCGGGGCGGGAACGGACGTCGCCGGCGGGGGAGTCTTCACCGGCTCCGCCGCCACGGTGGCGGTGGCCACCCCGGTGAACGCCGCCAACGCGCCGGCCGTCATCGCGACCAACGCCGCCCTCGCCACTATGCTCATCTCGGTACTCCGGCCCCTGCAAGTATGCGGTCTAACCGCTTATAGAATGAAATGGCGGCCTCCCGCCACGTCCTAACTATCGCCCGCAGCCTATACGGAAGGACGATAAGGGACTAACCAACAGGGCGATAACAAGGTCAAGCTCTCAAAAGCTTTTTCCGCGTCATTTGGCGGGCGGGCGGGGGTGCCGGCGGTAGACCCCGGGAAATCGCCCACTCACCTCTGATTAATTCTGATGAAAAATGACTGGCTGTCTGTAAAGAGCAAGCGGTTTTTCACACTTTCGCCAAATCTGTTCAAAATGACACCTGGGTAATTCGTTCATACTCCGGCTACACCCGCCGGAATGTCCCTCCCGGCGCCGTCAAAACGCCCAGGTGGCCCGCAGGACGCCGGCGTGCGTCTGATAATCCCGGCGGTATTCGCCGCTGTATTCCAGGCGCAGGCTGACACTATCGCCCTGGCGCAGGGTGGCGCCCACGCCGATGGCGACGCCGTCGGCGCTGACCTGGGCCGTGGTGCTGGCGAACGCCACGCCGGCCAGCACGCCGGTGGTGGCGACGGGACCGTTCAGGTAATCGTGCACCCAGGCCACACGCAGCTCCGGCACGAGGGCGCCCAGCGCCGTATCGACCCGGGTGGCCATCGTAGCCCCCAGTTCCTGGGTGATGTTGCTGGTCACCAGCGCGTCCACGGCCAGATCGGCCACGCCCGCGTCGTGTTCCTGGTACCCGTGGTTGGTCAGGCGCACGGCGCGCAGGCTGTATTGCGGCATCAGGGTGAAGGTTGCCGCCAGGGGCAGGTCATAGCCCACCGTCACCTTGCCCAGGTACTGCTCGCCCCCATAGTTGGCGTTGGCACGGGCGCCCAGGAAATCGATCCAACGGCGCTGGTCGTAATGGTTGTAGCCGAAGCTGACCTGGCCGGCGACGGACAGGCGCTGGTCCGCGATATCCGGCCGCCAGACACCGTAGGCCGTCAGCTGATAGCTGCCAGCCCGCGTCAGGCTGTTCGCCGACACCCCCTGCCCCACCGCCGCGCTGCTGAGCCAGCTGAAGGCCAGGCCGGCCATCACCTGGTCGTCGGCATACCAGTCCGCGCCCAGCACCAGGCCGGCGCTGCTGGCGCGATACCCGGCCGCATCCGCGCCATTGGCGCGCAGGGCGCCACCGCCCAGGATTTCCCCCCAAATGGCGCCTTGCTGGCCGTCGGAACCGGCAGCGGCGCCGGTGCCGGCCATCAGGCCGGCCACCGTCTGCTGGTGCTGGCTGATGGCGGTGGTGGTGGGTGCCGTCATGGACAGGGTCATCTGCGGTGTCGTCTGGTTGGGCGCCAGCTGCGCCACCGCCAGCCGTTGCGCCGCGGCCGACAAGCCGGACAGGGGGGTCAGCACCGCCGATTGGAAAGCCGTGGCCGCACCGCCGCCGCTGGCGGCGATGGCATCCAGCGCCGCGCCCGCCCCCATGGCCGCCCCACCCTGGGCCAGGCCTACCGCGGCATAGCGGGAACCGACCGGGGGCGTCGGGGTGGCCGTGCCGCCACCGGTGCCCGTCCCACCCGTGTTCCCCGTGCCGCCCGTGTTGCCCGTGCCGCCGTCCGTTCCCCCGGTGCCGGTGCCGCCCGAACCGCCGGTGTCGGTCCCGCCGCCGGTCGATCCGCCGGTTGAGCCCCCCGTGGTTCCGCCACCCGTATTCCCACCACTGGTATTTCCGCCGCCGGTATTTCCACCCGTATTGCCGCCCGTCGTGCCGGTGCTGCCGGCGTTCAGGGTCAGCACCAGCTGGGTGTGGCCGCCGCTTGTCACGGTGGAACTGGTCACCGTGTAGCCGGCGGCCGTGAGGGCCAAGGCGCCGGTGCTGAGCCCGCCACCCGCCGACACGATGGTGTAGCTGCCGGCCGTCAGCGCCCCGCCGGCCGTGGGCTTCAGCGTCACCGAGCCACCCGCCAGGCTGGCGCTGCCGCTGATCACCAGGCTGCCATAGCTGCTGGTGGAGGCGATTCCGATCACCAGGCTGCCACCGGTCTGGCTGTAGCTGCCGGTGATGTTGATGGCGCTGTTGACCAGCAAGGTGGCGCCGCTGTTGATCACACCGTGCGTGCCCACGTCCAGATGGTCGTTCAGCAATAGCGTGCCGGAGATGAAGCGCACATCGGCCAGGCGGCTGGTGATGGACCCCAGCCGCCCGCCGGCGCCCGTCAGCGTGCCGGGGGCATCATCCGTGCCCCCGCTGATCACCAGGGGGTTGGCGGACTGGTTCAGGATGTCGCCGGCGATGACGCCGCTGTTGGCCAAGGTGCCCAGGACGCCACTGGCCGCGATGTACAGCGCCGTGGCGCCGCCGGCGGTGTTGGTGAGCGTTCCGGAAATGTCGAGCTTGTCCAGACCGCCGCCGACATAGTCGTTGCCGGCCACGGCCAGCAGATCGGTACCGCTGACGGCACCCGTGGCCCATAGGCCGGAAACGCCGCTGGTGACAGTGGCGCCCGCGTAGCTGGACCCGACCCCGCCGTGGATCAGGGTGACGCTGTCGCCCACCTGGTAGTTGCCGCCGGCGCCCACCCCGGCCGAAACCACGCCGCCCATCACACGGGCCGCGTCGCTGACGCTCAGCACGTGGCCGGCGGCGACCAGGGTGCCCGCCGTCTGGATGTAGGCGCCGGTGATGGCCACATCGCGGGACAGGGCGATGCTCGCGCCGCCGCCGGTCACCGTGTGGCCGGTGGCGTCGATGGCGTCGCCCAGGCTGAGGTCGCCGGCGGCGAAGACCAGGTTGCTGAGGCTGTTGTGGATGACGCCGCCGGCGAGCGTGCCCACCGTGCCGCCGCTGCCGCCCGTCACCACCAAGTCGTTGGCACTGGCGTTCACCACATCGCCCAGTATGGCGCCGGTGTTCGCCAGGGTGCCCAGGCTGCCGGCCGGCGTTATCATCACCGCCGTGGCGGCCGACAGCACGGCGCTGTTGGTCAGGGTGCCCAGCGTGCCGCCGATATAGTCGCTGACCAGCGTCAGCACCAGGTCGGTCGCGGCCCCGCTGGTGGTCGTGCCCAGGGTGGCGGTGAAGCCGCTGGCGGCGGCGGTCAGGCCCGTGGCGGTCAGGCTGCCGCCCGCCACGATGGTATAGCTGTCGCCCGCCAGCAGGTTGGAACCGGCCAGGGCCGCCACGGCCACGGTGCCGCCCGTCAGGCTGGCCGCCCCGCTGACGACCAGTCCACCCGTGGAGGCCCCGCCGATGCCCGCCGCCAAGGTGCCCCCCGTCTGGGCATAGTTGCCGGTGACGCTGACGACGCTGGTCAGCAGCACCGACGCCCCGCTGTTGACCAGCGTGTGCCCGGTCACGTCCACGGTGTCGTTCAGCAGCAGGCTGCCGGACGACAGCACCACGTCGGCGCCGGTGCTGACGATGGCCCCTTGGGCGCCGCCCAGCCCCGTCAGGGTGCCCATGGCGCCACCGCCGCCACCACTGATGCTGAGCGCGGTGGGGGCGGCGTTGACGATCCGCCCCGCGATCACGCCGCTGTTGCCAACGGCGCCGATGCTGCCGCTGGTGTACAGGGCGGTCGCCCCGGTGATCAGGCCGCTGTTGGTCACGGTGCCGATGGTGCCGGCGTTGTAAAGGCCGCGCGTCACGCCGCTGAGGGTGCCCTGGTTGCTGAGCAGACCCATGGTGCCGAGGTTGGCGACGGCCGCCACGGTGCCCACCAGGGCCCCGGTGTTGCCGGCCGTGCCCACGCTGCCCGTGGCCGCGATGTGGATAGCCGTGCCGGCCGTGACCACGCCGCTGTTCTCCAGCGCCGGCAGGGCGCCGCCGACATAGTCGTTGGCGGCAGTGACCACCAGGTCCACCCGCCCGCCGATGGTCATCGCCACCGCCGCCGCCGCCAGGCCGGGGACGCCGGCATCCACCGCCACGCCGCCATAGCGCGAGGCCGTGCCACCCGCGACCAAGGTGCCCGCCACCTCTCCCGCCATCCGGTTGGCGGTGGCGGACAGGTTGGCGGTCACCGTGCCGCCCGTCAGTTGCGCCGCCTCCGTCACCACCAGCGTGTTGGCGCCCAGCGCCAGGGTGCCACCGGTCTGGCTGTAGTTGCCGGTGATGGTCAGCGCGCCGCCCAGCGCCACGGTGGCGCCGGTGTTGGCCACCGTGTGCCCGGCGGCATCGATGGCGTCGTTCAGCAGCAGGGCGCCGCCGGCCAGGACCACGTCGCCGCCGCTGCGCAGCAGTCCCGGGCCACCCGCTGGGCCGGTCAGCGTGCCGACGGCGCCCCCGAGGCCGCCGGCGATGGTCAGGGCATGGGCGGTGGCGTTGACGATGGTGCCGGCGATCACCCCGCTGTTGAGCAGGGTGTCCAGCGTGCCGGCCCCGTAGATCGCATAGGCCGTCCCCTGCAGGGTGCCGCTGTTGTTCAGGGTGCCCAGGCTGCCGGTCGCCGCGATGTGGACGGCCGTGACGGCCGTGATCACACCGCCATTCTCCAGCGCCGGCCGGGTGCCGCCGACATAATCGTTGGTGGCCGTGACCACCAGGTCCACCCGCCCGCCGATGGTCATCGCCACCGCCGCCGCCGACAGGCCGGGGACGCCGACATCCACCGCCACGCCGCCATAGCGCGAGGCCGTGCCACCCGCGATCAAGGTGCCCGCCACCTCTCCCGCCATCCGGTTGGCGGTGGCGGACAGGTTGGCGGTCACCGTGCCGCCCGTCAGTTGCGCCGCCTCCGTCACCACCAGCGTGTTGGCGCCCAGCGCCAGGGTGCCACCGGTCTGGCTGTAGTTGCCGGTGATGGTCAGCGCGCCGCCCAGCGCCACGGTGGCGCCGGTGTTGGCCACCGTGTGCCCGGCGGCATCGATGGCGTCGTTCAGCAGCAGGGCGCCGCCGGCCAGGACCACGTCGCCGCCGCTGCGCAGCAGTCCCGGGCCCCCCGCCGGGCCGGTCAGCGTGCCGACGGCGCCCCCGAGGCCGCCGGCGATGGTCAAGGCATGGGCGGTGGCGTTGACGATGATGCCGGCGATCACCCCGCTGTTGACCAGGGTGTCCAGCGTGCCGGCCCCGTAGATCGCATAGGCCATCCCCTGCAGGGTGCCGCTGTTGTTCAGGGTGCCCAGGCTGCCGGTCGCCGCGATATGGACGGCCGTGACGGCCGCAAGCGCGGCGGTATTGGCCAGGGAGCCCTGGGCGTCGCCGACGTAGTCGTTGGCCGCCAGCGCCAGCAGGTCGGCGCCGCCGGCCTGGCCCTGGCCGGTTTGGCCCCGCAGGGCCAGGCCGGTCACGCCACTGGTCACCGTGACGCCGGCGTAGCTGGAGCCGGCGCCACCCTGGACCAGGGTGCCCACGGTGGCGCCCGCCAGGTAGGTGGCCACCGCCGTGGGCGAGGTCATGACCGTGCCGCCGCTGATCAGGGCGGCACCGCCGACCACCAGCCGGGCGGTGGCGGTGGCTAGATCCAGCCCGCCTTGCGCCTGGGCATAGGCGCCGGTGACGCTGACCACCGTGTCCAGCACCACGGCGGCGCCGGCGTTCACCAGGGTGTGGCCGCCGACATCCACGCCGTCGTTCAGCAACAGGCGCCCGCCGCCCAGCACCAGGTTGGCCAGCGCGCTGGACACGGTGGCCTGGCCGCCGTTGGTGCCGGTGTAGGTGCCCAGGACGGAACCGCCCGCCAGCGTCAGGGCATCCGTCGACAGGTTCACGAGGTTGCCGATGATGGTGCCCTGGTTGACCACGCCGGCCAGGGTGGCGCCGCTGTTCAGCCGCAGGGCGGTAGGGCCGACGATGGTGCCGCTGTTGGCGATGGTGCCCGTGGTGCCCGACAGATCCAGCGCGAAACCCGTGCCGCTGATCAGCCCGCTGTTGGTCACCTGGCCCAGGCTGGCGGCGTTGGCGATGGCCTTGTAGCCGCTGAGGGTGCCGCTGTTGTTCAGCTGGGCCAGGGTTCCCTGGCCGTTGTAGATCGCCTCCCCCGGCTGCTGGTCAGGGTGCCGCTGTTGCTGAGCGTGCCCACGGTGCCGGCGTTGACCAGGCCGTCGCTGCGGCCGATGATGGTGCCCCGATTGATGACGCTGTCCAGCGTGCCGGAATTGTCCAGGCCGGTGAGCAGGGCATTGATGGTGGCGCCGTTGTCCACCGTGCCGATCCAGCCCCGGTTCAGCAGCCCCGCCGCGGTGCCGCCGCTGAGCGCGCCGGTGTTGACCAGCGTGGCGATGCTGCCGTCGTTCCACAGGCCGGCCTGGCCGGCGATCAAACCGCTGTTGCTGAGCAGGCCCACGCCGCCCAAGGTGCGGATGTACAGGGCGGTGCTGGCGGCGTTGATGATGCCGCCGTTGTCCAGCCGGCCGATCGTCCCCTGGTTCATCAGGGCGATGACCGGCCCCTCGATGGTGCCGGTGTTGCCCAGGCTGCCCATGGTGCCGACGTTGACCACGCCACCGGAAAAGCCGCTGATCAGCCCGCCGTTGAGGACGGTGCCGATGCTGCCGCTATTCAAAAGCGCGTGCCGACCGAAACCGATGCCGTCGCCGATGCGGCCTTGGTTCACCAGGGTGCCGATGCTGCCGCCGTTATAGAACGCCGTGGAATTCGCGCTGAGACCGCCGCTGGCGGTGATGCTGAAGCTGGCGATGGTTCCGTCATTGCGCACCGCCATGCCCGATGCCTGGATCGTGCCGCTGTCGACCATTCCGCCGATGCCGCCCTGGTTCAGCACGCCAACGGTGCCGGTCAGCGTGCCGTCATTGGTCAGGGTGGCGATGGCGCCGGTGTTGGCGATGCCAGCGACCGTGCCGCCCGCCACGGTAGCCGTGCCGGCGATCAGCAGCCCCCCCAGCGTGCCGGCGTTGGCATAGCCGATGGTGGCCCCGGTGAGCGTGACATCCTGCGCCCGCGCCGATCCCGCCACCAGCGCGACACCCACCGCCAGCCAGGAGGACCCGCCCTTCAGCAGCCCCGCCGCCGCGCCCGAATGAAGCCCCATATGGCCCTCCCCGCCCTGATCTTGGCGCGCCCTTGAGCGGGCGCCGCCCCTTTCAAGCGTGCCGGGGTTGGCCTTGGCCTGTGATCAAACGGTGATCAGCGGGCACGGAAAGGAGGGGGTTCAACAAACCCGCGTCTTTTCCATCACTTGCCCCTACCTGGGTATTTTGGAGAGCGACAGATGGGCAGGCTCAAAACCCCCTGTCAAAACCCCACAGCCGCCGCCGCCATGACCTGGGCGAAGGGGCCGGCCAGCGTCAGGTTGTGGTGGTGGATGATGGCGCCCGCGGCCAGGGCCGGCGTGTCGATCGTCGTGTGGGCGTCGCCGGCCAGCACGGCCTCGAAGCCCAGGTCGCGGGCGGCGCGGCAGGAGGCGTCGACGCAATATTCCGTCTTCATGCCCGACAGCACCACACGGCCGATGCCATGGTCGCGCAGCAGGGCCGCCAGCTCCGTGCCGGCGAAGACGCTCGGCCGTGACTTGCGCACCACCAGGTCGCCGGCCTGGGGCGCCAGCTGTTCCACCAGCTGCCAATCGGCGGAGCCCGGGGCGGCGCGCGACCCCTCCGGGCCGTCGTGCTGGACCAGGACCACCATGCCGCCGGCCTTGCGGGCGCGATCGGCCATGTCCTGGATACGCACGACCACGCCGGCGCCGCCATGGGGCGGCACGGGGCCATGCACCAGTCCCACCTGCATGTCGAGGACGATGAGGGCGGAGGAGGAACGACGGGGGTGTTGGGGTCTCATGACGGGGCTCCGTTCGGGTCTTGGAACGGAGGCGCCGCTGGCCATCTCCCCCGTCCCGTTAGGGCGGGGGTTGCGGAACGACCTGGCTTTACGCCGACAAGCCCATCCCGCACCGCCCGCCGATGGCGGTGGTGGTGATGGTTTTGGTGGCCAGGGCGGCCACGAGGATGGTGGACAGGGCGTTCATGACCCGCACCATGCCGGGCTCGGGGGAGGGGCGTCAAGCGTCTTCGTGACGGACACGTCCAGCCGTGATTACATGGACCTGGGAGACATCATGGCCGACTACTATCGGAATGCTCGCGCCTTTCTGCGGGCAGACCTGCATCCTAAGGGCTATCGCGACGCCCAGCACGGCGACGGCTTGCACAAGACCATCGCGAAGGGCGTCCGCGTCACCGCCTTGCTGGGCGGATTGTGGCATCGGTTGAGCTGCACGTCCGGCCTGCGCTTCGACGTCCTGAATAAGACCCTGCTCCGGGCGGCGTCGGATGCCGGCTGGCCCGATGATCACATGAGCATGTTCCGGCTATGGCTCTGGGGCCTGTTCTGGGAGGACGAGCGCCATTTTTATCTTGCGGCGGGGGATATGGATGCCAATTCGCCTCGCGGCGTCATCGCCACCCGGGAAGAGATCAGGGACCATTTACTGGCCGAAGAAACCCGGCTGTCCGTCTTGACAGACCTGGAAGCCGCCCTCGCTTACGTCTGCGACGGGCGTCTTTTCCGCCATCTGGGAACCTACATGGTTCCGGCCGCAGCCAAGGTGACCCACAACAGGGAATTATGGGATTGGAGCGTTTCGCATTTCTCCGCTGTGGTCGCGGCAGAGAATGAGAAGAAGCTGCCCATCAACCGCAGGGATTTTGATGGCCTGATCCGCGCGATTGACGCGCTGCCGCTGTAGTGCCCCTCACCCGAAGCGTGCCACCAGGTCCGCCAGCCGTCCGCAGTCGGCGGCCAGGGTGCGGTCGTTCAGGTTGGTGACGCCCAGCAGCAGGCCGGCCTGGTGGTTGCCCTCGGCCACGTACCACGGCGACAGCGGCACCGGCGCCATGCCGAAGGCCAGGGCCTGGTTGGCGATGGCCGTGTCCCGGGTGCCGGGGGGCAGCGACACCACCACCGACAGACCGGCCGTGGCCCGCACCGGCAGCAGGCCGTCCAGGGCCCGCAGCAGCGTGGCCCGCCGGGCGGCGTACAGCCGCTTCATGCGCCGCAGGTGGCGCAGGTAGTGCCCCTCGGCCAGGAAGGCGGCGACGGCCCGCTGCACCGGGGCCGCCGGCGCCGGCGACAGGCAGGCGGCCACGTCGCCGAAATGGCCGGCCAGGGATGCCGGCACCACCAGGAAACCCAGGCGCAGGGCCGGGCTGATGGTCTTGCTGAAGGTGCCGGCGTGCAGCACGCGGGCATTACCCCCGGCGGCCCCCCCGGCCGCATGGTCCACCGCCGCCAGGGCGGGCGCCGCCCGGCCCGCCAGCTGCAGCTCGCTCAGATAATCATCCTCCAGCACCCAGGCCCCGGTATGGCGGGCCCAGTCCAGCAGGGCAACGCGGCGGGCCAGCGACAGCGTCATGCCCAGGGGCGCCTGCTGCCCCGGCGTCACCACCGCCAGGGCGGCATCACCGGCAGCCACCACCCCGGCGGCCACGTCCAGCCCCTCGGCGTCCACCGGCACGGGCACGGGCCGCATCCCGGCCAACGACAGGGCCGTGCGGGTCAGCGGAAAGCCCGGCTCCTCCATCCACGCCGCCCTGCCCTCCAGCCCCAGGGCGCGGACGGCAAGGTTGAGGGCCCCGGCATAGCCGTTGGTCACCAGCACCTGGGCCGGCGCGCATTGGATGCCGCGGGCGATCGCGAGGTAGGCGGCCATCGCGTGCCTCAATTCGGGATGGCCGCGCGGGTCGGGATAGCCCACCGGCGCCTGGGCGGCCGTGCGGGCCGCCCGCGCCAGGACGCGGGACCACTGCGTGTAGGGGAAGGCGTCCTGCGCCGGCACCCCCATCTGGAAGGTCAGGGGCGTGCCCTCGAAATCATGGAAGAACGCCGCCATGGGCAGCGTCTCCGCCGGCGGCGGCACCGGCGCCAGGTCGGGCACCGGCCAGCGCGCCACCCGGGTGCCGGCCGCCCCCATGCCCACCACCAGTTGCTCGTCCATCAGCCGCTCATACGCCACCCGCACGGTGCCGCGCGCGACACCCAGCTGGGCCGCCAGGTCGCGCCACGACGGCAGGCGGGCGCCGGCGGCCAGCCGGCCGCCCAGGATGGCCTGGCGCAGGGCGCCGTGGATCTGGGCCGCCAGCGGGGTCGCCGCCGCCCGGTCCAGGACGATGGAAAGGTCGGTGTCCATGGACCATCATGGTACAGTCTTTTTGATCATTCTTGGTGCTGTTTCCTGGTCCATGCGGGGCGCATCTTCTGGTCATCGGCCTCGCGCCACCTAGAACAGACAGACAGCGATAAGGATACGGATCATGACCCCGCGCCTGGACTACGCCAACGCCTCCCCCGCCGGCATGAAGGCCCTGGGCGGTGTCTACGGCTACATCACCCAGAGCGGCCTGCCCGGCCAGCTGGTGAACCTGGTCTACCTGCGCGTCTCGCAGATCAACGGCTGCGCCTACTGCATCGACATGCATTCCCGCGACCTGCTGAAGGACGGGCTGGACGTGGAAAAGCTGGTGCTGGTCCCGGCCTGGCATGAGGCGGGCGCCCTGTTCACGGCGCGGGAGCAGGCGGCCCTGCGCTGGGCCGAGACGGTGACCCGCGTGGCCGAGACCGCCGTGCCGGACGCGGAGTTCCAGGCCGCCCGCGCGCAGTTCAGCGACAAGGAACTGGCCGATCTGACCATCGCCATCGGCCTGATGAACGCCTACAACCGCATGGCCATCAGCTTCCGCGCCGTGCCGGCCGCCGCCAAGGTTTGAGCGACCCGTTCAGGCCGACAGCCGGAGGGTGTCGCGCCCTCCGGCTGTTGCCGATTTTGACTCAATGCCTGGGGGATGAATAGCAATCAGTCCAGGTATTGGTTCGCTTTCGTCAACAGTGATGTGGGTACTGGGCGATAGTCCGGGCCGGATGCCGGCGCTATTGAAAGGGATGGGGCCTTGTCGCCCCGGTCCCATCCGGAGTCCGCCGCCCATGAAGACCCTGTACCAGACCCGCGCCATCGCCACCGGCGGTCGCACCGGCACGGTGCGGACGGCGGACGGCGGCCTGGACATGACCCTGGCGGCCCCGCGCGAGCTGGGCGGCAAGGGCGGCGACGGCAACACGCCGGAGCAGCTGTTCGCCGCCGGCTATGCCGCCTGTTTCCTGGGCGCGTTGAAGTCCGTCGCCGCCGGCCGCAAGGTCAAGCTGGCGGAGGACAGCACCGTCAGCGCGGAGGTCGGCATCGGCAAGCGCGACGACGGCCAGGGCTATGGCCTGGACGTGGCGCTGACCGTCAGCCTGCCGGGCGTGGACCCGGACGTGGCCAAGGACCTGGTGCGGCAGGCCCACGTCGCCTGCCCCTATTCCCATGCCACCCGCAACGGCCTGGACGTGCGGCTGGAGTTGTTCTGACGGGGCTGCGGCCGCGCCCGATCCTACACCTCCACCCCGCGTGCCCAGGGCATGGTCATGAAGCGCTGGCGCAGGAATTCGATCATCACGCGCACCCGCGCCGGTCGCACGCGGCGGGGCGGGGTCAGCATGTTGACGGGGATGGAGGGCACCGTCCAGTCGGCCAGGACCTCTTCCAGCCGGCCGTCCTCCAGCTCGCGCCAGACGAAGGATTCGGGCAGCACGGTGACGCCCAGGCCGGCCACCAGTGCCGGAACGGCGGCCAGGCCGTTGTTGACGTGGAAACGGCCCGCAACCGGCACGACCAGGCTGCCGTGTTCTGGATGCTGGAAGCGCCAATGGGCATGGTCGGGAACATGGGAGAACAGCAGCGCCTCGTGCCCCTCCAGATCCCGGGGATGGACCGGCCGGCCACGACGCTCGAAATAGGCGGGGGACGCCACGACGGGAAGCCGGAAGGAGAACAGCCGGCTGATCAGCAACGAGGAATCCGCCGCCGCCCCCACGCGCACCGCCAGGTCGTAGCCCTCAGCCACCATGTCGATGGCGTCGTCGGTCAGGTGCAGGTCGACGCCCACCTCGGGATACTTGGCGATGAAGTCCGGGATGACCGGCGCCAAGTGTTCCAGCCCAAAGGTGATTGTCACGGCGATCTTGACCGTGCCGCGCGGCGTCGCCGCCTCTTCCGAGATGTCTTCCTCGATGGCGGCACCGTCGCTGAGGATGCGGCTGGCCCGGACCAGGGCGGAGCGGCCGCTTTCCGTCAGGGACAGCTGGCGGGTGGTTCGGTGCAGCAGCGTGGTGCGCATCCGCTCCTCCAGCCGGGTGATGATCTTGGACACCGTGGTCTTGGACAGGCCCAGATCCTCGGCGGCGGCGGAGAACGACCCCCGCTCCACCACCTTGGCGAAGACGGCCCAGGCCTCGAAATCCGGCAAATGCGGCATCAGCTATCCCCAAACGGCAACAGTGCGTTCCCTGGAACGCATCAGTAGGGCCCAAAAGACCCTCCGCCCCCCACATTAGTCGCTTTTCTTCATCAATGAAGTGCCGGTGCGACGCCTTATCCGCGACGCCGCCCTGCAGTACACCTAAGCCATCAGCCCAGGGGACCACCCCCACCCACCTTCCTCTTCCAACGCCGCGTCGCGAATGCCGGGCATGTGCCCGGATAGCCGGAGGTTTGCCCGATGACCGCCCTTCACGCCCTGGCCATCCGCCCCCTGCTCTCCGCCCTGCCGGCGAACCTGCGGCCCTCCAACTTGCTGGTGAAATACCGCCTGTCCATGGGACTGGCGCTGGCCCATGAGGTGACGGCCCTGAGCCTCAGCCTGCATGCCGTTTCCTTCACCGCCAGCGAGGTGGCGCTGCGCGAGGTGAACCAGATGCTGGGCGCCGCCGTCCTGATGCTGGCTCTGGCCCGCCTGGCCCTGCGCCGCGCCGGTTCCACCCCCTTCCCCCTGCTGCAGGGCGTCACCCAGGCGCTGATGGTGCTGGTGCCCCTGTTCGGCGGCGGCGCCGCCCTGGGCTCGCTGGCTGAACTCGGCACCGTGCAGCATCCGCTGCGCATGGACGTGCCCGATTTCCTGATGTGGGCCGACCATCCCCGCCTGCTGCTGGCGGTCCTGCTGCAGCGCCTGCAGGTGGCGGCGGCCGCCGCCCTGCTGGTGCTGGTTCCCTGCCGGCTGGCCGGCGGGTGGGTGGCCGGGCGCAGCCGGGCCTGACCAGCCCCGTTCCCGGTCTTTTCGCACCAGGCGGCGGTCCCCGTTTCGGCGGGCTATATGGCCGGCAGGGTCTCATGCCGAGATCGCCGCGCGATGCGCCAACCGCATGCCCACGGCGCAAAACAAATATCCCTTTCGCACCTTTTGGGCGGCATAATAACATTCATTAAACATGCATGATTTGAGGCCGAGCGATGGATGAGCCGCTGATCGCCACCCTAGTCTCTCAATTCTACGCCCGGGTGCGCCGCGATCCCGATTTGGGCCCGGTGTTCAATCAGGCCATCCGCGACTGGGACCACCACCTGGAAACCCTGACCGCCTTCTGGTCGGCCCTGTTGCTGCCGCCCGAGCGGCACACGGCGGCGCGCTACAAGGGCAACCCCATGGCGGCGCACCTGAAGCATCTGGAGCGCCTGACCCCCGCCCTGTTCGACCGCTGGCTGGCCCTGTGGTCGGAGGCCACCGCCGACGTGCTGCCGCCGGACGCGGCGACCGACGCCCTGGCCAAGGCGGCCCGCATCGCCACCAGCCTGCAGTTGGGCCTGTTCTACCGCCCGGCCGCCTGATCCTTCCGTTCCCGTTTCTTCGGCCCCGCCCGAGGAAACTGATGGCGGCGATACCCCTTCCCGCCATCAGCGACTGGCCAGCCCCCTCCCCCGAGACCCCGCCCCTGGGCGAGAGCTTGGGGAGGGGCTTTTTTTCGCATGCGGCCAAACGTATATCCCGTCGACCTATCCGTGCTGGGATATGCGCTGTGGGACACCCCTGGTTTGGAGGCGGCCAGGGACGAGGCGCCTCGGCTTTCAACATCGTCTCAATGCGCCCCGGCCCCGCCGCCGCTGGTCTTCTTCATCATCAGGGCGGCCAGCAGGGCCAGCACCAGGGCACCGCCCATGAGGTGGAAGGCGTCGCCGTAGGCCAGCAGGAAGGATTGCAGCTTCACCGACTTGGCTATGGCCTGCACCGCCTGGCTCCAGGCGGCGTCGGGGTCGACCGTGCCCAGCGACGTGAACCGCTGCTGCAGATCCTGGATGCGCTGCGCCGTCGCCTCGCTGAAGCCCGTCACATGGGTAGTGATGACGGTGGAGTGGAACTGTTCCCGCTTGGTCAGGATGGTCTGCAGGCCGGCGATGCCGACCGAGCCGCCCAGGTTGCGCATCATGTTGAACAAGGCGGAGGCGGAGCCGGCGTTCTCCCGCTCGATGCCGCCGGTGGCCAGCGCCGACAGGGGCGTCATCACCAGGGACTGGCCCACGGCGCGGACCACGTTGGGCAGGACCAGCTGGTCGGCGGCGTAGTCCTTGGTCAGGTGGATGTTCAGGAAGCAGCTCGCGGCGAACAGGACGAAACCCACGCCCACCAGCAGGCGGGCATCGAACCGCTTCATCAGGAAGGGCACGAAGGGGATGATGAGCAACTGGGGAAAGCCGGTCCAGGCCAGCACCTCACCCACCTGTTCCGAGTTGTAGCCCTGCATCTGCGACAAATAGCTGGGCAGCAGGAAGACCGAGCCATAGAGCGCCATGCCCAGGATGATGTTGCTGACGCTGCCCAGGCCGAAATTGCGCCGGGTCAGCAGCCGCAGGTTCAGCAGCGGGTTGACCACCGTCAGCTCGATCCACAGGAAGGCGCCCAGCGACAGCACCGCCACCACCGACAGCTTCACGATGAAGGGGGAGCCGAACCAGTCGTCCTTGTTGCCTTCCTCCAGCACCGTCTGCAGGGCGGCCAGGCCGATGGCCAGGGTGGCGATGCCGGGCCAATCCCCCTTCTTCAGCAGCGGCAGCTTCATGGGGGCCGACGGCAAGGTGGGGAACAGGGCCGCCAGCATGACGGCGCCCGGCACCACGTTGACGTAGAAGATGTACTGCCAACCGTAGGTCTGGGTCAGGTAGCCGCCGATGGTGGGGCCGATGGCGGGCGCGAAGGTGGCGGATAGGGCAAACAGCGCCAAGCCTATGGGCTGCTTCGACCGGGGCAGCATGGTCAGGGTGATGGTGAAGGCCAGCGGGATCAGCACACCACCGAAAAAGCCCTGCAGGGCGCGCAGCAGGATCATCTGCTGCAGGTTGCCGGCGAAGGCGCAGGCCACCGACAGCGCCAGGAACAGGGCCGTGTTGGCGAGCAGGTAGCGGCGCAGCGAGAACACCGGCACCAGGAAGCCGGTCAGCGGGATGACCACGATCTCCGCCACCAGGTAGGAGGTGGAAATCCAGCCACCATCGTCAATGCCGGCGCCGATGGCCCCCTGGATGTCGGGTAGGGAGGCGTTGGTGATCTGGATGTTCAGCACCGCCATGAAGGCGCCGATCATCGACCCCACCACCGCGAGCCAGGTCTTGAAGCCGACCGGCGGTTCGGCGGCCGGGGTACCTGCGGCCGGAACAGGGCTGACTGCATTTGCCATGACCGTTACTCCGATTAGGACGCGCCCCTGTTTAGGAAAATGGGGGTCCGCCGGAAGCTTCCGGGGAGCGTCAGCGGACTGGAAACTGAGGAAAGCCAAGCCGCCGGACGGCGGCGGCCGGCGCATGAAGGTGTCTCACTTGGTGTTGATGCTGGGCTCGACCGACATGCCGGGGCGCAACTGCACCGCACCCTTGCCGGCGGCGGCATAGGCATCCAGCGTGATCTTCACCGGCACGCGCTGGACGATCTTGGTGAAGTTGCCGGTGGCGTTGTCGGCCGGCAGCAGCGCGAACTTCAATCCGCTGGCGGGGGAGATGCTGTCCACCCGGCCGTGGACGACGACGCCGGGGTAGGTGTCGACCGCGATGTCCACCGGCTGGCCCGGCTTCACATTGGTCAACTGCGTTTCCTTGAGATTGGCGACGACATAGACCTGGTGCAGCGGCACCACCGCCATCAGCTGCGTGCCCGCCTGGACATAGCGGCCGACGCGGACGGAGCGGGCGCCCACCACGCCGTCCACCGGGGCGGTGACGGTGGCGTAGCCCAGGTTCAGTTCGGCCTGATGCTCCGCGGCGCGCGCTTGGTCCACCTCCGTCTCCGCCGTGATCTTCTGGGTCTTCAGCACCTCCACCTGCTGGCGGGCGGCGACAAGGCCGGCCTCGGCCGTGCTGAGGTCGGCATCCGCCTGTTGACGCACGGAGGTCGCCTGCTGCGCCTTCTGCGCGCTGCCGGCGCCGGTGGTGACCAGCTGGTTGAAGCGGTCGCTGTCCTGGCCGGCGAAGGTGGCCGCCGCCTTGGCCGACACCCGGCGGGCGGCGGCCTGGTCGATCAGGGCCTGCTGCAAGGTGATCTGCGCCTGGATGTTGGCCACCTTGGCCTCCGCCGTCTGACGGGCGGCCCGCGCCTGATCCAGCGCCGTCCTCAGGTCCTTGTCATCAATGACGGCCAGGGGCTGGCCCGCCTTGACCACCTGGTTGTCATCCACCAGCACCTTGGCGATATAGCCGGAAACGTGCGGCGCGATGGTGGAGGCGTCGGCGTCGACGTAGGCATCGTCCGTTTCCACCAGGAACCGGCCGGTGCGCCAATAGTCCAAACCATAGTGGCCGGCGGCGGCCAGGGCGGCGATGCCGATACCGGCCAACAGGATACGCTTGAGGGTGCCCCCCACGCGGGTGCCGGCGACATGCGCACCGGCGGCACGGGAGCCGGCAACAGCGGGAGCGGTATCGGTGATGTCGACCATGGAAATCTCCTGAGGAACCGGAAGGGATGTGTTCAAGTTTCGATACAAGTTGGACCGTTTCGTAATTGCCGAACAGTGACGCCTTTGAATACGAGACATACCGTGTCGTAATATCTCGCACCCCTCGCCCCCGCTTCAAATGGGGCCTATGGTGGGCCTGACAGCCGCGTGCGCCCCCTGAGGCCCCGGCCCACAGTCGAGGAGAAACCCATGGCCCCCGTCGGTCGCCCCCGCAGCGACGCCAGCCACGCCGCCATCCTTAAGGCGACCTATGAGCTGTTGCGGGAAGAGGGTTTGGCGCGGCTGACCCTGGACAAGGTGGCAAGCCGGGCGGGCGCCTCGCGCAGCACGCTGTATCGCTGGTGGCCCAGCCGGGGCGCCATCGCCATGGAGGCGACGCTGGACATGCTGAACCAGGAGCTGTCGCTGGAACCCAAGGGCGACAACGCCTTGGCGGAGTTCCGCCGGCTGCTGAAGTCAGTGGCGCGGGCCATGCGGGGCGGCACCGGCCGCATCATGGCCGGCATCCTGGCGGAATGTCAGCGCGACCCCGAAACCCTGCGTCTGTTCAAGGAGAACCTGGTCGCCCCCCGCCGGGCGGAGGTGGTGCCCCTGCTGGAACGGGGCATCCAGGACGGATCCATCCGCCCCGGCGTGGCGCCGCACACCATCCTGGACCTGACCTTCGGCGCCATTTACCACCAGCTGCTGCTGCACGTGCCCACCGATGACGCCTGGATGGACGGCGTCATCGACATCCTGGTGAACGGCATCGCCGCCAAGCCGGCCGCCTAATCAGCCCAAGCGCATGTAGCTGCCCATGTCCGCCTTGATGCCCCACTGGGCCAGGAAGGCGCCGGGGTTGAAGTCCTGACGCCGGTATTCCTCCGCCGCGCGGGCCTTGGCCGCGGCCATCGCCTCTTCGCTTTCCCACTGCACCAGGGTGACGACGCCGTAATCGCCGTCGTCCAGCCGCCATTCATAAAGGCCGTGCTGCAGGCAGCCGGGCTGGCCGTGCAGGAAGCTGTCGATGAAACGGATGCGCGCGATGAAGGCGTCATGCGCCGCCGCCGGCACGGTGAACTTGTCGATGCGATACCGGTGGCTGGCGTCCGCGCACGGGGACTTGGGGGTCTGGGCGCTCATGGCGTCTTTCTCCGACAGGCCGTTCAGAAGCCCCCGCACGCTAATACCTCAACATAAGTTGAGGTCAAGCAGGAAAGGCCGACTACCCAGAACCTATGTGACAACGTTGTCACAACATGCCATGATCTCCCCATAAGAATCGTGGGGGGGGGGAGGACAGGAACGTCATGACCATCGCCGACATCACGCCGTCAGGCGCGCGCGCCGCCATCGGCCAACCCGCCAACCGACTGCTGTCGCTGGATGTGCTGCGCGGCCTGGCCGTCGCCGGCATGATCCTGGTGGTCAGCCCGGGGGATTGGAACAAGGCCTACGCGCCGCTGAAGCACGCGCCCTGGGACGGCTGGACCCTGGCGGACATGGTGTTCCCCACCTTCCTGTTCAGCGTGGGCCTGGCCATCGCCCTGTCCTTCGCCAAGCTGGCCCAGGACCGGCGGGCGGCGGGCATCAAGATCGTGCGGCGGTGCGCGGCGCTGATCGCGCTGGGCCTGGTGTTGAACGCCCTGCCCTATTTCGACCTGGCGCACCTGCGCCTGCCTGGCATCCTGCAGCGCATCGCCCTGTGCTACGCCCTGGCCGCCGCGCTGTGCCTGGCGACCGCCTCGATGGGGCCGGACGGCCGCGCGGCAGTGAACCGGCGGGCGCTGCTGATCGCCATGGCGATCATCCTGCCGGGCTATTGGGCGCTGCTGGCCTGGGTGCCGGTGCCGGGGGTGGGGGCGGGGCATCTCGACCCCGGCGGCAACCTGGCCTCATGGATCGATCGCGGCGTGTTCACGGTGCCCCATCTGTGGCCCTATGGCACCGATGCGGCCGGCGCGGTCGTCTATGATCCGGAGGGCCTGCTGTCCACCGTGCCCGCCACGGTCAACGTGCTGCTGGGTGTGCTGGCCGGCACGATGCTGCGGGCCACCGCCGGCACATCCAAGGGCCGCCTGTCGCTGTTGGCGGCCGCCATCGGCCTGATGGGGATCGGCCTCGCGCTGGATCCGGCCTTCGTCATCAACAAGCGCATCTGGACCAGCAGCTTCGCCCTGTTCAGCGGCGGCTTCTCGCTGGCCGTGCTGGTCGTCCTGTTGGCGTTGCTGGACCGGGGGCCGGCGCCCGTACCCCAAGCCCTGACGCTGCCCTTCCGCGTGCTGGGCGGCAACGCCATCCTGGCCTTCACTCTGTCGCAGGCCCTAAGCGCCATCGGGGGTGTGCCCTTCATCGCCGGCCCCCAGGGCCCCATCACCCCCCAGGGCTGGGGCGATGGGTTGGCGGGGGCGGTGATCGCCGACCCCTACCTGGCCTCTTTCGCCTGCGCACTGGGCATTTTGGGCCTGGTGGTGCTGGCGCTATCGCCCCTGCACCGCCGGGGCCTGCATGTCCGGCTTTAGGCGGCCTTGGCCTCCAGCAGCTTGACCAAGGCCAGCAGCGTCCGGTTGGCCGGCGTGGGAATGCCCAGGGCCGCGCCCTGGCGCACGACGTGGCCGTTCAGGTAATCGATCTCGCTCCGCTTGCCCCGCGCCAGATCCTGGGCGGTGGAGGAGAATTGGTTGGGCATGGCCGCGGCCAGGGCCATGACCCGATCCAGGATGTCGGCGCCCACGGCGATGTCGCCGGCACGCGCCACGGCCACAGCCTCGGCCACCACGTCGGCCATGACGGCGCGCACCTCGGGCACGGTCACCATGGTGCCGTAGGTCACCTGCGCCACCGCCGACATGGCGTTGTAGGCGCAGTTGATGATCAGCTTGTCCCACAGGGCGGCGGTGACGCCGGCCGACACCGTGGCCGGAATGTTGGCCGCGCGCAGCACCTCGGCCACCCGTTCACTGTCCGGACCCGTGCCCAGGATCAGGTCGCCCCGGCCATGGTGGCGCACATGGGCGGGCCCCGCCATGTCGGTCGCGACATACACCACCACCGGCACCACCGGCCGGTCCAGCACGGCGGCCAGCCGTTCGGCGTTGTCGACACCGTTCTGCATCGCCAGCACCACGGCGCCCGGCTTCAAATGGGGCAGCATGGCGCGCCCCGTCGCCTCGGTATCCGCGGACTTCACACAGAACAGCACCAGGTCGGCATCGGCCAGCGCCTCCGGCCCCGTGGCGGCGCCGACGGCGACCTGGCCGTCGAACCCATCCTTCATCTGCAGCCGCAGGCCATGCGCCCGCGCCGCGTCCACCAGGGCCGGCCGGCCCACCAGGGTGACGGCATGGCCGGCCCGGGCCAGCAGCCCGCCGAAGAAGCAGCCGACCGCGCCGGCCCCAATGACACCGATGTTCATCCTGAGTTTCTCCCGTGGGGTGGCGCGTCTTTCGCTACGCGGCGTTGCGGTTAAGGTGCGGGGGGACCGGGGGCGGCGCAACGGCCCATCGCTCATCCCTCCCCCGCCGAAAGCGCATCCGCTGGACCGGTTCCCGCCCTTCACCGTCCCCGCCGGCCGGGCTATCCTGCCGCCCCATGCCGTCCGCCGCCCCCCACGCCGCCCCGTCCCCAAGCGCCGCCTGGCCCCCCCAGGCGCTGGCGGGGATGGAGCTGTTCCGGGGCCTGGAGGTGCCCGCCCTGGCGGAGGTGATGGCCGTGGCCCTCATCCGCACCGTGCCCCGCCACACGCCGCTGTTCCACCAAGGCGATCCGGCCCAGCACTGCCACGCCTTGCTGAGCGGCGGGGTGCGCATCAGCCAGACCAACGCCGCCGGCGCCCAGGTGGCGTTGCGCTTCATTGGCGCCGGCGAGATGTTCGGCAGCGTGCCGCTGTTCACCGACCGCCTCTATCCGGCCGACGCCGAAACCGTGGCCGACAGCGTGGAGATCCGCTGGACCGAGGCGTCCTTGCGCCAGCTGATCACCCGCCACCCGGCCATCGCCCTGAACCTGGTGACGGTGATCGGCCGCCGGCTGATGGAGGTGCAGGACCGCCTGCGCGAGGTCACCACCGGCAGGGTGGAGCAGCGCCTGGCCCGCGCCCTGCTGCGCCTGGCGGCCCGCAGCCAGGCGTCCGACGCCGGCACCGCGCTGGCCTTCCCCGTGACGCGCAAGGATTTGGCGGAACTGTCCGGCACCACCCTGCACACCGCCAGCCGCACCCTGGCGGCATGGGAAAAGCGGGGCTGGCTGTCCAGCGGCCGCGCCGATGGGCGGCCCCGGATCACCCTGCACGACCAGGCGGCGTTGGCCGCGGTGGCGGAAGAGGGGCGGGAATAGCGGCGCGATCAGGCCTGGACCGGCTGCTCCGCCCCCTCGCCCGCCCTTTCGCCCGCCCCTGGGTCCACCCCAAGGCCCGTCCCTGCCCCGGGCCGGAAGAACAGCGCCAGCAGCACGGCCCCAGCCAAGGCCAGGGCCGTCGGCACCAGGAACAGCGTGCGGTAGTCGACCGCCGCTTGCGGCCCCGCGGCCGTTTCCACCACCACCGTCCACCGGCTGGACAACGCGGGGAAGACGAGGCTGGCGATGACGTTGCCGACGCCCAGGATCAGCAGGTTGAACAGCCCCTGGCCGCTGACCCGGACATCCTTGGGGAAGGCGTCGTCGACGAAGATGTACACGGTGGCGAAGAAGAAGGCGTAGCAGACGCCGTGCAGCAGCTGCACCGCCACGATGGCGGGCACGCTGTCCGCCAGGAAGGCGAAGACCAGGAAGCGGGCGGCATGCCCCAGGATGCCGATGATCATGGTCAGCCGCCAGCCCAGGCGGGCCAGCACCCAGCCCAGCACGGCCATGGTCGCCATCTCCGCCACCTGGCCCAGGCTCAGCACCACCATGCTGAGGTTGCCGGCGATGCCCACGCGGTTGGTGAGGAAGGCGTCGGACATCACGAAATAGCCGTTGTGGACCACAGCGTCCAACAGCGTCACCAGGAACAGTACGGCCACCGCCGGCTGGCGCAGGCAGGCGATGGCCCGGCGCCAGGCCAGCCGGTCGACCGCGCCCTCGCGCCGGGTCCCGTCGCGCAGGGGTGGGGTGTGCGGCAGGGCCAGGGCGTAGGCCGCCATGGCGAAGGAAAGGAGGGCGGCGACCAGGAAGATCCAGCGCACCTGGTCCGCCGTCGCCTGCGCGCCCAGCAGGAAGACGAAGGGCCAGCTGGCCAGCACCCAGCCCAGCGTGCCGCCCATGCGCACCGCCCCGAACTCCCGCGCCGGCTGCGCCAGGTTGGCGAAGGCCAGGGTATTCGCCACCGACAGGGTGGGCACATAGACCAGGCTGTAACCCAGGAAGCAGGCGAAGAAGGGCCAGAAATCGGTGGCGAATCCCGCCCCCACCAGGCACAGCCCGCCGACCAGATGGCTGGCCGCCAGGAAACGCTCCGCCGAAAAGCGGCGATCGGCGAACTGGTTGGAGAAGAAGATGCCGATGACCGACGCGATGCCCCAGGCGCTGCCCACCAGGGCCTGCCGGCCCGGCCCGAAACCCAGCATGGTCATGTAGGGGAACAGCTTGGGCGCCCAGGCGCCCCAGATGGCGATCTGCAAGGCCATCATCACCAGCAGGCGCGTCCTCATGCCCCTCCCCCTTTATCCGTTTGCCGCCCATCCCTGCGGCTTGGCCCGACTCATAGGGCTGATTGGCCCTCATGTAAACCTTTACATCGATAGCTGAGCGGTTAGACGCCCACGACATGCGCTGCCGTGGCCGCAGCAAAATCCCCTACCCGCCGTCCTTTCCCGCCCTCTATAACGAACCCTCCATTCCGGCACCGGAGGTTCCGTTCCCATGTCGCGTACCAGGAAAGCCGTGGCGCTGCGCCATGTGGCGTTCGAGGATCTGGGCCTGCTGGCGCCCGTGCTGGCCGCCGGCGGCTGGGATGTCGACTATCGCGAGGCGCCGGTGGATGACTTGGCCGACCCGGCCATCGCAGATGCCGATCTGCTGGTGGTGCTGGGCGGCCCCATCGGCGTGTATGAGGAAACGGAACATCCCTTCCTGACCCGGGAGATCGCGCTGCTGGAACGGCGGCTGGTGGCGGGGCGGCCGGTGCTGGGCATCTGCCTGGGCGCGCAGCTGATGGCCCGCTCCCTGGGATCCCGCGTCTATGCCGGTCCCGCCAAGGAGATCGGCTGGGGCGCCTTGGACCTGACCGAGGCCGGGCACGCGTCCTGCCTGGCGCCCTTGGGGGAGCCGGGGGCCCAAGTGCTGCACTGGCACGGCGACACCTTCGACCTGCCGCCAGGCACCACCCGCCTGGCCGGCAACGGCCTTTATCCCAACCAGGCCTACAGCCATGGCACAAACGCCCTGGCCCTGCAGTTTCATATCGAGGCCGATCCGGCGCGCCTGAACCTGTGGTATGTCGGCCACGCGGCGGAGCTGTCGGCCGCGCGCCTATCGGTGCCGGAGCTGCGCGCCGCCGGAACTGTGATGGCCGCCCGCGCCGCCGACCAGGCGTCGCGTATATTCACCCCCTGGCTGGCGCGGCTGGACTGAGCCCGCGCCATCATTCGCCCCCAAGGACGCCTTCCCATGTTCCAAGCCCGCACCAGCGACACCCCGCGCGACAAGGCCACGCTGTACAGCGACCTGAAATCCGACCTCAGCGGCCTGCTGACCGATGAGCGCGACGCCATCGCCAACGCCGCCAACCTGTCGGCGCTGCTGTTCACCACCCTGCCCGACCTGAACTGGGCCGGGTTCTACTTCATGCGCAACGCCGCGCCCAAGACCCTGCATGGGGGCAACCTTGGCGGCACCCGCGAGCTGGTGCTGGGCCCGTTCCAGGGCAAGCCGGCCTGCGTGCGCATCGCCGTGGGCCGGGGCGTCTGCGGCACCGCCGTGGAACGGCGCCAATCCGTGCTGGTGGAGGATGTGCACGCCTTCCCCGGCCACATCGCCTGCGACGCGGCCTCGCGCTCCGAACTGGTGGTGCCGCTGATCCTGGACGGCCAGGTGCTGGGCGTCATCGACCTGGACAGCCCCAATCCGGCCCGGTTCGACGCTGAGGACCAGGCCGGCATCGAGGCCCTGGCGGAGCTGTTCGTCACCGGCAGCGACTGGCCGCTTTAACGGTCGCCCTGCGGGCGCGGGCATCCGCCCGCTTGCCATCCTCGCTGCGCCCCCCTGAACGTTAACTGGGGGTGCTCGCTCCGGCGGCGGCCATCGCGGCCTGGCTGACAGGCGTCGGCGTCACCCTTGCGGGCGCGGGTCTGGTGGCGCGCCGTACCAGGTGTTTGCGCCAGCACAACGATGAAGGGGGAGGGAAGGCCCACCCTGATCAGGATCGCGCCGGGTTCGGCGCTTCCGTTCGGAGGGTTTTCCCATGGTCCCCGCGTCCCGCCCCTATGCCGGCCCCATGCTGCTGGCCGAGGGCTTTCGTCCGTTCTTCCTGGCGGCGGCGGTATGGGCCGCCGTCGCGCTGGGCCTGTGGGTGGCGCTGCTGAGCGGCGCCGTGGTGGGGTCCACCGCCCTGGATCCGCTGGCCTGGCATATCCATGAAATGCTGTTCGGCTTCGTCATGGCGGGCGTCGCCGGCTTCATCCTGACCGCCATTCCCAACTGGACGGGCCGGCTGGGCCTGCGCGGGATGCCGCTGGCGGCCCTGGTCGGCCTGTGGCTGGCCGCCCGCGCGCTGGCGCTGGTGAGCCTGGTGTCGACGCCGCCGGCGGCCCTGACGGCGGTGGTCGACGCCGGCCTGCCCTTGGCCCTGGCCGTCTATGCCGCACGCCAGGTGGTGGCCGCGCGCAATTGGCGGAACCTGGTGATGACCGTGCCCCTGGTTGTGCTGGCCGTGGCCGACGGGCTGATGATCAGCGAGGGGGCGGGCGCGGCGGTGCCGCGCGGCCTGGGCTGGCGCCTGGGCCTGGCCGCCGTCATCATCCTGATCTCCGCCATCGGCGGGCGCATCATCCCCGCCTTCACCCGCAATTGGCTGGTGAAGCGGGGCGCGGACGCCCTACCACCAGCCAACCCCGGCCTGGTGGACAAGCTGGCGCTGGCTAGCCTGCATACGGGACTGCTGGCCTGGGCCTTCCTGGCCAATGGCCGAGGCGCGGCCATCGCCGGCGGCCTGCTTTTGCTGGCCAGCGCCCTGAACCTGGCGCGGTTGGCCCGCTGGCGGGGATGGGTCACGCTGGCCGAGCCGCTGCTGACCGTCCTGCACCTGGGCTATCTGTGGGTGGTGGTGGGGGCGGCGCTGCTGGGCGGCACGCTGCTGAGCGCCGCCGTGCCCGCCGCCGCCGCCATCCATGCCCTGACCGCCGGGTCCATCGGCACCATGATGCTGGCGGTCATGAGCCGGGCGTCGCTGGGCCACACTGGCCGCGCGCTGACGGCCGACCGCACGACGGTTGGGATCTACCTGATGGTCAACGGCGCCGCGCTGTCCCGCATCGTCGCCAGCCTGATGGGCGGCCTGCCCATGCCGTTGCTGGGCCTGTCTGCCCTGTTGTGGATCGCGGCCTTCGTCCTGTTCGCCGGCCACTACACCCCCTATTGGTGCCGCCCCCGCGTTACGGCCTGAGCGGGTGGCGGGACCGGCGCTGGGCCGGTCCCGCCACCGCTTCAATGATAACCCGCATCCGCCTTCACCTTGCCGCGGAAGACCCAATAGGACCAGCCGCTGTACAGCAGGATGACGGGCAGCAGGAACAGCGTGCCCACCAGCAGGAAGGCCTGGGTGCTTTCCGAACTGGCGGCGTCCCACAGCGAATATCTGTGGGGCACGATGTTGGGCCACAGGCTGATGGCCAGGCCCAGGTAGGCGGTGATGAACAGGCCGATGCCGTAGACGAAGGGCCAGGCGTGATGGTCCCGGCCCAGGCTGCGCCAGGTGGCCCAGGCCAACACCGCGCTGGCCAGGGGCACCGGCGCCAGGAAGACGATGTTGGGCCAGGTGAACCAGCGCTGGGCGATGTCGGGCTCGGCATAGGGTGTCCACAGGCTGACGACGCCGATGCCGACCAGCACCAGGATCAGCGCCCGCCGCCCCTGCACCCGCGCCCAGTCCTGCAGCTGCCCCTCGGTCTTCAGGATCAGCCAGCCGGCGCCCAGCAGGGTATAGCCCGCCATCAGGGCCACGCCGGTCATGACGGAAAAGGGCGTCAGCCAATCGAAGGAGCCGCCGGTGAACTGCCGGCCTTCGACCTGGAAGCCCTGGATGAAGGCGCCCAGCACCGTGCCCTGGGCAAAGGTGGCGACGGCGGATCCGTAGGCGAAGGCGTTGTCCCAGAAGCCCCGGTGCTCCTTGTCCTTGAAGCGGAATTCGAAGGCCACGCCGCGGAAGATGAGGGCCAGCAGCATCAGGAGCACGGGGAAGTACAAGGCCGGGATGATGATGGCGAAGGCCAAGGGGAAGGCCGCCAGCAGGGCCAGGCCGCCCAGGATCAGCCAGGTCTCGTTACCATCCCAGATGGGGGCGATGGAGTTCATGATGATGCCGCGCGACGTGCTGTCCGGGTTCAGGCCGTAGAGCATGCCCACGCCCAGGTCGAAGCCGTCCAGCAGCACGTAGAAGAAGACGCCGGCGCCCAGGATCACCGTCCAGACGCCGACCAGATCCAGAATGGGGCCGTTCATGACGCCTCTCCTTCGGGGTGAATGCCAACGGGGGCGGTAACATGGACCAGCGGCAGGGCCTCCACCGGCTGGGCCGGCCGACCGCTTTCCACCGGCGTGTCGTTTTCCACGTCATGGTCCAGCGGACCGTTGCGCACGATGCGGCGCAGGAACAGCAGACCTGTGGGATAGATCAGCAGGTAGACAGCCATGTACATCAGCAGCGACAGGATCACGTCGGTGCCGCTGAGCGACGGCGTCACTGAGTCCGCCGTGCGCATCAGGCCGTAGACAGTCCAGGGCTGGCGCCCCACCTCCGTCGTGGTCCAGCCGGCCAGCACGGCGATGAAGCCAAGAGGCCCGGCCCATTGCAGGCCCCGCAGGTACCACCCGGTCGTGTAAAGCCGCCCGGACCAGCGCAGCAGCCAGCCCACGCCGACGATGGCCAGCATGGCCAAGCCCACCCCCACCATGACGCGGAAGGCCCAGTAGACGACGATCACCGGCGGACGTTCGTCGGCGGGGAAATCCTTCAGCCCCTTCACCGCCCCATCCCAGTGGTGGGTGAGGTACAGGCTGCCCAGCTTGGGCACGGTGATCTCGAAATGGTTGGTTTCCGCCTTCTGGTCGGGGAAACCGAACAGCGAAGCCGGGACGCCCTGCCCGCCCTCCCACAGCCCTTCCATGGCCGCCAGCTTGGCCGGCTGGTGTTCCAGGGTGTTCAGCCCGTGCATGTCGCCCAGCACGATCTGCAGCGGCACGAACAAGGTGAGGAAGCCCAGCGCCATGCGCATCATCACCCGCCCCTCGTCCGGGAAGCGGCCCTTGCGCAGGGTGTAGGCCGCCACCGCCAGCACGACGAAGGCGGTGGTCACATAGAAGCCGCTGACCACGTGGGCCAGGCGGTAGGGGAAGCTGGGGCTGAAGATGATGTCCACCCAGCTGGCGGGGAAGAAGCGCCCGTCGACGACGGTGTAGCCCCGGGGCGTCTGCATCCAGCTGTTCACCGCCAGGATCCAGAAGGTGGAAAGCAGGGTGCCCAGGGCCACCATGCTGGCGGCGATGAAATGAGCCCAGGGCGGCACCAGCTTGCGCCCGAACAGCAGCACGCCCAGGAACGCGGCCTCCAGGAAGAATGCCGTCAGCCCCTCATAGGCGAACAGCGGCCCCACCACGTTGGAGACGGCGTCGGTGAAGCGGCTCCAGTTCGTGCCGAACTGGAAGGGCATGACGATGCCGCTGACCACGCCCATGCCGAAGGTGACGGCGAACACGCGGATCCAGAACTTGGAAATTCTCAAATAGACGGGATTCTTGGTCCAGGCGTGCAGCCCTTCCAGCATGGCGATGTAAGAGGCGATCCCCACGGTGAAGGCCGGCAGCAGGATGTGCCAGGCCACCACCCAGACGAATTGCAACCGGGACAGGATCAGGGGATCCAACAGGCGGTCGGTGGACATGGGACTGGTCTCCTTCTCGAATGCCACCGGGGGGTGGAGCCCGTCCGCGGTTGAAAATGCCCCCGGCGTTGACGCCCGCTCAAGATCCGCTTGATCGGGCGAACCGTCCATCGGTCAAACTGTCTAAGGCATTGAGCCCAAGGAAGATTGACGAATTCGGTGCCGAATTGTCCGAACAGCACGGCATCTTCTCCGCACGGCCCCGGCCAGCGGCCGGCTTCACCGGCTGGCGGGGGACACCCCTGCATGCCGACATCGCCCCCAATGGGGATGAGACGCCCGGTGCATGAGACGATTATGGGAAAACCAGATTGGAGCGGACGGCGCCATGCCCTATAACGATAGGGTATAGATGTACTATATTCATACTGTTTTTGAGGCGCCCATGCGGCTGTCGAGTTATACGGATTACGCGCTGCGCACGCTGGTGTTCCTGGCGCTGAAATCAGACGGCCTGGCCACCATCAAAGATATCGCCCAGACCTACGACATCTCGAAGAACCACCTGATGAAGGTGGTGCACCAGCTGAGCCAGCTGGGATACGTCGAGGCGGTGCGCGGGCGGGGTGGCGGGCTGCGCCTGGGCCGCAAGGCCGAAGACGTCCGCCTGGGCGAGGTCGTCCGCGCCACGGAGCAGGAGCTGGACATCCTGGAGTGTTTCTCCAGCACCTCACCCGCCCTGTGCCGCCTGAATCCCACCTGCGTGCTGAAGTCCGCCTTGAAGGAGGCGTTGCAGGCCTTCCTGGCCGTGCTGGACGATTATACCTTGGCCGACCTGGTGAAGCCCCGCCGCACCCTGGCCGGATTGCTGGATTTGCCGCTGCCCGCCGGTCTGGCCGGGACCGCCTGATCTTCCCCCGTGCCCGACCGTCGCTGGCCCACCGGCCGCCCATCCGCGCAACGTCGCCCTGACGGCAACGATGGTGACAGGGGGCCGCCCAGCCCTTACCGTCGGTTTCACCCCCGCATCCATGCCGGATGTCACTCGCGATGCTGAACCGACTGCGCGCCGCCCTCAAGCCGGCCCAGGCCCGCCCCGACCAGACGGCGCCCCGGGCACCGGACGGGCATGTCCTTTACGCCGTGGGCGATGTCCATGGCGAGCTAGGGCTGCTGCGCCAATTGCTGGATATCATCGCCCGGGATCACGCCCGGATGGTGGAGCGCCACGGCCCCCTGACGGCCGTGCTCATCATGCTGGGCGACTACGTCGACCGGGGCCCCGACAGCCGTGGGGTGGTCGACCTGTTGCGCGGCGGCGCCGACCCGGCGGGCCGCACGCTGGATGACCTGCTGCCCGGCTTCACCCACCACTGCCTGCGCGGCAATCATGAACAGTCCATGCTGGACTTCCTGGACGACCCCATGGCCGCCCTGCGCTGGCTGGACTTCGGCGGCCCGGCCACCTTGCGCAGTTATGGCCTGCCCGTCGTGATGGAGGGGCCGGCCGTGCTGCAGGCCGTGGCGCTGAGCGAGGCGCTGGCCGCCCAGCTGCCGCCATCGCACCGCCGCTTCCTGGACAGCCTGGCCTATCAGGTCATCTATGGCGACTATGCCTTCGTCCACGCCGGTATCCGCCCCGGCCGGCCCCTGGCCGACCAGACGGCGGAAGACATGCTGTGGATCCGCGCGCCCTTCATGCTGGCCGAGGGGCCGCATGAGAAGGTCATCGTCCACGGCCATACCATCGTGCAGGATGTCGACATCCTGCCCCAGCGCATCGCCGTCGACACCGGCGCCTACCGCAGCGGCCGCCTGTCCGCCGTTGTCCTGCACGGCCCCGATGTGCGTGTCCTGGACGCCCATCGGGCCGTATCGCTGTAATCGCCCTTATCCAACCCCGTCGCCGGTATCCAGCGTCACCGTGCCGGTGGCGCGGGAAACGCAGACGCACATCTGGTGGCCCTCCGCCTTCTGCCGGTCGCTGAGGAAAACGTCGCGGTGGTCCAGGGCGCCGCCGGCCACATCCAGCACATCCAAGGCGCAGAGTCCGCACTCCCCCCGGCGGCAGTCGTACATCAGATCCGCGCCCGCCTCCTGCAAGGCCGACAGCAGGGTCTGGTCGGGGCGCACGGTCACCGTCAGGTTCAGGCGCGGCACCCGGGCGATGAAGGGCTGGGCCGACGCGGCGCCACCGGCGCCGAAGGTCTCCAGCCGGAAGTCGGCCAGGGGCCGGCCCAGGGCCGTCCAGGCCTGCCGCGCCGCCGCCATCATGGGGGCGGGCCCGCAGATATAGACCTCACCCCCTGGCGCCACCCGCGCCAGCTCGGCGGGGAAGTCGATCGACTGGCCGTCCGCATTCAGGAAGACCGTCAGCCGATCGCCCAGCAAATCCCGCAACTCGTCCGCGAAGGCCAGGTCGCCTGCGCGGCGCGCGGCGTATAGCAGGCGGACGGCGGCGCCCCGCCGCGCCAGGGTGCGCGCCATGGCGAAAATGGGCGTGATGCCGATACCGCCGGCGATCAGCAGGTAGTCGGGCCGGCCGGCCGAAAGCTGGAAATGGTTCAAGGGCGCGCTGACCGTCAGCCGGACGCCGGGCGCCAGCCCCCACATGTAGGCCGAGCCGCCCCGGCTGTCCGGCAGCCGTTTCACGGCGATGCTCAGGATGCCGTCGCCCGGCTCCCCCACCAAGGAATAGTGGCGCACATCCGGCTGGCCGCCGATCAGCACCTGCACCTGGATATGCGACCCGGGGCCATAGGCCGGCACCGGTCCCTCCGGCTGGATGTCCAACCGCCGGACGCCATCCGCCACGTCGCGGGTGGCCAGCAGACGTGCCGCCCCCCATTCCGCCTTGAATCCCATGCCTCGTTTCCCTCCCGTAATATTTTTCAGCGCCGCCCAGCGATATGTGTTCACCGCCGCCCAGCGGCGAGGCGCAGCAGCGATCCGCCGGGCAGGCCGTCCAGCCGGTCGCGGTCGTCCAGCGCGGCGCGCAGCCGGCGCTGGGCCACGCGAGCATGCTCGGCGGCCAGCGCCTCGGCCCGCGCGCCCTCGCCGCGGCCGATGGCCTCCAGCAACAGGCGGTGCTGTTCCTGGGCCACCACCAGGGTGTCCCGGCCCGCCGCCTCGGTGGCGTGCAGTTGCACGAAGGCGGACGGACCGGCGAAGGGCTGGGCCGCCGCCTGGTCCACCGCGCGCGCCACCACGCCGCTGCCCGCCAGGCGCACCAGTTCCGCATGGAAAAAGGCGTTGAGGCGGACGTACTCGTCAAAGTCCGCCTCGCTCAGCGCCGGCTGGGCCACCACGCGGTCCAGCGCCGCCACGCAGTCACGCAAGGGCCCCAGGGCGGCGGCGGTGGGCCGGCGCTCCGCCGCCAGGCGGGCGGCCAAACCCTCCAGCGTGCCGCGCACCTCGATGGCGTCGGCCAGGTCGGCGGCGGTGAAGGCGCGCACGACGAAGCCGCCACTGGCCCCGGGCGCCACCAGCCCCTCCTGCGCCAGCCGCTCCAGGGCCAGGCGTACCGGCGTGCGCGACACGCCCAGCCGCTCGACCATGGCCGGCTCGGACACGCGCTTGCCGGGCGGCAGCTCGCCCGCCAGGATCAGCTCACGCAGGCCCTGCTGCGCCCGCGCCACCTGCATGCCCCGGCCCTCTTCCTCCGCACCCGGAGAACCCGGAGGTGGCGGCCTCATTCCGCGGCCTCCGCCCGCCGGGGCTGCTCGGCCGCGATCATGCGGTCGATCAGGCGGCGCGCCCACATGCCGCCGGCATCGATGTTCAGATTGTAGAAGCGGCGGTCCGGATGGCTTTCGATGGCGCGCTGCTGCGCCTCCAGCACCTCTTCATCCTCGCCGAAGATGCGGTGCACGCCCTCGCGCAACTCATGGGTCAGGCGCTGTTCGCCCAGGCGATAGTTGCGGCAGAAGGCCCAGAAGTAGTGGCAGCTGCCGTCCGCCTCGGGCGTGATGGTGTTCAGCACAAAGCCGTTGACGCCCTGGCTGCGGTCGCCCTCCGGCGCGCCGGTGCCGGCGGGCGCCACGCCCACGTCGATGGCGATGGTGCAGGGGGCCTCGAAGTTGATGATCTGCCAGCGGTCGACCTTGCCCGGCTTGCCCAGCTGGGCCGCCCAGAAGGGCGGCGGGTCGATGCCGTGCATCCAACGGGTGACGGTGGCGGTCTTGTCGGTGTGGGTCACCTGGAAGGGCGCCTCGGCCACCGCGTCGTTGCCGATGCTGGAGCCGTGCACGAAGGTTTCGTGCGTCAGGTCCATCAGGTTGTCCAGCACCAGGCGGTAGTCGCACCTCACCGTGATCAGGCGGCCATCGCCGGCCCAGTCGGGATCATGGTTCCAATGCAGGTCGGGCACCAGCGCGGGATCGGCCAGGGCCGGATCGCCCATCCACACCCAGATGAAGCGGTGCCGTTCCACCACCGGATAGGATCGCACACAGGCCGCCGGGTTCAGCGTTTCCTGGCTGGGCATGTGCGTGCAGCGGCCATTGGCGGCGTATTCCAGGCCGTGATAGCCGCAGCGCACGCCGTCACCCACCAGCCGCCCCTTGGACAGGGGCACCAGCCGGTGCCAGCAGGCGTCGGCCAGGGCCACGGGGGTGCGGTCCAGTTGGCGGTAGAACACCAGTTGCGTGCCGCAGATGGTGCGCGGGAACAGCGCCCGCCCCACCTCATGGTCCCAGGCCGCCGCGTACCAGGCGTTGTCCGGCCATGCCTTCGCCGCCGTATCCGGCCCCGAGGCCCCGGAAACCCCGGAAACCAACGAACGTCCCGTCACCCAGGACTGGCCCCCACCCTGCGCGTGATCGTCCCGACCCATGGCACCGCTCCTCCACATTTGTTATGGAGCATATGTACCTTACCATGAAGATGCATGCAACTCGAGTCTTTGTGGCCCGAATATCGTCTTAAATATCGATTCCTGTATACATCATGCCCTGCAGGCATAAGGCCCGCAGGCCAGGGTGATGCCGCCCTCCTCTCGCGTGGAATCCAGGACGAAAATGCGATAGCTGCCGCCGCCGGGCGCCACCCGCACCACCACGTGGCCCTGACGGCTGCGCAGGGCCGGCAGGAAGCGTTCGTTGACCTGGGCCGCCGCCGGCAGCAGCTCGGTGGCGAAAACGTCGCGGGGGCTGGCCCCCGGCCAGGCGTTGGTCAGCCGTTCCATCTGCGCCATGCCCGGGTGGGTGGCGTGCCAGGAGGGGATGACGTAGGCCTGGGCGTCCAGTAGGCGGACGAAGTCCGGCCCGCAGGCGTCGAAATAGCCGTGATGGTCGGCCACCGCCACCTCCACCCGTCCGCAGGCGGCCGCCACGGGCGTTTCCACATCCATCCAGGGGAAGCGGCCGTCGCGGGTGGACGCCGTCAGGTCGCCGCCGGTGAAATAGCCGAAGCGGCCATAGTCCAGGCGCAGGGCCAGGGACATCATGTTCTCCACCGGGCGGTCGGCAGGCGGGCGGTCGGCAGGCGCCAGCGTGGCGCCGTCGGGAAACAGCGCCCGGCTGTCCCGCCCCCGCCCGGTCCACACACGGCCGTTGCCCGCCAGGACCCGGATGGCGAAACCCGGCACCGGCGTGCGCGGCCGGATCTGCTCCAGCGACCCCACCCGCGCCGCCGCCACCGCCCGGCCGGCCCGCACCCGGGCATCCAGCCAGGCGCGGTAGTTGGTGGCGAAGGGGGCGGCCAGCGGCGGCAGGGCGCCGTAGTCTGGATAGGCCCGGTCGATGACCACCGCCGCCGGCATGAGCCGATCGACCTCGCTCAGCCCCGTCAGGCGGTAGTCGCCATCCGGGGCCGGCGCCAGGTCCGGCATCACGTCGCCGACATGGTCGGGATGGATGTGGGTGGCGACCATGTAGTCCAGGCTGTCCCGACCCGCCGCCCGGGCTTGGCGCAGGGCATAACGCGCCACCCATTCCCCCGGCTGGCGGCTGGCGTCCGGCCGGGTGGGGGCGGAGAGCCCCGGCCCGTCATGGTTGGTGCCGCAGTCGATCAGCAGGGTGGTGCCGTCGGGCCCCAGGATGAAGGTGGCGTTGCCCCGGCCGGTGTCGATGTGGTGGATGTCCAGCGTGCCCGGTGTCCAGGGCGGCAGGGCGCCGTCCGTTCCCCCGGCCGCCACGCGCGGCGCGGCCGCCAGCAGCCATCCGCCGGCCAAGCCGGCGCAGAAACCGCGGCGATCGATAGGACCGCCCATCTTAAAACGACGCCGTCAGGGTGGCGCCGAAGGTGCGCGGCGGGCCCAGGTATTCCGACAGCACACCGGCCGTGGACGGTGTCTGCAGGAAGGCGGTGTCGAACAGGTTCTTGCCCCACAGCGTCAGGCGATAGCGCCGGTCCGCCGTTTCGAACGACAGGCTGGCGTTGACCAGGTCATAGGCGGGGACGAACAGCTGGGGGCTTTTGGTCGCGCCGGTGTAGTAGTCGTCCAGCCAGGAATAGCTGACGTTGCCGCCGAGGAAACCCAGGGTGCCCACCGGCGTCTCATAATTGGCCGTCAGCGCCACCTTGTGCTTGGGCGAGGAGCCCAGCGGGTGGCCGGTGTTGTTCACCACCCGGGCGATGAAGAAGTCGTCATAGGCGGTGTCCAGGTAGGAATAGGCGGCGGTCAGGTCCAGGCCCTGGCCGGGATGCAGGCCCAGCTCCAGCTCCGCCCCCTGCGAGGTCGCCTTGGCGGCGTTCAGGATGGTGCCGATGCCGGTGACGGTGTTCTGCACGAATTCCTGCTTGTCCCGGTAATCCAGGTGGAACAGCGCCAGGTTGGCGGTCAGACGCTGGTCCCACCAGCCGGTCTTGGCCCCCACCTCATAGTTCGTGACCTTTTCCGGATTGAAGGGGGTGACGATGGCGGCCAGGCTGCTGGCCTCGGTGTTGTAACCGCCGGAGGTGAAGCCCTTGGCCACGCTGGCGTACAGCATGGTGTCGGACAGCGGGCGCCACGACAGCACGGCACGGGGCGTGAACTGCGCCCAGGCGCTGTCGAGGTCGCCGGTGCGGAAACCCGCCGCCGGCGCCAAATAGTTGGTGCGGACCAGGTTGCCCTGCTTCTGGTCCAGGGTGTAGCGGCCGCCCAGCGTCAGCTTCACATCCGCCGGCAGGTTGACGGTGCCGTCGAGAAAGCCGGAGATGCTGTCCGTGCCCACCGACTGGCTGGCCAGCTGGTTGGTGCTCAGCGCGCCGGTGCGCGCCGCGTAATTGCGGGTGCCCAGCTGCCGGCTGGCATCCTCGTTCAAATAGTAGAGGCCGGCGACGAAGCTGCCGAAGTCCCATTCCGGGCTGGTGTAGCGCACCTCCTCGGAGAAGTCCTTCACGTCATCGGCATCGTCGTTCATCTGCTGGCTGCCGGTGGTGAGGAAGGCGTAGTTGGTGCCGGTGGAGGAATAGCGTTCCACCGAGCGCGACAGGCGGTAGGCGGTGATGGCCGTGACCGTGCCCTGGCCGACGTCGATCTCGGTGTTGTTGGCGAAGCCGGCCATGTGGCGCGTGAAATTCTGCGGGAAGCCCAGCTCGGAGGTGCGCGGGTCGCCGTCATTGCCCCCGCCCAGCGACGACAGGGTGCGGCCGCCGTTGTGGTCGTCGCTGTAGTCCAGGGTGAACAGCGTCTGCACCCGGCCGGCGCGGGCGCGGAGCTGGCCACGGACATTGGTGTTATCCAGGTCGTCCTCGGCCCGGCCGGTCAGGCGATCATGGCCGTAGCCGTCATGGCTGCGGCGGGAAACCACCAGCTTGGCCGCCATGTCGTCGCCGATGGGGCCGCTGACTAGGGCGTTGAGGTCGACGGCGTCATAGTTGCCGTAGCCGACGGAGACGGACCCCTCCGGCGTGGTGAAGGACGGCTTGCGCGTGTTCAGCAGGATGGCGCCGCCGGTGACGTTACGGCCGAACAGCGTGCCCTGCGGTCCGCGCAGCACCTGCACCGAGTCAAGATCGAACAGGTCAAACATGGCGGCGGAACTGCGGGTGATGAACACATCGTCCAGCACCACCGCCACCGGGCGGTTCACGCCGATCTGGGTGAAGGTGTTGCTGGCGCCGCGGATGGCGATGGTGGGGCTGCTGTAATTGAAGGAGGACACCAGCAGCCCCGGCGTCACCCGCGACACGTCCTGCAGGTTGGTGATGCGCTGGTCGCGCAGGGCCTTGGCCGTCAATGCCGTCACCGCCACCGGCACGTCCTGCAGCTTTTCCTCGCGCCGCTGGGCTGTGACCAGGATTTCCGTCAGGTCGGCGGCGGCGTATTGCGCGCCCTCACCCGCCGCCGCGTGCGGCACGGCCTTGCGCACCACGAGCCCGCCACCGGCGTCCGGCACCACCTCCAGCCCGCTGCCAGCCAGCAGGCGGACCACGGCGTCCCACACGCTCATGCGGCCGTCGACCGCCGGCGCGGTGCGGCCCGCCACCATGTCGGGCGCGAACAGGATGTTGGTGTCGGTCTGGCGCGATAGCGCCTCCAGCGACGCCGCCAGCGGCTGGGCGGGCAGTTGCACCTGGGCCTGCGCCTGGGCAGGGCCGGGCGGCGCCTGGACCTGGGCCTTTGCCGAGGCGGCGGCCCCCACCGCCAGGCAGGCCAGCGCCGTGCCCACGATCAAGGACCGGCGCAGCCGCCCCAGACCAGCCACCATCTTTTCCTGATGAAACGTCATGATCTTCCCCCGAGTGACAGGGCTGATTTCCAGCCTCTTCCCCTCGACGCCGGGGGCCCGCCTTTACCTCACCCCCTTTTGGGAAATTTCATGAAAGTGTCATTGCGTGCTCCCTCAAGCGCCGGGCGCCAGCATCCGCTGGCTTTGGCTTCCTCGCTCCGCCCCTTTTTGAGTTAACCCAGGGGGTGCTCGCTCCGGGGCCGGCAGTCGCCGGCCTGGTCTTGGCAAGCGTTTTTATCGGACCAGCGTCAGCCGGTCCCCCTGCCCCACCACGCGCAAGGCCAAGAGGGTGCCGACGGAGCGGGCGAAGGCGGCGTTGTCGCCCACGCGATAGGTGCCGCTGACCCGCAGGGCCGCCACCTCGGGCGCCACCGCCAGCTTCACGGCGCTGTAGCGGTTCATCTCCGCCACCGCCGCCGCCAGCGTGTCGTCGCGGAACACCGCGCGCCCGCCCTGCCAGGCGATGGCGTCGGCCACGTTGGGCTGGCTCAGCCGCGCGCCGGCCCCTTGGCCCATATCGGCCGCCATCACCAATTGCTGGCCCCCGGCCAGGGTGACCGGTGTGGCATCCCCCAGCAGTCCCGCCACCCGGGCGCCGCCCTCCACCAAGGTGACGGTGACGTCGTCGGCGTCGCGGCGGATGTCCAGCTGGGTGGCGCCCGGCTGGACCTGGACGTGGCGGCCGGCGGCCTCCACCTCGAACGGGCGGGGGTCGGTGGCGGCGGTGGTGAAACTGGCGCGGCCACGCACCAGGGCCACGCGGCGGGCCTTGTCGTCCAGGCGCACGCGGATCTGGCTGTCGGTATCCAGGATGACCCGGGTGCCGTCGGCCAGGGTCACGCGCCGCTGCTCACCCACGGCGGTGCTGTAGACGGTGGCGCCGGCGCGCTGCCAGAAGCCGATGCCCCCCATGGCCAGGACCAGCCCGCCGGCGATGCCGGCCAGGACCAGGCGGCGGTTGGGCGCTGCGGCCGGCGGCGTCGGCGGGTCCAGGCTGGTGCGCTCCGCATGCAGGCCGCCGGCGACCTCCCACACCAGGGTCATGTGCTCGAACGCGGCGGCGTGCGCGGGATCGGCGGCGCACCAGGCGCGAAAGGCCGCCACGGTGTCCTCGGTGCGGTCGGGGGCATGCAGGCGCGCCATCCAGGCGGCGGCCTCGACATCGGCCGCGTCATGCGGCGGCGCGCTATGGGATTGTGCCCGGGCCACCTGTCTCACCACCCCTTCGCCCATTCGGCCAGGGCCAGGGCCGCCTTGGCGATGTGCTTTTCCACGGCGCTCTGGCTGATGCCGAGGCGGGCCGCGATCTCATGGTATTTCAGCCCATCCAGCCGGTGCATCAGGAAAATCTCCCGCGTGCGCGGCGGCAGGCGGGCGATGCCCTCGCGTACCCGGTCCAGGCGCTGGCGGGCGGCGTACACCTCATCCTGCAGGGGGGCGTCGTCGGCCAAGGTATCCGCCAGGCCTTCGTCCAGGGGGGCGACGGCGGTTTGGCGCCGGACGCGGCGGTGCTCATCCAGGGCACTGTTGGCGGCGGCCCGCACCAGGAAGGCCTCGGGATTGCGCACCTGTTCCCGGGCGCGGTAGGCCTCCAGCTTCATGAAGGCGGCGTGCAGATGGTCATCCACGTCCTGCGCGCCCGTCAGCCGCGTCAGCTGCCGGCGCAGGCGCGCCCACAGGGTGCGGCTGGCCAGGTCGTCCTTATGGTGCTGGTCCATAGGCGCGGGAGTCCGTCGGCGGGATGTCGGGGATACACGCGCGTACAATACCGCAGCCGGCGCATCCCGGGAAAGATGCGCCGCGCGAGAACCCCCCGCACCGCCCTGCGGGAGGATCCTCGTTTGATCAGGCCCGGCCCACCTTGGCCGGCGCGGCCTGCGGCGCGTTCACCAGGGCGTCGGCATGATCCAGCAGGTGCTGGCGGATCTGGCGGCCGCTGAGTCCGGTGTCCGTCAGGCTGTGGCTGTTGAACACGGTGCGGTCGCTGTCGCCCCGCCGCAAGCCGTGGGCCCACAGGTAGAACTCGCCGGTGGCCGCCTCCATCGCGATGTCATCGAGGCCGGCGCCCAGGCGCTGCATTTCCGCCGGGCTGAGTTCCGCCACGAAGATGATGAAGCGGCGCACGGACTCGTCATTCTCGCGGTTGATGCGCAGGATATGGCGGATGCCCTGCTCCATCAGCGCGTTGATGCTGGTGCCGTCCAGCGCCGCGCGGATCTTGATCTGCCGCAGCAGGTCGGGTTCCAGGCGGAAGGTGGTCATCACCCGCTGATCCTTAAGCTTGGCGTTGGCTTTTTCCGGCATGACGGTCTTGGCTCCTCTTCGGCGGGCGGTCCCGTCCATCAAGCTTTCATGATGGCATCGGGGCCTGGGAAAAGGCCCGGCCCCCAAGGGAGCCGGGCCCGGTGATGGACTTAGAACGGGTAGAAACGGAAGGCGCTGTAGACCACCGTGTCGTCGGTGCTGGGGCTGCCGCCGACGCCCTGGAAGGCGTCGCGCCGCAGGTATTCCGCCTGCATGCCGAATTGCATGGTGCCCATGTTGCCGTGGTAGAACTTCCACCAGTAGCCGGCGGTCACTTCGCGGATGGAACGGGTGTTGCCGGTGCAGGCCAGCGACGAGTTCTCGGTGTAGCAGCCGGTGTTGACCGACAGGGCGTTGCCGTAGCCGTAGGCCTTGCCGGCCACGGTGAAGGCCTTGCTGTCCGCCTGCTCCAAGCCGTAGTAGGCGTACAGATCCCAATCGGCGTCCGGGTGGGCGACCAGGCCGGCCAGGGCCGTGACCTCGGTCAGCGGCGATAGGCGGCCGTAGGGGTTCACCGTGACGTCCGGCAGGCCCGAGGAGGCGTAGCGGCCGACACCCTGGCCGATCATCGTGCTGGCCTGGAAGTCCAGCACCTTGGGCATCAGGGGCAGGACGGCGGCGGCACCGACGCCCCAGCCCGTCTCGGTGTAGTTCTGGCCGGCGACGCGGCTCTGGAACTCACGCGCCAGGCCGAACACCTCATAGTGGCCGTAACCCGGCTCCGCCGCGAACTTCACGACCAGGTCGGGCGCGATATCGGTGGAGTAATTGGCGGTCGCGTTCAGCAGCGAGCCACCGGCGTTGGTGTTGCTGTTGGAAACCAGCGAGGTTGAGCCGTTGATGGAGGCCTGCGGGCCTTCAAGCGCGATGGCCAGCCAGTACTTCCTGTCCCAATCCTTGGTCGCGCGGAAGGTCCAGGCGCGGGTCCAATCGAAGCCGACGGCGTACTGCGCGTCCGGACCGGCCGGCAGCAGCTCGTTGCGCGGGGTGATGCCCGTCCCCAGCTTGTCGGTGGTGACCAAGCTGAAGGTCTGGCCGGCCAGCAGATGCCAGCCGGTGTCGTTCCAGTCGGCCGACAGGAAGCCGTGGCGCATGCGCGGCACGTAGCTGTTGCTCTGGCCGCTGTTGGAGGTGGTGCCGGCACCCAGGAAGTCCGCCTCGAAATAAGCGCCCAGGTGGGTGTCGGGACCGACGTCGGTTTCCGCCAGCAGCGACAGGCGACTCTGACGGGCGCTGCCGCGGAACTCGTCACGATCATAGTTGGACGAGTTCTTGAAGGGGATGCTGTTGTAGGGGGTGGCCATGTCCGCCGTCTCGTTGCGAGACCGGTAGATGGTGGCCGCTTCGATGAAGCCACCGAAGGTCAGCTTCAGGCCCTTGCCCAGGCGCAGGCTGTTGTCCTTGGGGTCGGTCACCTTCTGCTGCTGGGCGATCTGCGTGGCGGCGGTGGCCGCCTTTTCCGCGGCCGCGCGGGATTCCACCACCGCCTTGGCGTTGGTGTCCTGCTGGGTCGCCAGCGCCTGCAGCTGGGACTGCAGCGCCTGGATCTGCTTGTTCAGGGCGTCGATCTGCGCCTGGGTCGCCACGATCTGGGTCGGGGTGGCGGCGGTGGCGGCAGCCGAGGCGGCCTTCTTATGCTTCGTGGTGCTGGCGGCCTCTTCCGCGCGCGCCGCCGTCGCCGCACTCATCAGGGCCGCACCCGTCAGGGCGACGCAGGCCGTGGTCATGAAGGCGGCACGCGCGAGGGCGCGGCCTTTCCGGATCTGATGCGGCGGATGGGTCCATCCGTTCCACGCTTCAATAGACATTACTGTCCACTCCCATCAACTGATTAGCTTCTTATCCGCACCCGGACAGGCGCGATGGCCCTTTAAAGCAGTTGTCGATTGAAGAAATGTGGCGGTCGACTAAATGATCTTTTAGCTAACTAAATTCATTTTTAAGATCAGACGAGCGATGTTCGGCCGCACGGACAGCCACATGCCAATATACATCACGATATACTGCTATATTACTATCTGAAGACCGCGCCCCGCCGCCGGGTTTTCTGGGGGATGCAACCGGCAGCGGGGCGGGCCGACAGGCCCTGGGTGGTTTTGCGGGGGCCACCCGGGCCGTACGGCGGATCCCCAGACAGGCGGGACGGGGATCCGCCGATGGCGGGAAGCGTCTTAGTTGATGGGCACCAGGGTCTGGGTCATGGCAGCGTCAAGGTTGTCGACGCAGCGGGCATGTTCCCCCGTGCCTGGGGTGAAGCCGACCTCGGCGCAGGCGCGGTTCTCTTGCGCCAGGCGCTGGGTGGCGAAGGAGGGCCCGGCGCAGGCGGCCAGGCTGCCGCCGATGCCGCCAACGAGGGTGACGGCAGCCAGGATGGCGGCCCAGTGGGCCTTGACCAGGCGGGGGCTGATGGCGATACGGGTCATGATTTAGTTCCCCCGGCGACGTCGATCGGGTTCTGTGAGGAGTGATAGGCGGCGACATGGGTGGCCTGGCCCAGGACCTTGTCGCGATAGTTCAGCACGCACATGGCGTAGTCCGGCGTATCCGGGGTAAGGCCCTTCTGGCTGCACGCCGACTGACCGGCCAGGTTGGCGGAGGCCTCCGCCCGGTTCGTGGCGGCCTCAGCCAGCGATCCCGTCAAGCTGTCCACGCAAGCGGCGTAGTCGGTGTTGGGTGCCGTCAGGCCCATGGTGTCGCGGCAGACGCGCTTCACGGTGTCCAACTGGGTGGCGGGGACTGTCGCGGCATGGGCGCAAGCCGCCACCCCGGCCCATACCAGCAGGGCCAATCCGGCCTGCTGTACTTTGGCATTCTTCAGTATACGCTGCATCTTCCACTCCAACCGTCAAGTGAATGACTGATGGATCGAATGTTATCGCCACGGACTCGCGCCACAACTAAAGCTTAGTTTATTTATTAAAACTGATTTTAGATTTTCAATACACTGAGTCAATCAACTTACCAATCATTGGCGGCACACAATCCAGATGACAACAATCATTTTGTCGCAGCAAGCGGCATGTGGAAAAACTCATGCGAGATTATCGGATGTTTTTACATCTAGATATCATGATATATTTTTACACAGGACAATAACCAGGCCATTAACAGGGTAAATACCTACCACGGCGCCCGAACGGCCAAAATTATAATTTTTTTTAAAAA
Organism: Nitrospirillum guaranorum; assembly: GCF_034653275.1. Classification (NCBI taxonomy): domain Bacteria; kingdom Pseudomonadati; phylum Pseudomonadota; class Alphaproteobacteria; order Rhodospirillales; family Azospirillaceae; genus Nitrospirillum; species Nitrospirillum guaranorum. The sequence continues at coordinate 470,798 of NZ_JAYEES010000002.1, read as the reverse complement.
TTGTTCGTCATTTTTAATTGGCGGCATTAATCAAACGAGCTGAGAGTCGCGGCGGCACCGTCCCCGTCAAAGGACCGCCGTCGTCCGTTTCCCGCCCCTGCGGTATCGCCGCGTTCACCATGTTTGGTGGTTGCCACCGGCACGCCCTTGGCGGATGGTCAGGCTTTCGCCTTGGACGCGCCCGCGCCCGGGGCACTGGCGTAACGGCTGATGACGGAACCGGCGGATGGACATCGACACATTCGACGATCAGGGATGGCCCCCCGTGACTTCCAAAGCTCACATCCTGCTGATTGAGGATGATCGGGAAACCGCCGATGAGATCATCCGCGACATGGCCGACCGAGGGTACATGATCAGCCATGCCGACAACGGCCGCGTCGGCCTGGAGCGGGCGCGCGAGGGCAAGTACGATCTGTTAATCCTGGACCGCATGCTGCCGGAGGTGGACGGCCTGTCCGTCATCAGCCAGTTGCGGGCGGAAGACGTGCCCGTGCCCGTGCTGTTCCTGAGTGCGCTGAACGACGTGGACGAGCGCGTGCGCGGCCTGAAGGCCGGCGGTGACGATTACCTGACCAAGCCCTTCGTGCTGTCGGAACTGTCCGCCCGGGTGGAAGCGTTGCTGCGGCGGCCGGCGGAGCCGCGCACCACCCGCCTGCGCGTGGGCCCGCTGGAGCTGGACCTGATCAGCCGCGAGGCCAACCGCGGCGGTCGGCCGGTGGAACTGCTGCCGCGCGAGTTCAAGCTGCTGGAGTACCTGATGCGCCACCCGGCCCAGGTCATCACCCGCGCCATGCTGCTGGAAGATGTGTGGAACTACCGCTTCTCGCCCCAGACCAACTTGGTGGACGTGCACATCGGCAAGCTGCGGCGCAAGGTGGACGCGCCCGGCGACTTCCCCATGATCTACAACATCCGCAACGTGGGCTTCGTTCTTCGTGAACCTCAGTGACATCGGCGGTATTTGATCGTGACCGCTCAAATACCGCCCTGTGCGCCCCCGGCCGGGCGCCGCCGCGCGGCGGCCTGGCTCGCGCGCCTCACAACGCGGCCTGTCGGCCGGCAGGCCCTGGCACCCCGCTCCCATGACCGCTGGTACGAGATAGCCCGGACCACCAGTTTCCGGCTGGCCGTCGTGTTCGCCTGCTTTTTTGCCGGATCGTCCTTGCTGTTGTTCGCCTTCATTTACTGGCGGGCCACGGTGTTTGAGACCAATCGCATCGACGCCCTGATCACCGAGGACGCGCGCACCCTGGCCAGCGAGGACCAGGACGCCATCCTGGCCCTGATCAATACCCACGTGACCGGTGACTTCCACCGCGTGGGCTATGCCGCCCTGTTCGCGCCCAACGGCGGCCGCATCGCCGGCAACCTGGAAGAGGTGCCGCCCGGCCTTCCCATCGACGGCAAGGTGCATGTGGTGCGCGCAGCGCGCACCGACCTTCCGGCCATGGGTGCCATCGACGTGCGCCTGGCGGCCCTGCGCATCGCCAATGGCAACATCCTGGTGATCGGCCGCAACGGTCAATACATGGTCGTCCTGCGCGAGGTGGTGATGCACGCCCTGACCATGGGCGCCATCCCTGCCATGGGCCTGGCGCTGGGCGCCGGCATGTTCCTGGCCTGGCGGACCCAGCAGCGCCTGAAGGAAGTGCACCGCGCCGCCGAGCGCATCATGGGCGGAGAGGTGCATGAGCGCCTGCCCATCGCCGGCGTGGGCCCCCGGGACGAGCTGGACCGCCTATCCCTGCTGTTCAACGGCATCCTGGATGAGACGGAACGCCTGCTGGGCGAGATCAAGGCCACGGGTGATGAGATCGCGCACGACTTGCGCACCCCCCTGACCCGCGTCCGCGCCCGGTTGGAGCGCACCCTGAAAGGCGACATGGGGCCGGAGGAGATGCGGGAAACGGTGGGCAAGGCCATCGGCGGCCTGGACCAGGCGCTGGCCATCATCACCGCCCTGCTGCGCATTCGCGAGCTGGAGAACAGCAAGCGCCAGCGCGGCTTCACCGTCCTGGACCCGGCCGAGGTCCTCCTGTTGATCGAGGAGCTGTACCAGCCCATCGCCGAAACCAAGGACATCACGTTCACGGTCGACATCAGGCCCGTGCCGCCGATGTTCGCCGACCGCGACCTGCTGATGGAGGCGGTGGGGAACCTGGTGGACAACGCGTTGAAGTTCACGCCCCCCGGCGGCCGGGTCACCCTGGCGCTGGGCCCGCGCGAGGGTGACGGCGCCACCGTTATACGCGTGGCCGACAGCGGCCCCGGCATCGCGGCGCACGAGCGCGACCTGGTCTTCTCCCGCTTCTACCGCTCCGACCGCACCCGCCACCTGGAAGGCACCGGCCTGGGCCTCAGCCTGGTGGCCGCCATCGCCCGGCTGCACGGGATGGCGCCACGGGTGGGCGACAACAACCCCGGCTGCGTGGTGGAGCTGGTGGCGGAGGGGGCGATGGCGCCCAGAGCGCCCATTCCCGCCGCCACGGCCGTTTGAGCATCCGCCCGCCCCCTCCTCTGCCCGCCCCCTCTGCCCGCCCCCTCTGCCCGCCCCCTCTGGCCGCCCCCTCTGCCCGGTTGCCAGTGCCTGAGCCAACGGGCAAGGTGACCGCGCCTTAAGAAGACGAACGCAGGGATGCCGCGGGCCCATGATCACCATCTTCCCGAATGTCCTGAGTCCCCAGGAAATCGGCCAGTTGCTGGCGGGCCTGCGCGGCACGCCGTTCGCCGACGGCGCCGCCACGGCGGGGGAGCAGATCCGGCAGGTGAAGAAGAACCTGCAATTGCAGGCGGGAATGCCGGGCTATGACAGCGCCTTCCGCACGGTGGTGCGTGGCATCGAGCGCTGTGAGGATTTCCGCCGCGCCCTGTTCCCCCTGCTGATGGCGCCGCTGGCCTTCAACCGCTATGACGAGGGCATGGAGTACGGTGCCCACAACGACATGCCGGTGATCAACACGCCGGACCGGGGGCCCATCCGGGCCGACATCTCCTTCACCCTGTTCCTGTGCGATCCAGCGTCCTATGACGGCGGGGAACTGGTCATCGACCAGGGCGGGCACGAGCAGGGGTTCAAGCCGGCGGCGGGGTCGCTGGTCGCCTACCCGTCCGGCGCCATCCACCGCGTGGCCAAGGTGACGCGGGGCATCCGCATGGCCGCCGTGGGCTGGCTGCAAAGCATGATCCGCCGGCCGGAGCACCGCTCCATGCTGTATGACCTGGGCCAGGCCCGCACCCACCTACACACGCTGGAAGGCAAGAGCGCGCAGTTCGACGCCCTGGCCCGCATCTATGCCAACCTGATGCGCGAATGGACGGAGTTGTGAGGTTCCGGCCACTCTAATCACCCGTGCTCGCCGCCTCCAGTTTCAGGGGGATCAATCCTTCCCCGTCCACCTTCGCCTGGACTTCGCCCCGCAGGCTGAGCCGCTTGGCATCCAGGGTGGGCACGCGCTGCTTCAGGGCGCCGGCCACCGCCGTCGCCCGGGCCTGCGCCAGGGCTTTCAAGGCTTGTTCCGCCACCGGTTCGGTTTTGGCGACACGGTCGTGCAGGGCGGTGACATAACCCGTCTCATCCAGAACGGGTGCCGGTGGCGCCTTGGCGCCGGGGGCAGCCGCGGGTGTGCGGGTGAAGGAGTCGCGCAGCGGCGGCAGTTGGTCGGCGCCCAGGCGCTCACTGAACCGCGCCTCCAGGAACTGGCGCTGGCCTTCCAGGGTGTAGTGGTCGGCCAGCGCCTGGGCCATGCGGGCGTCCAGCGCGTCGGCCTGCAGCTGGGCCTTGTCCGCGTCCGGCGCCACGACGCCGGGCACGACCAGGACCAGTTGCGGCCGGGCACCCAGCGCCTGGGCCAGATGGACGATCTTTTCCTGCTCCGGCGGGGCAAGGTCGGCGCGGCCGGGGGCGAAGTCGATATGGTCCAGCTTGTCCGCGTCCGCCCCGTCGAACAGGGCCGCCAGGGCGCGAAAGGGGGCGGTGACCAGATTGGTCAGCAGATCGGCGGCGGCGGCGCGGATGACGCTGCCGATGTCGAAGCGGGGGTCGTTGATGTTGCCGCTGACCGGCAGGTCGACATTGATCTTGCCCTCATCATCCTTCAGCAGGGCGATGGCGAGGTCCAGGGGCAGGTCCAGCGCGCCGGGCACGTCCACCCGGTCGCCCAGCTTGATATCGCGGATGACGACGCGGTTGGCGCCGTTCAGCGCGCCGCCCTTGACCAGGTAGTGCAGGTCGACGTCCAGGCGCCCCCGGGCGATGCGCCGGCCGGCGAACTTCACCGTATAGGGTGACAGGTCGGGGAATTCGACGTTGCGGAACAGCAGGTTGACATTGGAATCGCGACCAGGGTCGAAAGGCACGAGGCGGCCGTCGATGGTCACCTGGCCGAAGTCGCCCACCTGGCCGCGCAAGGCCAGACGCGAGGATGCCGTGGCGCTGGAACTGAGCGCCGCCACCTCGCCCTGAAGGTCGGTGATGTGGGCCGAGAAAGGCAGCGGCAGGGACGCGTCGCCGTAATCGGCCTTGCCGCCCGTGACCACCACCCGGCCCGCGCTGAGCGCCGGCGCCGGGGCGGCGGGGCCGGCCGGTGGGGTGGAGGGCCGCCCGGGGGACTTGTCCCGCACCACCATCAGATGGGTGAAATTGGTGGTCTGGTTGGCCGCCACCTGCAGGCGCAGATAGGGCGCCGCCACGGTGACCTGGGAAACGCGCAGCTCATTGGCCGCCTGGCTGTATTCGAAGCGATCGACGCTCAGCCGGTCCCACGAGACGACGGGGATGCCGCCGCCCTGCTCCGCCACCGCCAATGATCGCACCTCGCCCTTGCCGACCACGTTGAGCCCGCCGGGCGTCTTGCCGTCCGGCGGTGTGAGCGTGATGTCGGCTTCGGCTGACAGATGGCCATCGTTGATGTCCACTCGGGCGCTTTCGCGCACATAGGGCTGGGCGGCGGCGACCGGCAGGTCGGTCAGGGACGCCGTGGCCTCAAGCCTCAGGGCCGGCAGCGCCGTGACCTTGCCCTGCGCCGCCACCTGGCCCCCACCGGACAGCGCCGCCGCCAGGGTGAAGGGGAATGCGGCGCCAACCTGGTTGGAGAGATCGTCCAGGGTGATGTCGATGGGCGTCACCTCCAGCCGCGCCGGCTCATGCAGCGCCTGGTCCTCCACCACCGCCTTGGCCTTGCGCACCTGGACCTTGCCCAGTGTGGCGGTCCATGGCGCCGCGGCGGCCTTCTCCGGTGCCGGCGCGGCTGGCGCCGGATCGCCATTCCCAGCCAGCCAGGGCATGGGGCCGACGCGGCCGTCCGCCTGGCGCCGCACGGCCAGGGTCAGGCCGTCGACCGTGAGGCTGTCGGCGCCAGCGGTCCGTTCCGGCCAGGCCAGACGCCCACCAGCCAGGCGCAGGTCCGGCAGGGTCAGGAAGGGCGTCGCCACACCCGCCTCATGCACCGCCAGGTCGCGCAGCACCACGCCCGCATGGGAGACCGCCAGGGCATAGGTCCCGTCGGCGCGGCGGCTGACCTGATAGTCCAGGTCGGCCGCGAGCGTGCCGGTGGGCACGGTGACCTTGAAGACATCACCGAAATAGCGGGCCGCCAAGGGGATGTAGGGCCCGCGCGCCGCCAGATGGCCGGCGGAGACGATGGGGTTCAGGCCGGATGTGCCCGTCCATTCCAGGGTGGCGCCGCCCTCCAGCCCCACCTGCAGGTGCTGTTGCCCCTGGCGTTCGGGCAGGGTGCTGAGGTCGTTGAGCTCCATGCCCACGGGGCCGACCTTGGTCTTGAACGGCGTGCCCGGCACCTGGTCGGTCACGTCCGCCGCCGCGTTGGTGATGATCAGGTGACGGATCAGCAGGCGCGGCAGACCCTGACCGGGTGCGTCGGCCTTGGCCTGGTCATCACCGGAGGCGGCGGCCTGGATCAGGCGCCCGATGTTGGTGTCGGTCTCGCCATACCGCACCAGGGTGGCCTTCAGGCCGTCCAGCTGGATGTCGTTGACGCCCCAGGCCCAGCGCAGCAGGCCGCTGGGCGCCAGGCGCACATACAGCCGGTCGAAGCCCAGCAGCGGGCCGCCGTCGGCCTCCGTCAGCCGGAAGCCGCGCAACTCCACGCTGAGGGCGTAAGGGTTGATATGCACCTCGTCCAGTGCCGCGGGGCGTTGGAAGGTTTTCTGCGCCACATCCACGATTTCGCGCCGCAGCACGGGCGGGGCGACGAAAAAGCCCATTAGCGTGTAGAGCGCCAGAATGAGGACGGCCCAGAAACGCTTGCGCTGCACGGTCCACCACAGGCGGGGCCCACCCAGGCGCTGACGGCGGATGAAAGCGCCGGCGCGGTGGCGGAACGAGGACGGGGTGGTCGGCGGGGTCGGCATGGGATGGGGTCCTGCGGCGTTGACCCCATCCTATAATGGCAAAGCTGCAAGGGATACGGGCTTGGTGTCGTCCGGCCCTACCCAAACGACACCAACCCTTTGGGTTAGCTTACGATTCCCAAGCTGTGGCCTTATTGGGGATCGCCGTAGACGATCCCCCGGCCGTGGGTCCCGACATAGACGCGGCCGTACCTCTTGGGATCGCCCGACACCTGCAGGATCAGACCCCACTGGTGCTGGTCATCGTTCACCCGCACCCAGTGACGCCCGGCATCGTCGGAGCGGAAGATGCCCCGCTGATGGTCGACGGTGCCCACCAGGTAAAGAGCGGCGATTTCCGCCCCAGGGGCCGCCCTGCCGAAGCCGAAGGCGTGCAGTTCCTCCACACCGGGCATGCGGGTGAAGGCCCCGCCGTCGGCCGTGCCGTGGTAGAGCCCATCGAAGGCGGCGATCCACAGATCGCCCTTGCGGCCCGGCGTGGCGTACAGGGCGTCCTGGCCGCCGCGCGGGTCGCCCCGGCCGTTGCGCACCGCCGCCGGCGCGGGCGGGCCGTTGGGCAGGGTGAAGGGTCGCGCCTGGAAATGGGCCGCGCGGTCGGTGCTGACGTACAATTTCCCGTCGAACAGCGACAGGGCATAGAAGGTGTCGGGATCCACGGCGTCGCCGATCACCCGCACGCCATCCGGCAGACCCTGGGCGGAGGTCCAGGTGGCGCCGTGGTCGGTGGTGACGAAGGCGCCGGACACCAGGCCTTCCTTCGCCCCCTGCGGCGTCCATACCCAGGTGGCGCCATCGGCGGAGACGGCGACCTTGCCGCGCTTGGCCTCCGGCATCGGCATCGCCGCCGGCTTCCAGCTGCGGCCGCCATCCAGGGAATAGCCGATGTTGGGCGCGGGATAGCGTTCGTCATGGATGCCCACGCGGACCACCACGCCGGGGTTCAGCGGCGCCGACACCACGCTGTCGGTGTTGCCGAACAGGGGCGAGGAGGCGGCACCCTCCGGCGCCGGCTTGTCCAGGTCCCAATGCACGAAGCCGCCATAGTCGCCGATGGCGGAAATCAGCGGGGCGCCCTGAGTGGGGCTGTTGAAGGCCATGCCCACCGTTTCCTCGATGCCGGTGCTCATCACCTGCCAGTGGCTGGGCCGGCCCTGGTCCACGGCGCCCAGGTCGAACGTCTCCCACCCGCCGTAGCCGGTGGTGAACATGGCGTGATCGGGGTTGGCGGGATCGATCTCGATATCGAACAGCCAATGGATGGGCGTGGGCTTCACATAGGGCGCCAGGCCGTAGTCATAGACGCCGCCGTTCTTGCCGTCGCCCTTGGGGCCGCCGAACACGCCGTGCCAGGTCTTGCCGCCATCCAGGCTGCGGAAGATGTCCTCGCCCAGCCCGGGATAGGACCCGGGCTGGCGATGCCGGTCGAAGGAGCTGGCGATGAGCACCTTGGGATTGTGCGCGTCCACGGCCACGGCGGCATAGCCGAAGGCCGCACCCTTGGCGGCGTCTGGCTTCTCTGGCGTGATGTCGGTCCACTTGCCCCGCCGGGTGTCCAGCTTCCACACGGCGCCGTCGGTCATGCGGGTGGGGCCGGGGCTGCTGCCGTAAGAGATGTAGAGCGTGCCATCGGCCGCCAGCGCGGCGCGTGTGGGGCGGTTGGCGGTGGGCTGGCCCGGCACGGGCGCCCAGGTCCGGCCGCCGTCGGTGCTGCGGAACAGGTTGTCCCGCCCCTTCAGCGAGGCGCCGACGTAGATCGTGCGGCTGCCCTTGCCGTTCTTGTCGGCACTTTTGGGGTCGAAGATCACGAACACCAGGCCGGCCCCGCCCCGCGCCCAGGGCGACACGCCAGCGGCGGCCTCCTTCGACAGGTCTTCCGTCACGTCGGGGAAACCGGCCACGCGCGACCAAGTGGCCGCGCCGTCGTGGCTGACCCACAGGCCGTCATGGCGGGTGCCGAGGTAGAGCGTATCCGGATCGTTGGGATCGACCGCAAGGCGCTCGCCATTGCCACGGCCGTTCTCGTTGCCGCCGAACTTGATGGGCACGTCGACGCGGCGGAAGGTCCGCCCCCGGTCGTCGGAGCGCACGATGGCGCCGGTGGGCGCCATCGGGTTGGTGTAGGTGCCCAGCGCCATGTAGACACGGTCGGGGTTGCGCGGGTCCAGCGCTATGCTTTCCACACCCATCAGGTTGGTGTCGGCATAGGACACCCAGTCCAGGAGGGGAATCCAGCGCTTGGCCCCCTCGTCCCAGCGGTAGGCGCCGCCCATGTCGGTGCGGGCATAGCGCAAGCCGGGCACGGTGGGGTGGAAGATGATGCCGTCGACGAAGCCGCCGCCCACGATCTGCACGTTCTTCCATTGATAGGGCACCTGCCCCGTCAGCACCGGGCCCTGCGGCGTCGACGGCGTGGCGGCGACCGGCGGCGCCGTCCGATTGGTGTCGGCCTGGCAGCCGGCCAGCGCCAGGGCCGCAACCGTGGCGAGCAGCAGGCGTCGCGCCCGCATGGAATGCGAGTTTCCTGTCATGACAGCGTTCCCAACCCCATTTGTAATCGTTTTCTGAGCCACTGTTGCCCAAGTTACCGGTAACATCAAGGATGCCAATCAAGTCCCGAATGTCGCAGCCACCGGGAAGGGACGGGCGTTCGGCGCGGACGAGGATCACCCCGAGCAGGGAACCGCCATCAAATCTTCACGGCCTGTCACGGCATTGGCACGGGACGGTCGCTGGCATACCCCCGCATCATCCTGGCGTCCCCGGCAGGATATCATGTGAAAGGAAGCCCATGCCCACCCCTACGCCGCCGTCCCCCACCGCTAGCCAACCCGGTACCAACGGCCCAGCCAAGGTCAATGACCGCCATGTCGATGAGTTGCTGGACGAGGCGCTGGAGGAAAGCTTTCCCGCCAGCGACACCCCGTCGGTTCCGCCATCGCGTGAATCATGACCGGATTATTGTGCGGTGCGAAAGGAGCCTTGACAGGGCGCCTCGCCAGCCGTTAATCACCGCCCATCATTGGGGAGTAGCCGCCCGCCGATTTTGAGCGGGCGCCGCGTCAACAGACTTGGGCTCCGCCGGTGCCTCACCGGTGCGGACCATGGCGCGTGCGACCGATCCGCCCCCGCGCGGATCGCTGGCGAGACCAGTGGCATGTCGCGTCCGACCTGGCCGGGCCGGGCGCGCATCGCTGCTGTCGTCCGCCTGGCCTGTCGTATTGCCGCCCCCGAGGTCCCCCATGCCCATCACCACGTCCTTCGCCCTGGCGTTCAGCCTGTCCATGGACGCCTTCGCCGCCTCATTGGGCAAGGGCGCCAGCCTGAACCGCCCCGGCGTGCGCGAAGCCGCGCGGGTGGGCGCCTATTTCGGCCTGTTCGAACTGGCCGCCCCCATCCTGGGCTGGGGCCTGGGTCTGTCCTTCGCCCACTACATCGAGGCCTACGACCACTGGATCGCCTTCGGCCTGCTATTGGTCGTGGGTGGCCGCATGGCCTGGCTGGCGTGGAGGAACGGCGATGAGGACAAGCCCAAAGCCGATCGGCATTCGCCCCTGGCGCTGGCCATGACCGCCATCGCCACCAGCATCGACGCCACCGCCGTGGGCATCACCCTGGGCTATATGAACGTCGACGTGCCCACCACCATCGCCCTGATCGGCCTGGTGACCTTCACCATGGCATTCGGCGGCGTGATGCTGGGCCGCGCCGCCGGCCCCGTGCTGGGCCGCTGGGCGGAGGTTCTGGGCGGCCTGGGCCTGGTCGCCATCGGCGCCAAGGTGCTTTATGACCACACTCTTGGTGGCTTAGGCGGCTGATCCTTCGGTTACGGCGCTGTGGCGCCCAGCTTGTCAAGATGTGGCGCCTGGGCCGCGGCGTCCAGGAAAGAGCCGGTGATGCTGTTGCGGGCCAGCCGCACCAGATGCCCCCGGTCCAGATCCAGCGCGGCCGCCACGCGAACGTAGTTGTCCAGCAGGTAGCCGCCGAAATAAGCCGGATCGTCGGCGTTGACCGTGGCTTTCAGCCCCAGGTCCAGCATGCGCCGCAGGGGATGCGCCTCCAGATTGGGCACAACGCAGAGCTTGAGGTTGGACAGCGGGCACACCGTCAGCGTCGTGCCCTGGTCCACCAGCCGCCGGGTCAGGGCCGCATCCTCCAGCGCGCGGTTGCCGTGGTCCAGCCGGTCCACGCCCAGGATGTCCAGCGCCTGCCAGACGTAGTCGGGCGGCCCCTCCTCGCCCGCATGGGCCACCAGCTTCAGTCCCCGCTCGCGCGACGCCTGGAACACCCGGGCGAACTTCGACGGGGGGTTGCCGACCTCGGACGAATCCAGGCCGACGCCGGCGATGCGGTCCAGATAGGGTTCCGCCGCCTTCAGGGTGGCGAAGGCCGATTCCTCATCCAGGTGGCGCAGGTAGCACAGGATAAGCTTGGAGGTGACGCCCAGCTCCCTTTCCGCCGCCGCCATGCCGGCCAGCAGGCCGTCGGCCACGACCTGGAAGGGAATGCCCCGGTCGGTATGGGTCTGGGGATCGAAGAAGATCTCGGCATGCACGCCACCATCGGCCGCCAGCCGGCGGAAATAGGCCAGCGCCAGGTCATGGAAATCCTCCTCCGTGCGCAGGACCTGGGCCCCCTGGTAATAGATGTCCAGGAAGTCCTGAAGGTTCGTGAAGGCGTAGGCCGCCCGCACCTCCTCCACCGTGCGGAAGGGCAACGCCACGCGGTTGCGGCGGGCGAAATCGAACATCTGCTCCGGTTCCAGGCTGCCTTCGATGTGCAGGTGCAGCTCCGCCTTGGGCAGGCCGCGGATGAAATCGGAGAGAGGGTCGGTCATGGGGCGGCCTTTCGAGGTCACGGGGAACGGCCAGTGTAGCCCCGGCGCCGCCACCGGCAACAGCCCTTCCCGCGGCGCCGTTAAAAGAACGGCTACATCCGAAGAGGGTATATCACTACATGGCACCCGTTTAACGGGTGGATTGATGCTACGCATCTGCTAGATTGCACCCCAATAACTCAACCAGAGGCGGCACAGGCCGCGAAGAGGGGGTGGAGCATGCAAAGATATCCGACGCGCGGCGCGTCATTGACTTGGGCCTTGGGGGCCGGCGTCGCCGCCCTGGGCGTGGTATTGCTGGGGAGCCAGCCGGCCACGGCGCAGAGCACCTTCGCCAACCCGCCCTCCCTGCCGCAGACGGCACCGGCCCAAGGCTCGGCCAACGTCCCCGGCCTGCCCAAGGCGCCGTCGGCCGTCAGCCTGGCCACCGCCCCGGCGGCGCACGCGGGCAAGGAGCGGGCGTTCGACCTGCATATCAAGTACACCGACGCCGCCCTGTATGACCCGGGTGAACAGCGCTACCAGCGCGTCCACCTGCGCAGCTACGTCGGCACCGGCGTTTCGCCCGGCACACCCTATGTTGCGCCGGAGATCGACGTGACGCCGGGCGACACGGTGCGCGTCACCCTGCACAACGACCTGCCGCCCGATCCCAGCTGCACCGACCACAGCATCCCGGTGGACCAGCCGCATTGCAACAACGGCACCAACCTGCACTCGCACGGCTTGTGGGTCAGCCCCACGGGCAACAGCGACAACGTGCTGATCTCGCTGAACCCGGGTGTCAGCTTCCAGTATGAGTACAACATCCCGGCCGATCATCCGGCCGGCACCTTCTGGTACCACCCGCACCGTCATGGCTCGACCGCGCTGCAGGTGGCCAGCGGCATGGCGGGCGCCCTGATCATCCATGGTGACCGCAAGCCCACGCCACAGGTGAACGGCGACCTGGACACCCTGCTGGTTGGTCCTGACGGCAAGGCGTTCAAGGAACGTACCCTGGTGTTCCAGCAGATTCAGTATTACTGCCTGGACGACAATGGCCAGCAGACCTGGAACTGCAAGGCCAACCAGACGGGCATCATCGAGAGCATCGCCAATTTCGGGCCCGGTTCCTGGCAGCAATCCGGCCGCTGGACCAGCATCAACGGCGTGATCATGCCCACCTTCACCGACGCCCAGGCGGGCACGGTGGAACGCTGGCGTCTGGTCCACGCCGGCATCCGCGACACCATCAATGTGGAGTTCCACAAGATGGTGGACACCACCGCCGCCACCGCCCGCCCCACCAAGGACAGCATGGGCAACTTCATCGACACGGTGTGCACCGGCCCAGCGATCCCCTACCAGGTGGTGGCCGCCGACGGCCTGACCATGGGCAATACCCTGACCAACACCAACACCGTCCTGCAGCCGGGCTACCGCTATGACTTGCTGGTGGTGTTTCCCCAGGCCGGCAATTACTGCGTGACGCAGAAGGCGCAAACGGCCGGCAACTCCGTCAGCCGATCCGACACGCTGCGCACCCTGCTGGGGGTGGTGACCGTGCGCGGCGGCACGCCCACGGCCACGCCCACGCAGACCCTGGTGAACACCCTGGTCGCGTCCGCCCAGCGCACCATGCCGGCCGACGTGCGCACCCAAATCATCGCCGACCTGACCGCCAAGGACGGCATGAAGCTGACCCGCTTCGTCCCCCACCCCACCATCACCGACGATGAGGTGAAGGGCACGGCTGAAGAAGACATGGTGTTCTATCTGGGCCCGGGGGTGCCGGATGATCCCAACAAGCAGCCCTATACCGGCCTGACCGCCACCAAGTTCACCGTGGCCAACAGCTTCGACATGGTGCAGTACGACGGTCAGAATTGGGTGCCCAAGGGCACGTCGCCCTATGACCCCGCCCGGGTTGATCGCAAGCTGGTGCTGGGCACGGCGCAGCAATGGGAACTGCGATCCTACAGCATCAGCCACCCCTTCCACATCCACGTGAACCCCTTCCAGATCGTCGCCATCTATAACGACAAGGGTCGGGACGTCAGCCTGCCCGGCGCGGTGGACGATGACGGCGACACCCAGTTCGCCGGCCTGAAGGGCGCCTGGAAGGACACGCTGTGGGTTAAGACCAACGACAGCGCCTTTCCGCCGCCCGGCTTCAAGCCCGACCCGAACCCGCCGATCCATTATTACCGCCTCATCGTCCGCACTCGCTACGAGCGGTACATCGGCGAATTCGTCCTGCACTGCCACATCCTGGACCATGAGGACCAAGGCATGATGCAGAACGTGGAGATCGGCATCAGCGACGGGGCCGGCGGCTTGGCCCACGCCCATCACTGAACGATCCCGTTCCCGCACCTTCTTTACAGCGGCCCAGCCCCATGGCTGGGCCGTTTTCCTTGGCCCCCTTAAGATGCGGCGCCACTTGAGCCATCCTCATGAGTCGCCGCCTGAACGGCCCGCCGCCGCCCGGACGCCAGCGCCCAAGGATTCCAGGGATTTATGCGAAATAAGGCCGGTTTTTGCGAGGAGGCGTCGACTTGACGTCCACACGCCAAGTCGTATTGGTTAATTTCGCGGCCTCTTTCCAGAAATTATCCTGGAAATTCAACCGACAGCCTACAAGGATAGGCACCCGCGGAACATCAATATAAATGCAACATAAACGTATTATGATCGCATTTGATCTTTATTTATTATCCAAAAGTAGATGTCTACTACGCTAATTTTCACATTAATATTGCCTTAAGACTCCCCGTCCTATTCTTTGGGTTAGGGCCTTGACTTGGGGCGGACGGGATGCCGCCACGGGACCACCGGCCTTTATCCTTGGCGGGGAAAGAAATGGTCGCTTTCTATAAGCAAATCATAGATTTAGACAGGCTTGCGGAACTGGTGGAAGCGGATGACGCCGCCCTGGGAAAGGTCTGCCTGGCCTCCGATGGGCGATATCAGCTCAGGGAATTCCATTTAGACGGCTTAACAAACCAGGTCGCCTCCTACCTGGCTGCCGGCTTCGGCGGTCGGACGGAACAGGATTTCCCTCACCTGACCTGTGCCTGGGGACGGGCCCGTGTCGGTTCCACGGCCATGGCCAACCTGTTCGGCGTGGCCGGCCTGCCCTCCTACTACCAGCCGACCAAGGCGGTCATGCGCCATGTGCTGGCGGCCGACCGTCCCGGCCCCTGGGCCATTCCCCTGGCCGACCAGGCGCCGCACATCTTCTGCAAGGATGTGGCCGGGCCCTATCTGACGGCGGAATGCCTCTATATCCCGCTGCAGATGCTGATCGAGGCGGGGTATCCCGCCAGCCGCCTGCACCTGGTGATGCTGGACCGTGAGCCGGTGCACGCCCTGGCGTCCTGGCTGCGCAAGTGGTCGCACCGGATCAGCCGCGACCAGTTGCTGGAGAACTTCGTCATCGCCACCCTGAACGCCATGCGGGTCGAGAACTACGCCCGGCGGCAGGGCGTGCCCGTGACCCACTACGTCCATGAGGCGGCGCGGCAGCCGGTGCTGTCGGCCGCGGCCCTGTTCCACCGGCTGGGCCTGTCCGATTACTTCACGCCCGAGACGGTGACCTGCTGGCAGCGCATGGACAGCCTGGACGACAGCCAGTCCCGCATCCTGTTCCCGGTGGAGCCCGAGGCCTACGCCGCCCCGGGCCTGCACCAGCAGGCGGGCGGTATCGGCTGTTACGCCTACCAGGACCGGGACCGGGGGGCGGTCACGGACGCCGACCTGGACCTGCTGTGCCGCCATGGCGTGGATGAGGTCTATGCCCGAAGCGCGGCCGCCTGCGCCCGCGACCTGGACCTGCCCCGCGGCCTGTTCCGCGACGACGGCACCCCGTCCGCCGCCGCCGTCGCCTGACCCCCCAACGCCCTCGCGCGAGAGATTCGATCATGCTGAACAAACTGAAGATTTCCCACCGGCTGGCGCTGTTCATGCCCATGCTGGTGCTGGCCCTGGGCCTGGCCGTCAGCTTCGCCCTGACCACGCTGCGCCACACCCTGACCGAGGACCGCAAGGAAGAGCTGAAGCAGATCCTGATGGTCACCCGCGGGGTGGCGCAGAACTGGTACGACCGCGAGCAGTCGGGTGAGCTGACCCGGGCCCAGGCGCAGAAGGGCGCCCAGGACGACATCCGCAAGCTGCGCTTCGGCAACGGCGAGTACGTCTACGTCAACCAGTACGACGGCCTGACCGTCGTCCACATCAAGAGGGAGTTCGAGGGCAAGAACCGCATGGACTTCAAGACGGCCGATGGCGTCGAGACCGTGCGCCTGGGCATCGAGGCCGCCAAGCAGGGCGGCGGGTCCTTCACCTACACCTACCCGCGCCCGGGCAACAAGGGCGGCCCCGCGGAGAACTTTCCCAAGATGACCTACAGCCTGGGCTTCGAGCCGTGGCAGTGGGCCCTGGGCACCGGCATCTACGTCGACGACATCGACGATATCTATCATGATATATTGATTGATATGCTAATGCTGACCGCCATCGTGGTGGGTGCCGGCGGCCTGGTGGCCTACCTGCTGGCGCGCAGCATCGCCAAGCCCCTGAAGCTGATGACGGAGCGCATGGGCCGGCTGGCCGACGGCGACCTGACCGTCGACATCCCGCTGCTGAACGACCGCCATGAGATCGGCCGCCTGGCCCGCGCGTTGGAGGTGTTCAAGCGCAACGGCCTGCGCAACGCCGAACTGACCCAGGCCCAACAGGCCGAGCAGCAGGAGAAGCTGCGCCGGCAGGAGGCGGTGGAGGCCTCGCTGGCTGACTTCCAGCAGCGCACCGCCCGGGTACTGAGCAACGTGGTGCACGCCTCGGAAGACGTGCGCAACCACTCCTCCGGCCTCGCCGACATGGCGACACAGAGCCGCGGCATGGTGGAAATGGCCAACCACGCCTCGGCCGAGACCACCGGCAACGTGCAGATGATCGCCAGCGCCGCCGAGGAACTGGCCGCCGCCGTGGGCGAGGTCAACAGCCAGGTCACCCGCTCCACCGACATCGCCGAGCGGGCGGTGGCCCAGGCCGAGCAAACGGGCGTCACCATGCAAGGCCTGGCGGATGCGGCCCAGAGCATCGGCAACATCATCCAGGTCATTCAGGAGATCGCCGGCCAGACCAACCTGCTGGCGCTGAACGCCACCATCGAAGCCGCCCGCGCCGGCGAAGCGGGCAAGGGCTTCGCCGTGGTGGCCAGCGAAGTGAAGACCCTGGCCAGCCAGACGACCAAGGCCACGGACGAAATCCAGGGCTACATCACCGGCATCCAGCAGGAAACCACCCGGGCCGTGGAGGCCATCGGCAGCATCGCCACCGTGGTGGGCGACATGCGGACGATCGCCACCGCCATCGCGTCCGCCATGGAACAGCAGGGCGCCACCACCTCGGAAATCGCCCGCAACATCAACCAGGCCGCCATGGGCACCCAGCAGGTGTCGACCAACATCGTCGGCGTGGCCGGGGCGGCCGAACAGACCAGCCAGTCGGCCAACGCCCTGCACACGGCCTCGGAAGCCCTGCGCCAGGACGCCGATGCCCTGAACGCCGAGATCACCGGCTTCTTCGCCCGCCTGCGCGCGATCTGAGACCCGTTACGGGGGAGGAAGGCGGCGTCCCACGCGGGGCGCCGCCTTTTGTTCATCGGCCTCAGCCATGGGAGAAGGGAGGAACCAATATAGTGCTTCCCACCTGGACAAATCCGATGACGGCGGGATCACTGTAGTAATTGGTATAAGTCACCACCGCGTTGCCCGAGGTCAGCGATAACACCAGATCATTGCCAAACTGCTGGAAGGTAAGGCTACCGGGATCAACATCGGAGGAAAACACCAGCACGTTGGCGCCAGCTCCATCGGTTATGGTGTCGGAACCGCTGTTCAGGCCGAAGACGTAGGTGTCATTCCCCAACCCACCAGCAAAGCTGTCGTCGCCCGCGCCGCCTATGATGACATTATCCAGGTCATCGCCGGTACCGCTGAAGTCGCCACCGCCCGTGTAGGTCAGGTTCTCCACATTGGCGCCCAGCGTATAGCTCGCCAGCGTCGTGCGCACCTCATCCGTGCCGGCTCCCGCCGCTTCGGTCACCACGTCACCGGCGTCATCCACCAGGTAGGTGTCGTTGCCGGCGCCACCCACCAGCGTGTCCGCCCCGATCCCGCCATCCAAAACGTCGGCGCCGCCGCCGCCGGTGATGACATTGCCCAGCCCGTTGCCGGTACCGCTGAAGTTGCCACCGCCCGTGTAGGTCAGGTTCTCCACATTGGCGCCCAGCGTATAGCCCGCCAGCGTCGTGCGAACCTCGTCCGTGCCGGCTCCCGCCGCTTCGGTCACCACGTCACCGGCGTCATCCACCAGGTAGGTGTCGTTGCCGGCGCCACCCACCAGCGTGTCCGCCCCGATCCCGCCATCCAGAACGTCGGCGCCGCCGCCGCCGGTGATGACATTGCCCAGCCCGTTGCCGGTACCGCTGAAGTTGCCACCGCCCGTGTAGGTCAGGTTCTCCACATTGGCGCCCAGCGTATAGCTCGCCAGTGTCGTGCGAACCTCGTCCGTGCCGGCACCCGCCGCCTCGGTCACCACGTCACCGGCGTCATCCACCAGATAGGTGTCGTTGCCGGCGCCGCCCACCAGCGTGTCCGCCCCGGCACCGCCGTCCAGGACGTCGGCGCCGCCGCCGCCGGTGATGACATTGCCCAGCCCGTTGCCGGTACCGCTGAAGTTGCCACCGCCCGTGTAGGTCAGGTTCTCCACATTGGCGCCCAGCGTATAGCTCGCCAGCGTCGTGCGAACCTCGTCCGTGCCGGCACCCGCCGCCTCGGTCACCACGTCACCGGCGTCATCCACCAGATAGGTGTCGTTGCCGGCGCCGCCCACCAGCGTGTCCGCCCCGGCACCGCCGTCCAGGACGTCGCCGCCGCCGCCACCGGTGATGACATTGCCTAGCCCGTTGCCGGTACCGCTGAAGTTGCCACCGCCCGTGTAGGTCAGGTTCTCCACATTGGCGCCCAGCGTGTAGCTCGCCAGCGTCGTACGCACCTCGTCCGTGCCGGCACCCGCCCCTTCGGTCACAACGTCACCGGCGTCGTCCACCAAATAGGTGTCATTGCCAGCGCCGCCGATCAGCGTGTCCGCCCCCGCCCCGCCATCCAGGACGTCCGCACCGGCGCCGCCGGTGATCACGTTGGCCAAGGCGTTGCCCGTGCCGGTGAAGCCGCCACTACCTGTATAGGTCAGGTTCTCCACGTTGGCGCCCAGCGTGTAGCTCGCCAGCGTCGTGCGCACCTCATCCGTGCCAGCGGCCGTGCCCTCGGTGACCACGTCACCGACGTCGTCCACCTTATAAGTGTCATCGCCAGCGCCGCCGATCAGCGTGTCAGCGCCCGTACCACCATCCAGGACATCGGCGCCAGCGCCGCCGGTGATCACATTGGCCAAGGCGTTGCCCGTGCCGGTGAAGCCGCCACTACCTGTATAGGTCAGGTTCTCCACGTTGGCGCCCAGCGTGTAGCTCGCCAGCGTCGTGCGCACCTCGTCCGTGCCGGCGCCCGCGGCCTCGGTCACGACGTCGGTGACGCTGTCCACCACATAGACGTCATTACCCGTGCCCCCCACCAGCGTGTCATTGCCGGCACCACCGTCCAGGGTATCGTCGCCCGCGCCGCCCGTAAGGGAATCATTGCCGGCACCGCCGGTGATGACATTGTTTAGTTCATTGCCCGTGCCGTTGAACGCCGCAGACCCGATGTAGGTCAGGTTCTCCACATTGGCGCCCAGCGTGTAGTTGGCCAGGGTAGTGCGCACCGTGTCCGTGCCGGCGCCCGCATCTTCCCGCACCACGTCGCCGGCATTGTCCACGACGTAGGTATCGTTGCCCACACCGCCGATCAGCGTGTCGACACCGGCAGCACCATCGAGCGTGTCGTCTCCCGCCCCGCCGGTCAGTTGATTGTTCAGGATACTGCCGGTGCCGGAAAAGTTGCCGGTACCGATAAAGGTCAGATTCTCGACGTTGGCGGAAACCAGGGTGTAGGCGGACAGCCAAGTACGGATTTCATCCGTGCCACCACCCGAGTTCTCCTTCACCACATCGCCCAAATCGTCAACGTAGTAGACGTCGTCACCGGTGCCCGCCCCCATGGTATCGGCGCCGGCGCCGCCATCCAGCGTGTCATTGCCGGTGGCACCCACCAGACTGTTCGCCAGCTCGTTGCCGACACCGTAGAAATTGCCGCTGCCGACATAGGTCAAGTTCTCCACATTGGCACCCAACGTGTAGCGGGACGCCGTGGCCTTCACCTCGTCCATGCCGCCGCCGGCCGCCTCCACCACCACGTCGTTGGCGCTGTCGGCGAAATAGGTGTCGTTGCCCGAACCGCCGATCATGGTGTCGTCACCTGCACCGCCCGATATGCTGTTGGCGACCGCGGCATTGCCCTTGAGCACGTTGTTCAGTTCGTTGCCGACAATGGTGAAGCCCGCCGCACCGGCACCGCCGGTGTAGGTCACGTTTTCCACATTGGCGCTGGTCAGCGTGTAGTTCGCCAAGCTGGTCTGGATCTCGTCCGTGCCCTCGCCCGCGTTCTCGATGACCACGTCCAGGTTGGTGCTGACGATATAGACGTCATTGCCCGCGCCACCGATCATGGTGTCGGCGGCGGCGCCACCATCCAGCGTGTCATTGCCGGCAGCGCCGACCAGCAGATTGCTGAGGGTGTTGCCGGTGCCATAGAAATTGCCGGTGCCGACGTAACGCAGGTTTTCCACGTTGGCGCTAAGGATGTAGCTGGATGCGGTGGCCCACACCTCATCCGTGCCGGCACCGGTCTCTGTCACCACGTCGTTGGCATCATCCACCAGGTAGATGTCATTGCCCAAGCCGCCGACCAAGGTGTCCACCCCGGCGCCGCCATCCAGCGTGTCGTCACCAGTGCCGCCGGTGATGGTGTTTGCCTGGGCGTTGCCGGTGCCCTTGAAGCCGCCGGTGCCGGTAAAGGTCAGCTTCTCGACGTTGGCGCTGAGGGTGTAGGTGGCCGAGGTGGCCTGCACCTCGTCATTGCCCTCGCCCGCGTTCTCCACCACCACGTCATTGGTGCTGTCGACCTGGAAGATATCGTCGCCGGTGCCACCGATCAGGGTGTCGTCCCCCGCGCCACCGTTCAGGGTGTCATTGCCGCCGGCCCCGTCCAGCACGTCATTACCCGCGCCACCGGTGAGGGCGTTGGCGTCGTCGTTGCCGGTGCCGGTGAAGGCGTCGGCGCCGACATAGGTCAGCTTCTCGATATTGGCGCTCAGCACGTAACCGGCCACCGAGGACCGCACCTCATCGGTGCCCTCACCGGCATTTTCCCGCACGACATCGTTAAGGCTGTCCACGAAATAGACATCGTTACCGGCGCCACCGATCAGGGTATCGTCCCCTGCCCCGCCATTCAGCGTGTCGTTGCCGGCACCGCTGGTGATGACATTGCCCAGGGCGTTGCCCGTGCCGGTGAAGGCCAGGCTGCCGGTATAGGTCAGGTTGTCGACATCGGCGGTCAGCGTATAGGTCGCCACCGACGCCTTCACCAGATCCACGCCCTCGCCCGCCGCCTCGACCACCACGTCGCCGGCATTGTCGACCACATAGGTGTCGTTGCCGATGCCGCCGGCCAATATGTCGGCTCCCGCGCCGCCATCCAGCGTGTCGTCCCCCGCCCCGCCGGTCAGGCTGTTGGCCAGGCCATTGCCAGTGCCGGTGAAATTACCGGTTCCCAAGAAGGTCAGGTTTTCAAGATTGGCGCCCAGGGAATAGCTGGCGAGCCACGTGCGCACCTCATCCGTTCCGCCGTTGGGGTTCTCGCCCACCACGTCGCCGGCATTGTCGATATAGTAGACGTCGTTGCCCACCCCGCCATAGAGGCTGTCGGCACCGGCCCCGCCATCAAGCGTATCGTCGCCACCCGCGGCCAACAGGGTATTCGCCAGGTCGTTACCCGTGCCTCGGAAATTGCCGGTGCCCACATAGGTTAGGTTTTCGATATTGGCGCCCAGCACGTAGGTGGACGCCGTGGCCTTCACCAGATCCGTGCCCTCGCCGGCATTTTCCCGCACAACATCGTTGAGGCTGTCCACGAAGTAGGTGTCATTGCCGGCGCCGCCGACCAGGGTGTCATCCCCGCCTTTGCCATCCAGCACGTCATTGCCGGTGCCGCCGGTGACGAGGTTGTTGATCTCGTTACCGGTGCCGGTGAAGGCCGCAGTGCCCGTGTAGGTCAGCTTCTCGACATTGGCGCCCAGGGTATACACGGCCGACGAGGACTTCACCTCGTCATTGCCCTCACCCATGTTCTCCACCACCACGTCGGCACTGTTGTCCACGAGATAGACATCGTCGCCCAGGCCGCCGATCAGCGTGTCCGCCCCAACGGCGCCGTCCAGCGTGTCGTTGCCGGCGTTGCCGGTGAGGGTGTTGGCCGCGCTGTTGCCGGTGCCATAGAAGCCGCCGGTGCCGATGTAGGTCAGCTTTTCCAGGGGGCCACCCAGCACGTAGGTGCCGAGCGTGGTGCGCACCTCGTCCGTGCCGGCGAAACTCGCCTCCGTCACCACGTCGCCGACGTTGTCGACGATATAGACATCATCACCAGCCCCGCCGATGAGGGTGTCCGCCCCGGCGCCACCGTCGAGCGTGTCATTGCCGGCGCCACCGGTGAGGGTGTTGGCGGTATCGTTGCCGGTGCCATAGAAACTGCCGGTCCCGGTGTAGGTCAGCTTTTCGATGTTGGCGCTCAGCGTATAGCTGGCCGCCGTGGCCTGAGCCTCGTCAGTGCCCTCGCCCGCGTTCTCCACCACCACGTCGTTGGCGCTGTCGACCCGGAAGAGGTCGTTGCCGGTACCACCGATCAGGGTGTCAGCGCCGGCCCCGCCGACCAGGGTGTCATTGCCATCGCCACCGTTCAGCACATCGTTGCCGGCACCGCCGGTGATGGTGTTGGCCAGGGCGTTGCCCGTGCCGGTGAACGTGTCCGTGCCGATATAGGTCAGGGTCTCGATGTTGGCGCTGAGGGTATAGCTGGCCGCCGTGGCCCGCACCTCGTCCGTGCCCTCGTTCGCGTTCTCCACCACCACGTCGGCGCTGGAGTCCACGACATAGAGATCGTTGCCGGTGCCGCCCACCAGCGTGTCGGCGCCACCGCCGCCATTCAATGTGTCGTTACCCGCGCCCGCGCTCAGCGAGTCATTGCCCGCCCCGCCGGTCATGACGTTGTTCAGCGTGTTGCCGATGCCAACGAACGCGCCCGTCCCGATATAGGTCAGGTTCTCCACATTGGCGCTGAGGGTATAGCTGGCCGCCGTGGCCCGCACCTCATCGGTGCCCTCGTTGGCGTTCTCGACCACCACGTCGGCGCTGGTGTCGACGACATAGATGTCGTTGCCCGCGCCGCCGGCCATGTAATCGACACCGGTTCCACCATCCAGCTGGTCGTTGCCAGTCCCACCGGTCAGCGTGTCGTTGCCGCCCTTGCCGAATAGAACATCGTTGCCGGCCCCACCCGACAGGATGTCGTCACTGGCCCCACCGGTCAGCGTGTCATTGCCGGCATAGCCCACCAGGCAACTCTTGTCGTCCGTGGCGGTCAGCACGTCGTCCCCATTGGTGCCCAGGACGGGAATGTAATAGGGCAATGCGGGTCCGGTTGTGGGATAGGTCTTGGTGACGATGTCGAAGCCGTTGGCGGTCTGGCTGGCCCAGGCGGCGATGAGGCTGCCATCGGCCTGGGTCGCCAGGACCGGCTGGCTCTGGTCACCGGCCGTGGTGTCGTTCAGGCGGAACTCACCCCCCACCACCGCGTTGTTGGCATCATAGCGCTGGGCGTAGATGCCGTAGCCGCTACCATCCTCGCCGTTCGACCGCCAGGCGACAATATAGCCACCGTCCGCCGTGGCCACCACCGTCGGCTGGCTCTGATCCGCAGTGGTGTAGCTGTTGACCCTGATCTTCCCGCCAACCGCGTTACCCGACGCATCATAGCGCTGGCTCCAGATGTTGGCCGGATCAGCGTCATAACCCCCTTTATACTCCGGGTCGGTGGTCTGCCAGACGATGACGTACCCACCGTCCTTCAAGGCCGCTGATGCCGTATTGTGGTCGGTGTAGGGGGCGTACCCTTGGGGAAGGAAATAGCTCCCAACCGTGCCGCCGGACGCATCGAACCGCTGGGCATAGACATCCCACCCCTTGCCGCTTGTATCGCTCCAAGCCGCCCAGCTGGCGATGAAGCCGCCGTCAGGAAGGGCGGCTAAAGACACGTCCTCGACATTCGCAGACGTCCCCTGGTAGGTGCTTACGACGAACCGGCTGCCGAGCGCCGTCCCCAAGGCATTGAACAACTGCCCATAAAACACGGGTCCGGTGGCGTTACTTCCACCCCAGACGACAAGCATCGTCCCGTTCGCGAGCAGCACCGCCTTCGATTGCTTCCCATTCGCGGCGGAGGCGTACGCATCCACGGCGATGGTGGTCTGCGACCCGACTGCGGCCCCATTGGCGTCGTACCGCTGCCCGAAAACCTGTCGGCCTTCCCCGCCTTGCGTCCAGAAAATCTCAAAGCCGCCATCGGCCAGCGCCACTGTCGACGGGGCGGTCTGGTCCCCAGCCACAACGCTGTTCACACGGAACTCGCCGCCAACCTTTTGGCCACCCGCCGTGTAACGTTGCGCGTAGATGCCGGCGCCATCGCCGTCCTGCCCCGCCGACTGCCACGCCACCACGTAGCCGCCATCCGCCAGCACGGTCATCGATGGCGCCGTCTGCTCGCCAGTCACATAGCTGTTCGCCACCGTCTCTGCGGTGGGGGCAGCCTGGCTGGCCACCGCAACCGTATTGACGACCGTCGGTTCCCATTCCGTCCAGGCGACCCCATCGGAAAGGCGGACCATGATGACGTCTTGGCCCGCCGTGCCCGCCGCGATGAACCGCAAATTGGGTAGTTGTGCGGAGGTCACGGTCACAACGCTGCCGGCTGGTTGCGCCTGACCGTTCAGGATGAAGTACCCACGCCCAGCGCTCAGATCCTGAAACTGATAGGCGGTGGCAAGCTGGGAACCTGCATAAATCAACGTCATGGCCGAAACGGACTTCTGCGTCCCCAACAGCACCGTTCGCCCATCGGAATAGGGGGCTACCGCTGGATAATTCCGCGTAACGATGTCGAAGCCGTTGGCGGTCTGGCTGGCCCAGGCGGCGATGAGGCTGCCATCGGCCTGGGTTGCCAGGACCGGCTGGCTCTGGTCACCCGCCGTGGTGTCGTTCAGGCGGAACTCACCCCCCACCACCGCGTTGTTGGCGTCATAGCGCTGGGCGTAGATGCCATAGCCGCTGCCATCCTCGCCGTTCGACCGCCAGGCGACAAGATAGCCGCCATCCGCCGTGGCCACCACCGTCGGCTGGCTCTGATCCGCAGTGGTGTAGCTGTTGACCTGGATCTTCCCGCCAACCGCGTTACCCGACGCATCATAGCGCTGGCTCCAGATGTTGGCCGGATCAGCGTCATAACCCCCATTGTAGCCCGGGTCGGTGCTCTGCCAGACGATGACGTACCCGCCGTCCTTCAAGGCCGCCGATGCCGTATTGTGGTCGGTGTAGGGGGCGTACCCTTGGGGAAGGAAATAGCTCCCAACCGTCCCGCCCGACGCATCGAACCGCTGGGCATAGACATCCCACCCCTTGCCGCTTGTATCGCTCCAAGCCGCCCAGCTGGCGATGAAGCCGCCGTCAGGAAGGGCGGCTAAAGACACGTCCTCGACATTCGCCGACGTCCCCTGGTAAGTGCTTACGACGAACCGGCTGCCAAGCGCCGTCCCCAAGGCATTGAACAACTGCCCATAAAACACTAATCCGCTGGTATAACTTCCTCCCCAGACGATCAGCATGTTCCCATTCGCCAATTGCACCGCCTTGGGTGGGTTAGGCGCGACGGTACCATCCAGGATATAGCCAATCTGCGAGCCAACGGCGGCGCCATTGGCGTCGTAACGTTGTCCGAAGACCGGATAATTCAAGTTGCTGTACTGCTGCCAGATAACTTCAAAGCCACCATCAGCCAGTGCCACTGTCGACGGGTTCGTCTGGTTCCCCGCCGTCACGCTGTTCACACGGAATTCTCCGCCAACCTTTTGGCCACCAGCCGTATAGCGCTGGGCGTAGATGCCGGCACCATCGCCATCCTGCCCCGCCGACTGCCACGCCACCACGTAGCCGCCATCCGCCAGAACGGTCATCGATGGCGCCGTCTGGTCGCCAGTCACATAGCTGTTCGCTACCGTTTCCGGCGCCACCGGATACGTATTGCCGATGGGCGGGGTCGAGGTAACCGTGCTGGTGGCCCAGTTGGTCCAGGCATAGCCGTCGTTGATACGAACCGAGATCGTATCCGATGCGGGATTGGCGCCAGCCACGAACCGCAGGCTGGATAGCTGGGCGGAGGTGACGGTGATGACCTGGCCG
Organism: Nitrospirillum guaranorum; assembly: GCF_034653275.1. Classification (NCBI taxonomy): domain Bacteria; kingdom Pseudomonadati; phylum Pseudomonadota; class Alphaproteobacteria; order Rhodospirillales; family Azospirillaceae; genus Nitrospirillum; species Nitrospirillum guaranorum. The sequence continues at coordinate 445,101 of NZ_JAYEES010000002.1, read as the reverse complement.
GCCGCCTGGACCACACCGTTCAGCACGAAATAGCCGCTGTCCGGATCGCTGTTGGTATCAAGGAACTGATATGTGGCGACATATTGCTGGCCGGTGGAGACTAGGCCGGCGGCGGCGACGGAATCCCGCACCTCAATCACCGCGCTGCGACCCGCGACGGTCGGCAGGGCGGGTGCATATGTCTTGGTTATGATGGTGTTAAGGTTATCGGAATTCACGCTGGCCCAGGCGGCGATGATGCTGCCATCGGCCTGAGCCGCCAGGGCGATCTGGGTCTGGTCGTTACCCGTGGCGTCGTTCACGCGGAACTCACCACCCACCACCGCGTTGTTGGCGTCATAGCGCTGGGCGTAGATGCCGTAGCCTTGACCATCCTGACCATTCGACCGCCAGGCGACAATATAGCCACCGTCCGCCGTGGCCACCACCGCCGGCTGGCTCTGATCCGCAGTGGTGTAGCTGTTGACCTGGATCTTCCCGCCAACCGCGTTACCCGACGCATCATAGCGCTGGCTCCAGATGTTGGCCGGATCAGCGTTATAACCCCCATTGTAGCCCGGGTCGGTGCTCTGCCAGACGATGACGTACCCGCCGTCCTTCAAGGCCGCCGATGCCGTATTGTGGTCGGTGTAGGGGGCGTACCCTTGGGGAAGGAAATAGCTCCCAACCGTGCCGCCGGACGCATCGAACCGCTGGGCATAGACATCCCACCCCTTGCCGCTTGTATCGCTCCAAGCCGCCCAGCTGGCGATGAAGCCGCCGTCAGGAAGGGCGGCTAAAGACACGTCCTCGACATTCGCAGACGTCCCCTGGTAGGTGCTTACGACGAACCGGCTGCCGAGCGCCGTCCCCAAGGCATTGAACAACTGCCCATAAAACACGGGTCCGGTGGCGTTACTTCCACCCCAGACGACAAGCATCGTCCCGTTCGCGAGCAGCACCGCCTTCGATTGCTTCCCATTCGCGGCGGAGGCGTACGCATCCACGGCGATGGTGGTCTGCGACCCGACTGCGGCCCCATTGGCGTCGTACCGCTGCCCGAAAACCTGTCGGCCTTCCCCGCCTTGCGTCCAGAAAATCTCAAAGCCGCCATCGGCCAGCGCCACTGTCGACGGGGCGGTCTGGTCCCCGGCCACGACAGTGTTCACCAGGAATTCGCCGCCAATCTTCTGCCCGCCCGCCGCATAGCGCTGGGCGTAGATGCCGGCGCCGCTGCCATCCCGGCCTGAGTCCTGCCAGGCGACAACGTAACTGCCGTCCGACAAAACGCTGACAGATGGGGCCGACTGAACACCATCTCCATAGTTCCGGCCGACCTTTTCCGGCTGCGGTGTGTAATTGGTGGCCGCCGCGACCGTGGACACGGTGCTGTAGACCCAGTTGCTCAGGTCCGTGCCGTTTGAAAAACGGACGGCGATGGTGCTGCTCCCCGCGGCGTCGCGGCCCACGAACCGCAGGCTGGACAACTGGGCGGACGTGACGGTGATGAGCGCGCCCGCCGGCTGTGCCACGCCATTCAGCACGAAATAGCCGCTGTTTGGGTCGGCGCTGATGTTCTGGAACTGATAGACCGCCGCATACTGCTGACCAAAGTCGGCCAGGGCCTGCGCCGCGACGGAGCCCTGGATTCCAATCACATTCGTCCGGCTTTGCACCGTCAATGCCGGGGCGACCAATCTCTTGGTGATGATCTCGGTGACATCGGTGCTTGCGCCATTCCAGACGGCGATGACGCTGCCGTCGGCCTGGCCGGCCAGTACCGGCTGGACCTGGTCGCCCATGTTGCCGGAGTTCAGACGGAATTCAGGTCCCACCACCAGGTTGTTGGCATCATAGCGCTGGGCGTAAATGCCGTAGCCGTCACCATCCTGGCCATTGGTGCGCCAAGCCACTATGTAGCCGCCATCGGCCGTCGCCGTCACGGTCGGCTGGCTCTGGTCACCCGTGGTGAAGGTGTTGACCCTAATGATCCCGCCGACCGCGTTGCCCGCAGAGTCGTACCGTTGGGCGTAGATGTCGTAGTATGTCGCGGTGGTGATCGGCTCGCTGCCTTGCCAGACGATGACGAACCCGCCGTCCTTCAAGCCCACCGAGACGGTACCATTCTCCATGGTGGCGGCGCTGGTCTTGACCGGGAAATAGCTTCCGACCGCTGTGCCCGTGGCATCGAAACGCTGGGCGTAGATGTCTCCACCTTGCTGGTCGATGGACCAGCTGGCAACGAAGCCGCCATCCGCCAGCGCCGCAATCGACGGTGAGGTCAGCGTCGACGGCTTGTAGGTAGAGACCACGAAGCGGCCGCCCAGAACCGCACCCGTGGCGCTGAACAACTGGCCATAAACAGTGGTGCCGCTGGGGGTGGCATTCCCCCCCCAGACCATAAGCATCGTCCCATTCACCAACTGCACCGCCTTGGGCATTCCGGCCGTGGCGTTGCCGTCCGTGACGTAGGTGATCTGCCCCCCAACCGCCGCGCCGGAAGCGTCGTAGCGCTGGCCGTAAATCTGGTTGTTACCCTGGTCCCACAGGATCTCAAACCCGCCGCCGGCGAGCGCGACCGTCGCGGGAGCGATCTGATCACCGGTAGTCGTTGTGTTGACCCGGAATTCGTGGCCAAGTTTCTGACCCGCCGCCGTGTAGCGTTGAGCGAAAATCCCCCAACCGCTGCCATCCTCCCCGGAGGACTGCCACGCCACCACATAGCTGCCGTCCGCCATGACCGCCACCGACGGTGTCGTCTGGGCGCCGGCCCCGTACTCGTTGACGAAGACTTCGGGCGTGAAATCGTAGGGGCCGGGCATGGGGTTCTCCAAGGGATCGAAGGATCGGCACTGGCCAGCGCCCGGACAAGCCGGGGGCCTTCGCCGCCATCGGGGGCGGGCGTTGCCGGAACTGGTGGGATGGGGTTTGGGGATGGGGCGCGAGAGGTCGCCTAAGCGTCCATCATGCCGGGAGCGGAGGGCGCGGTTTCCACCTTATGCCCCGCCAGGGCCCAGTACCGGTGCTTTCCTTGCCGCCGCCAGTGCCCCGCGCCATGGCGGAGGTGCGTTTGACAGTTGCAATACACGGTGTAATCCCTGCCAGGGTTGCGCCTGCGGGAGCAATCAACCATGGCGCGGACAAGACTGCAAGCGACAACCCCTCAACGGGTGCGCCAATTTGCAGATTTGACTTATATCGACTGCGTGTGATTGTCGCAGGGCAATGCGCCGAAAACAGATGTTATTACATTTCAAATGATTAAGGCCGGTGAACACCTATATGGCACCCACCGGCCTTGGCGAGAACGATCTGAAAGTGCCTCAAGGCGCCTTGGTCGGAAGCTTCGGCAAGGTCATGGACTCGTCGTCGGAGGGGAGCGCGCTTTTGTCCCACCCCCCGCCCAGCGCGCGGATCAGGGCCACGTCGGCCTGCACCTGGCGGGTGTGCAGGTCCAGGCTGCTCTGCTGCGCCTCCAGCAGGGCCGTCTGGGCCGTCACCACCTCCAGGTAGCTGTCGGCGCCGTCGCGGTAGAGGTTGGTGGCCATGTCCAGGGTGCGCTGGGCCGCCAGGGTGCCGGCGTCCTCATCCTTGGCGGCCGTCCCCAGCCAGCGGATGGCGGCCAAATTGTCCTCCACCTCGCGGAAGGCGTTCAGCACCGTCTCGCGGTACTTGGCGGAGGCCTCGTCATGCTGGGCCACCGCCTTGGCCAGGCCGGCGTCCAGCCGCCCGCCCTCGAACAGCGGCAGGGTGACACCCGGGCCCACGGACCAGAAGGCCATGGGCAGCTTCAGCAGGTTGAAGCCCGTGTCCTGGAAGCCGCCCACGGCCTGCAACGACAGGTCGGGGTAATAGGCGGCGCGGGCCACGCCGATGCCGGCGTTGGCGGCCAGCACGTCGCGTTCCGCCGCCGCCACGTCCGGCCGCCGCTGCAGCAGGGCGGAAGGCAGGCCCGTGGGCACGGCCGGCAGGGTCGGCGTCCACCGCACGGGCGAGAGGGTGAATTCCGCCGGCGCCAGGCCCACCAGGGCCGCGATGGCGTGTTCCATCTGCGCCCGCTGCGACGCCACCTGCGAGACCTGGGACCGCGCGGTGTCCAGCTGGGTCTCCGCCCGCGACACGTCCAGCCCGGCCACGATGCGGCCCTGGAACATGGTCTGAGTCAGGCTGAGCTGCTTCTCATAGGCCGTGACCGTGTCGGCCAGGATGTGGGCGCGTTCGTCCAGGCCGCGCAGCGTGAAATAATCGCTGGCCAGCTCAGCCTGCAACCCCAGCCGCACCGAGGCCAGGTCGGCGGCGCTGGCCTGCGCCTCCGCCCGGCCGGCGGCCACCTGGTTGCGCACCTTGCCCCAGAGGTCCAGCTCATAGGACGCCGAGGCGCCCACGGTGTTGGCACCGTAGACGTCGCGCTGGCCGGCGCCGCGCAGGGGCCGGTCCTTGGACTGGCGGTTGCTGCTGAGGCTGGCGGTGCCGTCCACGCGCGGCAACAGGCCGGCGGAGACGGCGGCGGCATCCGCCCGCGCCTCGTCATAGCGGGCCAGGGCCACGGCCAGCGTGGGGTTCGCCTGCTCGATCCTGTCCTCAAGGCCGTTCAGCACCGGGTCGTTGAAGGCCGTCCACCAGGGGCCGCGCGCCTGCTGGTCCGCCGGCTGCGCCGGCTGCCACGGGGCGCCGCCGGCCTCCTTGAAGGCGGGCGGCAGGTCGAGGTGCGGCGGCTGATAGTCCGGCGCCAGGTTGCAGCCCGCCAGCGCCAGCAGCGCGCCACCGGCCATGAGAGACTTCGTGAAAGACATGGCTGTTACCGGTCCGCCTTGGTGGTGCCCGCGGCCGCTGCCGCCACCGTGCCCACCCCGTCGCCCGCCCCGGCCAGGCGCACCACGTCGCCCGACACCAGTGTTTCGGGCGGGTTGTCGATGACCTTGTCCGTGGGCGACAGACCGGCCACGATCTCAACGCTGTCACCCATGTCGCGGCCGATGGTCACCGGCTTCAGTTGCGCCTTGCCATCGGGCCCCACCACGGCCACCTCGGCCCCCTTGTCGCTGGGGACCAGGACGGTCGCTGGGACCTTCACCATGTCGGCGTTGCTGGGCACCTGGAAATGCACCTCGGCAAAGGTGCCGGGCGTCAGCAGACCATCCGGGTTGTCGGCCTGAAGTTCCACCAGCATGGTGCGCGACGCCTGGCTGACGGCGTTGGCCGTGGTCACCAGCGTGGCGTCGAAGTGCCGTCCGGGATACTGCGGCAGGTCGAAGGTGGCCTTGACCCCCGGGGTCAGCAGGCTGGCGAAGGCCTGCGGGATCTGCACGTACAGGCGCATGCTGTGCAGGTCCGAGACCTGGAACAGTTCCTGGCCGGTCCCGCCGCCGGCGTTGATCAAGGCGCCCACGTCGGTGGTGCGGGCGGTGACCACACCGTCGAAAGGCGCCACGATGCGCTTGAACGCCGTCAGCGCCTCCAGCCGGCGGACGTTGGCGGCAGCACTTTCCACCGCCGCGCGCTTGGCGGCGCTGTCGCCCACCTTCTCATCCGCCGCCTGCTGCGACACCGACTGCGAGGCCACCAGCGCCGCCCAGCGCTTGGCCGTCAGGTCCGCCAGCTCGGCGGTGGCCTTGGCCTTGGCGAGATCCGCCTTGGCCTGTTCCAGCTGCTGGTCCAGGTCGGGGGTGTCGATGGTGCCCAGCAGGTCACCCGCCTTCACCTTGGCGCCGATATCCTTGTCCCAGCTTTTCAGGTAGCCGCTGACCCGGGCATAGATCGGCGCCTGGGTGTAAGCCTGCAGCGTACCCGGCAAGGTCAGCGTCTGCTGCGCCGCCCCCCGGCTGACGGGCGCCAGCGCCACGGTGGGAACGGCCTGATCGGCGTTCCACTGGACCAGTTCGCGGGTCGCCCGGGCGCGGTCGGTCAGGCCGACGACGACGATGGCGCCGGCGACGAGCAACGCTGCCCCGCCCAGCAAGGCCAGGCGGCGGGGATTGGGGGTGGTGATCTGGGCGGTGGACATTTAACGGGTCGCTCCTATCCGGGACGGCGGCTGCGGCTCAGGGAAGGGTGGGGTCGGGAAACGGGTCAAACGGGCGCCGGTGCCGCCTGCCCGCCTGCTTCATGGGCCCGCTCGTGATCACGGGCGTGCACCAGGCTGAACAGCGCCGGCACCAGGAACAGCGTGGCCAGCGTGGCGAAGACCAGCCCGCCGATGACCGCGCGGCCCAGGGGGGCGTTCTGCCCCGGCTCGATGGCCATGGGCGCCATGCCGATGACCATGGCCAAGGCCGTCATCAGCACCGGACGGAAGCGCGTATGGCCCGCTTCCATGGCGGCGGTCAGCGCGTCGACGCCGGCGGCCAGCCGTTCCCGGGCGAAGCTGATGACCAGGATGCTGTTGGCCGTGGCCACGCCCATGCACATGATGGCCCCCGTCAGCGCCGGCACCGACAGGGTGGTGCCCGTGCCGAACAGCATCCAGATGATGCCGGCCAGCGCGCTGGGCAGGGCCATGACGATGACGAACGGGTCCATCCAGGACTGGAAGTTCACGACGATCAGCAGGTAGATCAGCACGATGGCGAAGGCCAGGCCGATGAACAGCTGATGGTAGGCGCTGGTCATGGTGGTGACCTGGCCCTGGATTTCCACGTGGCTGGCCCGCGGCAGGTCTGCCGCCATGCTGTCGACAGCTTGTCGCACGTCGGCGGCGATGGCGCCCAGGTCGCGATCCTTGGGCGTGGCGTAGATGTCGATGGTCGGGCGCACGTTGTAATGGGTCACCACCGCGTCCTGCCGCCCCCGGCTGATCTGCGCCAAGCCGCCCAGCAGCTGGCCGGACTTGCCGGCGGCGGCCGGCGTCAGCGGCATGGTCTGCAGCCCGGCCATGGTGTCGATGTCCCGCTGCGGCGTCTGGATGGAAACGGGGTAGGAGATGCCGTTCTTGTGGTTCAGCCAGAAGGTCGGCGCCGTTTGCGTGCTGCCGGCCAGGGTGTCCAGCATGGTGGTGGCGGCATCCTTTTCGGTCAGGCCCACCAGGCCAGCCAACGACCGGTTCACCGCCACCTTCAGCGAGGGCAGCTGGAAGGCCTGTTCCACCCGGGCGTCGGCGACGCCGGGAATGCGGGCGATCTTGGCCAGCAGCTTGTTGGTGTAGGCGCGGTTGGCCTCAAGGTCACTGCCGACGATCTTCACATCCAGCGGCGCCGGCAGGCCGAAATTCAGCACCTGGGTGGTGATGTCGGCCGGCAGGAAGGCGAAGGTCGTGCCGGGGAACAGGCGCGGCAGGTCGTGGCGCAGGATGTCCACATAATCGTCGGTGGGGGCGTGATCCTTGTTCAGCGCGATCAGGATGTCGGCGTCCTCCACCCCGATGGTGCCGCTGTTGCCGTAGGCCATGTTGATGCCGCTGACCGGCAGGCCGATGTTGTCGACCATCCCGCCCAGGTCCTTGGCTGGGATCACATGGCGGATGGCGTCGCCGACATGGTCGCAAAGGCGGCTCATCTCCTCGATGCGCAGGCCGGTGCGGCCGCGGACGTGGATCTTGATCTGGCCGCCGTCGACGGCGGGGAAGAAATTCTGACCCAGGAAGGGCGCCAGCCCGAAGGTGCCCAGGGATACGGCCAGGAACCCGCCGATCATCCAACGGCGGTTCCGCAGGCCCAGCAGCAGCAGGCCCTGGTAGGTGGAGCGCACCGCCTCGAACCCGCGTTCGAAGGTGCGCTGGAACTTCACCAAGGGATTGCGCGTGGCCGCGCCGTGGACATCGGTGTGCAGGCCATGGCCGGCGTGGGTCTGATTGCGCAGCAGATAGTTGGCCAGCGTCGGCACCAGGGTGCGCGACAGCACGTACGAGGCCATCAGGGCGAACACCACCGCCTCCGCCATGGGGCGGAACAGGAAGCCGGCGACACCGCCCAGCCCGAACATGGGCACGAAGGCGATGCAGATGCACAGGAGCGACACGGTGGCCGGCACCACGATCTGCTTGGCGCCGTCCAGGATGGCGGTCTCGATGGGCTTGCCGTGCTCCAGGTGCCAGTTGATGTTCTCGATGGTCACGGTGGCGTCGTCCACCAGGATGCCCACGGCCAGCGCCAGCCCGCCCAGGGTCATGACGTTGATGGTCTCCCCCAGGACGGACAGGGTGGTGATGGACGCCAGGATGGCCAGGGGAATGGACACGGTGATGATGAGCGTGGACCGCCAGCTGCCCAGGAAGAGCAGGATCAGCAGGCCGGTCAGGCCGGCGGCGATGACACCTTCGCGGATCACGCCGCTGACCGCGTCCTTGACGAAGATGGACTGGTCGCCGATGGGGGTCAGGGTCACGCCGTCGGGCAGGGTCTTCCGCACGTCGGGCAGGCGCTTGTAGACGCCGGCGATGATGTCGAGGGTGGAGGCGGAGCCGGCCTTCAGCACGGACATCAGCACCGCCTTCTTGCCATCCACGTGCACCACGTTGGTCTGGGGCGGGCTGCCGTCGTGGACATTGGCGACATCCCGCATATAGACGACGGCGCCGTTCACGGTTTTGATCGGCAAGTCATTGAATGTGCTGATGTCGACTGGGGAGTCGTTCAGGTCCACCGGGTATTCCAGCTTGCCGATCTTCTGGGTGCCGGCCGGGGTGATCAGGTTCTGCACCGACAGGGCGGCGGCCACGTCGTTGGCCGATAGGCCGTAGGCGTGCAGGGCCTGCTGGTTCAGGTCGATCTGCACCTGGCGCACCTTGCCGCCATAGACCGAGGGCAGCACGGCGCCCGGCACCGTCACCAGCTGCGGCCGGATGGAATTCTGCGCGATATCGTTCAGCCGCGTTTCCGACAGGTGGTCGCTGGACAGGGCCAGCTGCAGGATGGGGACGCTGGCGGCGTTGAAGGTCAAGACCTGCGGCGGGTTGATGCCCGGCGGCATCTGCTTCAGCACCGTCTGCGAGATCGCCACCACCTGCGCCTGGGCGGCGTTGATGTTGACGCTGGGCTGGAAGAACACCTTCACCACCCCGAAGCCCTGCATCGACTGGGATTCGATATGCTCCACATCATTCACGGTGGAGGTCAGTGAGCGCTCGTAATAGCCGATGATGCGCCCGGCCATGTCGTCGGGCTGCAGGCCGTTGTAGGTCCACACCACGGCGATAACGGGAATGCCGATGTCGGGGAAGATGTCGGTCGGCGTCTTCACCGCCGACGACACGCCGAAGATGAGGATCAGGATGGCCATCACGATGAACGTGTAGGGCCGGCGCAGCGCGATCTTGACGATTTCGATCATGACGGCACCCCCGGCAGCGGGCGGGAGCGATGGGCGCGGGGCCGGCGATGGTCATTCATGATGCGGTGCGACACGTCTCGTGATCCCTCGAGAGCGGGTTCGTGAACCCAACACCTTGGGAAATAGGGGACGTCTCACCGAATTGGGATTAAATAATTTTTTTGGTTGCGGTGCAAAACACCGCCATAAATTGCACCGAACCTACGGCCAAACGCCTGGGTTTCCAACCGCTTCGCCGCCCGCTGCGCCGCAAACAAGCGCAATGATGGCGCCCGAATCGTTGCCCTCGATCACCAATTTGAAGCCATGCAGGGCCGCGATGGCCTGCACCAGCGACAGGCCCAGACCGTTGCCCTGGACGTGGCGGCTTTTATCCAGGCGGTACAGGCGACGGACCACGGCCGCCCGTTCCGCCGGAGGAATTCCGGGACCGGTGTCCGACACCTCCACCACCGGCACAGCGTCCCCGCCGCCACCGCCCATGCGGGTGCGGATAAGGACACGCCCACCCTCGGGCGTGAACTTCACGGCGTTGTCCACCAGGTTGGCCACCGCCTCGATCAGCAGGTCACGGTCGCCGATCACGAACAGGGGCCCCCTGTCCTCCCGCGCCAGCGTCACCCCCTTGGCTTCGGCCAGGGGCTCGTACAGGTCGAAGACCTCGCCCGCCACCTCGGCGAGATCCACGGTGGTGAAGCCGGCCTGGCGGCGGCTGTCCTCCAGCTCGGCGATGCGCAGCAGGGCCGTGATCATGCTGAAAGCCTTGTCCAGGTCGGCCAGCGCCGCCTCAGTCCCCCGGCGCAGTTCCTCGGGCTCATCGGCGGTCAGACCCCGTTCCAGCTTGGCGCGCATGACCGACAGGGGGGTGCGCAGGTCATGCGCGATGTTGTCGCCCACCGCCCGGATCTCATCCAACAGATGGACGATGCGGTCCAGCATCTGGTTCACCCGGGCCGACAGCTGGTCCACCGCGTCACGGTTGCCGGACAGGGGCAGGCGCTCCCGCAGGTCGCCGCCCATGATGCGGCCTATGGTCTGCTGCACGGTCTGCACCCGGCGGCGGGCCCGCGCCCCGCCCAGAATGCCGGACGCCAGCACCAGGGCCACGGCGGGCAGCAGGCCGGCGATCAGGGTGCGCGCCACCACCCGTTGCAGGGCCAGCAGCTCATCCATGGCGCGGCCCAGCACGACGGTGCCGCCATCCGCCCGTTTGGCCGCGGCCAGGATGGCCGGCTGGGGCACGTCGGTGTCGTTGGTCTGGATGTCCAGGCGGTGGCCCTTGTCATCGATGGGCAGGTCCGGCGGCAAGGCATCCAGGTTGCCATAGCGCAGCTTGCCGTCCGCGTCGAACCAGGCGGCCACGGTGACGCGGTGATAGTCAGACATGATGCGGACCTGCAGCTGGTACAGCAGGATGTCGTCGCGCGTCTGCGCCGCCACCGCCGCCTCCTGCACCAGGTCGCGCTGCATGCGCCGCGTCTCCATCTCGCTGGTTTGCCAGTAGATGAAGCCGAAGATCAGCAGCATGCCCACCGACAGCGCGGCGGCGAAGCCCAGCGCCAGCCGGAACGGCCCCGCGCGGAACAGGTCAGTCCGCCGCACGGAGCATGAACCCGGCGCCACGCACGCGATGGATCATGGGCAATTCCCCTACCTCATCGATCTTGTGCCGCAGTTTGCCCATGTGCACGTCGACCACGTTGGTCTGCGGCACGAAGCGATAATTCCAGACATCGGTCAACAGCATGGCCGGCGTGATCACCTGGTCCGGCCGGCGCATCATGTACTCCAGCAGCTTGAATTCCCGAGGCAGCAGCGGCACCTCCCGCTGCCCCCGACGCACGGTGCGGCTGAGCAAATCCATTTCCAGCGATCCCACCCGCAGGGTGGTGGCGCGGGTGTCTGGCGGGCGGCGGCGAAGGGCCTCGACACGGGCCACCAGTTCCGCCACGGCGAAGGGCTTGGTCAGGTAGTCGTCGCCGCCGGCGTTCAGGCCGCGCACCCGATCATCGACCGAGCCCAGGGCGCTCAAGACCAGGATGGGGGTGGAGATGCCCTCGTCCCGCAGTTCCTGCACCATGTCCAGCCCATCCATGCCGCCGGGCAGCATGCGGTCGGCGATGACCACCGCCACGCTGCGATCGGCCCGCAGCACCTCCAGCGCCGCGGCGGCGGTGACGGAATGGCTGACGGTATAACCCCGGGCTTCAAGGCTGGTGACGATCTCCCGCGCCATGTCGGGCTCGTCTTCAACCAGGTGGAGGTGGGCGATGGTGTCGGAGGAAGGCATCAGGGGCAGTTCCGGGAAGGTCCTGCCCCTTAATCTAGTGCGTCACCATGGTCTTGGGAATTAGGCCACGGCGATCCACACCTGCGAATGCCGGGCGTGGCCGCGATCGCGCCCCTCCGGTTCCCCCGTGGCATCGGCCGCCACCACCTGGCCTTGGGCGCCGATGGCGTAATTGATGCCGGAGTCGGTGCCGCCGACGCCACCGGCCGCCGACGGCAGGCGGTTCATGCGGGCGTAGTTGGGGATGGCCAGCATGGGCGTGCCATCCTGCCACTGGCCCTTCAGGGCGACCACGCCGCCCAGCAGGTCGGGCCGCCATTCGGCGGTCACCGGTGCCGCCGCCAGCGGCTGGTCGATGGATGGCTGGTCGGCCTTCTCCACGTTGTAGACCAGCGGGCCATAGCGCAACGCGACCTTGCCCCGGGTCGCCTCCACCTTGTCGTCACCGGTCACGCGCTGCACGGCCAGGGGTAGGACGAAGTCGACGCGATCACCGGCCGCCCATTCCCGCTCCACCACCGCATAGCCCTTTTCCATGCGGTACCGGACGGCCTTGCCGTTCACCGTCAGGCTCTCCAGCCCGCGCACCGGGGGCACGGCGGCGTAGAGGGCGCTGGTGGCGCGGTCGGGCACGCGGATGCGCACGGCGAAGGATGTCGTCTTGGCCGGGTTGACCGTCAGGGCGACCGCCCCTTCCCACGGATAATTGGTCTTCTGCACCATCTCCACCGCCGTGCCGGCAACGTCGCCCACGTTCACGCGGCTGCCGATGAACAGGTTCACGTTCACCCCCGCCTTGTCCTTGGCATAGGCCCAGGTGGGCACCATCAGCAGGGTGCGCGGAATGTTGCCGACGCAGCAGGGGCAGACATGCCAGGTAGTGCGTTCGGTATCGACCAGCGGGTTGGTGTAACAGAACGTTTGGCCGTCCAGCGCCGTGGAGCCCAGCAGCGCGTTGTACATCGTCTCCTCATAAAGGTCGGCGTACTTGGCGTCGTGATAGGCGATGTTGAGCTTGTACTGGAAAAAGATCAGGCCGCAGCTGGAGCAGGATTCACAGTAGGCGTCGTTGCGCAGGGCGTAATTTTCGCCGAAGCCCTCCGCCGTGTCGCCGCTGCCCACGCCGCCGGTGACGTAATACTTCTTGTTCACCATGTTGTCCCACAGGGACAGCACGGCGCTCTGGTAATCGATGTCGCGGGTTTCCGCCGCGATGTCCGCCATGCCAGAGTAGAAGTACATGGCCCGCACGGCATGGCCCACCGCCTCGTACTGCCGGCCGGGCGGCAGGTGGCTCTGGTCGTACTCCGACCCGCCGCGCCGGCTGTCCAGCAGGAAGCGCGCCAGCCGGATGTAGGCGTCGCCGTGGCCCTGCCCCTCCATGTCGTTGACGAAGCGGCCGAACCGCACCAGCGCCTGCTCCATCTCCTGGTGCCCGTCGAACCACTCCTTCTTGCCTGGGCCGATGTTGGCGACCCAGCAATCCGCCAGTTTCTTGGCCGCGTTATAGAGGCGCAGGTCCTTGCCGCCCGTCAGGGTGTGGTGGTTGATGGCGGATTCGATGAAATACCCGGCGACATAGCCCTCATGGTTGCCGCGCTGCTCCGGCGACCAGCGCGCCGGCCATTTGGCGCGGTCGGCCAGGGTGTAGGCGGTCTGCAGATAGCCGTCCGGCTCCTGCGCCGCCAGGATGACGGGTATCCATTCCCCCAGCTTGCGGCGCATCAGGTCCTGCGCCGCGATGATCTCCGTGTCGCCCTGCGGATCGACCATCAGGGCGATGCACATGGATTCCACCGTCTGGTGCACCCAGGCGTTGGAAAAGACATAGCCCTTGTGGGTGCCGTGCGGCTCCCCGCGCAGGGCCTTGCCCGCCTCGATGAAATTATCCAGGCCGCCCTGCCCGATCTTCAGGTCCGTGCGCTCGCAATAGTCGATGCAGTGGGGGATCCAGCGGGTGATCAGGGCCTTGGCCCGGGACGACCACAGGGGGCTGTCGATGGCGTAGGGGGTGGTGTAGACGACGTCCAGCCGCTCGTTCGGGGGCGGCGTTTCCGCCCGCACCTTCAGGGTGGACTGCGTGGTCTTGCCGCCTGCCTTGGCGCTGAGTTGCAGCACGTATTCGCCCGGGGCGGAGAAACGCGCGGTGGTGTCGACGCGCGTGGCGTCGGCGAAACTGACGCTGCCTGGCCCGCTGACCTTGTGCCACAGGGCCGCGGCGCTGGGGGCGGCGTCCAGGGTGCGCACCCTGCCGTCCAGGTAGGTTTGCCCGCCCAGCACGACGGCGCGGTCCTGGCCGGCCGTGACCAAGGGCGGAAACACCGGCACGGCGCCATGGCTCCACACCCGCCACTGCAACACCCCGACGGAGGACTTGGCCGCCGGGTCGATGTCCAGGCGCAGCCGCGTGGTGGTGACGGGATCGAAGGTGGTGCGGTTATAGGTGTCCGGCGCCAGACCCAGCCCCTGCGCGTTGCGCACCGGCACGAAGCGCTTGCCATCCCAGGCCGACACCCGCCAGCCGGTGGGCAAGGCCCCCTTCCAGCCGCCCAGCCACCAATAGACGTCAACCACGTTGGTGCGCACCGGCACGTCCCAGCTGTATTCGATCCAGGCGGGACCGGAATGCGGCTCCGTCGCGAACGCGCCCTCGGTATCATCCTTTGAGTTGGTGGGCACGGCGTTGGTGTTGATGGCCGCCAGGCGCGTGCCGCTGGAACGGTTGGACCAACTGGTGCGGGCCATGACCGCCAGGTTGACGGGCGTCGGGGCCGCCGCCAAGGCCGCACGGCCGCCGGCCAGCCCCACAGCCAAAGCGCCGCCGCCGGTAGCGGCCAGGAAGCGACGCCGGTCAACCACGTCTGGCGGCGTCACGCGTCCATCGATCGGGCCGGCCTGTGCCTCGGTCACGGAAACCGTGGTCTGTTCAAGTGTGCTGGTCATGTTGTTCTTTCCCTCTGGCCGTTCGGGCCTGTCCGCTGATCGCCAGCGGCGGCCCCGTGCCTCCCTGCCATAGTATTATCATATGACTATTAAGGGGGTGGGTCAACCCGAGCACCAGAGGGGAGGGTCGCGCTATCGGTGACGCAGGAACGCCAAGGCCACTTTCACCATGTGTCGCGGTGGTTCGCCTGACGCCCACGGTCTGTGCCGTGCACCGACGGAGGGGCAGGGGAGCCCCCTCCCCCACCATTCTCCTGTATTTCCAATGCTTTACTTGGCAGCAGCCAACAGTTTCTCAAACGCGGCCTTGGCCTTGCCGGTTTGCGGCACCGCCTTGGCAGCGTCCAGATTGGTGGGCGTGCCGACCACGACGACGCCAACCATGCCCATGCCATAGTGCGGCTTGCAGCGATAGCCGTAGACGCCCGGCTTGTCGAAGGTGACGGTGAGCGTCTCATTGGGCTTACCGGTGAAAGCCTGGGCGCCATCCGGCAGCATGCCGGGGATGCTTTCCACGTTGTGGCCGGCATCGACGGACTGGAAAGTCACTTTGTCACCGGGCGCGATCTTCACCAGGGCGGGTTCGAACACGAACATGCCGTCAGCGCCCTTGTTCAACATCTTGACGACATGCTCGGCGCCAAAGGCCGGGGCCGCCAAAGTCATCAAGGCCACCAGCGCCAGGGGAAGGGAACGCATCTCTACTCTCCATCATGGGATAAAGCGGAACCGGATCCATCACCCGGCCCGCCCCTTCCCTACGACGGCAGAGCATTCACGTCTTTGCGCTGGCGCAATGATTCAGGATCGTGGTCTTTATCCCAGCAGGGAGTCAATGGCGGCGCGCAAAGCCCGCAGCCGCTCGCGGTCCTTGTCCTTCAGCGCCGTGGGCCGCAGGGAGCGCAAGTTGCTGACCAGCCGTTCCACCGACGCCAGGTTCACGCCCGGCGCGGTGATGCCGGTGGACGGCTTGCCCTCCATCACCTCCGGCGCCTGGTCCTGCGCCTTGGCGGCCCGGATGGTGCGGATGCTCAGCGTGCCGCTACGCGCCGATTGAATCAGTCGCTCCCGCACCGCCGGCTCATCCACCCGGGATAATTCCACCAGCACGTTGCGCGACAGGCCCAGTTCTGACGTCAGAACACCGTCCAGGATATCCTCGGGCAGGCTAAGGATGCGCAAGGTGGCACTGATTTCGCCCTTGGTCTTGCCCAGCGCCTCCGCCGCCTGGTTCTGGGTCCAGCCCTTGCCGTCGATCAGACGCTTCAGGCCGCGGGCCTCTTCGACCGGCGTCAGGTCCACGCGCTGCAGGTTTTCGATCAGCGCCAGCACTTCCGGGTCGCCGCTATGCTCGATCGCCAGGATGACGCCCCAGCCCAGGCGCTGGGCGGCCCGCCAACGGCGTTCACCCGCCACCACGACCCAACGGCCGCGGTCCGCGGGATCACGGCGTACCAGGATGGGCTGTAGCTGCCCCTGCTCCGCCATGCTGGCGGCCAGGCCATCCAGCTCTTCTTCCGAAAACAGCTTGCGCGGCTGCTCCGGATCCGGCGCAATGTGGTCGACCTGCAGTTCGATGCTGTGGTGGAAGCGGCTGTCCCGCGACATCACCAACTCGCCCGAGGCCTCGCCAATCATGGCGGACGCGGCCCCCAGGATGGGGGAGGGTCGTTTCTTCACCGTCATGGCGCTCACGCCTCGCTCTCAACAGGAATCAGGTCAATGTCGGCACGGACCAGGGGCCGGCCAGCGATGATGCAGTCCGCCAACTTACGATAAACCGCCGTGGCGGACGAGGTGGGCGATGCCTCCAGCGCGATGCGGCCGTTGCGGGCGGCGTGTCCGAACACGGCGCTATCGGGCACCGCCTCCAATACCGGCACCTTTTCGCCCAGCGCCGTCACCAGATGGGCCAGCACCTCGCGGTCCACAGACTTGCGGCGGCCGAACTGGGTGGGCAGGATACCGGACAGACGCAGGCCGGGGTTCAGGCGGCGCTGCACCTTATGGATGGTGTTCAGGATCAGGCCCACGCCCATGGTGTCATAGGGCTCGGTCCGCACCGGGATCAGCACCTCCTGTGCTGCGGCCAGGGCCATCCATGTCAACATGCCCAGGTTGGGTGGGGCGTCGATGACGATGAAGTCATAGCCGGCGCGCACCGTGTCCACCGCCTCGCGCAAGGCGGCGTCGAAGCCCGGTTCCCGCCGACCGTCGGTTTCCGACAGCTCAATATGGCTGGCCGCCAAATCGAAGGGCAGGGGGACCGCGGTTTCCACCATGCCCGGCTTCAGGATGGCATCGGCCATGGCGCGGTTCTGCAGGATGACATGAGCCATGGTGCGGCCCTGGCGATAAACCTCCACCGCCGCGTCCGCCAGCAGGGCCACGGTCGCGGTCGCCTGCGGATCCATGTCGATCAACAACACCCGGCTGCCCGATTGGCCCAAGGCGTAGGCCAGGTTCAGGGCGCTGGTGGTCTTGCCCACGCCGCCCTTCTGGTTGGCCAGCACGAAAACACGGGCGTTGCGCGGCTTGTGCGACGCGATCTGTTCCAACTCGGCTGCAACATCGTCCGGAATGGGTTCCTTGCCATTTTCCCAACGGCTGATCTTGGGCTTGTCATACGAGCGGGACAGGCGCTGGTTCAGCATGTCCTTCAAATCGCCCTGGCTTTGCCGCAGCATCTGGCGCAGCTCACGCATCCGATCGCCGTTCATCGCCTATCCTTTATTTCTCAGGCCCGGTTCTGACGTCAGAACCTGCCAGGGAGACCATCAAGTGTCAACGACAACGTTGATGGTTGATGGTTGATCCTTCTTCCAAATCCAAACCTTGGGGATGGACCTCGTCAGACTCTTTCCTAGATTCCAGTTGTTCCTGTTCAGTGGGGGAAACGCGTTTATTTCTAATGACTTAAGCGGCCTTTCCATGCGCTTTGTCCCGAGTCTGGATGCGTTTTGTCGCCGCTTTCCATGCGGTTTGTCCGCCGTCTATGTGTGAGCTGTCGTCAGCGGTCTGTTTTCTATGCGTTTTTTCGCCAGAGCTGCCGTTGGAGGTCCGCAGGGCCGGGGAGGGCGCGCGCCAACCGCTTCTTATGCGTTTTCTCGCCAGGTGTCCCGAGTCGTTTCCATGCGTTTTCTCGCCACATTGGCGGAGAGATAGAGGGAGCCTGGATATATTAGCAAAAACAACATGTTGCCATGCGCCACCTGACGATGCAGCGCCTTTCTCCATGTGTTTTCTCGCCAGCCCTTTTCCATCCTTTCTATGTGTTTTCTCGCCATGGACAGGGAGGGGCGGAGTCGCCAGCTGGCTGAACCCGATTCACCGATGCCGAATGCCATTCTTATGCGTTTTCTCGCCAGTCTGGAGCCGGCCACCTAGGTCTTTGTGCGCTTTGTCGCCAGTTTGAGGCGCCTGGCGCCACCTTTCTATGTGTTCTATCGCCACCCACCGGGGGGCGGTTGACTCTGTGTGGTGCCGCTGCTCGACTGCACAACATGAGCAGGACCGCAGCAAAACCGCCGGCCAGGCGCCCGGAGGCGACAGGGGATCCCTTTCGCCTGGACACGGATCCCACCGTGCCCAAGCCGCGTGGCACCATCGAGATCATCGAGACCGGTGGCGGCCTGACCCTGTCCGACAAGAAGCTGTTCAATGTCATCCTGGCGCACAGCTGGGACAAACTGGCTGACGCCACCGCGGCTTTGCCGCCCTTCCGTGCCGCCACGGCTGACCTCAAGCGCGCCATTGGTGAGGAAACGGAGCATAGCAACGCCCGCCTGAAAAGCTGCTTCGACCGGCTGATGTCGGTGCGGGTGGAGTTCCCCTACCTCAGCTCCGACGGTGAGGTGAAGGAGGGCGGTGCGCCGCTGTTGAGCTTCCGCGCCTTGCCCAAGGGCAAGGGATACGCCGAATGGTCCTTCCCGGCGGAACTGCGCCCCGCCTTGGCCGAGCCGTCGGCCTGGGCGCGCATCCACCTGGCGGTGTGTACCAGCTTCAGCTCCAAATACGCGCTGGCGCTGTATGAGCTGCTGAGCGTGCGGGTCAACTTGCGCGAACCGGATTGGGAGGTGGATATCGACACCTTCCGCCAACTGCTGAGCGTCAAGAACACCTCGGCCAACAAGAATTTCGGCATCTTGCAGCGCGAGGTGCTGGAACGTGCCGTGCGCGAGGTCAATGAACTGTCGGCCATTGAGTGCAGCTACACCCCCGTCCGGTCGCCGTCGCGCGGGCGGCCGGTGGTGGCGCTGCGCTTCACCATCCGGAAGAAGGAGCGGGCGGCCCTGACCTCGGCCGCGCGCGCCACTGAATTCGCCATCGATCCCGTGGGCCCGGTGGGCAAGGGCGGTTTCGCCGCCGGCGCCCGCGATGCCGACACGGTGGATCTGGAGGATGGCAAGACCGATCGCGACCGTCCCGTGTCCGTGCTGGGCTTGAAGCGGCGGGTCAGCGACACGGCGCTGGAACAACTGCGCGCCGAATATCCCGGCACCGACATCGACATGGCGCTGGATCGCTGGGCGGATTGGGCGTCGGGCCAGACAGGCAAGATCCGCAACGCCGACTTGGCCTTCGCCGGCTTCGTGCGCAAGCTGGCGGGCGAGGCGCCGCCGGTCGTCGTCGCGGCCCCGGCACCAGCCTTGCCGGCGCCACGCGGCAGCCACCAGGGGCTGATCGACCGCCTGGCTGCGGAACCGCTGGACGTGCGCACCCGTCTGTACAAGCGGGCCCGTGAGTTGGGCGCGCCGGAGGTGCGGGCGGCATCGGCCGCCAGCAACATCCACAAGTGGGTGGAGTGGGTGGCGGAAGAAGTGGCCGGCGCCCTGCGCTGACAACCTGCGGGCAGGGTTTGGTTCTGACGTCCGAACTGGCTGTCTTATGGTTTTGCCGGTAACGGGGCAAAGGAAGAACGGGCCTGTAGCTGGACGGAACGCAAGTCAACTAGGGGTATCGCTTGCGTTACCTTGGCGCGGGAGCTATTCCAGCAGCGCCAACACATCGCGTGCGGTATTGACGTCTGGAACATCGTCGTTTTCCGCGAATCGCTCCAGGGTGGAGCGCAGCAGCGCGCGGCCCCTGTCCTGAAAGCCCTGGCTGGCCCATAGCGTCGCCAAATCCGTAGCCGCGCGCAGTTCCCAAGACCCCGACCCCTGGGTGCGGCTCTGCTGAAGCGAGTCCAGCAGGCACGCTTCAGCCTCGGTGTCGTCCAGCCCGGGTGCCGCGATCAGGATGCACCCCTTCACCCGCAGCAGTTCGGGAATGTAGGAGGTGTAGCCCGTGGTCTCGATGAAGCGCGCCGTCTCATGCACCTGGGCCATGGCCTCCTGCCAGCGGCCCGCCTTGGCCAGCCCGTCAGCCAGCACGACAAAGAACCGCCCGGTGAACAGTTCGTACCGTGCGGCGTGCAACTGATCCAGGTGCGCGCGCAGCTTCTCCGCGCCCGCATCGATGTCGCCCCGGCGGATGGCCAGTTCCGCCTGGAAAGCCTGTCCAACATGGCGATAAGGCGCGAAGGATTGCGATGTCGCGTTGGCCACCAGCCAGTCGAGGCGCGCCTCCGCCACATCCAGGTCGCCGATCCACAACAGGGTGGCGACGGCGTTGACCATGAGGGCGAACGCCACCGGATGGTGCATCGTTTCAATATCGCGAAGCTGCTGGTGGATCAGCGCCCGCGCCTGGGTCGGATGGCCCTGCATCCACAGCGTCGTCACCAGCACCAGATTCGCCCAGTTGCGGTGGTCGAACCCGAAATGGATCTGGCGGCCGCCCGAGGGGTTTTCGGCGCTCAGGGCCGCATCCAGTTCCACCCGCGCCCGGCCAAGGTCCCCCAGGATGTGCAGGGCCATGCCCATCAGCGTATGGGCCAGCGCCGTCGCCTCCGGATCCCCCAGCGGGGCGGTGATTTCCATGCAGCGCTCGGCATAGCGCAGGCAGGCCCTGAAATCCCCGCTGCGCAGGTGAAAGAAGTGCAGGGGGCCCAGCAGCCGCGCTTCGTTGAGGGTGTCGCCGTGCGCCCGCGCGATGTCGAGGCTGCGGTGCAGGGCCGCGATCACCGCCTCGCCATGCCCCAGGGTGAACATCAGCGACAGCCCCAGCGCGGCCTGAAGTTGCATTTCCTCAGGCCCGCCCCGGTGCCGCTCCTCCATGGCCCCCAGTGCCCGCTCCGACCAGCGATGGCACTCCGGCACCAGCGCCATGGTGCGGAAGACCGGTGCCGCGGCGGCGGCCAGCCCGATGCCGATGGAAACGTCGCCCCCGTCGCCGAAGCACCAGGCCAGGGCGGCGCGCACATTGTTGAGGGCGGCGAAGTGCGGCGCCCGTTCCAGGCCCGTCGACAGGGATGACCATTCGTTGCCGGTCTGCTCCAGCCAGCGCCGGTAATACGCGGCGTGGCGGGCGGCCAGTCCAGGACCCTCGCCATCATCCCCGTGGGTTTCGATCGCATAGGCGCGCGTCGTGTCCAGCAGGCGATAGCGCATCATGGCCCCGATGGGGCGCGCCGCCACCATGGACTTTTCCACCAGGCTGTCGACGGCTTCGAACACCGCCGCCTGGTCCAGGCCGCCACCGGCCACCACGTCCAGCGCCGCCTCCAGCGTGAAATGCCCGACGAAGACGGCCAGCCGCCGCAGCACCCTGCGCTCGACGTCGGACAACAGCTCATAGCTCCAGTCCAGTGTCGCCTGCAGGGTCTTCTGCCGGGGTGGGGCTGTGCGCAGACCGTGCCATAGCAGTGTCAGCCGCTGGTCCAGCAGGGCGGCGGTCTGCTCCAGGCCATATGCCTCGACGCGGCGTGCCGCCAGCTCGATCGCCAGCGCCATGCCGTCCAGCTTGCGGCAGATGTGACAGACGACGGCGGCCTTGGCGTCGTTGACCTCCAGCCGGGCGCCACTGGCCATGGCGCGCTCCATGAACAGCTGTGTTGCCGGGAACTGCTGAACGGCGATGGCGCTGAGGCCCGAGATGTCCGTGGGGTAGGCCAGGGCATCGAGCCGGTAGACGCGCTCCCCCTCGATGCGCAGCGCCTCCCGGCTGGTGGCCAGGATATGGACGTCGGGGGCGCCGCCGGTGACGGCGGCGGCCAGGTCGGCGATCGCCTCCACCAGGTGCTCGCACGTGTCGAGGATCAGCAGGACGCGCTTGTCCTTCAGGAATTGCACCAGGCTGGGCGTCGGATCGTCCGATTGGACCGACAGGCCCAGCAACGAGGTGACCGCCGTCGCCGCCAACCGGGGGTCGGTGATCATGCCGAAATCGACAAACAGCACCGCGCCGGAGAACGCCGCCGCCAGGTGATGGGCGACGGCCACGGCGACGGTGGTCTTGCCCACCCCGCCGGGGCCGATGATGGTGACGAGGCGCCCATCCGCCAACTGGGACCAGAGCGCCATGACGTCCTCGTCCCGCCCGATCATGCGGCCCAGGCGGGGTGGAAGGTTGGCGTGCTGGAAACGGGTGGTGGCCGGCGGCTCCTTACGGGGTGAGTTGGTCCTGGTGATGGGGGCGACGAAGCAATAGCCGCGGCCGGGAATGGTGGTGATGTAGCGCGCGCCATCCACGCCGTCGCCCAGCGCCTTGCGCAAATTGGCGATGTGAAAGCGCAGGCTGGCCTCCTCGACGATGACGTCTGGCCACACCAGGGACATCAGGTTCCGTTTGTTGATCACCTCATTGGGCGTGGCCACCAGCGCCGACAGGATGTCCAGCGCCCGCGCGCCCACATCCACGGGCACGCCGTCCCTGGTGAGCAGCCGTTCGCTCATGACCAGCTTGAAGGGCCCGAAGGCTAGTCCGTGCTCGCGTTCATCGACCGCGGTCGCCATCGTTTTCGCCTTCGATGCCGATATTAACCAGTTCAACCTTAGATTAAACGCGCCAACGGCGCCATATCCGATTGGCAAAAAAGGACTTTTTTTACTCCGCGCTTACAACGGTACGGCATGCGCGCGGCCTTGGCCCGTTGGGCCTTGCAACACCTTGTAACGCCCTACGACGCATAACGGGCCCATCCCCCATCCTCCCGATAGATCTGTTGAGGAGCGTACGTGCCCCGCAAAACTTCCATCCGAGGAGAACGCCCGTGCCTACCAGCCCCGCCCATACCAATGCCGTGGAAACCATCGACGAAGGCCGCCGCCGGCTGCTGGGAACCGCCGCCTTGGGTGCGGCCGCCGCGGCCGCCACCAGCATCCTGCCAATCCGGTTGGCCCAGGCCGCCGCAGCCGATGCCGTTCGGCCCTTCCGCATCGAGGTGCCGGAAGAGCAGCTGGCCGATCTACGCCGCCGCGTCGCCGCCACCCGTTGGCCCGACCGGGAGACGGTGGCGGACGACAGCCAGGGTGTTCAGTTGGCGACCATGCGCAAGCTGGCGCAGTACTGGGAGACGGGCCATGACTGGCGCAAGGTTGAGGCGCGGCTGAACGCCCTGCCACAGTTCACCACCGAGATCGACGGCCTGGTCATCCACTTCATCCATGTGCGCTCCCGGCATGAGGATGCGCTGCCCATGATCGTCACCCATGGCTGGCCTGGTTCCATCATCGAACAGATCAAGATCATCGGTCCGCTGACCGATCCCACCGCCCATGGTGGCGACCCGGCGGACGCCTTCCACTTGGTCATCCCCTCGCTGCCTGGCCATGGCTTTTCCGGCGTGCCGACGGCGCCGGGCTGGACGCCAGCGCGCATCGCCAGGGCCTGGGCGACGCTGATGCGGCGGCTGGGCTATGATCGCTACGTCGCGCAAGGGGGTGACTGGGGCAACGCCGTTTCGGAAGCCATGGCGCTGCAACAGCCGCAGGGCCTGCTGGCCATCCACACCAACATGGCCGCGACCGTGCCGGCCGATGTCTCCAAGGCGCTGTCAACCGGCGGGCCCGCGCCGGCCGGTTTAGGGCCGGAAGAGCGGCGCGCCTGGGATCAACTGGACGACTTCTACCGCAGGGGCCTGGGCTATGCGCTGGAGATGTGCAACCGGCCCCAGACGTTGTACGCCCTGGTTGATTCGCCGATCGGCCTGGCGGCCTGGATGCTGGACCATGACATCCGCAGCTATCGGATGATTGCCCGCGTCTTCGATGGGAAGGCGGAAGGGTTATCGCGGGACGACGTGCTGGACAACGTCACCCTCTACTGGCTGACCAACACCGCCGTCCCCTCCGCCCGGCTGTATTGGGATACGGCGCAGGCGGCCAAGGGCGGCTTCTTCGACGTCCGGGGCGTGACGCTGCCCGTCGCGGTCAGCGCTTTCCCCGATGAGATTTACCAGGCGCCGCGCAGCTGGGCGGAACGCGCCTACCCCAACCTTCTCCACTACAACCGCCCGGACAAGGGCGGCCACTTCGCCGCCTGGGAACAGCCGGCGCTGTTCACGGCGGAGATGCGCGCGGCGTTCAAGCCCCTGCGCAAGTCGATCTGACACCCCTCTTCGCACCCACACCCCACGCACGGGAGACGCATCATGGACGGCAGCCTGCCCCTCGATCACGCCCATCAAATCGTCGATTCCAGCTTCTCCGCCATCATCAACGCGCCGCTGGACAAGATCGACATCCCCACCTGGTGCTTCACCTTGCCCGAGGCCGAATACCGGGGCTGTTCGCCGGCCCATGTCGCCGCCGGTTTCACCACCGCGCCGGACGGCAAGCGCATGTCGATCAATGTCGAGTTCATCGGTGGCAGCCTGATGGTGCAGCACTATGTGGAAACCCTGGGCAACAAGGACCATCTGATCCTGGACTCCGATTCGGACGTGTTCACGCCGGCGGGCCGGACCACCATCCACGTGACCTGGGACCTGAGCGTGCGTGAGATCGAACCGGGACGGTGTGAGTTCACCAACCGCGTCCGCTCCTACGCGACGGAGGAAATGCGGACCTTCCTCGATCGGCAGGGTATCCCCTTCGACCAGTTCCGCGCCCAGCGCCAGCCCGCCTCCATCGCCCACAACCAGGGGGAGACGCCCCTGTTCGCCGCGAGCATCGGACGGGCGGCGCTCAAGCGCGGCTGACACCCATGCGGCCCTATGGCCGCCCTTTCCGGAGGAAACCCCCATGGCATCCCTGGCTTATGACCGGGCGGTCACCGCCCTGCTGGTGGTCGATCCCTATAACGACTTCATTTCCGAAGGCGGCAAGATTTGGCCCCGCATTCAAGCCGTGGCCGAGGCGAACAACTGCGTGCCGCATATGCATCAGGTGCTGACGGCCGCCCGTGTGGCGCGGTTTCCGGTATTCTTCGCCATGCACCACCGCTACCGCATCGGTGACTACGCTTCCTGGAAATACGTCGCTCCCATCCAGCGGGCGGCATGGCGGAATCGAAGTTTCGAATTCGGCACTTGGGGCGGCGAGTTCCGGCCCGAGTTCGTGCCGCTGGAGGGCGAGGTTGTCGCCAGCGAACATTGGTGTTCCAGCGGTTTCGCCAATACCGACCTGGATTTGCAGCTGAAGAAGCACGGTATTCACCGTCTGATCGTCATCGGCATGATCGCGCACACGTGCATCGAGGCCACCGTCCGCTTCGCAGCGGAATTGGGTTACGACGTCACGGTGGTGCGCGACGCCATCGCCGATTACTCGGACGAGATGATGCACGCCGCCCTCGAGCTGAGCATGCCGAACTACGCCAACGCCATCGTGACCGCCCGGGAAGTGGTCGACGCGCTGGCGGCCAACCCCACCGCCGCTCGGGAGTGAACCATGAACGCAAGCACCAAGGTCCTGTACACCGCCAGGACGCACACCGCCGGCGGTCGCGAGAACGGCTCCGCGCGCAGCGACGACGGGCAACTGGACGTCAGACTATCGCCACCCGGCTTGGGCCGCGTCGGCGCCAATCCCGAGCAGCTGTTCGCGGCCGGCTGGTCCGCCTGTTTTGAAAGCGCCATCGGCTTGGTGGCGAAAAAAAAGCGGATCGAGTTGCCAGGCGATGTCACCATCGCTGCCGAGGTCGACCTGGCCTTCTCCACCGCCGAAGGATATTCCTTGGCCGCCCGCCTTACCGTCACCATCCCGGGCGTGGACCGGGCGCTGGCCCAGGCGCTGATGGATGAGGCCCACACCATCTGCCCCTATTCGAAGGCGACGCGCGGCAACATCGGTGTGACCATCACGCTGGCGTGATTGGTCAAGGCGCCGCCGAATTCATTGGACTAGTCCGTGGGGGTTCTGATGTCAGAACCCCCACTGCTTCCATAAAGGGTCCGCACCATCCGCGCCGAGTCGGCTGCGGATAGGGACGTTTTTGACAGGAAACACCCCCGTAGCTGTGCCCGGCCCGGCCCGACCTGCTACGACTCGTCCGGCCGCCGCTTCCGCGGTCCGGCCTCACAGCGGGCCCGGTTCAATCTGCGCGTCGCGGCGGTCAAAGGAATGGGCGGTATCATCTTACCGCCGCCGAATGGAATAGGCTGGGCGCAACGACGCATGCGCCATCCCCTGTGGTAAGCGTACCGCAGAATCAGTTCCGCTGCTGGAATAGCTTCGCCTAAAACGGGACAATTTTATCAATAATTTCTTGAATCCGGTGGGTTCAGGGCGCCCTGCTACAGCAGTAGTGGCGGATGGCGACCCGGGGCACTGCGATTCCACGGACTCAACGGGTCGGAACCGAGGCATCATTACCAGGATGAGGACAGCGTTATCATGTTCCTGGCGCACTTAAACAGAGTCGTTGGCTGGCGGGCCCAACCTATTCGAAGGAATATGAAGGAACAATTGCAGCCCATATATTGGGCAGGGGGCCGTTCTGTTTGCCCCATACTAGGGGGATCATCCGTTTGGTAATGTCCCGTTAACGCTTTGGGGTATGAAGATTCAGGGGCTTCATTAGCCATATGGGCAAAATACGCCTTGAAGTTGCCCCCGCATCTTATTATCGTGGCCGCCAGGCTATCCCTATGCCAGAGGTCCCTTCCGACTTTTGGGGTACCGGGGTTGCCAGGCGGCAAATGTCCAGAAGGGGCGCCGTCAGGATGCGTGGGAACCCGTTGCCGTTTCCATAAGGGAAGCGTTAACCGGTGTGTGATTTTCATATCAACCACATGGCTGTGGTTGCGCCCAAAAAATGGGTGTTTTTAGCGCCGTCCATGAGGCACCTCAAACGAGGTGCGATCGGAGGTTGTAAATGGTCTCGCCTATTACTTTCCTGGGCCCGTCTCAGATTGCCGCCCTGTCCACGGCGAACATCCAGGCCCTCAGCACGGCGGATGTTGCCGCGCTGTCGACAACCCAGATCCAGGCGCTAACGACGACCCAGGTGGCGGCCTTCCAGGCCAGCCAGATGGTCTTCAGCGTTTCGCAGCTTCAGGCATTCAGCGACGCGGACATCAGTGTCCTGTCCACGGATGATTTTGAGGCGCTGAAGTCCAATCAGGTCCAGGCGCTGACGTCCGATCAGATCCAGGCGCTGACCACCGACCAGCTCGGTGCGATCTCGACCACGTCCATCCAGGAATTCAGCAAGACCCAGGTCGGGTTTTTGACGACGGCGCAGCTCAGCGCCTTCAACACGGCCGATGCGCGCGCGCTGACGACGACGCAGCTCTCCGGGTTGACTTCCACCCAGATTTCCGGCCTCAGCAGCGACAACCTGTCGGCGCTCAACAGCGCCCAGGTGCAGTCGCTGTCCACCGTGCAGCTGCAGGGCCTGACCACCAGCCAGCTGAACACGCTCACTACCTCCGACATCAACGAGTTCAGCGCCGCCCAGATCGGCGGCCTCAGCGCGGGCCAGATCGGCGGCCTCAGCAGCGACAACCTGAACGCGCTCAGCAGCGCGCAGGTGGCGAAGCTGACCAGCGCCCAGGTCCAGGCGCTGACCACCGATCAGCTGAACAGCCTGACCACGGCGGACGTGCGTGAGCTGAGCTCCGCCCAGATCGGCCAGCTGACCACCGCGCAGCTGTCCGCCATCGGCACCACCAATGTGTCCGCGCTGACCACCTCCCAGCTGGCCGGCCTGACGACCACCCAAATTCAATCGCTGACCACCGATCAGTTGAACGCGCTGACCACCGCGGACGTTCAGGCGCTCAGCCTGAACCAGGTGGGCGCGCTGACGACCAGCCAGATTTCCGGCCTCAGCAGCACCAACCTGAACGCGCTGGGCAGCGCGCAGGTGGCGAAGTTGTCCAGCGCCCAGGTCCAGGCGCTGACCACCGACCAGCTGAACAGCCTGACCACGGCCGACGTGCGTGAATTCACGACCGCCCAGATCGGCCAGCTGACGACGGCGCAGACGTCGACCCTCGGCACCACCAACCTGCAGGCCCTCAGCTCCAGCCAGGTGGCTGGTCTCACGACCGCCCAGGTCCAGTCGCTGACGACCGATCAGGCCGCGGCCCTGACGACGGCCCAGGTGACCAGCCTGACCACCTCCCAGGTGAAGGCGCTGTCCACCGATCAGCTGGGCGCCCTTGCCACGGCCACGGTGCAGAAGCTGACCAACACCCAGGTTCAGGCGCTGACGACAGCCCAGGTCTCCGGCCTGACCACGAGCAATCTGAACGCGCTGACCAGCACCCAGGTGGCCAGCCTGAGCAGCGCCCAGGTTCAGTCGCTGACCAGCACGCAGCTGAACGGCCTGTCCTCGTCCGATATCCGTGAATTAACGACCGCCCAGGTTGGCCAGCTGACCACGGCGCAGGTCTCCACCCTCAGCACCGATGTCGTTTCGGCGCTCAGCACCGGCCAGGCGGCCGGTCTGACCACGACCCAGGTCCAGTCGCTGAACAGCGACCAGCTGAATTCCCTGAACACCGCCGACGTCCAGGCGCTGACCGCCAACCAGGTGGGCGCGCTGACCACGGCGCAGGTGTCGACCCTCAGCAGCACCAACCTGAACGCGCTCAGCAGCGCCCAGGTGGCCAAGCTGTCCAGCACCCAGATCCAGGCCCTGACCACGGATCAGCTGAACGCCCTGACGACATCCGACGTACGTGAACTGAGCAGCGCCCAGATCGGCCAGTTGACGACGGCGCAGCTGTCGACCCTGGGTACCGACCAGCTGAACGCCCTCAGCTCCAGCCAAGTGGCCGGCCTGACGACCACGCAGGTCCAGTCGCTGACCACCAGCCAGGTGTCGGCGCTGGGTACGGCGCAGGTCCAGTCGCTGACCACCAGCCAGGTGAAGGCCCTGTCCACCGACCAGCTGGGCGCGCTCGCCACGGCGACGGTGCAGAAGCTGACGACGGCCCAGGTCCAGGCACTGACGACCACCCAGGTCTCCGGCCTCACCAGTGACAACCTGAACGCCCTGACCAGCACCCAGGTTTCCAGCCTGAGCAACGCCCAGGTTCAGGCCCTGACCAGCAGCCAGCTGAACAGCCTGACGACCGCCGACATCCGGGAGTTCACGACGGCGCAGATCAGCCAGCTGACGACGTCGCAGGTTTCCAACCTCAGCAGCGATAACCTGAACGCGCTGACCAGCGCCCAGGCGTCGAAGCTGACCAGCACCCAGGTCCAGTCGCTGACCAGCGCGCAGCTGAACAGCCTGACCTCGGCGGACGTGCAGGAACTGACGACGGCCCAAATCGGCGCGCTGACCACGGCCCAGGTGTCGAACCTGAGCACCGACGTGGTCTCTTCGCTGACGACGGCGCAGGTGGCCAGCCTGTCGACCACGGACGTGCAGCAGCTGTCGACCGATCAGTTGGCCTCGCTCAGCACGGCGGACGCCCGGGCGCTGACGACGGCGCAGATCGGCGCGCTGACCACCAGCCAGGTCTCCGGCCTCAGCAGCACCAACCTGAACGCGCTCAGCAGCGCCCAGGTGGCCAAGCTGTCCAGCACCCAGATCCAGGCCCTGACCACGGATCAGCTGAACAACCTGACCACCGCCGACGTGGGTGAGCTCAACAGCGCCCAGATCGGCCAGCTGACGACGGCGCAGCTGTCGGCGCTGGGCACCACCAACCTGCAGGCCCTCAGCTCCAGCCAGGTGGCCGGCCTGACGACCGCCCAGGTCCAGTCGCTGACGACCGACCAGGCGGCCGCCCTGACAACCGCGCAGGTGACCAGCCTGTCCGCGACCCAGGTGAAGGCCCTGACGACCGATCAGTTGGGTGCCCTGTCCACGGCGACGGTGCAGAAGCTGACGACGGCCCAGGTTCAGGCGCTGACGACGGCCCAGATCTCCGGCCTCAGCAGCACCAACCTGAATGCGCTGACCAGCACCCAGGTGGCCAGCCTGAACAGTGCCCAAGTGCAGTCGCTGACGACCGCCCAGCTGAACAGCTTGACCACGGCGGACGTGCAGGAACTGACGACCGCGCAGGTCAGCCTGCTGACGACGGCGCAGGTTTCCAACCTCAGCAGCGATAACCTGAACGCGCTGACCAGCGCCCAGGCGTCGAAGCTGACCAGCACCCAGGTCCAGTCGCTGACCAGCACGCAGCTGAACAGCCTGACCTCGGCGGACGTGCAGGAACTGACGACGGCCCAGATCGGCCAGCTGACCACCGCCCAGGTGTCGAACCTGAGCACCGACGTGGTCTCCTCGCTGACGACGGCGCAGGTGGCCAGCCTGTCGACCACGGATGTGCAGCAGCTGTCGACCGACCAGCTGGCCTCGCTCAGCACGGCGGACGCCCGGGCGCTGACGACGGCGCAGATCGGCGCGCTGACCACCAGCCAGGTTTCCGGCCTGACGACGGCCAACCTGAACGCGCTCAGCAGCGCGCAGGTGGCCAAGCTGTCCAGCACCCAGATCCAGGCCCTGACCACGGATCAGCTGAACGGCCTGACGACCTCGGATGTCCGGGAACTGTCCAGCACCCAGATCGGCCAGCTGACGACGGCGCAGCTGTCGGCGCTGGGCACCGACCAGCTGAACGCCCTCAGCTCCAGCCAGGTGGCCGGCTTGACGACCACGCAGGTCCAGTCGCTGACCACCAGCCAGGTGTCGGCGTTGGGCACGGCGCAGGTCCAGTCGCTGACCACCAGCCAGGTGAAGGCCCTGACCACGGATCAGCTGGGCGCGCTCGCCACGGCGACGGTGCAGAAGCTGACGACGACGCAGGTCGGTGCGCTGACGACCACCCAGGTCTCCGGCCTCACCAGTGACAACCTGAACGCCCTGACCAGCACCCAGGTGGCCAGTCTGAGCAGCGCCCAAGTGCAGTCGCTGACGACCGCCCAGCTGAACAGCTTGACCACGGCGGACGTGCAGGAACTGACCACGGCGCAGGTCAGCCAGCTGACGACGGCGCAGGTTTCCAACCTCAGCAGCGATAACCTGAACGCGCTGACCAGCGCCCAGGCCTCGAAGCTGACCAGCACCCAGGTCCAGTCACTGACCAGCGCGCAGCTGAACAGCCTGACCTCGGCGGACGTGCAGGAACTGACGACGGCCCAGATCGGCGCACTGACCACCGCCCAGGTTTCGAACCTGAGCACCAGCACCGTCTCCTCGCTGACCACGGCGCAGGTGGCCAGCCTGTCGACCACCGACGTGCAGCAGCTGTCGACCGATCAGTTGGCCTCGCTCAGCACGGCGGACGCCCGGGCGCTGACGACGGCGCAGATCGGCGCGCTGACCACCAGCCAGGTGGCCGGCCTGACGACGGATAACCTGAACGCGCTCAGCAGCGCCCAGGTGGCCAAGCTGTCCAGCACCCAGATCCAGGCCCTGACCACGGATCAGCTGAACGGCCTGACGACCTCGGACGTCAGGGAACTGTCCAGCACCCAGATCGGGCAGCTGACGACGGCGCAGCTGTCGACGCTCGGCACCACCAGCCTGCAGGCCCTCAGCTCCAGCCAGGTGGCCGGCCTCACGACCGCCCAGGTTCAGTCGCTGACGACCGACCAGGCCGCGGCCCTGACGACCGCGCAGGTGACCAGCCTGACCAGCAGCCAGGTGAAGGCCCTGACGACCGACCAGTTGAACGCCTTGTCCACGGACACGGTGCAGAAGCTGACGACGGCCCAGGTCGGCCAGCTGACGACGGCCCAGGTTTCCGGGCTCAACAGCACCAACCTGAACGCCCTGACCGGCACCCAAGTGGCCAGCCTGAACAGCGCGCAGGTGCAGTCGCTGACGACCGCCCAGCTGAACAGCCTGACGACCGCCGACATCCGGGAACTGACGACGACGCAGGTCAGCCAGCTGACGACGGCGCAGGTTTCCAACCTCAGCAGCGATAACCTGAACGCGCTGACCAGCGCCCAGGCGTCGAAGCTGACCAGCACCCAGGTCCAGTCGCTGACCAGCAGCCAGCTGAACAGCCTGACCTCGGCGGACGTGCAGGAACTGACCACGGCCCAGATCGGCGCGCTGACCACGGCCCAGGTGTCGAACCTGAGCACCGACGTGGTGTCGTCGCTGACGACGGCACAGGTGGCCAGCCTGTCGACCACGGACGTGCAGCAGCTGTCCACTGACCAGCTGGCCTCGCTCAGCACGGCGGACGCCCAGGCGTTGACGACGGCGCAGATCGGCGCGCTGACCACCAGCCAGGTGGCCGGCCTGACGACCAGCAACCTGAACGCGCTCAGCGGCGCCCAGGTGGCCAAGCTGTCCAGCAGCCAGATCCAGGCCCTGACCACGGATCAGCTGAACGGTCTGACGACCTCGGATGTCCGGGAACTGTCCAGCACCCAGATCGGGCAGCTGACGACGGCGCAGCTGTCGACGCTCAGCACCACCAACCTGCAGGCCCTCAGCTCCAGCCAGGTGGCCGGCTTGACGACCACGCAGGTCCAGTCGCTGACGACCGACCAGGCCGCGGCCCTGACGACCGCGCAGGTGACCAGCCTGACCAGCAGCCAAGTAAAGGCTCTCTCCACCGACCAGCTGAACGCCCTGTCCACCGACACGGTGCAGAAGCTGACGACTGCGCAGATCGGCCAGCTGACGACGGCCCAGATTTCCGGCCTCAACAGTACCAATCTGAGCGCCCTGAACAGCGCCCAGGTGTCCAGCCTGACCAGCGCGCTGGTTCAGGCCCTGACCAGCAGCCAGCTGAACAGCCTGACGACCGCCGACATCCGGGAGTTCACGACGGCGCAGATCAGCCAGCTGACGACGTCGCAGGTTTCCAACCTCAGCAGCGATAACCTGAACGCGCTGACCAGCGCCCAGGCGTCGAAGCTGACCAGCACCCAGGTCCAGTCGCTGACCAGCGCGCAGCTGAACAGCCTGACCTCGGCGGACGTGCAGGAACTGACGACGGCCCAAATCGGCGCGCTGACCACGGCCCAGGTGTCGAACCTGAGCACCGACGTGGTCTCCTCGCTGACGACGGCGCAGGTGGCCAGCCTGTCGACCACGGACGTGCAGCAGCTGTCGACCGATCAGTTGGCCTCGCTCAGCACGGCGGACGCCCGGGCGCTGACGACGGCGCAGATCGGCGCGCTGACCACCAGCCAGGTGTCTGGCCTGACGAGCAGCAATCTGAACGCGCTCAGCAGCGCCCAGGTGGCCAAGCTGTCCAGCACCCAGATCCAGGCCCTGACCACGGATCAGCTGAACAACCTGACCACCGCCGACGTGGGTGAGCTCAACAGCGCCCAAATCGGCCAGCTGACGACGGCGCAGCTGTCAGCCCTCAGCAGCACCAACCTGCAGGCCCTCAACTCCAGCCAGGTGGCCGGCCTGACGACCACGCAGGTCCAGTCGCTGACCACCAGCCAGGTGTCGGCGCTGGGCACGGCGCAGGTCCAGTCGCTGACCAGCGGCCAGGTGAAGGCCCTGTCCACCGACCAGCTGAACGCCCTGTCCACCGACACGGTGCAGAAGCTGACGACGGCTCAGATCGGCCAGCTGACGACGGCCCAGGTTTCCGGCCTCAGCAGCGACAACTTGAGCGCGCTGACCAGCACCCAGGTGGCCAGCCTGAACAGCGCCCAGGTTCAGTCGCTGACGACCAGCCAGCTGAACAGCCTGACGACCGCCGACATCCGGGAACTGACAACGGCGCAGGTCAGCCAGCTGACGACGGCCCAGGTTTCCAACCTCAGCAGCGATAACCTGAACGCGCTGACCAGCGCCCAGGCGTCGAAGCTGACCAGCACCCAGGTCCAGTCGCTGACCAGCACGCAGCTGAACAGCCTGACCTCGGCGGACGTGCAGGAACTGACGACGGCGCAGATTGGTGCGCTGACCACGGCCCAGGTATCGAACCTGAGCACCAGCACCGTCTCCTCGCTGACCACGGCGCAGGTGGCCAGCCTGTCGACCACCGACGTGCAGCAGCTGTCGACCGATCAGTTGGCCTCGCTCAGCACGGCGGACGCCCGGGCGCTGACGACGGCGCAGATCGGCGCGCTGACCACCAGCCAGGTGGCCGGCCTGACGACGGATAACCTGAACGCGCTCAGCAGCGCCCAGGTGGCCAAGCTGTCCAGCACCCAGATCCAGGCCCTGACCACGGATCAGCTGAACGGCCTGACGACCTCGGATGTCCGGGAACTGTCCAGCACCCAGATCGGGCAGCTGACGACGGCGCAGCTGTCGACGCTCAGCACCACCAACCTGCAGGCCCTCAGCTCCAGCCAGGTGGCCGGCTTGACGACCACGCAGGTCCAGTCGCTGACGACCGACCAGGCCGCGGCCCTGACGACCGCGCAGGTGACCAGCCTGACCAGCAGCCAAGTAAAGGCTCTCTCCACCGACCAGCTGAACGCCCTGTCCACCGACACGGTGCAGAAGCTGACGACTGCGCAGATCGGCCAGCTGACGACGGCCCAGATTTCCGGCCTCAACAGTACCAATCTGAGCGCCCTGAACAGCGCCCAGGTGTCCAGCCTGACCAGCGCGCTGGTTCAGGCCCTGACCAGCAGCCAGCTGAACAGCCTGACGACCGCCGACATCCGGGAGTTCACGACGGCGCAGATCAGCCAGCTGACGACGGCGCAGGTCTCCAACCTCGCCAGCGATAACCTGAACGCGCTGACCAGCGCCCAGGTGTCGAAGCTGACCAGCGCCCAGGTCCAGTCGCTGACCACGGATCAGCTGAACGCCCTGACCACGGCGGACGTGCAAGAACTGACGACGGCCCAGATCGGCCAGCTGACCACGGCCCAGGTGTCGAACCTGAGCACCACCAACGTGGCGGCCCTGACGACGGCTCAGGTCGCCAATCTGACGACGGCGGACGTGCAGCAGCTGTCCACCGACCAGCTGGCCTCGCTCAGCACGGCGGACGCCCAGGCGTTGACGACTGCCCAGGTCGGCGCGCTGACCACCAGCCAGGTCTCCGGCCTGACGAGCAGCAACCTGAACGCGCTCAGCAGCACACAGGTGGCCAAGCTGTCCAGCAGCCAGATCCAGGCCCTGACCACGGATCAGCTGAACGCCCTGACCACGGCGGATGTGCGGGAACTGTCCAGCACCCAGATCGGGCAGCTGACGACGGCGCAGCTGTCGGCCCTCAGCACCACCAACGTGGCGGCGCTGTCGACGACACAGGAAGCCGGTCTGACGTCCGCCCAGGTGGGCGCCCTGACCACCGATCAGGTCTCGGCGCTGGGAACGGCGCAGATCACCGGCCTGTCGACGGCCCAGGTGAAGGCGCTGAACTCCGACCAGCTGAACGCCCTGTCCACCGCGACAGTGACGAAGCTGAGCAGCAACCAGGTCCAGGCGCTGTCGTCGGCCCAGCTGTCCGGCCTCAGCAGTGACAACCTGTCGGCCCTGACCAGCAACCAAGTCCAGGCGCTGACCAGTGCCCAGGTCCAGTCGCTGACCAGCAGCCAGTTGAACGCCCTGTCCAGTGCGGATGTCCGGGAGTTCACGACCGCCCAGATCGGCCAGTTGACGACGGCGCAGGTGTCGACGCTCAGCACCGCCGCGGTGACGGCGCTCAGCACCTCCCAGGTGGCCAGCCTGACCAGCGCTCTGGTTCAGGCCCTGACCTCCGACCAGCTGAACAGCCTCAGCACGTCGGATGTGCGGGCGCTGACCACGGCCCAGGTCTCGGCCCTGACCACTGCGCAGGTGTCGACGCTGAGCACGGATAACCTGAACGCCCTCAGCAGCGCCCAGGTGACCAGGCTGACGACGACCCAGGTCCAGTCGCTGACCACGGATCAACTCTCTGCCCTGGGCAGCAGCCAGGTGGTCGGCCTGAACAGCGCGCAAGTGCAGTCGCTGTCGACCGCCCAGCTGGGGGCCTTGAGCACCACGGACGTCCGGGCGCTGAACACCGCGCAGGTCCAGGCGCTGACGACCAGCCAGGTGTCCGGCCTGACGACGGCCAACCTGTCGGCCCTGGCCAGCAACCAGGTCGCGGCCCTCAGCAGCGCCCAGGTCCGGTCGCTGACGACGGACCAGATCAGCGCGCTGACCACGGCGGATATCCGGGAGTTCACGACCACCCAGGTGACGAACCTGACGACGGATCAGATTTCCGGGTTGACCACCGATCAGCTGTCGAACCTGACGACGGCCCAGGCCAGCGTGTTCACCTCGGCCCAGGTCCACGCGTTCAACACCGATCAGGTCAACGCCTGGCTGACGGGTCTGTCCGGTTAAGGATGTAAGAATGGCGTGATGGTTCGGGCCGGGAATGCGGGGCAGCATTTCCGGCCCGTTCAGGGGCGGGTGCCGGAGGATTGAGGGGCGCTGGGCCTTTCAATCCTCGGCCCTTTTCACGGCCCCGGATTCGTGGTTAAGACATGGGTTCCGAGAGTGGGGACCCATGTGGGGTTGGGGTTTATGGGTAACGATCCGGTGTCATCGCGGCCGATAGGCGGGGTGGTCGGCAGGACCGCCCTCACCAAGGCCACGCCTGCCAGCCGGGCCGATACCGATTTTCAGAAAACCCTGACCAAAGCTGGCGCCACGGCGGATCCGTCCAAGGCCGCCCAGAGCAGCACCCCGGCGGATGCCGTCCGCATCTCTCAGCAGAGTATGCTGTCGGGCGTGGCAGCGTATAATATGGCGGCACAGGCATCGCCGGCGATGCCGGGATATCAGCGGCCGGTGGTTCGGGTTGGTGACAACGTGACGACAAAGAACGAAAAGTCCGAGAAAGGCGCCTTCCGGCTGTCGCCTTCGCGCCAGCTGCAGGGCAGCACGGCCTATGCCAAGGTTGTCCAGACCCAGACGGCCGTCACCCAGGCATCCGGGGCCCAGAATGGTGGCGCCCAGGCGGCCACCACCCCCGTCAACGGTGCAGCATCCACGCCGGCATCGCCGCCGCCGGCTGAAACAGCGGCCCCGGGCGGTGAGCAGGCTAAAGTTGCGGATCGCTCCACCGTCAATATCGTGTTATGATTCACGTGATATTTCAGGGACTAAGAAGTCCTGAGGCGCTTTATTCATGGAACGTCCACCGTGGCCTCTGCTGCTTCCATTACACATCAGGCACCGCTGCAAACCGCTGACGTTATCGAATACCTGACGGCCAGGGCATGGAAGATCCCACCGGGGATTGAGGAAACGGCATTCCGTTATCTGGTGGGTCGCCTGGATTTCACAGGCCTGCTGGGCCTGGTCGAGGCGGCGCGGGAGGCCGCTCCCTGGCTGCGGCCCGCCTCGCTGTACCAGCTTTGGCTGGATGAGGTGCCGGCAGATGCCACCCTGCGGCACGCCGCCTATTTCAACCTGGGCGTAGAACTGGCCAACGTGGGCGACAGCGCGGCGGCTGGGGCGGCCTACAACGCCGCCCTGTCGTTGAAGTCCGATTTCCTCATCGCCGCCATCAACCTGGGCCTGATGTCCGAGGGCCAGGGCAAGCCGGATGAGGCGCTGGAGATTTGGCGGCGATCCATCCAGCCCGATGATATGCGCACCACCCTGCTGAACCAGCGGGGCCGCCTGCTGGAACGGCTCAGTCGGTTCGAAGAGGCGGAGCGGGAGCTGTACCGCAGCCTGCTGACCGTGCCCAAGCAATCCGACGCCATCAGCCATTGGGTGCATCTGCGCCTGAAGATGTGCGCCTGGCCCGTCTACCTGCCCGTTCCCGGCCTGACCAAGGATGACATGGTCGCCAGTTCCGGCGGCCTGACGCTGATGTCGCTGTTCGATGAGAACGCGGTGGTCAACCGCTGGGTCGAACAGTGGATTTCCCGCTTTGGTACGCCCGAGCGGCTGGCCCCGGCGCAGGGCTACGCCCACGAGAAGGTGCGCATCGGCTATCTGTCGTCCGATTACAACCTGCACCCCGTCAGCATGCTGATGGTGGAGCTGATTGAGAAGCACGACCGGGCCAGGTTCGAGGTCTATGGCTATGACATGGGCCTGGACGACAACAGCTATCTGCGGCATCGCATCCTGGGCGCCTTCGACCAGTGGTTCCGCGTCGTGGAGATGAGCGACGATCAGGTGGCGGCGCTGATGCGCCAGCATGAGCTGGACATCCTGGTCGACCTCAACGGCCTGACGGATGGGTCACGCCCCGGTATCGTCCGGCGCAAGCCGGCACCCGTCCAGATCACCTACCTGGGCTTCGTCGGTTCCCAGCCCATACCTGAGCTGGACTACGCCATCGTCGACGACTTCGTGGTGCCGAAGGACTTGGCCGGTGATTTCCACCCCAAGCCGCTGTACATGCCCGTCTGCTATCAGGTGAATGACAGCAAGGCGCTGGTGGACACGTCACCAACCCGGGAAAGCGTGGGCTTGCCAGCGGACAAGTTCGTCTACACCTGCTTCTCCAACACCTACAAGATCACGGAAGAGGTCTTCGACGCCTGGATGCGCATCCTGGCCGGGGTGGATAATTCCGTGCTGTGGCTGCTGGCCCGCACGCCCTGGGCGCGGCAGAACATGCAGGACCGGGCGCGGGCCCGGGGCATCAATCCCGACCGCCTGCTGTTCGCCGGCCCGGCCAGCCCGGCGCAATACCTGGCCCGTCTGCCACTGGCCGATGTGTTCCTGGACACCTATCCCTATAACTCCGGCACCACGGCCAGCGACGCCTTGCGCATGGGCCTGCCCATTGTCACCCTGTCCGGCAAGACCTTCGCCTCCCGTATGGCGGGCAGCCTGCTTCGCACCGTGGGCCTGCCCCAAGGCGTGACCACCAGCGTGGACGACTATGTGAAACTGGCGGTGAAGCTGGGCAACAAGCCCAAGGAGTACAAGGCCTTCCGCGACGCGCTGGCGGGCGGTGAGGCGTGGCGGCGCACCCTGGGCGACACCGATCGTTTCGTCCAGGAACTGGAAGAACGGCTGCTGGCCATCCGGGTCACGCCTGGCAAGGCCGGTTGAGGCCGGGACGCGGACGGTCTAGGGGCGGGATATTCAACGGTGGGTCGCATGGGAAGACTGCGTCATTTCGATCTGAAGGGCCTGCTGGACGCCCATCGGTGCCAGGTCTATATCGAGACCCGCACGGGCGCCGGCGATGACCTGCAGCATGCGGCATCCTTTGGATTTGAGCGGTTGTTTTCCGCCGAAACGGACAATGAGGCCCTGAACCGCGCGCGGGCGCGACTGTCCCATGTACCGCTGGTGCAACTGCTGTTCGCGACCAGCGAGGATGTGCTGAGGGCCGTCGTCCCGCTGGTTCCGGCGCAGATGCCGATCCTGTTCTGGCTGGACGGACACGCTCCCGGCGATGCCTACCGCCAGGCCAAGTACGGCCCGGGCGGGGACGCCAGCCTGCGTACACCGCTGGAAAACCTGATGACCCAGCTGCGGCAACAGCGTCCGCGCAGCCGCGACGTCATCCTGGTGAACGATCTGCGGTGTTATGAGGACGGCCCCTACGACGGCGGCGCCCTGCCGGCGGCGGACCAGAAGCTGGCCTTCTACGATCGCAACATCGATTTTGTCTTCCGCCTGTTTCGCCACACCCACACCATCGTTCGAGACCACGCCGACGACGGATATCTGGTCTTGACGCCGCGATGACGGCGGGCCCGGGCAACAGGGCGGCGTGTTTGTTTTTCCTTGAGGCGTTCCCGGCGGTATGCCGCCGGTATGCGGGGGTATGATGGCGTACGAGACGACCAAGCAGATGCTGCGCCGTGCCGCCGATGGGCGCTTCGCCCGCCGCTGGATCGTGGGGGAGGGGATAGACATCGGCTGCGGCCCCGATCCCCTGGGGGATCTCAAGGACCACTTTCCCCTGATGAAATCCACCCGGCCGTGGAACACCGTGGATGGCGATGCCATGCTGATGGACGGCGTGGCGGATGCCACGTACGACTTCGTTCATTCCAGCCATCACCTGGGCCGGCTGGTGGATCCGGTGCGTGCCCTTGGCAACTGGATCCGCATCTGCAAGCCCGGCGGGCACTTGATCATCACCATCTTGGATGAGGATCTGTACGAACAGGGCGTCTGGCCGTCGGTTTTCAACCAGGACCATAAATGGACCTTCACCATCCTGAAGCCGCAGAGCTGGTCGCCCAAGTCGATCAGCGTCGTGCAGCTGCTGGATCTGTTCAAGGAAGAGGTGGAGGTGCTGAAGCTGGAGAAGCTGGACAGCGGCTTCCAGTATGACGCGCCCCTGGGCGACCAGACCCTGAAGGGCATGTCGGAATCGGCCATCGAGTTCGTGCTGCGCAAGCGGGGCAAGGGCTGGGGTTTGGCTGCTGCGGCCGCGGCGGACACCAGCCGCGCGCGCTTCGCCCTGGTGGCCCGCCGGCACGAGATCGACGCCAAGTTCGCCGAGGCCATCGGCCTGCATCGGGAAGGCAAGCTGCCCGAGGCCTATGCCGCCTACGCCGCCGTCCTCGGCGCCGACCCCGACAATCTGGCGGTCATGAACAATCTGGCTCTGATCGCCCCCTTCGCGGAGGCGGAGCGCCTGCTCCGTCGCGCGCTGGAGATCAATCCCGCCTATGTCGACGCCCTCTTGAACCTGGGCAACCAGCTGGTGGCCAACCAGCGGGTGGAAGAGGGGCGGGATGTGCTGCGCCGGGCGCTGGTGGCGGCCCCCGACGACCCCCGGGTCGTCAACGCGCTGTCCCAGGCCTATGACGCGCTGGGGGCTTATGAGGACGCGGTGGCCCTGCTGCAGGAAAAGGGCGGCTTGCTTGGCAACCTCGACGATGTCTACTGCCGCCTCGGCAAGTACGCCGAGCATCTGGGGCGGACGGACGAGGCGCTGGCCTACCTGGCCAACGCGCTGCGCATCAATCCGTCGCATGTCGAGGCCAACATCTATACTGGCCGCCAGCACCTGCGGAAGGGTGACTTCGTCAAGGGGGCGGAGGGCATCGCCTGGATTTGGCACGGCCGTATCGCGGAAAGCCAGATCGGCCTGTTCATGGATCCGGCCGGCCGGCCCATCCGCCAGGATGGACGCACCATCGTGCTGTCGGCCGATAGCGGCCTGGGCGATACGCTGCAGTTCGTGCGCTATGCCCGGCCCCTGAAGGCCCTGGGCGCCCGCGTCGTCGTGGAATGCCAGCCGGAGCTGCTGCGCCTCGTGGCCGCCATGCCGGAGGTGGATGAGGCGGTGGCCATCGGCGACCTCTCCGCCGGGTTCGACCTGCGCCTGCCCCTGCACAATCTGATGGGCGCCTTCCGCACCACGCTGGCGACCGTGCCGGCGGACGTGCCCTACCTGGCGGCCCCCGCGGATGAGGCGGCGGCCTATGCCCAGCGCTTGGCCGCGTATCAGGGCCTGCGCGTCGGTCTGTGCTGGGCGGGTAACCCCAACCACCCGCGCAACAGCGGCCGCTCCGTAGCGCCGGACCTGCTGGCCCCCCTTCTGAACCAGGCGGGGGCCAGCTTCTTCTCTTTGCAGAAGGGGGGGAATGGCGCCGCCCTGGGTTTGGTCGACTGGACGGCGGATTTCGCCGACATGGCCAACACCGCGGCCCTGGTGCAGGGACTGGATTTGGTGATCAGCGTGGATTCCGCCGTGGCCCACCTGGCGGGCGCGCTGGGCCGCCCTGTGTGGCTGCTGAACCGCTTCGACAGCTGCTGGCGCTGGCTGGAGGCGGGGGTCGAGACCAGCCCCTGGTACCCCAACCTGACGCAGTTCCGCCAGCCGGC
The DNA here is from genome assembly GCF_034653275.1 of Nitrospirillum guaranorum. Classification (NCBI taxonomy): domain Bacteria; kingdom Pseudomonadati; phylum Pseudomonadota; class Alphaproteobacteria; order Rhodospirillales; family Azospirillaceae; genus Nitrospirillum; species Nitrospirillum guaranorum. Next base: position 403,709 of record NZ_JAYEES010000002.1, on the reverse strand, counting down.
GGCGGGTGAATGGGGCCCGGTCATGGCGGCGGTGACGGCGCGGCTGGCCGAAGCGATACAAACCCATGGCGCTGCCGACAAGCCCGCCACCGGCCGCAAGGCGGGCAAACGCTGATCGTGAAAGCCGCCATGGCCGCCCAACCCGACGTCACCGTCATCATCCCCACGCACAAGCGGGCGCACCTGTTGCGCCGCGCCCTGGACTCCGTCAAGCAGCAGCCGGCGGCGGTGGAAGTCATCGTCATTTCCGACGCCACGGATGGGGAGACGGACCGCGTCTGTGCGGCCCTGCTGTCGGCGGACGACATCTACATCCGCCGCAACGGCGCCCCCGGTCCCTCGGCCAGCCGCAACCTGGGCCTGTCACTGGCGCGCGGGCGCTATATCCTGTTCCTGGACGACGACGACGCCTGGCATGCCAACTTCATCCCCGCCCTGCTGGCCCAGCCCGCCGTGCAGCAGGGCCTGGCCGTCTACGCCAACAGCAGCGTCGTCACCGAACGGCGGGGGCCCGAGGGGCCGGAGTTCCTGGACGAAGGGTTCATGGACGTGGCCGGGCGCCTGACGCAGGAAATCTACATCAAGAACCAGGTCCACATGTCGTGCTTCGCCTTCCCGCGCACGCTGCTGGCGGGGCTGGAATTCGACGTGTTCATGCGCGCCTACGAGGATTGGGATTTCATGCTGGCCGTCATCAACCGGCAGATGCCGGTGCATGTGCCGGTGCTGGCCTCCCGCATCTTCGAGGTGAAGGACGCGACGACGGACCGCCGGGGCGACAGCCGGGCGGCCAACGACTACAACGTCGTCATCGACTATCTCTACGTCTACCGCCGCCACCCTGCGCCCAATGCGGACATCGCGCAGCGGCGGGTGTCGCTGATGAACGGCCTGGGCATCCCGGCCACCCCTTCCATGCTCTGACGGCCGCCGCATCATGACCAACCCCGCGACCGCCAAACCGCACGACCTGGACGCCTTCGCCGGCCGCACCGTCTTCTGCCTGTGGACAGGGCCGGAAATCATGTCGGATGCCCGCTTACAGGCGCTGTGGACCATCTTCCGCAACACCGGCTGCGGCGTCGCCTTCATCACGCGCGAGACGGTGGGGGATTGGGTGAAGCCGGCCTTCCCCTTGCACCCCGCCTGGCCCTATCTCAGTTCCACCCACAAGGCGGACTATCTGCGCTGCTACCTGATGCACCACTATGGCGGTGGCTACACGGACATCAAAAGTACCGCCAAGAGGTGGGGGCCGTTCTTCGACCAGTTGGCGGCGTCTGACAAGCTGGCCCTCGGCTACCAGGAACTGGCCCACGGCATCCCGCACATCAGCGGGGAGTTCGGCGACCTGCTGCGCCGCTCGCATCAGGAGCTGATCGGCCTCTGCGCCTTCATCTTCAGGAAGGGCACGCCGCTCACCGCTGCCTGGCTGGCCCGGACGGAGGCGCTGTTGGATCAAAAGCTGGACGCGCTGCGGCGCCATCCCGCCATCCATCCCCTGGACCAGACGGGCGTGCTGCTGCCCAACGGCCAGCCCTCGCCCTATCCCCTGCGCTGGGCGGAACTGCTGGGGGAAATCTTCCACCCCCTGACCTATGAGCAGCGCCACCAGCTGCTGCTGTCCCCGATCGAGCCCAGCTTCGCGTCGTATCGCTAAGCCACCCGCGGCCTTAGGCGGACCTGGTGCCAAGGAAGCCCAAGGTCTCCGAAATGCATCCTGGAACTTGCCCCCTGCTGGTGGGTTCCAGGTGTCTGCGCGTCCTCCCCCCTGCGGGCGGAGCGGGGCTTCATCTTCCTTCCTACCCACCTTCAGGCCCGGTTCGCTCCTCCGATCGAACCGGGCTTTTCTTCTGGGGGCGGGCCCGCCCGCGCGCTATCTTCGGCCGCTTTCGACCGCCGGCAGGAGAGCCTTGGTGACCCGTCCCGTCCTTCCCCCCGACCTGGAAACGCCCGTGCTGCTGCTGGATGAGGGGCGGATGGCGGCCAATATCGCCCGCATGCAGGGGCGCATGGACGCGCTGGGCGTCCGCTTCCGCCCGCATGTGAAGACGGCCAAATGCCTGGAGGTGGCGCGGCGCCAAGTGGCGGCCGGCGCCCGGGGCCTGACCGTGTCCACCCTGAAGGAGGCGGAGTGCTTTTTCGCCGCCGGCTATGGCGACATCCTCTATGCTGTCGCCATCGCGCCGCCCAAGTTCGACCACGCCCTGCGTCTGGCCAAGGCCGGCATGCGCCTGACCCTGGTGGTGGAATCGGTGGCGGCGGCGGTACGCCTGTCCCGCCACGGGCGGGAGAACGGCCATGTCCACACTGTGTTGATCGAGGTGGATACCGACGGCCACCGCTCCGGCATCCATCCCGAGGCGCCGGCCCTGCTGGACGTGGCGGCGGCCCTGACGGTCGAGGGCGGGGGTGGTGCCCGTCTCAACGGTGTGATGACCCACGCCGGCAGCTCCTACGGCCTCAACACGCCTGAGGCGCTGGCGGCCATGGCGGAGCAGGAGCGGGCGGGCTGCGTGCGCGCGGCCGACCGCCTGCGCGCCGCCGGTCATGCCTGCCCGGTGGTCAGCGTCGGCTCCACCCCCACCGCCCTCAGCGCCCGCCACCTGGAGGGGGTGACGGAGGTGCGCGCCGGCGTCTATGTCTTCTTCGACCTGGTCATGGCCGGTGTGGGTGTCTGTGGCGTGGATGACATCGCCCTCTCCGTGCTGTGCACCGTCATCGGCCACCGCGCCGACACGGGCTGGGTCATCACCGACGGCGGCTGGATGGCCATGAGCCGCGACCGGGGCACCCAGCGCCAGGCCAAGGACCATGGCTATGGCCTGGTCGCCGCCGTCGATGGCACGCCGGTGGCCGATCTGGCCTTCCGCGGCGCCAACCAGGAACACGGCGTGCTGCACTGGACCGGCGCGGCTGGCGCCGACCTGGAGGCCCTGTTCCCCATCGGCGCGCAGCTGCGCGTCTTCCCCAATCACGCCTGCGCCACCGCCGCGCAGTTCGACACCTATACCGTCCTGCCCCGGGAGGGCGGCGACCTGCAGCGCTGGGACCGGTTCAACGGCTGGTAAGGTTCAGCGCCGGAAGCTCCGCTCCCTGAACTGTGGCGGCTTCTTCTCCAGGCCGGCGCGCAGGGCGATGCGCCAGTTGGGGCCGCGCATGATCTGGAACTGGATGCGGCGCTCGGCCGCGAAGGCGCCCCGGATGCTGGCGCTCCAGGCGCGCTGGAACAGGGCCTTGGCGCCCGCCACCGCATCGGGGGAGCGGGCGCACAGCTCGGCCGCCAACGCTTCTGCCGCCGCCATGGGGTCGTCCGCCACCTCGGTCACCAGGTTCAGGGCCTTGGCCTCGGTGCCGCTGATCACCTGGGCCGTCATGGTCAGGCGCTTGGCTACGTCGATGGGCAACAGTTCGCGTAAAGATACGCTGCCGCTCATGTCCGGGATCAGGCCCCACTTGCCTTCCATCACCGACAGCTCGCAGTCCGGTGTGGCGATGCGGAAGTCCGCGGCAAGCGCCACCTGCATGGCGCCGCCATAGCAGCGGCCGTGCAGCACGGCGATGACCGGCACCGGCAGCTCGCGCCAGCACCAGCAGGCCCGCTGGAACAGGTTGGTGCTGCGGCCCAGGGTGACGAAGGCCTTGATGACCTCCCACGGTTTCCGGGTCACGGCGGCGAAATCCAGGCCGGTGCTGAAGGCTGCACCCTCACCGCTCAGGATGACGGCGCGCACCTGGCGGTGGCGGCGTATCTCCCCAGCGACCCGCACCAGGGCGCGCAGCATGGGGAAGTCCATGCCGTTCAGCTTGTCCGGCCGCGCCAGGCGGACATGAGCGATGGCGCCCCGGATGTCCAGGCTGATCCTCTGGGGGACTGCGTTTGTCATGGCATTCTGTTCCCTCGTTTTGCAGTCCACTCCGGTCCCCGCGAATCCGCGGCGGCCCTCCATTTTTCGTAAGCGGTGGAGCGTCCTACAGCGGCATGAGCCATGCTCATGCCGCCGGCATTTGCCGGTCAGGCCCGCTGCTTATGCGTGGGCAGGGCATGGGCCAGGCGGCGGCCCATTTCCTCGCCCAGGGCCTGCAGGCCGCTCATGGGGCGGACCATCACCTCGAACTCCACGATGCGACCCTGCGCGTCGAAGCGGATCATGTCGATGCCCTTCAACTCGCGCTCGCCCACCTTGGCGCTGAATTCCAGCACCACGTTCAGGCCGTCGGCGTCGATGAACTGGCGGTGATAGGCGAAATCCTGGAACACCTGAATGACGGTGCCCAGGATGAGGACCAGGGCCTGCGCGGGGCCATAGGGCGTGAACGCCATGGGGGAGCGGAACACCGCCTCCGGATGCACGATGGTTGGCAGGAAGGACAGGTCGCGGCGGGCGACGCCGTCGTGCCACTTCTCCAGGCTGGCGGCGACGGCGGGATGCAGCGGCAGGTCGGTCATGATGGTCTCCGTCAGAGGGTGGCGGCCAGGCGGCTGCCCTGGTTGATCGCCCGCTTGGCGTCCAGTTCAGCCGCCACGTCGGCACCGCCGATCAGATGGACCGCGACGCCCGCCGCCTTCAGCGGTTCGTGCAACTCGCGCAGGGGCTCCTGTCCGGCGCACAGCACGATGGTGTCGACCTCGATCACCGTCGGGTTCTCCCGCTTCTCGCCGAAGGTGATGAACAGGCCGCCTTCGTCGATGCGCTCGTAATTCACGCCGGCCAGCATCTGCACGTTCTTCATCTTCAGCAGGCGGCGGTGGATCCAGCCGGTTGTCTTGCCCAGCCCCTTGCCCAGGCCGCCGGGCTTGCGCTGCAGCAGGGTGACCTCGCGCGCCGGGACCGTGATCTCCGGCCGGGTGACGCCGCCGCGCGTCGTGGCCGGGTCCGTCACCCCCCATTCCGCCTGCCATGCGGCCAGATCCAGGGTGGGGGAGGGGCCGTCCTGCACCAGGTACTCGCTGATGTCGAAGCCGATGCCGCCGGCGCCGATGACCGCCACGCGCCGGCCCACCGGCTTGTTATGGCGCAGCACGTCCAGGTAGGTGACCACCCGGCCGCTGGCTATGCCCGCGTCCTGCCCCGGGATGCGCGGGTCACGCGGCGTGACGCCCGTGGCCAGGATGACCTCGTCGAAGCCGCCGCCGGTCAGTTCTTCCGCCCCCACCTTGCGGTTCAGGTGCAGGCGGACGCCCGTCAACTCGATCTGCCGGCGGAAATAGCGCAGCGTCTCCTGGAACTCCTCCTTGCCGGGAATGCGCTTGGCCATGTTGAACTGGCCGCCGATCTCGCCCGCCGCCTCAAACAGATCCACATGATGGCCGCGCTGGGCGGCGACGGTGGCGGCGGCCAGGCCGGCGGGGCCGGCGCCCACCACGGCGATATGCTTCCGCACGGCGGCGGGGGCGTAGGTCAGCTCCGTCTCATGGCAGGCGCGGGGGTTCACCAGGCAGGTGGAAATCTGGGCCTTGAAGGTGTGGTCCAGGCAGGCCTGGTTGCAGCCGATGCAGGTGTTGATCTCATCCGCCCTGCCGGCGGCGGCCTTGTTGACGAACGCCGCGTCCGCCAGCAGGGGCCGGGCCATGGACACCATGTCGGCGCAGCCGTCGGCCAGGATTTGCTCCGCCACCTCCGGCGTGTTGATGCGGTTGGTGGTGACCAGGGGGATGCCGACGTTGCCCTTCATCTTCTTGGTCACCCAGGCGAAGGCGCCGCGGGGGACGGAGGTGGCGATGGTGGGGATGCGCGCCTCATGCCAGCCGATGCCGGTGTTGATCAGGGTGGCACCCGCCGCCTCCACCGCCTTGGCCAGTTGCACCACCTCGTCCCACGTGCTGCCGTCGGGGATCAGGTCCAGCATGGACAGACGGTAGATGATGATGAAGTCGCGGCCCAGCGCCTCCCGCGTGCGGCGCACGATCTCCACCGGCAGGCGCATGCGGTTCTCGTAAGGCCCGCCCCAGGCGTCGGTGCGCTTGTTGGTGTGGGTCACCAGGAACTGATTAATGAAATAGCCTTCGGACCCCATGATCTCCACGCCGTCGTACCCGGCCTCCCGCGCCAGCAGGGCGCAGCGGACAAAGGCGCGGATCTGCCGCTCGATCCCCCGGGCGCTCAGCGCATGCGGGGTGAAGGGGCTGATGGGTGATTTCACGCGCGACGGCGCGACGGCGAAGGGGTGATAGCCGTAGCGGCCGGTGTGCAGGATCTGCAGCGCGATCTTGCCCCCCTCCGCATGTACGGCTTCCGGAATGGGCCGGTGGCGGCGCGCGGTGGAAGTCAGGGCCAGGGTGCCGCCCATGGGCTTCGTCCAGCCGGCGATGTTGGGCGCGAAGCCGCCGGTGACGATCAGGCCAACCCCACCCGCCGCCCGCTCACCCAGGTAGGCGGCCAGGCGATGCAGGTTCTGGCGGCTGTCCTCCAGCCCCGTATGCATGGACCCCATCAGCACGCGGTTGCGCAGCTGCGTGAAGCCCAGGTCCAGCGGCTGCAGCAGATGGGGGTAGGGGGTGGTCATGATGGCGCGCCCGTCTCCTATTATGCAACTTGTTGCATAATGGGTCAGGCGGGCCGTTTGTGCAACAGGTTGCATAGAGATGGCCCGGGCGGGTACCGTCGGGGGTATTTTATCGGATCGAGCCTCCATGTCCCTGCCGCATGCCCTGCTGACCGCCCTGCTGGAACGCCCCTGCTCTGGTTCCGAGTTGGCGGGCCGTTTCGACCGCTCCATCGGCTTCTTCTGGCAGGCGACGCACCAGCAGATTTACCGCGAGCTGAAGCGGCTGGAGGATCTGGGCTGGGTCACGGCCCTGGAGCCGGAGGCCGGCCGGGGCCGCAAGCGCGCCTACCAGGTGCTGCCGGCGGGGCGGGAGGAACTGCGCCGCTGGACGGGGGAATCGCGTGAGGCCAAGCCGCTGCGCGACGAGCTGATGGTGCGTCTGCGGGCCGAGGCGGTGATCGGCCCCACCGACCTGGTGCGCGACATCGAAAGCCGCCTGGGCCAGCATCTGGAGAAGCTGGCGCTGTACCGGGAGATCGAGCGGCGCGACTTCAGCGACGGCGCCGACAGCCGCCAGCGGGAACTGCGGCACCTGGTGCTGCAGGCCGGCCTGATGGCGGAAACCCTATGGGTGGACTTCTGTCGTCAGGCCATCGCCGTGCTGTCGGCGGATGGCCCTGGCAATCCTTAACCCAGCCTCATCCGCGAGGTGCTGGCCGCCATCTCCTGCAAATCCAGCTCATATTCCAGAACGTGCAGCACGTCGTCGTGGATGCGGCCGGTGCGGTGCAGGCGCAGGATTTCCGCCCGGCCGGCGGCGATGGTGGCCAATATCACGTCGTAGTGCTCGCTGCGGTCGGCGCTCAGAACGTCCCGCTCCCGGGAATAGCGCTCGGCCACTCGGGCGCGGTGGGTGTACTGCTCCAGCAGGCGGGGGTGGCGCACACTGCCGTCGGCGTTGTGGGCGCGGGCGCGCACGGCCTCCAGCTGGGCGGCGGTGACGGCGGCCATAGCCTGGGGTGCGGTCAGCACCGCGCCTTGGTGACCGGCCGACTTGTCCAGGCCCAGCCAGCGGATCAGGGGGCCCAGGCTGCTGCCCTGGATCAGCACGGTACCCAGGATGACGGCGAAGGCGGCGGCCAGGATCAGGTCACGCCCCGGCACTTCGATGGGGATGGACAGGGCCACGGCCAGGGTGACCACGCCGCGCATGCCGGCCCAGCTCAGCAGCAGGGCGCTGGCGGGCGACCACAGCGGCCGGCGCTTCACCAGCAGGCCCAGGATCTGCCCAACACCCTCCGCCGCGAACACCCAGAGGAAGCGGGCCACCACCACAGTGCCCAGCACGGCCAAAACCGGCACGGCCAGGGTGCCCAGCGCGTGTTCCACGCCGCCCAGGCGGCTCATCACGCCCCGCAGCGACAGGCCGATCAGGATGAAGACCAGGGCCTCCAGCACGAAGACCATGACCTGCCAGGCGGCGGTGCTCATCAGGCGCACGCTGGCGGTGAACACCTCATGCTGGTGCCAGCCCAGAACCAGGCCGGCGGCCACCGTGGCGATGACGCCAGAGACGCCCGCCGCCTCGCCGCTGATATAGGCAGCCCAGGGCAGCAGGAAGATGGCGGTGATGGTCAGGTGCTCATGCTTGAGCAGGCGCAGCCCGCGGATCCAGAGATAGCCCAGCGCGCCGCCGACGATGACGCCGCCCACCGCCAAGCCGGTGAAGGCCAGGGTGGCCTGGCCCAGGCTGAACGCGCCGGTCAGCGCCGCGGCGATGGCGAAGCGGAACAGCACCAGGCCGGCGGCGTCGTTCAGCAGGCTTTCCCCCTCCAGCAGCACGACCAGGCGACGGGGCAGGGTCACATGCTCCAGCACCGCCTTGGCCGCCACCGCGTCGGGGGGCGAGACCACGGCACCCAGGGCGAAGCACACCGCCCAAGGCAGGTCCGGCACCAGCAGATGGGTGACGACGCCCACGGCCAGGGTGGTGAACAGTACGGCGCCGATGGCCAGTTGCAGGATGGCGGCCAGGTTGCGCCGGAACTCCCGCCAGACGGTGTAGTAGGCCCCATCCATCAGCAGCGGCGGCAGGAACAACACCAGCACCAGGTCGGGATCCAGGTCGAAAGCCGGCACGCCGGGCACGAAGGCGAGGCCCATGCCGCCCATGATCAGGGCCGCAGCCGGCGGCAGGCCCAGGCGGCCGGCCAACAGGCGCAGGCCCAGGATGGCCACCAATAGCAGCAGGATGAATTCGAACTGCCCGACGCTGCTCATGATCCCCCAACGGTTTTCCAGCAAAACATTTGTCCGTGCGAACGACGGGCCACGGTAGGCGGCGGCGGCCGGCCGTTCTTGTCGGATGCGCGTGGATTTGAACGATAGTCCCGCCAAAACGGCGGGGTGGCGGAGGGCGCCGGCGACGGTTCGGCCCCCGCCCTTGTCTTTCGACAACCCGTCCCCAGCGGCTGTAGTCTAGTGGGGCACCCCCGCCCGGGGGAAGCGGGATCGCGCCAACCAGATGGGGGAGATCATGCCGGACACACGCTTGGCCCCGCCGGGCGCCACCAGCCTGCGGGCGGGCGACACGCAGGTCCTGCGCCTGCGCCAGGACCACCCCGCCAGCCGCGACCGGCAGGACATCCCCTGCCTGGACATGTTCTCCATCATCGTCCAGTTGCGCGACTTCGCCCGGCATGAGCTGTGGCGCGGCGGGCGTCTGGTCTTCAGCGGCGGCCACGCCCGCATGGCCCTGTCCGTCACCCACCTGGGGGAGGGCTGGGCCTGCCGTCACCTCTCATCCTTCGACAATGTCCGCGTCCAGATACCGCGCGCCAGCCTGGACGCCCTGTCCGAAGAGCTGGAGTGTCCGGCCGTCAGCGGCTTCGCCTGCGCGCGGGGCACGGTGGACCCGGTGGCCTATGGCCTGGCCTCCGCCCTGCTGCCGGCGTTGGACGTGCCGGACCGGGGCAATCGCCTGTTCGTGGACCAGGTGACCCTGGCGCTGACCATCCACGTGGCCCAGACCTATGGCGGCATGGCCGTGCTGGCGCCGCCGGGCGGCCGGCGCACGGGCGGCCTGTCGCAATGGCAGGAGGCGCGGGCGAAGGAGTTCTTGGCCGCCAATTTGGGTGGCGACGTCGCCATCGCCAAGGTGGCGGCCGAATGCGGCCTGTCGCGCAGCCACTTCATCAAGGCCTTCCGCGAAACCACCGGCCAGACGCCCTATCGCTGGCTGCTGGACCACCGCGTGGCCCGCGCGCGGGAGCTGTTGCGTGGCCCCCAGTCCATCGCCGAGATCGCCCTGGCCTGTGGCTTCGCCGACCAAAGCCACCTGACCCGCGTCTTCGCCGCCGCAACGGGCATGCCCCCAGCCGCCTGGCGGCGGCGGCAGGGGTAGGCCTCTTGCCAAACTACAATGGGTCGTCCCTGAAATGGGCAATCACATCGAGAAGGACGAGCCGTCGCACTCAGTAGCCGGCCTTCGCCAATTCAGCCGCCTTGGCATCCAACAAGCGGGTCAGGTCGTCGTCCGTGTTTTGGCCGCCGGCAGCGATGGAGGCGTCCAAGGTATTGCGTAGCGCTTGCAGTTTGGCTTCGCGCTCTTCCACCAGGCGCAGGCCTTCCCGCACAACCTCGCTGGCCGACCCGTAGCGACCACTTTTCACGACGTCCTCAACAAACCCTTCCCAGCGTTCACCGATGGAAACATTCATCGCACCGCCCTCCTAACTCCAGGCACTTTAGAGCAATGGCATAAATTGCGCAATTTATGCCATTGGGGACCCACTCTCACCGCCCCACGGTGAACACATAGCGGGTGGTGGATTGGAATGTCTGGCCGGGACGCAAGATCGTGCTGGGGAAGGCCGGGTGGTTGGGGCTGTCCGGATAGTGCTGCGATTCCAGGGAAAAACCGTGGGTGGGCACGCCGTTCAGGGCGGGGGGCTTGGCCGGTAGGTAGAATTGCAGGCCGGGCTCGGTGGTGTAGACCTCCATCATGCGGCCGGAAACCGTGTCGGTCACCGTGGCCACGGGAGTCTTCAGGCTGGGGGCGGATAGGACGAAGTTCTGGTCCATGCCGCCACCGGCCAGGATGGCGCTGAACCCGGTGGTGTGGCGCAGGTCGAAGCGGGTGCCATCCACCGGCTTGACGCTGCCGTCCGGAATGGCGTCGGGGCTGGTGGGGGTGTAGCGGTCGGCGGCGATGGTGACGGCCTGGCCGGTCATGGGCTGGCCCGCACCCGCCAGGTTGAAAAAGGAATGGTTGGTCAGGTTGACCACCGTCGGCTTGTCGGTTTTGGCGGCATAATCGATGGTGACGATGGCCTGCCCGCCGCGCCGGGCCAGATGATAGGTCACGCTCACGTCCAGGGTGCCGGGGAAGCCCATCTCCCCATCCGCCGAGACATAATGGAATTCCACGCCGTCCACGATGGCCTTGGCCTCCCACACCCGGCTGTCGAAGCCGTTGGACCCGCCGTGCAGGGTATGCGGGCCCAGGTTGCGGTCGATCTGATAGGTCTTGCCGTCCAGTGTGAAGGCGCCGTTGGCGATGCGGTTGGCGTAGCGGCCGATGGAGGCGCCGGCCATCACCCAGAAATCCGTCAGCTTGGCCGGCGTGTCGGGTAGGATCAGCACATCCGACCAATGGCCGTCGCGATCCGGCAGTTGCAGGGACACCATGCGGGCGCCATAGGTGGACAGCGTCAGGCGGGCGATGTCGTTGGCGACTGTTAGGGTCTCGGTCTTCTCCCCACCCGGCGCGGCACCCCAGGGGGCGCGGTCGATAGTGGTGGCCAGGGCTGGGGTTCCGGCCAGTGTGACCAGACAGATGGCCACTTTCACGCATCGGGCTAACGCCCGCTTGGTACCACGCATATTCCCCCCCGGTTTTAGCCACTCGGCATGTTACCGGTAACTATAACGGCGGCGGGGCGGAAGCGCTAGCCGATGGAGAAGCCCGCCACCTTGCCATCCTCCCCCAGGCGGACGGCGAAGGGCAGGAAGACGCCGGGGCCGAACTGCAGGACGTAGTCGTACCAGCGCTCCACCCCGCTCTGCCGCGCGCCCTTGAAGGTCATGGCCGTGGGCGCGCCGTAGGGGGCGAGGTCGGTGGCGAATTTGGCGCCCTTGCCGCCCGCCAGCTTGGCCCCCAGCACGACACCGAAGTGGGCATAGTCCCCGCCGGTCTGCAGGTCGCGGAAGGCGTCCGCCGCCGCCCGCGTGACGCGCGCGTCCTCGCCCGGGGCGGGCCGTTCGGCCGTCGCCGCCAGGGCGGGGTAGAGGTCGGTGAAGACGATGTTGGTCAGCGCCTCCCCCGCCTCCGGCGAGTCATCGCCCAGGTTGGTCAGGGCGACGATGCGCACATCCTGCTTGGGGAAATATTCGTCCGCGGTGGTGAAGCCCAGGGACCCGCCGGTGTGGCCGATGCGCGGCTGGCCATAGACGGCGCCGACGAACAGGCCGAAACCATAGTCGGCGCTGCCATTCTGGCTGGTTATGAAGGGCGTCGTCATCTGGCGATAGCTGTCCGGCGAGATGACCTTGCCGCCCCGCAGGGCCGTGTCCCACACCGCCAGGTCCCTCAGCCGCATGACCAGGAAGCCGGCAGGGCCCGCCCAGTCGGGGCCAATGATGCCGGCGCGCTCCAGCCGGCCGTCCACATGGTGGTGGCCGACGGCCATGTTGGGCAGGTACGGCTCCTCCGCTGTTGTGCGCATCTCACCCAGGCCCAGCGGGTCGAAGACGTGGTGCTGCAGATAGGCGCGGTAGGTCTCACCCGACACCGCCTCGATGACCTTGCCCAGCAGCAGATAGCCGGTGTTGGAGTAGGACCAGCGGCTGCCGGGCGGGAAATCCAGGGGCAGGGTGGCCACCCGCGCGATCAGGTCCGGATAGGCGATGGGGCGGGTGGCCAGCTCATCAATCCCCGGCCCGTCCAGATACTCATGCAGGCCGCTGGTGTGGCTCAGCAGCTGGCGCAGCGTCACCTCGGCCGCGTGCGGAGCGTCGGGCAGATAGTCGGCCAGCGGCCGGTCGACCCGAAGCTTCCCAGCCTCCTGCAACTGCAGGATGGCGGCGGCGGTGAACTGCTTGGTGATGGATCCGATCTCGAAATAGGTATCGGGTCGCACCGGTGCACCATTTGAGGCGTCCAGCGACCCGAAGGCTTTGGTGTAGATGACCGTGCCCTGGCGGATCGCCTGCACCGCCGCGCCGGGCACGCCCAAGCGGCGCAGGGCGGCCGCCACGTCGCGATCGATGGCCGTTGCCGGCACCGGATCCGCCATGGTGCTGGCGACGGGGGCGGCCATCAGCAGCAGGGCCAGCGCACCGGCCAAGGATCCACGCAAGCCCACGCCACACCTCTTCCCAATAATTCTAAAAACGCTTATATTTTGAATTATAGGAAAGCACAAGTCCCGTCGACAGACCCCTGGATCCGATGCCCAACACCCACATCCTGACCCAGCCGCAGCTGGACTGCCTGACCTCTCCCATCCGCCTGGCCATCATCCAACGGCTGGAGATCGACAGCCAAGCCACGGCGCGGGAAATCGCCCAGCGCATGGGCCGGCCGGTGACCTCGCTCTACCATCACCTGAAACAGATGGAGGAGATCGGGCTGCTGCGGGTGGTGGGGGAGCGGCGGGGCGCGCGCCGGCCGGAAGCGGTCTACGCCATGGTGGCGGACCAGCTGTCCTCCGTCGCCGCCGTTGGGACGGAGGAGGGGCGGCGCACCTATGCCCGGGCCGCCCTGCGGGTGGCGGAGGCCGGGGCGCGCGCCGTCTCCGCCGCCATCGAGACGGGCAACCCCCGCTTCGAGGGCGATCAGCGCACCTTGGCGGCGCGCTTCCATGTGGTGCGGGCGGACGCCGCCAAGCTGGCGCGCATCAACCGGGCGCTGAACGCCCTGGAAGAGGCGATGTATCAGGACTGTGAAGCGGGGGAGGAGATCCTGCTCACCGTGCTGTTGGCGCCACAGGGCTAGCCTGGACGTCGCCCGTCACCAGGACGCCGATGAAGGCGATGACCGGCGGCACGGCGAAGGCCCATTCGCGCACCACCAGGAACAGGCCGGCGGCGGCGGCGCAACCGAAGGCGAAGCCGATGACGCTGGCCGACATCTTGCCCAGGCGGCCCTTGGCGGCGGCCCGCGCCTCGGGCCCAACGCCGCGCATCAGGTCGGCCAAGTCGATCATGATCTGGGTGGTGGTGCCGGTCATCAGGGTGGTGGGCGGCGTCGTGCTCATGTGGGCCCGGTGCATGCCGTTCTGCAGGGCCATCGCGGTCACCAGCACCATGCCCGTCACGATGGCCGGCAGGGCGTCGCCGTCGTGGAAGGGACCGAAATGGATGGCCAGGGCGGCGCCTGCGGCCAGCAGCAGCATCTTCAGCACCAAGAGGGTGCGCAGGATGGGTATCTGCCGCCGCTCCAGCCCCGCGCAGAGGAGGCGCGACAGGATCACCACCACGCAGAACACCGGCAGGGCCAGCAGCTTGGCCCCGGCGCCGGAGGTGCCCAGCACCAGCGACGCGCCGAAGGTGACGAAGTTGCCGGTGACATGGGCGGTGAACAGCCCCTGCAAGGCCAGGAAGCCGGCGGTGTCGACATAGCCGCCGTTGACGCTCAACAACACGGGCAAACCCTGTTTCATGGCCTTACCATCCCAGTTTGACTTCAATGCCCAGATAATCGCTGTCATGGCCGCCGGCGCGGCGCAAGGTGTCGCCGATGGCGTAGTGCACCGCCTCCACCGCCGTGGTCAGGTTGGCGGTCACGGCATAGTCCGCGCGCAGCTGGCCGTAGACGCCGGTCCACGGTGTGCCCTTGCCGGCGGTGCCGGGCACGGCGTTGCTGGGCTGGACATAGACGGCGTCGGCCGTCGTCTGCCGCCACAGCAGCCCCGCCGCCGTCATGAGGCTCAGCTTCGGCATCGGCTTCACCGTCAGCGACGGCTTCAGGTGGATCAGGTTGGCATAGCCGGTGTAGCCCGCCAGCGCGAAATAATAGCCGTTGGGGAACAGCGGATTGAAGGTGCCCAGCCGCCCGTCGCCGGCGCGGTCGTCGCCCGAGGCGGCGTCCGCCTGCAGGCCGAGGCGCGGCGTCCAGACGACGTCCGTCAAGGTGTAGCCGGTCAGGGCGCCCACCGCCCAGGAACCGACGGATTTGGGTCCCACCGTGCCCCATTGGGCCATGCCCTCCACATCCCAATCGAAGCCCGCCGCCACGCCGGCATAACGCAGGTCGAAGATGTCGCGTCGCTCCAGCCCGCTGGCGTCTAGGTATCTGGCGGTGTCGTTCTGGTAGCGGGAATAATAGGCCGACAGCTCCCCGGGCCCCACACCCGCATGCTCCACGCGGATGCCGCCGTATTGCAGGTGGGTGTTGGAATAGTCGTCGAACGGCTCCCCCGTGCGATACTGCACCGGATGGCTCCAGAAACTGATGATGCGCCAGGGGGCGGTTTCCATGTTGACCCACACGGCGTCGAAGGCTTGGCGCACGTTGGGCCCGTCGCGGGTGGAAACAAAGCGCTGGCGATCGAATCCCATCTCCTGCCGGCCGGCGCGCACCTTCAGGGTGATGTCGTCGGTGAGGTCACCGCTGTAGGCGACGAAGGCCTGGCGCAGATCGGCCTGGTTCTGGTCGGCGGGGGTCAGGGTGGTCTTGTCGAAGGCGCGCGCGTCCTCGAACTGGCCGAAAAGCTGCCAATGGCCGTCGATGCGCAGGTCCATATGGGTCTGCAGGCGCTGGATGACGTAGCTGTCGCCCTTGCGGCCGCCGATGCCGAAGGCGGGCGCCTCATTGTCCTCGAACCGCTCGCGCAGGGTCAGGCCCAGCGACAGGTAGGTCAGGGCGTTGGTGTCGTCCAGCGGGATGTACTTCAGCCCGTCCAGCGGCTCGGTGCGCAGGGCGGGGTTGGCCAGGGCCGACCAATCCTCCTGCCAGCGATTGGACTTGATGGCGGGCCTCGTCGCGGCCGAGGCCGCAGGCGTTTCTATCGTATCGTCCTCCTGCGCCCCGGCGCTGGCGGGAACCGCGCAGGCCAGGGCCAGGGTGCCCAGGGTGAGCGTAGATGCCATCATGTGCCGACGGCACAGGGACTTCGGGCGGTGCCGTCGGCGGGTCATGACGGGTCTTAGGACGCGCTGTGGATTTCGGCGACGTAGCCGCCAGGGAACTGCACCACCACGGCCTTGCGGTGGTCGGCGGTGTAGGGCTCCACCACCACGGTCACGCCGGCGGCCTTGGCCTTGGCCAGGGTCTCATCCAGGTTCGGCACCTCATAGCCGGTCATCTCCCGGCCGTAGGGCCAGGGCAGGTGGCCATCGGTGACCAGGACGGTCATCTTGCCGAAGGCGCTTTCGATGCGGATGCGGTGATAGGTGTCGTTGGGCCGGCCGATCTCCACGCCCGGGGCCTTGGCGTCGTCCGACACCACCTTGCCATGGCTGAAGGCCACGAAGTCCTTCACGAACTCCTTCACCTTGTGGGCGGAGACGTAGACGCGGTTCTCCGGCACCGTCTGGAAGGCGGCGTAGTTCGGCGTGGTGGTGTGCCAGTACAGCTGCATGTTCACCCCGCCCGGCCACTGGATGACGGTGTCGCGGCCGATGGGGTCGGGGAAGGGTTCCACCAGCACGTCGGCGCCGGCGGCGACGGCGGCCTTGGTCGCCACGTCCATGTCGGTCACCAGATAGCCCGTGCGCTCCGCGCCGAAGGGGTAGGGGATGGGGGTCTTGAAGCCGAACAGGGAGACGGTGCCCACCGGGGTCTGCAGCAGCTGCGACGTGGTGCTGCTGGGCGTCGGCGTGACGGTGGCCACCACCTGCTTGGTGCTCTGCCCGCCGAAGGTGGCAAGGAAACTGGCCACGAACTTGTCGACATCCTCCACCGCCACATAGACGTGGGTGGTGTCGTACTGCGGCGCCACGGCGACGGCCGGGCTGGCGGCGGTGGCCGCGTGCGCCGCCAGGGGCAGGGCCAGGCAGGCGCCCATCAACAGGGCGGCGGCATAGGAACGGATACGCATCGGAAAGGCTCCCATCAGGATGCGGACGAGGAAGGGGTGTGGGATTTCAGGTCGTGCCAGGCCACGAGGACGAAGCCGCCGACCAGTCCCAGATGTTCGTAAAAGGCGTTGGCGGTCATGAAACGCTCCTGCCCCGCCATCTCCCAGTAGCGGTTGGCCACGAAAGTGGCGAACAGGGTGAAGCCGGCCAGGGCCAGGGCGCCCATCCAGCGCAGGCGCCCGCTGAGGATCATCAGCGACGCGCCCAGCTCCAGCGCGATGACCGCCGCCGCCAGGGGGGCCGAGGCCGGCATGCCGAAGTGCCCCAGTTCCGCCACGGCGCCGTTGAAATCCAGGGCCTTGTTGATCCCGCCCTGGAGGTAGGCGGCGCAGAGGCCCAGCAGCGCCACCCACCGGACGATGGGGGGCGTCAGCAGGCGGGCGGCGGGCTGGACCAGTGAGGCCGTCCGCATGATCAGACGGCCCAGCAGGCGCAACCCAAGGCGCCCCAGAAGGACTTCAGGTCGCGGATGGGCAGCTTGGCCGACCAGGCGGTGGCGTGGCTGTGGCCATGCACGCCGCAGGCGCTGTCGCAGCCGCAGCTTTGCGCCGCCTGGCGCTGCAGCTTCGTGTTCGTCGGTTCCAGCAGGTTCCAGGCGCCGTAGCCGCCGAAGGTGCGCACCGGCGACCAATCGGGCATGGCCGGCGGGATGGGGGCGGCGTCGTGGCTGGCGAAGTCGCCGGCGCCGTAGACCACCTTGCCGCCCACCACGGTCAGCAGGGCGGTGGTGTCGGCGATCTCATCCTCGGCGCAGGCGAAGAAGTCGCGATCGGGCACGATCAGGTCGGCCAGCTGGCCTTCCTGGATGCGGCCCTTTTTTCCTTCCTCATTGGAGAACCAGGTGGTGTTCTCCGTCCACATGCGCAGGGCCGTCTCGCGGTCCAGGCAGTTGGCGCGGGGGTAGAGGTGCAGGCCGCCCACCGTCTTGCCGGTGATCAGCCAGGCCAGCGAGACCCAGGGATTGTAGCTGGCGACGCGCGTGGCGTCGGTGCCGGCGGAAACCTTGACGCCCTTTTCCAGGATGCGCGCCACCGGCGGCGTGGCCGCGGCGGCCCCCAGGCCATAGCGCTCCACGAAATATTCGCCCTGGTAGGCCATGCGGTGCTGTACGGCGATGCCGCCGCCCAAGGCCGCGATGCGGTCGATGGATTCGTCGGAGATGGTCTCGGCGTGGTCGAAGAACCAGTTCAGGCCTTCCAGCGGCACGTCCTGGTTCACCTTTTCGAACACGTCCAGGGCGCGGCTGATGGTCTCGTCATAGGTGGCGTGCATGCGCCAGGGCCAGCGGTTCTGCGCCAGGATGCGCACCACCTCCTCCAGGTCGCCTTCCATCTCCGGCGCTATGTCGGGACGGGGCTGGCGGAAATCCTCGAAGTCCGCGGCGGAGAACACCAGCATCTCGCCGGCGCCGTTGTGGCGGAAATAGTCGGTGCCCTGCTTGTAGGTCGAGGTCCGTGTCCAGTTCAGGAAGTCGTCCTTCTCGCCCTTGGGCTTCTGCGTGAACAGATTGTAGGCCAGGCGGATGGTCAGCAGATCCTCGTCCGCCAGCTTTTGGATGACCTCATAGTCGTCCGGGTAGTTCTGGAAGCCGCCGCCGGCGTCGATGGCGCCGGTGACGCCCAGCCGGTTCAGCTCGCGCATGAAATGGCGGGTGGAATTCACCTGGTACTCGAAGGGCAGCTTGGGACCCTTGGCCAGGGTGGCGTAGAGGATGGCGGCGTTGGGCTTGGCCAGCAGCAGGCCGGTGGGGTTGCCCTTGGCGTCGCGCAGGATCTGGCCGCCCGGCGGTTCCGGCGTGTCCTTGGTGTAGCCCACGGCGCGCAGCGCGGCGCCGTTCAGCAACGCGCGGTCATACAGGTGCAGGATGAACACCGGCGTGTCGGGCGCCACGGCGTTCAGTTCCTCGATGGTGGGCAGGCGCTTTTCCACGAACTGGTGCTCGGTGAAGCCGCCGACCACGCGCACCCACTGCGGGGCGGGGGTGATGGCCACCTGGCGCTTCAGCATGGCCATGGCGTCGGCCAGCGACCGCATGCCATCCCAGCGCAGCTCCATGTTGAAGTTCAGGCCGCCGCGGATGATGTGCAGGTGGTTGTCGATCAGACCGGGCAGGACGCGGCGGCCTTTCAGGTCGATCACCTTGGTGGCCGGGCCGGCATGGGCCATCACCTCATGCTCCCCACCCACCTTCAGGAAACGGCCCTCCTTCACGGCCACGGCGGTGGCGGTGGGGTTGGCGCGGTCCAGCGTGGTGAACAGGCCGTGATGCAGGATCAGGTCGGCCGTCTGGACATCGGCAGCGGTCGTCATTTCTCAGGTCCCTTTGGCGGTATCGGGGGTGGTGTCATCCGCGGCGGCGGCCTTGGGCGCCCCCTGCGGCAGGTGGCCGAACATGTGCGGGCGCACCTGTTCCTGCACCCAGGACAGGGCCGCCGGCTCCTTGGCCCACAGGGTCTTCAGCAGGGGCGGGATTTGCTCGCCCACCAGGATGCCAAGCAGGCCGACCAGGGCCACCACGGGCGGGGCGGGGGACCGGACGTTGATCAGGGCGTAGATGACGCCCACCAGCAATCCGGCACCCAGCGACATGAGGTAGATTTTCATAAGGGGCGACCTCCCTGCCGCCGGAAGAAGGACGCGGCCGGGCGCGCGCACCCGGCCGCGCTGACGGTTCAGCCCTCGTGGGCGTTGAACATGGTCTTGGCGTAGGTGATGCCCAGGCCGTAGGCGCCGCCCCACTTCTTGGCGATGCCGGTGGTCATGTCATAGGTCTCGGTGCGGGCCCAGTCGCGCTGCAGCTCCAGCAGGTACTGCAGGGCGGTGATGGGGCGGGCGCCGGCCTGGACCATGCGTTCCACCGCGCGCTCGTGCGCCTCGGTCGAGACGTCGCCGCAGGCGTCGGTGATGACGTAGACCTCGAAACCCTGGTCAATGGCCGACAGGGCCGGGCCGACGATGCAGACGCTGGTCCACAGGCCGGACAGCACGATGCGCTTCTTGCCGATGGCGTTGATCTGCTTGATCACCGCGGCGTCTTCCCAGGTGTTCATGGAGGTGCGGTCCAGCAGGTCCTGGCCGGGGAAGGCGTCGGTGATCTCGGCGTACATCGGGCCGGAGAAGCTGCTTTTCGCCACCGTGGTCAGGATGGTCGACACCTTGAAGCCGGCGGCGGCGTTGGCCACCAGGGCGGCATTGTTGCGCAGCGTGATGGCGTCGATCGAATGCGTCGCGAAGGACATCTGCGACTGGAAGTCGATCATGATCAGGGTGTGATCGGTGGGGGTCAGCAGCTTGGCGCCGGGGGTGGGCGTGGCCGTGATGGACATGATGTTTTCCTCGCGTAGGCTGGCGGGATTTCGAAAATGCTGCCGGACGGGATGGCCGGCACGGGGGGCAAAATGCCGCCGACGGCCCCCGGGGGTCTTGTCGAAAGGGTCGAAGATTTGAAGCTCGAGACGGTTCAGTCGCCGACGCATGGCGCGGCGCTCCCCGCGCCGCGCCGATGTCGACGCCAGCCCGGCGGCCGGGGCCGCCTGCGGTTTTCTGAAAGGGAAGAGCGCGCGGCCGCGCGGAGTTACAGAACCACGAAGGTCCGGATCAGGCTGTCCAGCCAGCGGACATTGAGGAAGGCCAGCGGGATGGCCACGGCCAACGTCGCCGCCAGATACAGGCGGGAGCCCCGCTGGATGCGGCGCACCGCCCAGGGGCAGCCGGTGGCCAGCAAGCCCAGGGATCCGACGACGAAACCGCCGATGACATCCACCCAGGTGTGTTCCGTCAGCAGCACGCGCGACCAGCCCTCCACCAGGGCGATGCTGGCCAGGGCCATCAGGATCACCGGCAGGGCCATGCGGCCGTGGCTGTGGCCACCGCGCAGATAGATGACCAGCAGCCCACCATAGAAGGCCACCGCCAGGGTGACGTGCCCGCTGGGAAAGTGGGGCAGGTCCGGATCCGCGCGCAGCATCCCGCGGATGGCCAGGGCGATCAGCAGCGACAGCACCACGCCGCCGCCCCAGGCCGCCGCCACGCTATAGTCGCGCCGCGCCAGCAACATGCCCATCAGGGCGGCGAACACGGGCAGGACGAAGCCGATGGTGGCCAGTGTGCTCAGAAGCTGCATGTCCACTCGTCATGGAAGCTTGCGGAAGCTGGAGATTAACAAGCGGCGCTGCGGAACGGAACGTGTGGGGTGGGTATCATCGCCCTTGGCGTTCCGGTGCCGGCGCGCGGCCCTGACTGCGCCCCGATTGTGGCAGGGCCAGGGCCGACAGCTCCGGGTCGGGCACGAGCCAGACGGTGACGGGCAGGGTGCGCAGCCGTTCCAGAACGGCGGCGGTGCGGTCGCCGGCCGTCCACGGCAGGGCCATGAACACGCCCACCTCCCCATGGCGGGGCAGGAAGTCGAACAGGGCATCCAGACCCCCCAGATAGGGTGGCTGGCGGGGCGAGGCACCACCATCGGGCGGCCGGTCGCCGAACATGCCCAGCAACTCGATCTCTTGCTCCATGCGGCCGGCCATGTCCGTCACCCGGCGCAGCGCGGCGGGGCCGGCGCCGACGATGACGGCGTGGCGAACCCGCCAGCGGCGGGCGATGGCCAGGGGGGCGATGGCACCTTCCAGGCGATGGGCCGGAATCAGGGCGCCGCTTGCCAGCACGGACCACACGACAATCCAGGCGACGGTGGCGACGCCGCCGCCGTTGGCCAGCGCCACCGCCAGCAGGCAGGCGAACAAGGCCGCCATCACCTGGACAGCCACGGACCATGGCGGCTCATCGGAATGGTGGGGCCGGGCGTGGCGCCCCAGCAGCCAGGCCAGGATGAGGTGCGCGGGGCCGGCGGCCAGACATAGACCGATGCGCAGATCGTCGGCCGCGACCAGTCCGGCATCCACCGCCAGCGAGAGCAGAATGCCGCCCAGGGCCGCCACAGCCCCCGCTTCCAGCAGCGACCACAGCACCTTGAACGCCCTGCGGCTCAGGCCCAGGTTGAAGGCTGGACCGGACTGCGCCCCGGGGACGATCGCGGGATCGATGTGGCCAAGGCCTTGCCAGGCTTGGTCCATGACGGCGCCTTGCCCTTCGCGGGCACGAACCAGGGGCGTCGGCGCCGCGTCGGCGCCGCGCGACATGATCGTATCTGAAACCGTCGTCCCGGCTCTGGTGCTCACGGGCCCCCGCCCTTCTCTGATGCCGATGGCATGATGCAGGACAAGGATTAATGGCCCATTAACATGGTGCCGTAAAGGCCCCGTGACGCCAAACGAAAACACCCCCGTCCGGCGGCTCCGGACGGGGGTGTCTGGGATGCGCGATTTTAGATGGGGCCGCTTACTTCAGCGTCGCCAGATAGGCGATGACGTTGTCGCGGTCCTTTTGGTCCTTCAGGCCGACGAACACCATCTTGGTGCCCGGCACGACGGCGCGCGGGTCGGTCAGGTAGGTGTCCAGTTCCTTGGGCGTCCATTCCTTGTTGGCGCCCTTCATGGCGGCGGAATAGTCGTAGCCCGGCGCGGTGGCGGACTTGCGGCCGATGATGCCGTGCAGGCTGGGGCCCACCTTGTTCACGCCGGCGTCGATGGAATGACAGACCGCGCACTTCTTGAACACCACCTGGCCGGCGGCGGGATCACCATCCGCCAGGGCCGTTCCGGCCGTTCCACCCGCGATGATCGTGGCGGCAACCGCCGCCCAAAATCCGATACGTCGCACCTTCCGCTCTCCTTTACCTGGTCTCTGGTCGTCGTGAACGTTTGAACTCAGGGTACCCCCGGCGAACCGGGGGGTGTCAGCGCCGTGGCGGTGGCCAGGGGCAACCCGGCGGCGCGCCAGCCGTCAACGCCGTCCGGGTACCAGGCGACGTTGGTGTAACCATAACCGGCGGCGCGCTTGGTCGCATTCCAGCTCATCCAGCACTCGGGCAAACAATAGAACACCAGCGGGCGGTTCCTGTCGCCCCCGCTTAAAGTCGCAAGTTGTTGCTGGAACCAGTTTTCCAGGGTCGGGTTCAGCGCCCCCGCCCCACATCTGGCAGCCAGACGCTGCCGGGCAGATCGGCATGGGGCAGGGGCATCCAGGGGGATTCCGGCGCCATACCAGCCGGCCGCCGGGGGGAGGGCACCACGTCCACCAGCACCACACGGGCCCCCTCCCGCGCCAGCAGCTCCCGCAGGGCGGCGGTCGTCAGCACCCGGCCACCGGCCACCGTCGCCGGCACCGGTGCCCGGTAATCATCCAGGCGATAGCCCGGTGGCTCCGGCACGGCCGGGGCCGTCTGCGCCCGCGCGGCGATGGCGGGCAGAAGGGCCATCGCGCCTGCCAGGACGGCCGCCGGCAGCGCCCTCATGGCTTGGCGCCGGCGGCCCCGGGCAAGGACGCGGGGATGGGCTTGTTCTGCTCATCCAGCAGCGGGATGCCGTAATCAGCCAACAGCTTGTCGACCTCCGCCCGATGGCGCTGCAGGGCCTGGTCCACCGAGCGGCGCCATTCCGGCTCGTTGGCGCGCACGCCCATGGCGATGCGGAAATCCAGCCGGTTACTGTCCCCCTCCGGGTCCAGGAAGGCGGCCTTCAGCGGAAGCTTGTCCTGCTTGATGTAATAGCCGGCGATGGGACCCCACAACAGGGCGACGTCGATCTTGCGGTCGGCCAGATCCTGCAGCATGGCGCGCGAGGGCGACTCGTACCGCGTGTCCACCGCCAGGGCGTAGGAGGTGGTGTTGGCCATCAGGTTGTGGCGCAGCAGCAGGTCGGTGGGCGGCGTCGCCGCCACCAGGCCGAAGCGCTTGTCGGCCAGGCTGGGATCGCCCACCGATGTGGCGGTGATGCCGGCGTCCGCCCGCGTCACGATCATGTAGCCGCTGTGGTAATAGGCGTTGGTGTTGTCCATCAGCGGATCGCCCGCCACCGTGCCCATGACCAGGTCGCACTGGCGGGCGCGCAGGGTGTTGCGCACGAAACCCATGACCTGGGGGAACCAGACATAGCTGACGGGCAGCTTGAGATCCTGGCCGATGATGGCGGCGATCTTGTTCTCGAACCCCTCACCCTTCTGGTTGGAATAGGGCATGTCGTTGGGGTCGGCGCAGACGCGCAGTTCAGTGCGGGACACCAGCTCGGCCGTTTGGGCCAGGGCTTGGGATGCGGGCGGGGCCAGCGGCAGGAGCGCCGCCAGCGCCAGGCGGAAGACCGTTTTCATGAGGGTGCCGCCGTTGTTCTCAGTCCCCGATGCGCTGCGGCCGGCCGCGGCCGATGGCGCCGTCCGACCGGGCCTTCAGATAGCCGTAGATGTCGTCCAGGTAGTTCGCCACGTCCTCCGTCGTGCCGAAGGACGGCATGACGTTGTTGTTGGCGGTGTTCACGTTCTTGCGGCCGTTGATCACCGTCTCGGCGAAGGTGTCGTAGTCCATGTGCTTCAGGCTGTCGGTCAGGTCCGGGGCGTAGGAACTACCGGCCCCGTCCGGTCCATGGCAGCGCAAGCAGGACTCGCCATAGCGGCGATAGCCGTTGTAGGTGCCGGGATCGACCTTGCCGCCTTCGACCTTATAGGGTTTGGCCTCGGCCGCCACCTTGGTGGCGGTGGGCGCGCTGCCGTCGGCGGCGCCGGCGGCGACGCTGAAGGGCAGGGCCAGAAGGGTGACGGCAGCGGCCAGCGCCAAGCGTTTCGGCATCAGTCGGACCTCTTTTCGCGAAGGGGGGAGTCCAGGCATGTGTGCTCTAGCTCAAGGGGCAAAGAAGCCCCGCCTGAGGGATGATCCCCAGGCGGGGCTGAGAAGGAGAGAGGGGTTACGGTAGGGCGAAGACGGTGAGCACACCGCCCAGCTGGGTGTAGTTGGCCAACTGCTTGTAAGCGCCGACGGCACCCAGGCCGTCCGTGTCGCCGCCCAAGCCGGCGGCCATGCCGATGCCGGCCCAGCCGCCGACACCGGACAGCACGGCGATGTACTGCTTGCCGCCGTGCTCATAGGTTGTGACGTTGCCGATGATCCCCGACGGCGTCTTGAACTTGTACAGCTCCTTGCCGGTCTTCATGTCCACGGCCTTCAGGTAGCCTTCCAGCGTGCCGTAGAAGGCAACGCCGCCCGCCGTGGTCAGGGCGCCCGACCAGACGGAGAAGGTTTCCTTGTTGGACCACACGATCTTGCCGGTGCTGGCGTCCCAGGCGATGAAGTTGCCCAGGTTGGTCTCGCCCTTGGGCGGGAACATGGACAGCGTGGCGCCGACATAGGGCTGGCCGGCGGTGTAGGACACCTTGAACGGCTCATAGTCCATGCAGACGTGGTTGGTCGGCACGTAGAACAGGCCGGTGTCCGGCGAGTACGAAGCCGGCTGCTGGTCCTTGCTGCCCAAGGCCGCAGGGCAGACGCCCTTGGTGTTGTGGTCCTCGCCGTTCTTGTCGGTGCTGTAGGCGGCGACCACTTCCGGCCGGCCGGTCTTCATGTCCACATGCGTGGCCCAGTTGACCGCCGGGTCGTACTTCTCCGCCACCAGCAGCTCGCCGGTCTCGCGGTTCATGGTGTAGGCGAAGCCGTTACGGTCGAAATGGACCAGCGCCTTGACGGGGGCGCCCTTCACCTTGATGTCGGCCAGGATCATCTCGTTGACGCCGTCATAGTCCCATTCGTCATGGGGCGTCATCTGGTAGACCCATTTGGCCATGCCCGTGTCGGCGTCGCGGGCGAAGATGGTCATGGACCATTTGTTGTCGCCGGGGCGCTGCTTGGGGTTCCAGGTCGAGGGGTTGCCCGAGCCGTAGTAGATCAGGTTCAGCTGCGGGTCGTAGCTGGTCCAGCCCCAGGTGGCGCCACCGCCGGTCTTCCACTGGTCGCCCTGCCAGGTCGACAGGGAGGAGTTGGCGCCGATGGGCTTGCCCAAACTGGTCGTCTTCTGCGGGTCGACCAGGATCTGGTCGTCGGGGCCGACGGAGTAGGCCTTCCACGCGACGGAGCCGTCCTTCAGGTTGTAGGCCGTCATGCGGCCCTGCACGCCGAATTCGCCACCGCTGATGCCGACCAGCACCTTGTCCTTCACGATGACCGGCGCACCGGTCATGGTCTCGCCCTTTTTGGGGTCGCCGTTGGCGACTTTCCACAATTCCTTGCCGGTCTTGGCGTCCAGGGCGACGACGTTGGCGTCGGCCTGGTTCAGGATGATCTTGCCGTCGCCATAGGCCACGCCGCGGTTGACGGTATCGCAGCACATGACGGGAATGACGTTGGGGTCCTGCTTGGGCTCGTACTTCCACAGGATGCGACCGGCGTTGGTCAGGTCCAGCGCGTACACCACGTTGGGGAAGGGGGTGTGGACGTACATGACGTCGCCCACCACCAGCGGGCCGCCCTCATGGCCGCGCAGCACGCCGGTGGAGAAGGTCCACACCGGGCGCAGTTCCTTCACGTTGGCGGTGGTGATCTGCTTCAAGGAACTGTAGCGCTGATTGGCGTAGTCACCGGCCTGCATGACCCATTGCTTAGGGTCCTTGCTCGCCTTCGATAGTTCGTCGTTGGCCAGCGACGGATGGCTGGACAGCAAGCTGGCCGCCACGAGGGCGGTCCAGGACAACAAGACCTTCTTCCGCTGTTTCATCTCATTTCCCTCCCTGGGGATTGGCCGGTAGGTCCGGTCCGATTGGTGTCCGCCTGGCCGGCGGATGGGCGACGCATTCAGGCTGATCAGGGCCCCCTGGCCCGCCGGCACTAAGGCGGGCGTCCAGGCCGGGGACTGGGGACAAAACGCACAAGGACGCACGCTGGGGACGCACACCGGGCGGATGCACGTCCGGCCGGCCCCTTGGGCCGGCCGATGATGGCGGGGCGTCAGACGTCCGCGCAGGCGTAGCAGTTGATTTCCATGCCGAGCGCGATCTCGGTGACGGTGGGCTTCTTCCAACGCATGGGGTCTCTCCTTGAGAAGGTTAAGGATAGGTCCCTTCGGACCGGTTTCCATCCCGCGTGTTCCCATCCCGTGCTGGGCCGCCGCCCGTCACGGGCAACCCCGTCTCCACCCCTGCCGCCCACCGCCGCCGGCATGCCGGCCCCGTGGATCGATATCGCTCGCGCCGGAGGTCGCCCAGATGTCGCAAGGTAACGAAATACCGTTGAAACCAGGCGGCTGTCGGCCAAAAAGGGGTCGGGTCGGGGTGCCAATAACCGGTCACGCCGCAGGCCCATGATCACGCGGGAACTTCGACTCTGCCAGTTCTTCGTCTTTGCTGGTCCGTCGGGGCTCTCCCGCCGGGCCGTTCCTCTCCGGGGCGCCGCTCCTTCCGGCCTTCCCTTTGGAACTTCAAAAGGAATGGGCCACCGTTCGGCTTGCTGCCCATCTTCAAGAAGCCCGTCCCGGGTGCCAATTGTACTTTGGTACAAGGGTAGTTTGACATCGGTGCCGCACCCGCCAAGGGTGGTGTCGCCACTCACTCTTCCGGTCACATAGTGATTATATGTCAGAGGGTTATATTCAAGCGCCCAGTGGCGGCGAAGGCTCCGTCGCCGGGCCGCGGCCTAACCCTCCCAGGCACTAGCCTGGTTGATCGATATCGACTATCGTCAAGGTCGAGGAAACGCCGAATCATAATCGCCCGCAAACGAGGCGACGCATGCCGCAAATAATCATTGCCGACGATCATCCCATGGTGCGGGGCGCCCTGGCCCTGGCCGTGGAGTCCGCGTTTGACCAGCCTGAAATCCTGGAGTGCGCCCATCTGGCGGGCGTGACGCAGTTGCTGGAGTCCATCGGCGCCGCCGATCTCCTGCTGCTGGATCTGCGCATGCCCGGCGTGGATGGGTTCGAGGGGTTGGTGCGCATCCGCAGCCAATTCCCCGCCACCCCCGTCGTAGTAATCTCCGCCCTGGAGGATCCGCGCCTGGTGCGTGAGGCGCTGGCCCTGGGCGCCATGGGCTTCATTCCCAAGTCCACCCCCCGGGCGGAGATCGTGGCCGCCCTGTCGCTGGTGGCCGCCGGCGGCACCTATCGCCCCGACGACTTGGCGCTGGCCGAGCCGGCCCCCGACCCCAAGGGCCAGGCGGCGGACGATGATTTCCTGCAGCGGGTCCTGACGCTGACGCCGCAGCAGCGCCGCGTCCTGCAGTTGCTGGGCACGGGCAAGCTGAACAAGGAAATCGCCTATGACCTGGACATCGCCGAAACGACGGTGAAGGCCCACGTCTCCAGCATCCTGCACAAGCTGCGCGTCTACAGCCGGACCCAGGCCGTGGTCATGGCCGGCCGCCTGCACCTGGACAGCTTCGCCGACGTGGCTGAGGGCTGACCCGGAACCTGCGGCGGCCCGGCGGATTTCTGAGGGTGAACCGTTCCGCCCTCACCATTCCGCCGTCAGGGAGACATGCCATGGCCGACCAGCACGCCGAAGCCGATGCCTACGGCGGCATGGCGGGGAACACGGCCGCTGGCCGGAGAATTTCGTTCTGCACAGCCTCAGCTGGGTGCCCAACAACGCCCGCCTGCACGTCCTGATCTACCGGGGCATGGTGCCCCTGGGCGACGGTGACCCGGCGGCCGTGTTCGAGGCGCTGTTCCAGCGCAACGGCTGGCCCGCGCGCTGGCGCGACGGCATCTACGACTATCATCACTATCACTCGTCCGCGCATGAGGTGTTGGGCTTCGCCCGAGGGCGGGCGGAACTCATGCTGGGCGGGCCTAATGGCCGCTTGGTGGCGGTGGGTGCCGGCGACGTTGCCGTGTTGCCGGCCGGCACCGGCCATTGCCGCGTCGCCGCCAGCGAGGACTTCCTGGTGGTGGGCGGCTATCCGCCGGGCCAGGACTGGGACATCCGGCGCGAGGCGGCGACGCCGGAAGAGCTGGAGCGCATCGCCCACCTG
The DNA here is from genome assembly GCF_034653275.1 of Nitrospirillum guaranorum. NCBI lineage: Bacteria > Pseudomonadati > Pseudomonadota > Alphaproteobacteria > Rhodospirillales > Azospirillaceae > Nitrospirillum > Nitrospirillum guaranorum. The sequence goes on along the minus strand of NZ_JAYEES010000002.1, from coordinate 375,298 downwards.
CCCTTCCCGCCCCTTGATCCCGTCACCGGCGCCAACGGACCGCTGACCCGGCTGTGGACGCCCACCCCCGGTTACCAGATGTGAATGCGATTGGCGGGCGCCGCCGTCCGCGCCCGCATCCTTTACCCCGCGGGATTTGCTTCAGGGGTGGTCCTTGGATGCGTGGATATCCTGAGGTATCCTATCCTGGATATCCGATGATCCACTCGGGGAGGTGTCAGCATGCCCCTTTACATCAAGGACGACGTTACCGCCCAAATGGTGGCGGAGTTGGCGGCCATCCGGGGCATCTCCAAGCAGGATGCGGTCAAGCTGGCGGTGCGTGCGGAACTTCAGCGCCTGGCGGAGGCCATACCCTTGCGGGACCGTCTGGCGGCCTTCCGCGCCCGGCATCCGCTGCCGGCCCCCACCGGGCTGACGGCCGACAAGGCGTTTTTTGATGATCTTTCCGGGGACCTTTGAGTGATTTTCGCGGACGCCTCCGCCCTGATCGCCCTCATTGTCGGGGAGGAGGATGCCACCGACTTGGCGGATCGTCTTGAAGCGCACGCGGATCGTCTCTGTTCCGCGCTCGGCGTTTGGGAAACGGCGGCCGGTCTTTGCCGATCATACGAGCTCCTGCCAGCAGAGGCTCGCGAGCGTGTACAGGAATTTCTGAAGGAAGCGGGCTTTCGGTTCGTGGACCTGGGCGTGCGGGAGTGGCAACTCGCACACGATGCTTATGCCCGATATGGAAAAGGGCGCCATCCAGCCGCGTTGAATATGGGGGATTGTTTTGCCTATGCCTGCGCCAAGACGCAGGGTGCGGCTCTTCTCTACAAAGGCGAAGATTTCAAGCTGACCGACCTGGCATAAGGCCGGCTCGGCACGGGGAATGTCGGTGGTTTCATCGATCGCCGTGTCATCCGACCATAGCCCTATCCCGGTAATGCCGCAGCAGGCGAGGGCACAGAACCTCAAGCCGCGCATCGACGGCAGGATCGCGCGGCTTGTCGCGCCAGCGGTCGGTCACACCCGGGCCGCGGGCGTTGCCGAAGACCACGTCCATGGTTTCCTGCAACGCCGGTTCCGCTTCCCACAGCGTCCGCAGCAGGTCGTTATAATCGCGGCGGAAGGTGTAGTACGCCTCCTCCAGCGGCCAGCCCATGCCAGCCAGGGTCGTGAAGACGAAGGGGTCGCGGGCCACGAAATCCTCATAATGGATGACGGCGTCGAACAGCCGGTGCCGCTCGGCGAACAATTGGTCCAGGATCAGGAACTTCTCGTCCATCAGGCCGGAATGGTGGCGGTAGTTCGCTATCGACAGGCTGGCGTAGTTATCGCGCGGGTCGCGCAGGAACAGCACCAGCTTGTCGGGGCGGAACCGCTCCACATGGGTGGCCAAGGGATAGGCCGTGGTCACCACCACCTTGGCCACGAAGTCGGCCGTGGTGGTCACGCGCGGGGCGGCGAAGTTGTTGGGGACATCCGCCAGGGCGACGCAGCCGGGACGCTCCGCCAGGGCGCGGGTGAAGGCGGTGGCACCGCTCGACTGCATGCCATGGACCAGCAGGCGCATGTCACACCCCTCCGTTCAAGGGTTGGCGCAACCAGTCCTCGGTCAGCTCCGCGGTAACGAAGACGTAGCGGCGGGTGTGGGGCGTCGGCTGGCGGGGGCTGACGCCGTGCAGGGCGTTCGGGCTCTGGGGGAAGATCACCAGGCGGTTGGCGGCATAGGGCACGGTCAGAACCGCCTCCACCGCCGTGTCCGGCAGCGCATAGTCCGCGATGCGCCCCGCCGGCCCGTCGCGCCAGCGGTACAGCACCAGGTCACCGCCCCGCGCGTCGTCATCGGGCGCCCGCATGTAAAACAGGCAGGAGAAAAGGCGGTTGGGCGTGTCGAGATGGGGCCCGCGCGAGGAGGACGCGCGGTCGCGCACGGGTGTGTTGATCTCCATGCGCGCATCCTGGTGGATGCGATACGGCGCCGTCGAGGTCAGGCGCCGCAAACCGGCGCTGTGCCCCGTCAGGCGGCCGTCCAGGGCCGCCAGCATCGCCGGGTCCCAGTGGCCGTCGAACAGGGCCGCGACCTCCGCCAGGAAGGCCGGACCGGCATGGTAAGAAACAAAATCCTTCCAGCACGCCGGCAAATCCGGCGACTGGAGGATCATCTCGGCCGACAGTTCGAAACGCCGGTTGCTGGGCACCTGCTCCGGGGCGCAGTCCCAGCCCATGCGGGCGAAGCCGGGAAAGCTGGCGCTCAACTCCTGATACAGCCCGTCATCCATGGGCCGGTCGACCACGATGTGGGGAAAGGGTGCGGTACGGATGTCGGCGGGGCCAAGACCGGCCAGAAGGGAACGCATGCGCGGCCAGGACCTTGCTTGGGCGTGAAAGCGACCGGCCAGGCATATCGCCGGTTGTGCCGGCGTGTCAACCGCCGGCACCGGTCCAGAACCCGTCCCTAACCCAGCATGCTGGACAGCAGCGCCCGCAGCTGCGCCGGATTCAACGGCTTTTTCAGCATCCAGTACTGGTGCTGCTTCACCTGGGCCTCGACCTCCGGCGTGTGGTCGGCGGTGACGATGATGGCGGGCGGGGCCAGGCCGGTGCCGGCGGCGATGGCCTGGCGCAGACGGGTGACCTCGTCGGGGCCGGTGTGGCCGTCGCCCAGGTGGAAGTCGGCGATCAGGGCGTCGGGCGGGCGGGGCAGGCGGCCCAGCACGTCCAGCGCCTCCTCTCCGGTGGACGCCACCACCGCTTCGCAGCCCCAGGTGGATAGCAGCGCCTGCATGCCCATCAGCGCGCTGGGCTCATCATCCAGGACCAGGACCAGGGTGCCGTCCAGGGGACGGGCGGTGCCGTCACCCGTCACGCGGCGGGCGACGGCCGAGGCCGTCATGGTGCCCAGCGGCACGGCGACGGAGAAGATGGAGCCGCGACCGACCATGGACCGGGTTTCCACCGTCACGTCCAGCACCTTGGCAACGCGGCGCACGATGGCCAGGCCCAGGCCCATGCCCCGGCCGGCGGCGCGGGTGCGCCCCTCCCCGGCACCCAGCATGGGGCCCCCCAGCATCGGACCACGATGCAACTGGTGGAATTCCTTGAAGATCTCATCCAGCTGGTCGGCCGGTATGCCGGGACCGCTGTCCCACACCTCGATGCGCAAGGTGTCGCCCCGGCGGCGGCAGCCCAGCAGCACGCCCCCCCGCTGGGTATACCGCACGGCGTTGGACAGGAAGTTCTGCACGATGCTGCGCAACAGGCGGATGTCGCTGCGCACCACGGCGCGCGACGGCACGTAGCGCAGGGCCAGCCCTTGCTCCTGCGCCAGCACCTGGTGCTCGGTGGACAGCGGCCCCAGCAGGCTGCCGATGGGGAAGTCCACGATCTCCGGCGAGACTGCGCCGGCGTCCAGCTTCGAGATGTCCAGCAGGGCGTCCAGCAGGCCCTCCACCGCCCCCAGCGACACGTCGATGTTGTCGATCAGCGACCGGTTCTTGCGCGTATGCTCCAGCTCCGCCAGGGCCGACACGAACAGCCGGGCGGAATTCAGGGGCTGCAGCAGGTCATGGCTGGCGGCCGCCAGGAACTTGGTCTTGGACAGGTTGGCCTGCTCGGCTTCCACCTTGGCGGATTGCAGGGCGCGCTCCACCTCCCGCCGCTCCGCGATCTCCTGCTGCAGCTGGCCGTTCAGGGCGGTCAGCGCCGCGGTGCGCTCGGTCACCCGCCGTTCCAGCGTCTCGTTCGCCTCTTTGATGGCGGCGTCGGCGCGGCGCCGCTCCGTGACATCCTGCATCAGGGTGAAAAGGCCCAGGATCACCCGATCCTGGTCGATGTTGGGCAGGCCGATATGGGGCACGAAGGTGACGTGGGCGTAGCGCGGTTCCGCCAGGTTGTCCGGATCGCCGGTGGGCGTCAGCTCCACCTCGAACGACACGGTCTGCCCGGCCAGGGCCTGGCGGATGTAGGCGCGGCTGCGTTCGTAGAAGGCGGGGGCCAGCACGTTGCGCATGCGCCGGCCCAGGATGGCCGTTTCCGGCCGGCGCAGCCATTGCCGGTAGGGGGCGTTGACGAACTGGTAGCGCTCGTCCGCATCGGCATAGGCGATCAGCGCCGGCATGGCGTCCGTCACCAGGCGGATGCGCCGCTCGCTGTCGCGCAGCGCCTCTTCATTGCGCTTGCGCTCGGTGATATCGGTGAAGGTCAGGACGAAGCCGCCGTCCGGCATGGGGTTGCGCTCGATGTCCAGCACCCGGCCGTTGAACCAGGTCTGTTCCAGCCGCAGCGGCAGCGGGTTGTTCTGGGGGTCGAGGAAGCGCGGCTCGCTGATGCCGTGGGCCAGCAGGCCGTCATTGAAGCGCTGGAAATCGGCGAAGACGGCGCCGCGCCGCACGCAACGGGGCGTCAGGTCCAGCAGGCGCACGAACTCGTTGTTCCAGGCCACCAGCGCCAGCTGGGCGTCATACACCGCCACCCCCTGGAAGATGTTGTCCAGCGTGGCCTGCAACAGGGTGCTCTTCTGCGCCAGCGCCGCCTTCCATTGCAGCGTCTCACGCCGCTTCAGGGCGGTGATGTCAGTGTAGATGGCGACCACGCCGCCGTCGTTGGTGCGCTTCTCGTTGATCTGCATCCAGCGGCCGTCGCTCAGCGCGTGGACGGTGGGGCCCTGGCAATCGGCATGCTGGCGCAGGCGACGGCGGACCCAGCCGTCGGGGTCGCGATAGGCGTCCATCACGCTTTTGCGCTGCACCGCCAGATGCACCATGTCGCTGAACGACATGCCGGGGTGGACGTCGCCCGCCATGCCGGGCCAGAAGCTGAGATAATCCTGGTTGAACAGCACCAGCCGGTCGTCGGCGTCGAACAGGGCGAAGCCGCCGCTGACCGCCTCGATGGCGGTGAACAGCCGCAGGCGGGCGGTTTCCGCCTGCTCCCGCGCCTTGGCGGCCTCCTGATAGGACCGCTCCAGGTCGACCAGCGCCTCTTCCAGGGACTGGGTGCGCGACCGGACCTGATCCTCCAGGCTGATGGCGGTCTGGAACAGGGAAAAGGCCGAACCCTGGCCGTCCACGTGGCGCTCCACCCGGTCCATCAGCGACTGGTTGATGCGCGTCAGCTTCGCCACCTGCTGCTCCAGATCGGCGATGCGCCGCGCCGCGTCCGCGTCGGCGGGCACCGGGGCTGCGTCCTGGTTGGCGGGCAGGGGTTTGGGAATGATCATGTCCCACCGATGGCGACGCCGGTGAAGGTCTGGTTCACGTGCATGGACATGTACTGCTCGCCATAGGTGCAGAAGCCGGTGACGCGATGGGTGACGAACAGATCCGACACGGCGGCCTTCAGGTTGCGCTGTTCCGTTTCCAGGTTCCGCAAGACGCAATCGAACCCGATGATGGCGTCCAAGGGGCCGATCTCCCGTTCCAGTCGGCGGAACAACTCATGGAGATTTTCCACGATATCGATGCCGCGCGCCACCGTCAGCACCAGGCCCTCGTCGATGGCGCAGTGGAAGGTCAGGCTGTTGTCCGGGTTCACCTTCTGGATGGCGCGGACGTGGTACTGGCCGCCCACCCGCACCACCACGGGGTGGGCGGCGAAAATCTTGGGCGTCAGCGGCTCGTTCGACAGGCCCACCAGGCGGGCGTATTCCAGGGCCGCCGGCTCGGCGTTGATCTCGAACACCCGGCGGGTTTCCAGGTCGGCGCCGGTCACCACCATCTTGTGCTCCGTGGGCACGAAATGCTCCGTCTTGAAGACGGAGAAGCGCCGGCGCGTGGTGACCAGCAGCAGGATGGCGGCGTCGCCGACGCAGCGGCCCTCATGCAGGACGACGGTGGATTTGAAATCCAGCCCGTCGCCGGCCGACCCGCCGATCAGCGGCAGGCCCGCCAACGCGTTGCCGATGGCGCTGACCAGCTGTTCCTCGCGCGTCGACAGGCCATCGACCAGCAGCAGGCCGAAGCCGGGCCGCCCCTGGGCCTGGGCATGGCGCTGGGACACCAGCTGGTGCGTCCGCTCGATGGTGTTGGCGATCTGGAACTGGCTCAACCCCTCGAATAGGGCGGAATGGACCATGAAATCCGCCGCCGGGAAGCTGATGCCGGTGAGGCCGTTGCTGATGTAGCCGAAGGGTGTGATCTCCCCCGCCGTGGTGCAGCCGAAGACGGGTGTGGAACCGAACGCCTCCTTCAGTGCCGCCAGCATCTCCTGACGGTCGTAGGCGGGGGAGAAGAAGACCAGGATGCCGGCCGCGTCGCCGCCGTCGCCGATCTGCCGCCGCAGCTCCGCCACCGCCGCGCGGGCGTCTGTCTTGTCGGATCCGCCACGGCGCAGGGGCGCGGTGGGCCCGCCATCGCCACGGGCGCGTGTGCGCGCCGGCGCCACGGGAAAGGGGGGCAGGGGCGGCAGGGAGGGGGCCGGGGGCACGGGGGCGGCACCGTTCATCCGCGGCGGGGTGCTGCTGGACCGCGCCGTGACCTTGGGTTTGGGTTGGGATGTGGCGCCGGGCCCGTCAACGGGGCGGGTCTTGGCACCGGGGGGCTGTCCACTAGGGGAATGGCCGCTGTCGCCAGGCTTGGTTTTCATGGGTTCATCCGGGTGCGGTGCGGCGGCCGGAGGGCCGCATACGAACCGCCCCCATGATTTCATAGGCTTGTTCCAGCGTGCGCAACCGGCCGGCAACCCGCAACGGTTCTTTAGTTCTATTGCGCGGACAAGGCAAACGACTTCAAGTTTCGAAGTAAGGTGGGGCCCGGAAAGACCCCGCCAAACAGCAGGGAAATGATCGGCGCGCGGAAACTTCCGCCGAATGGCGTTTTATTGCCATGACCACCGGGCCGACACCCCGCAAATATAAGCCGGGAGGAAACAAGAATGAAATCCAAGCGGATGGCATTGTTTCTGGGCGTGACCGCGATCAGCGGCCTGGCATGTCTGCCGGGATCCATGGCGAAAGCCGACACCACCGACGATCTTCTGGCCAAATTGTTGGCCAAAGGCATCCTGTCCCAGCAGGAATACGACCAGCTGAAACAGCGCAAGGCGGTCGAAACGCCGCCACCCCCGCCGCCGGCCGCCGTGGCCAGCGCCAGCGCCGCGGCGGTGGCCGCCGCCCCGCCGCCCGATCCCTTCGCCGTGCGCATGACGGAAAAGGGCATCGGCGTGCATGTCGGCCCCGTCGATGTCACCCTGTCGGGCGAGATCAACGGCTATTATGTCCATGACAGCCCGGACAGCGTGGCGCCCAACCATGTGGTGGCGGGTGGCCTGGCGGCGGTGGGCAGCAGCGAGAACTCCTCCATCCGCAACGGCCTGCTGCCGGGCAACTTCGCCGTGGAGCTGAAGACCCAGCAGGAAGGCTTCGACATCGTCGCCCATTTCGGCCTGTACCCCGGCCTGAACAGCGTGTCGGGCGTGGGTGGGGCCAACTCCGCCGGTGCCGCGCATGCCCTGGCGACGTCGGGCATCGACTTCCGCCAGCAGTACCTGACGGTGGGCACGCCCAGCATGGGCACGGTCAAGGTGGGCCGCGACATCGGCCTGTTCGGCCAGCAGGCCATCCTCAACGACTTCACCCTGTTCGGCGTGGGATCCACCGGCGGCAACGTGGCGCCGTCCAACACCTCGCTGGGGCGTATCGGCATCGGCTACGTCTACACCGACTTCATGCCCCAGATCACCTACACCACGCCCAAGTTCGCCGGCTTCACCGCCTCGGTCGGCATCTTCCAGCCGTTGGACGCCTTCAACTTCTCCGGCCAGTCGGGCACCCTGTCCGCCCATGACGATCCGCAGATCCAGGCCGGCGTCAATTATGAGCTGCCAACCGACGCCAGCAGCCTGCTGAAGGCCCAGCTATGGGCCAACGTCGTCACCCAGGACTTGAAGAGCGTGTCGGCCGCCGAGGCGCTGCCCCAGGGACGCAGCGTGCGGGGCACCGGCTGGGACTTCGGCGCCAAGGTCGACATCGCGGATGCCGAGCTGGTGGCCTACGGCTACACCGGCGACGCGCTGGGCACCACCGGCCTGTTCTTCGACGGCGTCAGCGCCGCCGGCCAGGCGCGCAGTTCGGACGGCTACTACGTCCAGGGCAGCTACACCTTCTTCAAGAGGTTCACCCTGTCCGGCAGTTATGGGCTGAGCCGCCTGGGCTTGGCCTCGGGCGAGGTCAACCCCCTGCTGGTGAAGACCAACGAGTCCTGGGCGGCCGGCTGCAAGTACAAGCTTACCAGTTGGGTCAACCTGATCTGTGAGTATGCCCATACCACCGCCACCGCCCACGGCGGCAACAAGGCGCAAGAGGATACCATCGCCGCCGGCGCCATCGCGTTCTTCTAACAGTCCCTTGCCGCTGACGGCGCCCTCGCCCATGTGCATGGTCACCATGGGATCGGGCGGGGGCGCCACTCCGGCGGAACAGCGGAAGGCGTGCGGCGCTTGAAGCCTTGGGTGCCCTGACGCGCCTGTCTGCGCCCAAGGGATGAGGCGGCGTGGGGTCGCGGCACCGGCTGTCGCCTTGACGGAAAGGTGATTTAGAATTATTTTAAATATAGGAACGGACATGTGGCCGCTCCTCAAAACCGGAGGAAATGTTATGAGCTGGAAGACTCCGAAGATCGTCGAAATCGCGCTGGGCATGGAAATCAACTGCTACGCTTGCGCGGAAGTGAAATAAGCAATTCAACGACTTGGGGCCGCCGCTGGTCTTCCGGGCGTTGGATCCGGCCGGCCGCGACGGCCCCCCGTGCTTTGGCTTGGCACCTAAGGACCCATGCATATCCTTGTTCTCGGCGCGGCGGCCGGTGGTGGGTTCCCCCAGTGGAATTCCCATGCCGAGGCCTGCCGGCGGGCGCGCGCCGGCGATCCGGCGGTACGATCCCGCACCCAGGCCTCGTTGGCGGTCAGCCGCGACGGCCGGGATTGGTTCCTGCTGAACGCGTCGCCCGACTTGCGGCAGCAGATCGCCGATAACCCGGCGCTCCACCCCAACCACGGCCTCCGGTCGACCCCCATCGCGGGTGTGGTGCTGAGCGGCGGCGACGTTGACGTCATCGCCGGCCTGCTGAACCTGCGAGAACGGCAGCCCTTCACCCTGCATGGCACCGCCCGCACCCTGGGTATCCTGGACGCCAATCCGATCTTCGAGGTGCTGGCCCGCGACGTGGTGGCGCGAAGCGCGCTGCCGCTGAACCAGCGCGTGCCCCTCACCGGGGGCGGCATTGGCGGCGCGGAAAGTGGGCTGTGGATCGAACTGTTCCCGGTGCCCGGCAAGGTGCCCCTCTACCTGGAGGGCCACGATGGCCCACCCCCCATCGTGGAGGGGGAGGACACGGTGGGCGTGGCGGTGGATGACGGCGAACGCCGCTTCTTCTTCATTCCCGGCTGCGCCGCCATGACGCCGGCCCTGGCGGACCGCCTGCACGGTGCCGAGTTGGTGTTCTTCGATGGCACACTTTATACCGATACCGAAATGATCGATGCTGGCCTCGGAAAAAAAGCCGGCCTGCGTATGGGGCACATGAGCGTGGACGCCACCCTGGCCGCCTTTGCCGGCCTGGATGTGCGCCGCCGCGTCTTCATCCACATCAACAACTCCAACCCCATCCTCATGGACGACAGCCCGCAGCGCCGGGTGGTGGACCAAGCGGGGTGGGAGGTGGCCTTCGACGGAATGGAAATCACCTTATGACCGCTGAACCGCAGGATCGCGCCCTGTCACCGGAAGAGTTGGAGGCGGCGCTGCGCGCCGTGGGGGCGGAGCGGTATCACAACCTGCACCCCTTCCATAAGCTATTGCACAGCGGCGCCCTGGACCGGGGCCAGGTTCAGGCCTGGGCCCTGAACCGCTATTATTATCAAAGCCGTATTCCGGCGAAGGACGCGGTGTTGCTGTCCCGCCTGCCCACGCCGGATCTGCGTCGCCTGTGGCGCAGCCGGCTGGAGGACCATGATGGTTTCCCCGGGGCCGACACCCCCGCCAACGGCGGCATCGAGCGCTGGTTGCGCCTGGCCACCGGCGTGGGGCTGGACCGCGACTATGTCCAGTCCACCGCCGGCATCCTGCCGGCCACGCGCTTCGCGGTGGACGCCTATGTTTCCCTGGTGCGGGACCGCAGCGTGCTTGAGGCCGTCGCCTCCTCCCTCACCGAGATGTTTTCCCCCACCATCATCGCCGAGCGTGTGTCCGGCATGCTGGCCAATTACGACTTCATCACCCAGGAAACCCTGGCCTACTTCACCCCGCGCCTGACCCAGGCGCCGCGCGATGTGGATTTCGCCCTGGCCTATGTGAAGCAGCATGCCCGCACGGCGGAGCAGCAGCGGGGCGCCATCGCCGCCCTGACGGAGAAGTGCAACATCCTGTGGGCCCAACTGGACGCCCTGCACTTCGCTTATGTCGAGCCTGGCTACATCCCGCCCGGCGCCTTCGTGCCGGAAGGGCGGTCACGATGACGGCGGCTCTGGAAGCGGTGGGGCAGGCGGTGGTGCCGCGTTTTGCCCGGGGCGTGAAGTTTCGCTTCGATGAAACCCGGCAAAGCTGGATGGTTCTGGCACCGGAACGGCTTTTCCTGCCGGATGAGGCTGCCACCGAGATCCTGAAGCTGGTGGATGGCCAGCGCAGCCTGGGCGCCATCATCGACGATCTGGCCACGCGCTTCGGCGTTCCCCGCGATGAGATGGCGGGGGACGTGGGCGGCATGCTGCGCGACCTGGCCGAGAAAGGCGTGGTGCTGCTGTGACCCGCCCGTCCCCCGCCGTGGAAGCGCCAATGGGTCTGTTGATGGAGCTGACCCACCGCTGCCCGTTGCGCTGCCCCTACTGCTCCAACCCTGTGGAGCTGCAGCGGGCGGGGGAGGAGATGGACACCGCCACGTGGAAGCGCGTGCTGGGCGAGGCGGCGGCCCTGGGCATCCTGCAGGTGCACTTTTCGGGCGGGGAGCCGACGGCGCGCAAGGATTTGCCGGACCTGGTGCGCCATGCCGCCGGCCTTGGCCTCTACACCAACCTCATCACCTCTGGCGTGCTGCTGGACGGGGCGTCCCTGGCCGTACTGGCCGACGCCGGCCTGGACCATGTGCAGCTGAGCTTCCAGGATGTGGAGGTGGAAAGCGCGGAGCGGATCGGCGGCATGCCGGGCGCCCAAGCGCGCAAGCTGGCGCTGGCCCGGCAGGTGACGGCGGCCGGCCTGCCCCTGACCCTGAATTTCGTCGTCCACCGCCAGAACCTGGACCGGCTGCCGCAGATGATAGACCTGGGGCTGGAGCTGGGGGCCGCGCGCATCGAGGTCGCCCATGTCCAGTATTACGGCTGGAGCCTGATGAACCGCGACGCCCTGCTGCCCAGCCGGGCGCAGCTGGACGCGGCCACGGCGACGGTGGGGGCGGCGCGGGCGCGGCTGAAGGGCCGCATGGTCATCGACTATGTGCCGCCGGACTATTACGCCGCCCGCCCCAAGGCCTGCATGGGCGGCTGGGCCCGGCGGTTCATGAACATCTCCCCCGCCGGCCTCGCCTTGCCCTGCCACGCGGCGGAGACGCTGCCCGGTTTCGACTGGCCATCGGTCACCACCGGCTCGCTGGCCGCGGCCTGGTACGACAGCGAGGCGTTCAACCGCTATCGCGGCACCGCCTGGATGCCGGAGCCCTGTCAGGGGTGCGAGCGGCGCGAGGTCGACTGGGGCGGCTGCCGCTGCCAGGCCTTCGCCCTGACCGGCGATGCCGGCCGCACCGATCCCGCCTGCGCCCTGTCGCCAGACCATGGTGTCATGCTGGCGGCCGTCGAGGCGCGGGGCGACGCGCCGCCGGACTTCATCTATCGCCAATATGGCCCGCCGCCGGCGCCGGCCAGGTCCGTTAAGGCTCCAGAGGGCGCCCGGATGGGGGAGGCATGGCCCGCCGAACCCTGATCCGGGCCTGTTTTCTATTTTGCATGGCGGCCGGCTGGGGGCTGCCGGTATCCGTTTGGGCAAAGGGGGGCGGCCCTATAGCCCAAGTCGCCCCGGGCATCTACGTGCGCCCCGGTGCGGTGCGGGACGCCACCGCCGCCAACGACGACGCCATCGCCAACATTGGCTTCATCGTCGGCCAGGACGCTGTCGCGGTCATCGACCCCGGCGGCAGCGCCGGGGACGGGGCCTGGTTGCGGGCGCGGATCAGGGCCACCACCCGCGTACCCATCCGCTATCTCATCTACACCCACGTCCACCCCGACCATGTGCTGGGCGCCGTCGCGTTCGCGGACGATAATCCGATGGTGGTGGCCCATGTCCGCTTCGCCGCCGCCTGGGCGGAACGCGGTGCCTACTACCGCCAGGGCTTGGCCCGCATCCTGGGCGGGGACCCGGCCCAAGCGGGGGCCAAGGCTGGCGACGCCCTGCCGCCCACCCGGGCCGTCGACACCGCCGCCGACATCGACCTGGGCGGTCGTATCCTGCACGTGGCGGCTTATGGCGCCGCGCATACCGACAGCGACTTGACGGTTTATGATGCGCAGACCCGCACCCTTTGGGCCGGCGACCTGCTGTTCCAGGACCGCATTCCGGCCCTGGACGGCAGCCTGACCGGTTGGCTGGCGGTGTTGGACCAGCTGAAGGCCCTGCCGGCGGTACGCGTGGTGCCAGGCCATGGCCCCGCCCAGCTGCCCTGGCCGGCCGGGGCGGTGGATGAGGAACGCTACCTCGCCACTTTGGCCCGTGACGTCCGCGCGCTGCTGAAAAAGGGCGGGGATATCGACACGGCCGCCACTACGGTCGCGCGATCGGAACGGGGCCGCTGGAAACTGTTCGACGCCTATAACGGCCGCAACGCCATCACCGCCTTCAAGCAGCTGGAGTGGGAGGATCCATCATGAAGTCCCGCCTGTTCGCTTTGGTCTTGCTGTCAACCCTGGCCGCACCGGCCTTCGCCTGGGCGGAGGACCCGGCGGCCGACGCCGCCCGCTGGCAGGATCTGCGCCAGACCCTGTTCGCCGGCCACACCCTGACCCCCGCCAAGGGCCAGATCGCGCTGGAGGCGCCGGACCGGGCCATGGACGCGGCCCTGGTGCCGGTGACCCTGACCCTGGACCCCAAGCTGTCGCTGAAGGCCCTTTACCTGGTGGTGGACAACAACCCGGCACCCCTGGTCGGCACCTTCCATTTCGGCCCCGCCGCCGTACCGGCGCAGGTGAAGACTCGCATCCGGGTGGACGCCTATACCCATATGCATGCCGTGGCGGAAACCACGGACGGACATTGGTTCATCACCGAACGTTACATCAAGGCCGCCGGCGGCTGCTCCGCCCCCGCCACCAAGGATGCCGCCCTGGCCATGGAGCGCCTGGGCCAGATGCGGCTGAAGACCATGTCCGAAGGTCCGGCCGGCCTGCCCAAGGGGGCGGTCACTGCCCAGCTGCTGATCAGCCACCCCAATTACAATGGCATGCAGATGGACCAGGTGACCCGCAACTACACGCCCGCCCGCTTCGTCCGCGACGTCACGGTCAAAAGCGGCGACGCCCTGGTCTTCCAGCTGGAGGCCGATATTTCCTTGAGCGAGGATCCGGCCATCACCTTCAGCTATCAGCCCAGGGGTCCCCTGTCGGTGACCGTGCGCGACAGCACCGATGCCACCTTCAGCCATACCTTCGCGGGCGATGACAAGGGCTAAGGGTGATCTTGAGGCCGTAATCCGGTTACGTTAGACTGGCGCTGTCAGGAGATGTCATGACCGCCAGGCCCAAACGGGACGCTACCGCCGCTGATCGCGTCCGCCGCTATCGCCAATCCACCCTCGGGCCTCGTGGCATCGCCCGGGTGGAGGTGCAAGTTCCTGTTGCCGCTGCCGATGCGCTGAAGGCTGTCGCCGCCCGGTGGCGTCAGCAATTCAAACTGTTGCCGGCTGCGGAACCGGTGCTGGATCGCGCCCTGTCTACCATCAACGCACCCCGTCCCGTGCCGGTGGATGGGTCAGGCCTGGTCGCCTTGTTATTGGCTCCTGCGCCCATTGAAGATTGGCGTCCCCATGTGGAAGCCTTCTTCGATGAGGTATCCATGGGCACGCTGCACGATCTGGTGCTCAGCGGTGTGCTGACTTTCGAAGATTTGTATCGCGCTCTGCGGACTTGGAGATTGCCCGATGCCAGCAACGCCGCCTGGATCACCGAAATGGCGGCCCTCAGCCTGGAACGTGCTGCTGCGACGCACCTTGGCGCTGATGGGCACACTGCCTGATGGGACGGTTTGGAGCTTCGGAGGCGGGACTGCCCTGGCAGTCCACTATGGGCATCGGATCAGCTACGATATTGATGTCTTCGTTGGCTCTTCAGATATTGTCCGGGCGCTGACACCCCAACGAAACGCGGTAACCAAAATCCTGCTGGATGGTCGGACGTACGAATATCCAGGCAACTATCTGAAGCTGATCTTTGCCGAAGGCGAAATCGATTTTATCGTGGCGGAGCGTCGGACGGACAACCCGGTGATGGATTGGCTTTTCGAAGGTCATCAAGTTCCTTTGGAAACGCCTTGGGAAATCGCGACCAAGAAGATGTTCCACCGGCCATCCAACTTCAAAGTGCGTGATATTTTTGATATGGCGGCGGTCATCGACCATCATGCCGATGAGCTGCGTACGGTATTGCCGGAAGTTGCGGATCGGGCTGATCGTCTCATGGACCGCATAAACTTGCTGCGGCCAGTCTATGAGGCACAGGTTCGCAACGACGTGAACCCCACCCCCGCCGGTGAGCGCTATGGCACCGCAGCGGCGGCGGACCGGGTATTTGCCTTCCTACGATCCGAATTCGCGAGCCTTTGATGCCTTACGCCTGCACCCACCGGCTCATATGCGGGAAGGGGGGCAGGCCGTTGTCGCCCATCAGGGTGAAGATGCCGGCGAAGCCGGTCATGCCCGCGTGCGCCAATGCCCCCATCCCGTGATGGGTGCCGGAATTGAGCCATTGCTGCATGGGGTGTTGCCCCTCATATGTGTCCACGTGGTAGGAACCGGGGAAGAAAATGCACTCCAGCGGCACGCCCAGGTGCAGCGCCGCGGCGTAGGACCAGGCCTGGGCCATCATCTCGCTTTGCTGCAGGGGGACGGACAGCCGGGGGTCGGCCGGCAGGCCGGGGCCCACCTCGGCGGCGATGGCGGCGCGCATGTCCGCCTCCAGATCCCGGCCGAGTTTGGCGTGCAGGCGGCGGGGAAGGATGGCCATGTGTCCCGCCTCGTGCAGCAGGTCGCCGGGCCCCACCAGGGTATCGGGGTCGACGTGGATCACGCCGGCCGTGATGTTGACCCCGGGCAGGAAGCCGCCTTGCGCCCCAGCACCGTACACCACCCTGAAACCGATATCGCGCAAGAAGCCGATGATGGGGTCCAGCGCCTCCGGATGGTATTTCACGGTCTCTTTTCCCCCGCTATGGCCAGCGGGATTGTGGCGTGCGCCGAAGGGACGTGCAAGACGGATGCATGTCATGCGGTCACGCCGCGCGGTCAGGTGCAGCGCAGATTGACCTCGGCCTGGGCGCGGCGCAGCTTTTCCACCTCATCCTTGGCGATGGGGGTGTCGCGGAACATGGCCCCCCGGTCGCCCAGGCCGCCCTGTTGCATGCGCAGGATCGTGTCCGCCTTCTCATAATCGTCGTAGGGCATCATGTCGGCGATGGTGTCGATGCCACAGGCGCACTTGCCCAATAGTTCGTGCTTGAAACCATTGGATGCCAGGCAGCCGATGACGTAGTCGGCGCGTACGGCGGTCGGGTAATCATAGCGGGGATGATGGTCCCCTTTCGCCTTGGGCTCGGCGGCACCGGCGGACACCGGCATCACCGCCAATCCCACGAGGGCCGCCACCGCCAGCAGGGACCGCGTTACACGCACCATGGACTCCTCCCGATCTTATTATGGGAAAAGCCTAGCGCAGGGCCCCGGCGGCGGCCATGACCGATTGGTAGTACAAGGGCCCAGGGCGCCGCCGTTCACAGCCGCCTGATGCTCAACAGATCCAGCACCAGGCGGTCCCGCCACGCATTGTCCGCCCCCATGTCCCGCGCCCGTCGGCAGGCGGCGACGGCCAGGTCCCGGCCGCTGTCGGGGGTGACATGGCGTATCGTCTCGGGACATAGGCTGCGCAACTCTTCCACCACGTCGGCCGGGGGCGGTGGGGCGGTGGCCAGGAAGGCTTCCGGCCCGCGGAATTCATCCCGGCGGAACAGGTCGATCATGTAGTCGCACCCCATCTGCGGCCGGACGGACTGGTGGGGAATGCGGCTGATCATGGGAAACAGGGGGGCAAGGTCAGGGACCACCAAATTGGGGTAGATCTCCCCGCCCCAATACTTGCCCGCGATCTCGATGAAATGGGCGATGTCCCGTATGGGGACCAGCCCGCACTCCCGCACCGGCAGGATTTCGACCTTGGGCTTGGTGATGACGACCGTGTCGTTGGCCACGTCGGCATACAGGCTGCCGATCTGGAAGGCGTTCTGGAAATAAGTGCCGCGCAACGCGCCCCAGATGGTGCGGATGCGGCCGCCCTGGCGCAGGAAGGAGGCAAGGGCGTGCTCCACCGGGTGGGTGGGCTCGCGCAGGCGCTGGCCCAGGATCGCCATGGCCGCCCGCGTGATTTCCTCACAGCGGCCCAAGGGATACGGCTTGACCGGGCTGACCGGCCGCAGCGTGGGCTGCAGCTCGGCATCCACCTGCGCGCGCACCTCGGCCAGATAGACCATCAGCTGCGGCAGGATGGGCACCACCATCCGCGCGGTCAGCTTTTCCATCTCCGGCGTCGGTGTCTCGATCTCCTGCGGCAGCAACCGGTCCATCACCGCGCCATCACCCGGCCCGCCGCATCAGCGCCGACCAGTCGTTGAGGGAGATGAGGTGGGCATAAGCCGCCGCCAGCCACCCCTTGTCGCGCCAATGCGTCAACGTTTCCGCCGGCAGGCGGTTCAGCTTTTCCTCGTCGATGACGCGGAAGCCGGACAGGCTGGGCGTCTCGCCCGAAGGCAGGGCGATGTCCGCCCGCCGCTCGGTCAGCAGATCGCTGTCGAGCAGGGCGGCGACGAAGCCGATGGTCAGCGCGTGGGATGCCTGGTACTCGCGCGCGAAATCCAGGGCCTGGAGAGTCAGGTCGGTGGGTGCGCCGTTCACGAAGAAGGGGTTTTCCGTTCCCGCCACCACGGCGTCCGCCGCCTCGTCCACGCACAGGGTGAGCTGGTCCGCCTCCGCGTCCTCCAGGAAGATGAAGGGGTAGCGGCGGACGTAAGCCGGGATGTAGGCGTCCTCGTCCCAGCGGCCATCGGCGCGCACGAACAGGTTCTGCCCCTCACGCAGGCCCAGCAGGGCGATGGGGGCGGCGTCCGCGCCCGCGAACAGGATGGGGACGGACCGGCAGGCGACGGCGAACTCCCCCATCACCAGGGGAACCGCGTGCGCCCCGGCGGCGAAGCCGTAACCGACGGGCTGGCGCAGGGACATGGCCTCGTCCACGGCGGCGCGCATCAGGCGCGGCTGCTTGTAGAACAGGGGAAGCGTGGGGTGGTTTGTCATCGCGTACGGCTTTTCATCAGGGGTGGGGTCGGCGGTTGGCGTTCAGAAGCTGCCTTCGCGCAGCAGGATGGCCATGGTCCGGCGCCACAGGCTGCCCAGCAGGCTTTCGCGCACGCCTTCCAGCGTCACGCGGCCGCGTTCCAGGCTGGCCGGCGCGGTGTCCCTGGCCGGCGCGATCAGCACGCGGTACAGCGACTCCTCGGGCACCAGCTGGTGCTGGCTGTCTTCGCGCGCGGCGATGTCGCCGCCATAGGTGCTGGCCAGATAGCGGCGGTTCAGCACCCGGGTGCTGGTATCGTCGATGTCTTGGATGCGGCCGTCCACGGCGCTGGTCAACGTCTGGTCGGGGCGGAAGCGGCCCTCGTCCCCCACGGCCACCCGATGCAGGTCGGCCTCGCGCACATAGGCCTCGATCATGGGATGCGCCGGGTCCAGCAGCAGGCCCAGCCGCTCCTTCGCGGGCAGCCATTCGCCGGGCGACAGCGGCTCCGCCACCTCGGCCATGATGCCGGCGAAGGGGGCGGTCACGGTGAGCTTGGCCTTTTCCGCCTCCAGCCCGCGCAGCTCGGCCTGCGCGGTCTCCAGCTCCTGCGCGGCGATGCGCTGGCGTTTGGGGTCGATGGCGGCGCCGCCGCGATAGGCGGCTTCCCACTGCAGCGTCTGGATCTTCTGGCGCTGGCTGGCCAGCTTGTAGTCCAGGTCGGGGGAACTCAGGCGGAACAGCACTTGGCCCGCCGTCACACTTTGGCCGGCCTTGACCAACACGGCGTCCATCCGTCCCGGCTGGTCCAGGAAAATCTCCATCTCCTGCGCGGCGCGCAGGACGGCCGGCGCCGTCACCGTGCTGCGCCAGGGAATGACGGCCAGGGCCAGCAGGCCCAGCGCCACGGCGGCCGTGGTGGCGGAACGGCGGTTCCAGGTCATGGTGCCCCGCCGCCGTATCCATTCCCGCACCTCGTTCAGGGGCGGGCGCAGGATGAACCACCACACTTCCACCAGGAACAGGATGATGCCCAGCACCTTGAAGAACAGATGGTAGACCAGGGCGGCGATGCCGACGAACAGGGTGAAGCGGTAGATCCAGGTGGCCAAGGCCAGCGCGATCAACAGATTGCGGCGCTTGGCCGGCAGCTCCTCCGGCACCGGTTCCCCGAGGTGGAACAGCCGTTCGCGCAGCCACCAGCGGCCCAGCGCGAAGGCGCGGTCATGCAGGTTGGGCACGTCCAGCAGATCCGACAGCAGGAAATAGCCGTCGAAGCGCATGAAGGGGCTGGTGTTGACCAGCACGGTCATGATCCAGCTGGTGGTGGCCAGCAGAAAGGCGGCGGCCTTCACCGGCCCCTCCGGCAGGAAGGACCAGGCCAGCGTGGCATAGGCGGCCAGCGTCAATTCCGCGCCCATGCCGGCCACGCCGATGGCCAGGCGCTGTCGCCGGTTGGGCAGCCGCCAGGCGTCGCTGACGTCGGTGTACAACAGCGGGTACATGACCATGAAGGCGATGCCCATGGTCTGCACCCGGCAGCCGTAGCGCTTGGCGGTCAGGGCATGCCCCAACTCATGCACCACCTTGGCCACGGCCAAGCCGACGGCGCCGGTGATGAGGCCGGAGGGGGAGAGGAAGCTGACGAACGTGGTGCGGAACTGATCCCACTGCCGGGTCACCAGATAGATGCCCAGCAAGGCGGCGGCCAGCGTCACCAGGAAGAAGCCGCGGGTGAAGATCCAGGACACGTAGGGCAGGGCCTGGGTCAGGAAACGGTCCGGCTTCACCAGCGGCACGCGGAAGAACAGATAGTTCTTTAGCAACCATTGCCAGAAGCCGGGCTTGCGCATCTCCGCCTGGCGCATGAGGGTCGATACCGCCTGGGGCCCATGGCGCTGCAGCAGGTTGTTCAGCGCCAGGAACTGCGAGACGGCCATGACGTCGTCGACGGTGACGCGCAGCGTGGTGTTGGACGCGACATCGGCGGCGATGGCCTGGGGCACCTCCAGATGCCAGCGGCGCAGAATCTCGAACTCCAGCCAGCCCAGCCGGTAAAAGCGCCCGGCCACCTGATCGTGCAGCGTCCAGCTGGGCGAACCGTCGGCCAGCGCCGGCCCGGCCAGCAGGGTCAACTCCTCCCGCAGGGGGGCCAGGCGCGGGGGTGGGGCGTCCGCTGGCGCGTTGCCAGGCGCGGTGTTCGGAACCTCACCGCTCATCAGACGCCCAGCCGCTGGCGCAGGGCCGCCAGGGGGCGACGGAACAGGTAATAGAACAGGGTGGTGCGCTGGCCGTAGATTTTGGCCGTGCCTTGCAGGCCGATGCGCACGGGCGCCTGCCCGTCGTTGAACCGCGCCTTCAGACGGTAGGCTGCGACCCCGTCCGTGCCCACCTCGGGCTGGTAGGCCGCCAGCCGCACGGTGGCGTCCAGCGGATGCTGCGGGTCGATGTTCAGGAACAGCGACACCGGGTCGCCGGCATCCATGGCGATGGCGTCGGCCACCGGCAGCTTGATCTCCAGCTCTACATCCTTGGGCTCCGCCACCATCAGGATGCGCTCGCCCTGGGTGACCGGCCGGCCGATCCAATCGTTGACGTCGGTGAACACGGCCAGGCCGGCGCGCGGCGCATGCACGACGATGCGCTTCAGCAGGTCCTGGACGTAGGTAACCTCCGCCATGGCCTGGTCGCGCTTGCCTTGCAGAACCACCAACTGGCCCTTGGCCTTTTCATCGAACACGGCCTGCTGCGCGGTCTGGCGGTACTCCGCCTCCGCCGCTTCCAGGGTGGCCTGGGCCACGTCCAGGCGGTTCTGCAGCCGCACCGGGTCCAGCTGGAACAGGGGCTGGTCCTCGGTCACCGGCTGGTTGGGCGTCACCAGGAACTTGTCGACCACGCCGTCGAACGGCGCCCGCACCACGGTCGGGGCCTGGGGGATGACCTCCGCCGGCGCCAGGGCGGACAGGCGCACGGGGAACAGGGACAGGGCCACGAGGCCCGCCGCGACGTAGCCCAGGGTGCGCAGGGACTTCAGCCGGGCGGCGTCCCGGTGCCAGCGCCGCTGCTGCCGGACCAGGCCGCCCCAGGCATGGGCGTAGGCGTCGCCCAGGTTTTCCAGCAACACGCGCTCGCCGTCCGTCCACGGTTCTTCACGGGCCAGCAGCAGCCCGCCCAAGGACCGCTCATCCGGCGCCGTCAGCGGCAGCCACAGGCCGTGGGCCGGCAGGTACTCCGGCCATTCCTCGGCCAGGTCCGGGGCCAGGTCGGCCGTGGTCAGGTCCTTGATCGCGGCGGGATCGCCATGCGCCGCCAGCAGCCGGCAGGCATAGCGGGCGTAGGGGCTGTCGGCATCGGCGGAGGACAGGCCCGACACGGCCAGCACCGCGCCCTCGCCCCGCTCCGCCCGCTGCCAGGCCAGCGCCTGGCGATACCGCACGAGGCTGAAGGTGTCGTTCACCATCAGGAAGCCCAGTTCCTGCTCGGTGCGGGTATGCCGCGCCCGCTTCTGCAGCTGCAGCAGCGTGGTCAGGCCGAACAGCTGCCGGCCGGCCAGTTCGGCCGCGTCCGGGCGCTGGGGCGGTTCCTCCGGGGTGGGGGGCACGACGCGCATCACCTACCCTCAGTTCGGCGCCGCGACGATGGCGCGGCCGCTCATGCCCGGCAGCAATTCCGGGAATTTGCCGTCGATGACGGCGAAGACCCGGATGCTTTGCGACACGGGATCGATGCGCGGCGACAGGCGGGCCACCTTGGCCGGGTACTTGCGGCCGGTTTCCTCGATGCCGATTTCCAGCGCGAAACCGGGCTTCAGCCACTTCAGCCAAGACGACGGCACCAGCATCTCCGCCTCCAGTTCCGTCGGGTCCAGGATTTCCAGCAGCTTCTGCCCTTCCGCCACGGATTGGAAGCGTTTCACGTCCACCGGCCCCATGCGCCCGGCGAAGGGGGCGGTGACGACGCAATGGGCCGCGACCTCGCGCGCCATCTGCTGTTCGGCCTCGGCCATGGCGTGCTCGGCCGCCGCCGTCTCCACTTCCAATACGCCGATGGAATTCAGCGTGTTCAGCTTGCTCTTGACCTCATAGGTCTTGCGGGTCGCGGTTTCCTGGGCGGCGGCCTTGGCCAAGCGGGCCCTCTGGATACCGCAGTCGAAAGCCACCAGCTTTTGCCCCTCGCCGAAGCTGTCGCCCTCGCGCAGGGGAAGTTCAGATATCTGTGCGGCGATTTGCGACGACAGCACCGTGCTGCGCTTGGGCACCAACTGGGCGCGGATCTCCGGCATGGTGTCGGCGCCGTGGGCCGTGACGGACAGGCCGAGAAGAAGCACGGACGGGATCAGGCTGAACCGGGGGCGGAACAAGGGCGGACTCGCTGTTCGTTGCAAGGGCCGGCGCCGGGTGGTCGTCGAAACAAGACGGGCGCCGAAACAAGACGGGCCGGGAGGGGAGGATCCCCCGCCCGGCACCGTTTTGGCTATCGCTCTCTAGGGTTACTGCGTCAAGGCCTTGCCGGGGTCGTCCAGCGTCGGCGTCTGGTTGGACACCGACGCCTCGGCGCCGAACATGCCGCTTTCGATGCGGCGGTTCACCGTGGACACCGCGGCGGTCAGGGTCTTCAGCGAATAATCGGGCACGGACTGCGGCAGCGGATCGATGCCCACCGAGACGTACAGCGACGCCAGCGCGTTCTGCATGTCGGCGTACGCCCGGGCGCGGGTCAGTTCCGCCACGATGCGCGACGCGGACGCGCGCACGCGGTCCACCTTGCCGGCGGCGCTGTTTTCCTGCTGGGCCAGCACCTGATCGTAGATGCGACCCTCGATGGTGTCCAGCTCGGACGCCTCCAGGTACTGAGTGCGCGCGCGCCCAAGCTGTTGCCAGGCCACGTTCACCTGGGTCAGCACGGCCATGGACAGGGCCAGGTTGCGCACCTCCGCCTGGTCGCGCTGCGTCTCCGCCAGACCCATGAAATCATTGCCGGACAGCAGGTTCAGCAGGCCCCAGGACAGGCGCAGGCCGCCCTCGGCCCATCGCTGGTTCACCAGGAAGGAGTTGCTGTCATAGTCCAGGCCGCCCTGGATGGACAGGTTGGGGAACAGCTTCAGGAAGGCCTTGTGCACCTCGTCCGTGGCGATGCGGCGGTTGTACGCCTGCTCGCGCAGTTCCGGGCGGTTGATCAGGGCCGTGTGTTCCAGCTCGGTGATGGCGGTCTTCATCTCCGGCAGGGCGGTCGGGTTGTCCGGCAACACCAGCTGGTAGGGCGTTCCCGGCGGCAGCCCCATCAGGGCCGCCAGCTGGGTCTTGGCCAGCGCCAGGTCGGCCTGCAGGTTCTCCAGCTGCCGGATGATGTCGATGGTCGCCTTCTCGTCCCGCAGCACGTCCAGCATGGGCTTCAGGCGCTGCTTCTCCACCTGGCGGGTGTCTTCCAGGGCCTGGCGGGCGTCGGCCAGGATGGGGTTGATGCGGTCGCCGATCTTCTCCGCCGCCACCGCCTGCCAATAGGCGGCGCGGACCTGCTGCACGATGCTGTTGACCGCCGAGCGGCGCTTTTCCGCCGTGGCCAGGGCGCGGTCACCGTTCTGCCGGGCCTGGTAATAGCTGATGCCGAAGTCCAGGACGCTCCAGCTCAGCTGCAGGTCGGCGGTGCCGGACCGGCGATCGCTGGAGATGGACGGCTCCAGCGACTGCCTGCCGGTCAGGATGGAGTAGGAGGACGAGGCCAGTTCGTTGCTGCGTGCCGTCAGGCCGCCGTCCACCACCAGCTTGGGCAGCAGATCCCAGCGCGACACGTCGATCTGACGGTTGGCGATGGCCTGGTCCATCAGCGCCAGCCGGTGGTCCAGGTTGTACTTCACCGCCCGTGCGATGGCCTCGTCCAGGGAAACGGCGACGGTCACGGGGTCGATGCGGTCACGGACCAGCTTCAGCGCCTCGGTGGCGCGGGTCTGGTTCTCATCCGATGTCAGGGGGCGGGGGGTGACGGAACACCCCGCCAGCAAGGCCACCAAGGCTCCGGCGACAATGGGCGTCGCCACGGTACGCGGGCGGGTGCGCCGCACCGGCGCGGAATAAGGCAAGGACGTCATGGAGCCTCAGGCGATCGTGGTGGTGGTGGTAGCGTGATGGGCGGGAAGGGCCGGGCCGTGCTGCGGGGCGTCGCCGCCGAACACGTCCAGCAAGCTGGCGAGCAGGGATACGGCGTCGTCGACGATGCCGTGGTGCGGGGTGGCGCCGAAGGTGCCGGTACCGAAGCCGACGGCCTTCTGCGCCTGGGCGGCGGCCTGAAGCTGCGCCGTCAGCGACAGCTTGCCCGCCGGCACCTTGCCGGGGCCGTTGGCGATCTTGGCGGCCAGATCCTGTGCCGCCGCGTCACGGCCGGCATAGGCGGCCAGCTGCACGGGGTTCAGGTCGGCGGGCACGGCCGTGGCCGGATCGTTGGCGGCGTGCTGCTGCGGGGCGCGGTTGCCCGGGCCCTGCTGGCTCTGGCCACCGGGGCCGCCGGTGCCGTTCTGCTGTTGGCCCACCGACATGTTGAACTTGGCCTCGGCGACGTTGCCGTTGCTGTCGCGCGCCGTGACGGTGATGGCGACGTTGCCGTTCTCCCCAGCCGGCGGCTGGCCGCTGAAGGTGCCATTGGCGGGGTTGAAGGTCAGCCAGGCCGGCAATGGCTCGCCGTTGGCCTGCCGCGCCTCCAGCGTCACCTGTGGGTCGCTGCTCTGGAAGGTGCCCTGCGGCAGCTGGAAGGTCACCTGCTGGCCAGCGATGACCGCCTGGTTGCTGATCTGGTTGGCCAGGGTCAGCGTGGTTGTGCCGCTGGTGGCGGAGGTGATGGCCACCACGCCGGTGCTGGCGCTGATGGCTGTGGTGCTGGTCGTCGTGGTGGCAGTCGGGGCGCTGGTGGTCGGGGCGGTGGTGGGCGTTGTCGCGGCCGTCGTGGTGGCCGCCGCCGTGGAGCCGCCCGTGGTCGCGGTAGTGGTGGTCGTCCGGGTGCTGCTGGATGTCGTGGTGCTGTCAGCCGCCAGCGCCGTGGTGATGCTGGTGGTGGCGGTCGTGGTGGAGGTGCTGGTGGTTGTGGTCGCGGCGACGGTGCTGATGACGCTGTTGCCGCTCAGGCCGGCGCTGGGCGTGCCGCTGACGCCGGCGTTGCCCGTGCCCACGGTCTGGGTCAGGGTCACGGTGGTCGTCGCGGTGCTGGTGGCGGCCACTGTGGGCGTCACGATCAGCGTGCTGCTCGTGGTGGTGACCGGCGCCGTGGCGGTCGTGGTCGTCGTCGTCGTGGTCGTGGCGGGGGGTTGCGGCACCACCACCGGGTTGATGGTCACGCCGATGATGCCGCTGGCCGTCTTGGCGCCGCCCACCCGGGCCGTGCCGCCGTCGTTGACGGTCACGGTGATGATGTCGTTACCGGTGGTGGCCGGGGTCAGGTTCAAGGTGGCCAGGGTGGCGTTCACGTCGGCCACGCTACCGGTGACCGTGACCGTGCCCGTGCCATTGCCGGCCAAGGTGGCGGAACCGGAGGCGGCCATGACCAGCTGGCCGCCGAAGCCGTCCTTCACCGTGACGCTGACGGCGTTGCCCGTCAGGGTATCGGCCACGCTGATGCCGGTGATGGCCTGGTTGCCGGTGGCCGACAGGTTCTGGCCACCCGGCAGGGTCAGGACCGGCGTGTCGTTACCCGTCAGGTTGACGGCGACGGTGCGTACCGCGGATTTCACCCCGCCGATGCGGGCGGTGCCGCCGTCGCTGACCGCCACCGTGATGGCGTCCGTGTCGGTGCCCGTGGCGGTGGTGGCATAGGTCAGGCTGGCCAGGGTGGCGTTGACATCGGCCACGCTGCCGCTGATGGAAACCACGCCGCTGCCGTTGCCGGACACGGTCGCCCCGCCGGCGGCGGTGACCGTGACGTTGCCCTTGCCGGCCAGCAGCGCGACCGTGAGGGCGTTGCCCGACAGGGTGTCGCTGACGCTGATGCCGGTGATGGCGTGGGCGTTGGTGTCGTTATAGCTCTGCGCCCCTGGCACGGTCACCACGGGGGTGTCGTTACCGGTCAGGCTGACCGCGATGGTCTGCGCGGTGGACTTGGCGCCGCCGATGCGGGCCGTGCCGCCGTCGTTGGCGGTCACCGTGATGGTGTCGCTGCCCGTGGCCGTGGCGGTGGTGGCATAGGTCAGGCTGGCCAGGGTGGCGTTCACATCCGCCAGGCTGCCGGTGACGGTCAGGCTGCCCGTGCCGTTGCCGGCCAGGGTGGCGGCGCCCGACGCGGTGGCGGCGACGTTGCCCTGGGTGGCGGCCACCGTGGCGGTGACGATGCTGCCCGTCAGGGTGTCGCTGATGCTGACGCCGGTGATGGCGTGGGCGTTGGTGTCGCTGTAGCTCTGCGCCCCCGCCACGGTCAGGACCGGCGTGTCGTTGCCGGTCAGGCTGATGGCGATCGTCTGGCTGGTGGACTTGGCCCCGCCGATGCGCGCGCCGCCGCCATCGCTGACCGCGATGGTCAGGGTGTCGGTGCCGGTGGTCGTGGCGGTGGTGGCATAGCCCAGGGTGGCCAGGGTGGCATTCACGTCCGCGAGGCTGCCGGTGATGGCAACCACGCCGCTGCCGCTGCCCGACACCGTGGCGCCGCCGGCGGCGGTGACGGAGATGTTGCCCTGGGTGGCGATCAGGGCGGCGGTGACGGTGCCGCCCTGCAGGCTGTCGCTGACACTGACACCGGTGATGGCGTGGACGTTGGTGTCGGTGTAGCTCTGCGCCCCCGTCACGGTCAGGACCGGCGTGTCATTGCCGGTCAGGTTGATGGCGATGGTCTGGGCGGCGGCCTTGGCCCCGCCGATGCGGGCCGTACCACCATCATTAACGGTGACGGTGATGGTGTCGCTGCCGGTGGCGGTCGCCGTGGTGGCATAGGTCAGGGTGGCCAGGGTGGCGTTCACGTCGGCCAAGCTGCCGGTGATGGTGACGCTGCCCGTGCCAACGCCGGTGACGGTGGCGGATCCTGCGGCGGTGAAGCCGAGATTGCCGCGCAGATCAGCCACGGTGGCGGTGACGGTGCCGCCCTGCAGGCTGTCGCTGACACTGACGCCGGTGATGGCGTGGGCGTTGGTGTCGGTGTAGCTCTGCGCCCCGGCCACGGTCAGGACCGGCGTGTCGTTACCGGTCAGGGCCACGGCGATCGTCTGGGTGGCGGACTTGGCCCCACCAATCAGGCTGCCGCCGCCGTCGTTGACGGTGACGGTGATGGTGTCGCTGCCGGTGGCGGTTGCCGTGGTGGTGTAGGTCAGGGTGGCCAGGGTGGCGTTCACGTCGGCCAGGCTGCCGGTGATGGTGACGTTGCCCGTGCCGCCGCCGGTGACGGTGGCGGTCCCCGCGGCGGTGAAGCCCAGGTTGCCGTGCAAGTCAGCCACTGTGGCGGTCACAGTGCCATTGTGGGCGTCGCTGATGCTGACGCCGGTGATGGCGTGGGCGTTGGTGTCGTCGTAGCTCTGCGCCCCCGCCACGGTCAGTACCGGGGTGTCGTTGGTGGCGATGGCCACCGCGATGGTGCCGCTGGTGGACTGGGCCCCACCGATGCGCGTGGTGCCGCCATCGTTGACGGCGACGGTGATGGTGTCGCTGCCGGCCGTCGACAGGGTGGTGGCGTAGCTCAGGGTGGCCAGGGTGGCGTTCACATCGGCCAGGGAGCCGGTGATGGTGACGCTGCCCGTGCCGCCCCCGGTGACGGTGGCGGCGCCCGAGGCGGTGAAGCTGAGGTTGCCGTGCAGGTCGGACACGGTGGCCGTGACGGTGCCGCCGGGCAGCGTGTCGGTGATGGCGACGCCACTGATGGCGTGGCCGGCCTGGTCGACATAGCTCTGTGCGCCCGGTACCGCCAAGGACGGCACATCGTTGCCGGTCAGGGTGACGGCGATGGTCTGCGTGGCGGACTTCGCCCCGCCGATCAGGCTGGTGCCGCCGTCGTTGACGGTGACGGTGATGGTATCCGTTCCCGTGGCCGTCGCGGTGGTGGCGTAGCTCAGGGTGGCCAGGGTGGCGTTCACGTCGGCCAGGGTGCCGGTGATGGTGACGCTGCCCGTGCCGGCGCCGGTGACGCTGGCGGACCCGGCGGCGGTGAAGCCCAGGTTGCCGTGCAAATCCGACACCGTGGCGCTGACGGTGCCGCCGGCCAGGCTGTCGCTCACACCGACGCCGGTGATGGCGTGGCTGTTGGTGTCGGTGATGGTCTGCGTGCCGGCCACGCTGATGGTGGGGGCGGCATTGCCAGTCAGGGTGACGGCGATGGTCTTGCTGTCCGACAGCGCGCCGCCGATGCCGGTGTTGCCGCCGTCGTTGACAGTCACGGTCACCGTGTCGCTGTCGCTGCCCGTCGCCGTGGTGGTGTAGGTCAGGCTGGCCAGGGTGGCGTTCACGTCGGCCAGGGTGCCGGCGATGGTCAGGCTGCCGGTGCCTGTGCCGCTGACGCTGGCGCCGCCCGAGGCGGTGACGGCCAGATTGCCCTTGCCCGCGCTCACCGTCACCGTTTCGGTGCCGGTTCCCGCGTCGGCATCGGCCACGCTGACGCTCAGGCCATGCGCCAGGGTGTCGGTGATGGTCTGGGCGCCGGGCACCGTCAGCGTCGGCGCGTCGTTGACGGCGGTGATGTTGACGGTGCTGGTGACGGTGGCCGAGGGTGCGATGCCGTCATTGACGGACCAGCTGATGGTGCGGCTGGTGCGGGTGTCGCCCAGCGTCGGATCATGGCTGGTGGAGTTGAAGGTGACGGAGCGCAGGGCCGCCTGATAGTCGGCGACGCTGGCGGTCCCCGTCAGGGTCAGGACGCCGGTGGTGGCGTTATAGCTGCCGGTGATGCCGTTCTGGCTGGCGAAGGCCAGGACGTCACCGGCCACGACGTTGCCGATGGTGACGGTGGCGCTGGTCAGGGTGCTGCTGGCGCTGTCCGACAGCGTGATGCCGCTGTCGATCACGTCGGCACTGCCGCCATCGGTGTAGCCGGTGGTGGCGCCGGCCGTCACCGTGGCGCCCTGCGCGGCGACGCTGAGCGTCCCGTTGTTGGCCGAATAGGCGGTGGTGCCGCCGTTGGTGGTGGTGTCGGCCGTCTGGCGCGTGCTGCCGCTGGTGGCGGTGCCGGTGGTCTCGTCCCAGGCCTTGAAGGTCAGGGTGGCGGTTTCCACGGTGCTGCCGTTGGGCACGTAGCGCAGCGTGGCGGTGCTGTCCAGCAGCAGGGCACCGGTGGTGGAAACGGTGCCGACGTTGATCCAGTTGGTGCCGCCGTCCGTGGAATACTGCCAGGCGCCGGACCCGGTCAGGCCGGTGATGGCCACGCCGGAATGGCCGTGGGCATCGGGGTCGAGATAGCCCGCGTCGGTCAGGACGCTGGACACGCTGACGGCGTCGCTGGTGGCGTTGATCGGCGTGGCGGGGATGGTGGAGGTGGCGCCGCTGCCGGGCAGGGTGGGCGCGTTGTTGACCGGGGTGATGGTGACGGTGGTGTTGGCGGTCAGCGTGGTGGTGTCGGTGCCGCCATTGGCGGTGCCGCCGTTGTCCTGGATGCTGGTCAGGGTGACGGTGCGGCCGCTGCCGGCGGTGGGGTCCTGGCTGCTGTTCTGGTAGGTCAGGCCGTTGACCAGGGTCTGGGCGGCGGCGGCGGAGAAGTCGCCGGCCTTGGTGATGGTGACGGTGGCGGTGCTGCCGGTGACCGAGACGCTGACGGCATAGCCGTTGGCGCTGGTGGTCACGCTGGTGCCGTTGGTCAGGGTCACCGCGCTGCCGTCGACGGTCAGCACTTCGGACGCGCCGTTGGCCACACCGCCGACGGTCAGCGTCAGGGCGTGGACACTCTGGCTGGCCTCGCTGGTGCTGATGGTGGTGCCGCTGAACAGCGGCACGGCGCTGCCGCCCTCGGTGAAGTTGGGCGACGTGGCCGGGGTGGTGGACAGGGTCGGCGCCTGGTTGACCGGGTGCAGGGTGACGGTGGTGCTGGCGGTCAGGGTGGTGGTGTCGTGGCCGCCGTTGGCCGTGCCACCATTGTCCTGGATTTGGGTCAGGGTGACGGTGCGGCCGCCGCCGGCCGTGGGGTCGCTGCTCGTGTCCTTGTAGGTCAGGCCGTCGACCAGGGTCTGGGTCGCCGCCGCCGTGGCGCCACCCGCCTTGGTGATGGTGACGGTGGCGGTGCCGGATGTCACCGAGATTGAGACACCATAGCCGTTGGCGGTGGTGGTGATGCTGGTCCCGTCGACCAGGGCGACGTCCTGGCCGTCAATGGACAGAACCTCCGATGTGCCGTCGGCCAGGCCGCCGACGGTCAGCGTCAGGCCGCTGATCTTCTGGCCGGCCTCGATCGCGCTGATGGTGGTGCCGCTGAACAGGCTCACGGCGCTGCCGCCCTCGGTGAAGACCGGGCTGCTGGTGGGGGTGGTGGCCAGGGTGGGCGCATCGTTGACGGCGGTGATGTTGACCGTGCTGGTGACGGCGGCCGACGGGGCGATGCCGTCGTTGACCGACCAGCTGACGGTGCGGCTGGTCCGGGTCCCGCCCACCGTCGGGTCCTGGCTGGTGGAGCTGAAGGTGATGCTGCGCAGGGCCGCCTGGTAGTTGGCCAGGGTGTCGCTGCCCGTCAGGGTCAGCACACCGGTGCTGCTGTCATAGCTGCCGGTGATGTTGGCCGTGTTGGTGAAGGACAGCACGTCGCCCGCCACCACGCTGCCGATGGTCACCGTGGCGCTGGTCAGGGTGCTGGTGACGGAATCGCTGACGGTGATGGTGGTGTCGATGGCGCCGGCGGTGCCGGCCTCGACATAGGTGACGGACCCGCCGGCCGTCATCACCGCGCCCTGGGTCTCGACGCTGAGCGTGCCGTTGTTGGCCGAGTAGGCGGTGGCGCCGCCGTTGGTGGTGGTGTCGGCCGTCTGGCGCGTGCTGCCGCTGCTGACGGTGCCGGTGGTTTCGTCCCAGGCCTTGAAGGTCAGCGTGGCGGTTTCCGCCGTGCTGCCATTGGGGACGTAGCGCAGTTGGGCGGTGCTGTTCAGCAACAGACCGCTGTTGGCGGAGACGGTGCCGACCGCGAACCAGTTCGTGCCGTCGGTGGAATACTGCCAGGTGCCGGCACCGGACAGGCCGGTGATGGCGACGCCCGAGATGCCGTGGCCATCGACGTCGGCATAGCCCGCATCGCTCAGGATGCTGGATACGGTGACGGCGTTGCTGGCGGCGTTGATCGGCGTGGCCGGGATGGTTGAGGTGGCGCCGCTGCTGGGCAGGGTGGGCGCGTTGTTGACCGGGGTGATGGTGACGGTGGTGTTGGCGGTCAGGGTGGCGGTGTCGGTGCCGCCGTTGGCGGTGCCGCCGTTGTCCTGGATGCTGGTCAGGGTGACGGTGCGGCCGCTGCCGGCGGTGGGGTCCTGGCTGCTGTTCTGGTAGGTCAGGCCGTTGACCAGGGTCTGGGCGGCGGCGGCGGAGAAGTCGCCGACCTTGGTGATGGTGACGGTGGCGGTGCTGCCGGTGACCGAGACGCTGACGGCATAGCCATTGGCGCTGGTGGTCACGCTGGTGCCGTTGGTCAAGGTTACCGCGCTGCCGTCGACGGTCAGCACTTCGGACGTGCCGTTGGCCAGGCCGCCGACGGTCAGCGTCAGGGCGTGGACGCTTTGGCCGGCCTCCACCGTGCTGATGGTGGTGCCGCTGAACAGCGACACGGCGCTGCCGCCCTCGGTGAAGTTGGGGCTCGTGGCCGGGGTGGTGGTCAGGGTCGGGGCGGCGTTGAGGACGCTGGCCACGATATCGTTGCCGGTGCCGCCGCTGTTGGTGATCAGCGCCTTGCCGCCGCTGAGGTCCGCACGCCCATTGCTGTCCAGGTTGTCGAAGGCCGTGGTGTCGGTGGTGCCGCTGCCGGTGTTGTTGACGATGGTGAAGCTGTCGCCCAGTGCTGCCGTGTAGCCGCCAACGGCGCTCAGCGTCAGGGTGCCGGCATTGCCCGAGCCGTCGTTCAGCACGACGTTGCCGCCCACGCTCAACACGTCGTTGTTGCCGGAGACGCCGGCGATCTGGATTTGCAGGGCGCCGCCCAGGTTCACGTTGCCCGTGACGGTCAGGGTGCCGATGCCGTTGTTCACGCCGTCGATGCCGGGGGCCAGGGTGCCGCCGCCATAGACCCGCAGGTTGCCGCCGATGGTGCCGGTGCCGGCCAGGGTGGCGCCGTCCTGGACGTTGACGTCACCGCCCAATGAACCGGTCAGCGCCAAGGTGCCCGCCTGCACATAGCTGGCGTCGGTATAGCCGCTGCTGTTGCCCGACAGGGTTACGGTGCCGATTCCGCTTTTGAACAGACTGCCGAAACCGCTGACGACACCCGACAGGGTCAGGCTGTTGTCCGTGTTGAGGGTGCCGTTGTTGACGGAGATGGTAAGGTTCTGGCTCAGGCTGACGCTGGACCCGGTCACCGTGAGGGTGCCGCCGTTCAGCGTCAGGGTGCTGCCGCCCAGGTTGGCGGCTGCGGCGATGCGCACGGTGGCATCGCGCACCGTCGTGTCGCCGGTGTAGGTGTTGGTTCCCGACAGCGTGAAGGTGCCGCCACCGCTCAGGGTCAGGTCCCCCGATCCGCTGACCACGCCCGACAGGGTCAGGGCGTTGGCGGTGCTGATTGTGCCGCCGTTGCTGCCCAGGGCCACGGCCTGGCTCAGGCTGACGCTGGAGCCGGTCACGGTGAGGGTGCCGCCGTTGAGGGTGAGCGCGCCGCTACCCAGGTTGGCGGCGGCGGCGATGCTGAGGGTACCGTCGGTGACGGTGGTGGTGCCGGTGTAGGTGTTGGTGCCGCTGAGCGTCAGCGTGCCCACGCCATTCAGGGTCAGGTTGCGGGAACCGGAGACCACGCCGGACAGCGTGGCGCTGTTGGTGGCGCTGATGGTGCCGTTGGCGTTGAGGACGATGGCGTTGGGCAGGGTGACGCTGCTGCCCGTCACCTCCAGCGCGCCGCCGTTCAGGATGACGGCACCGTTGATGGTGGTGCTGCCCAGGTTGGTGTTGCTGGTGACGCTGAGGGTGCCGGCGGACACCATGGTGGCGCCCAAGGCACCGGTGGAGCTGGTGTAGGTGTTGGTGCCGGACAGGGTCAGCTTGCCGGCGCCGACCTTGGTCAGGCTGATGACGTGGCTGGCGTTGCTGCTGACGCCGCCGGTGATGTTGCCGGACAGGGTCAAGGCGTTGGCGTTGCTGATGATGCCGCCGCTGGCGCCCAGCGTGATGTTCTTGGAAATCGTGACGTTGCTGCCGGTGACCAGCAGGCCACCGACGCCGGTGTTGCCCATGTTCAGGGTCAGCGTGCCGGTGGTCAGGTTGGTCTGGTCGGTGATGGACAGCGTGCCGTTCTGGATATTCAGATTGGTGCTGCCGCCGCTGTTGTTGGCGGTCAGCACCAGGGCGCCGTTGCCGAAGCTGCGGGTGAGGCTGAAGGCGCCGCTAACCGTGCCGCTCACGGTCAGGGTGGAGGTGTCGGCCACGGTGACGGTGGCGGCGGCCGACAGGGTCAGATTGCCGGACAGGGTGGCGTTGCCGGTGGACAGGATCAGCGCGCCGCCCGAGGAGATGCCGGATCCCGCGATGGTCAGGGCGTCGGCGATGGTCACGCCGCTGCCCAGCGACAGGGCGGCGCCGCTGGCGACGGTGGTGGCGCCGGTGCTGCTGCCCAGGGCGCCGTCGCTGCTGGCCACCAGGGTGCCGGCGCTGATCGTCGTCGTGTCGGTGTAGGTGTTGGTGCCCGACAGGATCAGGGTGCCCGTGCCGGCCTTGGTGATGCCGCCGGCGAGGCCACCGTCCTGAAGAACGCCGGAGAAGGTGGTGCTGGTGTTGTCCCCGCCCACGGTCAGCGTGCCGCCGTTCAGCGTCACGGTGCCGGCGCCGCTGAGCGATCCCACCGTCTCATTGCTGGCGTACAGCAGCAGGGTGGCGCCCGAGGCGACCGACACGGCACTGCTGTCGCTGATGGCGCTGCCGCCCGACACGGTGATCTGGCCGGCGTTGAGGGTGGTGGCGCCGGTATAGGTGTTGGTGCCCGACAGCTCCAGGATGCCGGTGCCGGCCTTGGTCAGGCCGCCGGTGCCGGTGATGGCGCCAGAGAAGGTCGTGTCGTCGGCGCTGGCCTCGTTCACCGTCAGGGTGTTGGTGCCCAGGGTGACCGTGCCGGCGCCGGCCAGGGAGCCGATGGTCTCGCTGGCGGCCAGGGCCAAGGTGGCGCCGCTGGCGACGGTCACGGCGCTGGTGTCGGCGATGGCGCTGCCGCCGCTGGCGGTGACCGTGCCGGCGCTGACGCTGTAGGCACCGGCGTAGGTGTTGGTGCCCGTCAGGGTCAGGCCGTCGCCGGCGCCCGTGCCGCTGCTCAGCGTCAGGGTTCCGGTGCTGCCGGAGATGACGCCCGACAGGGTGGCGGCGTTGCCGCTGGCCACCTGGATGGCGGAGCTGGCGGTGACGGCGATGTTCTTGGCGATGCTGGCGGCGCCGTTGATCAGCAGGGTGCCGCCGGCCATGGTGACGCTGCCGCTGCCCAGGCTACCGGCGCCGGCGATGCTGAGGGTGCCCGAGGTCACCGTGGCGTTGGTGTAGGTGTTGGCGGTGTTGCTCAGGATCAGCGAAGCATAGGTGCCGCCGCTGCTCTGGGAGGCGACATTAATGCTGCCGTTGCTGACCACGCCGCTGAAGGTCAGGTTCTTGCCGGCACCCAGCTGGTCGTTGATGGTGCGGGTGCCGGCGCCCAGGTCGACCGTGCCGGCGAAGGCCAGGGCATAGCTGCCGGCCATCACCAGATCGGCGTTCAGCACGAGGTTGTTGGCCAGGTTGTAGGTGAGGTTCGTCGTGCTGCGGATCTTACCTCCGTTGATGGTCAGGGTGCCGGTACCCAGGGCGGTGTTGCTGGAGATGTCGAGGATGCCGCCATCCAGCGTGACACCGCCGGTGAAGGTGTTGTTGCCCGACAGCTTCAGGGCGTTGCCCGAGGTGGTGCTCTTGACATCCAGCGCGCCGGTGCCGCTGACGACGCCCGTGAGGGTCACGGCGCCGCTGGTGACATTGATGGTGCCGCCGCCGGCGTTCACGGTGACGGCGGTGGAGCTGGAGAAGGCGGTCGTGGATGCCAGCGTGCCGCCGCTGAAGATCAGGGACGAGGTGCTGCCCAGGCTGGCCAAGGCCAACGTGCCTGCCGCGATCGTCGTCGAGCCGCTGTAGGTGTTGGTGCCCGACAGGGTCAGGGTGCCGGCGCCCGTTTTGGTCAGGCCGCCCGTGCTGCTGATGACGCCCGACAGGGTCACGGCGTTGGCGTTGCTGATGGTGCCGCCGCCACTGGCCAGGGTGATGGCCTTGCTCACGGTCACCGCGGACCCGGTTACCGCCAACGCGCCGCCGTTCAAGGTCAGGGTGCCGGTGGTCAGGTTGGTCTGGTCGGTGATGGACAGGGTGCCGGTGGCGATGTTCAGGTTGGTGGTGGCGGCGCTGTTGCTGCCGCTCAGCACCAGGGTGCCGGTGCCGATATTTTTGTACAGCGTGAAGGCGCCGCCCAGGGTGCCGCTGAGGGTCAGGGTGCCGGTGCCGTTCACGTTGACGCGCGCATCGGCCGTCAGGGTCACGTTGCCCGACACCGTGGCGCTGCCGGTGGAGGTGTTCAGGGTCAGCGAGCCGTTGCCGGCGGTGCTGACCGCGTCCGCTATGGTCACGCCATCATCGATCAGCAGGGTGCCGGTGGAGGCGATCGTGGTGCCGCCGGCGCTGCTGCCCAGGGCGCCGCTGCTGGCGGCCTCCAGCGAGCCGCCGCTGATGGTGGTGGTGCCGGTGTAGGTGTTGGTGCCCGACAGGATCAGGGTGCCGCTGCCCGACGAGGTCAAATTGCCGGAACCGCTGATGACGCCGCTCAGGGTCAGGGTGTTGGCGGTGCTGATGGTGCCGCCGCCGGTGCCCAGCAGAATGTTCCCGCCCAGTGTCACCGTGGTGCCGGTCACCGTCAGGGTGCCGCCGTCGAGCGTCAGGCCGCCGCTGCCCAGGTTGGTGCTGGCGGCGATGCTGAGGGTGCCGGCCGACACGGTGGTGGTGCCGGTATAGGTGTTTGTGCCCGACAGGGCCAGAGTGCCAGCACCGGTCTTGGTCAGGTTGCCCGCGCCACTGATGACACCCGACAGGGTCAGGGCGTTGGCGTCGCTGATTGTGCCGCCGTTGCTGCCCAGGGTGACGGCGTTGGCCAGGGTAACCGTGGCGCCGGTCACGGTGAGGGCGCCACCGTCCAGGGTCAGCGCGGCGCTGCTGATGTTGGTGTTGTCAGTGACGCTGAGCGTGCCGGCCGACACGGTGGTGGTGCCGGTATAGGTGTTGGTGCCGCTGAGCGTCAGCGTGCCCAGGCCATTCAGGGTCAGGTTGCGGGAACCGGAGATGACGCCGGACAGCGTGGCGCTGTTGGTGGCGCTGATGGTGCCGTTGGCGTTGAGGACGATGGCGTTGGGCAGGGTGACGCTGCTGCCCGTCACCTCCAGCGCGCCGCCGTTCAGGATGACGGCGCCGTTGATGGTGGTGCTGCCCAGGTTGGTGGCGTTGGTGACGCTGAGGGTGCCGGCGGACACCATGGTGGCGCCCAAGGCACCGGTGGAGCTGGTGTAGGTGTTGGTGCCGGACAGGGTCAGCTTGCCGGCGCCGACCTTGGTCAGGCTGATGACGTGGCTGGCGTTGCTGCTGACGCCGCCGGTGATGTTGCCGGACAGGGTCAGGGCGTTGGCGTTGCTGATGATGCCGCCGCTGGCGCCCAGCGTGATGTTCTTGGAAATCGTGACGTTGCTGCCGGTGACCAGCAGGCCGCCGACGCCGGTGTTGCCCATGTTCAGGGTCAGCGTGCCGGTGGTCAGGTTGGTCTGGTCGGTGATGGACAGCGTGCCGTTCTGGATATTCAGATTGGTGGTGCCGCTGCTGTTGTTGGCGGTCAGCACCAGGGCGCCGTTGCCGAAGCTGCGGGTGAGGCTGAAGGCGCCGCCAACCGTGCCGCTCACGGTCAGGGTGGAGGTGTCGGCCACGGTGACGGTGGCGGCGGCCGACAGGGTCAGATTGCCGGACAGGGTGGCGTTGCCGGTGGACAGGATCAGCGCGCCGCCCGAGGAGATGCCGGATCCCGCGATGGTCAGGGCGTCGGCGATGGTCACGCCGCTGCCCAGCGACAGGGCGGCGCCGCTGGCGACGGTGGTGGCGCCGGTGCTGCTGCCCAGGGCGCCGGTGCTGCTGGCCACCAGGGTGCCGGCGCTGATGGTCGTTGTGTCGGTGTAGGTGTTGGTGCCCGACAGGGTCAGGGTGCCCGTGCCGGCCTTGGTGATGCCGCCGGCGAGGCCACCGTCCTGAAGAACGCCGGAGAAGGTGGTGCTGGTGTTGTCCCCGCCCACGGTCAGCGTGCCGCCGTTCAGCGTCACGGTGCCGGCGCCGCTGAGCGATCCCACCGTCTCATTGCTGGCGTACAGCAGCAGGGTGGCGCCCGAGGCGACCGACACGGCACTGCTGTCGCTGATGGCGCTGCCGCCCGACACGGTGATCTGGCCGGCGCTGAGGGTGGTGGCGCCGGTATAGGTGTTGGTGCCCGACAGCTCCAGGATGCCGGTGCCGGCCTTGGTCAGGCCGCCGGTGCCGGTGATGGCGCCAGAGAAGGTCGTGTCGTCGGCGCTGGCCTCGTTCACCGTCAGGGTGTTGGTGCCCAGGGTCACCGTGCCGGCGCCGGCCAAAGAGCCGATGGTCTCGCTGGCGGCCAGGGCCAAGGTGGCGCCGCTGGCGACGGTCACGGCGCTGGTGTCGGCGATGGCGCTGCCGCCGCTGGCGGTGACCGTGCCGGCGCTGACGCTGTAGGCACCGGCGTAGGTGTTGGTGCCCGTCAGGGTCAGGCCGTCGCCGGCGCCCGTGCCGGTGGTCAGGGTCAGGGTCTTGTTGCCGGTGCCGGTGATGTTGCCCGACAGGGTGACGGCGTTGCCGCTGGCCACCTGGATGGTGGAGCTGGCGGTGACGGCGATGTTCTCGGCGATGGTGGCGGCACCGTTGATCAGCAGGGTGCCGCCGGCCATGGTGACGCTGCCGCTGCCCAGGCTGCCGGCGCCGGCGATCTTGAGGAAGCCCGCGGTGACGGTGGCGTTGGTGTAGGTGTTGCTGGTGTTGCTCAGCACCACATTGGCGTAGGTGCCGCCGCTGGTTTGCGAGCTGATGTTGATGCTGCCGTTGCTGACCACACCGGTGAAGGTCAGGTCCTTGCCGGCGCCCAGCTGATCGTTGATGGTGCGGGTGCCGCCGCCCAGGTCGACCGTGCCGGTGAAGGTCAGGGCATAGCTGCCGGCCATCACCAGATCGGTGTTCAGCACCAGGTTGTTGGCCAGGTTGTAGGTGAGGTTCGTCGTGCTGCGGATCTTGCCGCCGTTGACGGTCAGGGTGCCGGTACCCAGGGCGGTGTTGCTGGAGATGTCGAGGATGCCGCCATCCAGCGTGACGCCGCCGGTGAAGGTGTTGTTGCCCGACAGCTTCAGGGCGTTGCCCGAGGTGGTGCTCTTGGCATCCAGCGCGCCGGCGCCGCTGACGACGCCCGTGAGGGTCACGGCGCCGTTGGTGACATCGAAGGTGCCGCCGCCGGAATTGATGGTGACGGCGGTGGAGCTGCTGATCACGGCTGAAGACTTCAGCGTGCCACCGTCCAGGGTCAGGCCGGAGGTGCTGCCCATGGAGCCCACCGTCAGCGTGCCGCCCGATATGGTGGTGGCGCCGGTGTAGGTGCTGGTGCTGGACAGGACGGCCGTGCCCGCCCCCGTCTTG
The DNA here is from genome assembly GCF_034653275.1 of Nitrospirillum guaranorum. Lineage (NCBI taxonomy): Bacteria > Pseudomonadati > Pseudomonadota > Alphaproteobacteria > Rhodospirillales > Azospirillaceae > Nitrospirillum > Nitrospirillum guaranorum. The sequence continues at coordinate 337,016 of NZ_JAYEES010000002.1, read as the reverse complement.
GTCAGGGCGCTGCCGGTGCCCGAAACGGCGGCGGAAATGGTCAGCGTGTCGCCGCTGCCTACCGAGAGGGTGCCGGCGCCGCCCAGCGCCAGGTTGCCGCTGGTCACGGCGATGGTCAGGCTGCCGGTCGTTGTGGGGGCGTATTTCAGGGTGTCGCCGGCCCCCAGGGTGGCGCCCGTGGCCAGGGTGACGGTGCCGGTGACGCTGTCGCCGATGACGACGGTGTCGGCGCCCGTCTGGGTGACGGATTGGGCCAGCGCCTCGCGCAGGCTGAAACCGTCGGCGGCAAGGCCGCTGCTCTGGTCGGTGGCGGTGGTGACGTAGATGGTGGAACTGGTCACCGTCACGTCGGCATTGGTGGTGTTGCCGGACCCGTCGCTCAGGGCATAGCGGATGGTGGCGTTGCCATAGGGCGTGGCGTTGCTGTACTGGATCGCGTGCATCAGCGTCGCCACGTCGGCGCTGGTGGCGCTGGCGGTCAGGCTGATGGTCAGAACGCCGCCGGTGTTGGTGAAGCCCAGCGCATGGCCGTTGACCGTCACCGTGCCGCCGCTGACGCTCACGCTGTTGTCGAAGCTGAACGTGTCGTTGGCGGTGGCGTCGGCGGACCCGGCGGTCACCCGCTGCACCACCAGGCTGCCGCTGGCCCAGCCGGCGGTGTCGTTCTCCGCATCACTGACCGAGGCTGTTGTCCCCGAATCCAGCCGCACGGCGGTGCTGGCGTCCACCCAGGCCACGGTGTCGCCGCTCAGGTTGGTGATGACCGGGGCGGCGTTGGCGCCCGTGATGGTGATGCTGGCCGTGTCGGTGGCCGAGGAGAAGGCGGTGGTGCCGCCGCTGGTGGCGGTCGTCACCTTGCTGCCGGCGGTGCCACTGGTCTGGTCCCAGGCGCGGAAGGTGACGGTCGCCGTGCCGGCATAGCTGGTGTCGGTGACCTGGAAATACAGGCGGGTGCTGGCATCCGCCTTCAGCAGCAGCGACGCGGTGCCGCTGACCGCGGTGCCGGCGTTGACATTGGTCCAGTTGGTCCCGCCATTCGTGCTGTACCACCAGACGCCGTGGGTCGTGTCCGTCGCGGTGATGGCCATGCCCAGCAGGGCGCCGGTGTCGGGATCGGTGACGTTGGCGATACCCGTGCCGTTGGCGACCAGGGATGAGACCAGGGTGCCGACGGCGCCGCTTGGCGCCGCCGTGGTGGTGTTGGCTTCGGCGGTCAGGGTCGGTGACTTGCTGGCGTCCAGGGTCGGCGCGTCGTTGATCGAGGTGACGGTGATCTTGGACGTGCTGTCGGCCGTGCCGGTGGCGGTGTTGTCCTTCGGCGTCAGGGTGAAGGTCGTCACCTTGGTCGATCCCGCCGCCACCTGGTTGGCCGTGGGCGTGAACACCAGGGCGCGCAGGTTCGTCTGCAGCGTCGCGGTACTGGTGGCGGTCAGGGTATAGTGCGTACCGTCCGTGCTGGTCAGGCCGGTGCCGGTCAGCGTGCCGTTGTTGGCGTCCAGCGTGATGTCGATGCTGTAGCTGGTGGCGCCGCTGCTGCTGTCGGTAAAGCTGACGCCGGTGAACGGCGTGGCCGTGGCATTGTCATTCGCCGTGCTGGTGTGTGTACCGCTGACCGCCGGGAGATCCTGGCACTGCGCCACGTCCGTGCGGGCCAGGAACGCGTTCAGCGACGTGGTGTATATGTTGTTGGCGGAATTCCACCCAGTATTGGTCTGGCCTGGGTTCCAGAACAGGATATAGGGGTTGCCGCTGTGGCGGGTGTAGGCGCCGATATTGGTGCCATTATGATAGATGGTGGCAAAGCCAGAGGCGCTTGGCGTGCCGGCGGTGCAGCCCAGGCAGTGGTCGATGTTCTCCATACCGGCCACGGTGAAGGGCAGCACCGTGTCGATGGCGGCGCCTGTCGTGTACTCCAGCACCCAGTCGCCGCCCAGAGAGGCCGGGCCCGTGCGGTCGGTGGAGGCGGCGACGTCGATGTCATTGCCCAGATAGCGGGCGAAGTCGTCGACGAACTGTTTGCCGGTGTCCGTGGCGGCGACGGAGCAGCCTAGCAGCAGGAAGTCGCCGCCGCTCTTCATGGACGCGCCGATGGCGGCCAAGTCGCTGGCGCGGCTGGCCAGGTCGCCATCCGTCAGCACGTGGTTGCCGCCCAGGATGATGCCGCCGTCACCGCCCTCGGTCACCAGGATGACGGTGTCAAGGTTCTTGTACGCGGACAGGGCCTCGGCGATGCCGTGGACGGTGCGCTGGCCCTCGCCCAAGAGGATAACCGGCACGGACGGATCCATGCCGGCGATCAGGGTCTGGTAGTCCGCCACGCTGGTATCGACGATGACCACCTCGTGCACGGTGGAGGTGGTCGTGGGGGTGACCGTCGCGGCGGTGCTGGTGTCGGCGACCTTGGTGGTTTCCGCGCTGGCCGTCTTCGCGGTGTCGCCGGTCTTCGTCGTATCGGGGGTGGCGCCGGCCGCTGGGCTGGCCACCGGAGAGGTGGTGGCCGCCTTGGCGCCGCTGTCCGTGGCGCTTGTATCGGTCGCCGTTGCCGCGGCGGCCTTGGCGGCCGCGTCCAGCAGGGCCGCGTGCGCGGCCGTGTCGGCGTGCGTATCCACCGTGGCTGTCGTCGCCGTCTTGGTCACCGCCGCCGCCGTGGCGGCCGCGGCGGCGTCGAACATCATGCGCGGTTCCAGGGCCAGGCGCAGGGCGCGCGGGGCGTTCTTGCGGGCCTGGGTGGTCTTGGCCGGGGGGCGTGAACCGTCGGGCATGGCGTGCACTCACCAATTGGAATAGGCGGTCTCGGGGATTGCTATCCGGAAGATAGGGGCTTTCTTCGCAGAAAACCCACCAGCGCTGCAACGGCTCCCCCATAGCGCTTAAATCACAAGTCCCCACAACTCGCCAGACAAATCATAAGTAGGAAGGCTCACTCTGAAGAGGACTATCTTTTGTGATCAAATGTGAGAGGGGTGCTTACAGGGGTGTCACAGTCCATATTTCCCGATTCCCCCTATTCAAAAGTATGCTTCTTAAGAAGTTATTACCGTCAAACGAATGTGCCTGCCGCCTGTTGGGGGTAATCCTGGTGACCCTTACTCTTGGGCGCGGCAATATTAATCATGATTTAACAGAGAGAGAAGCGCGGAACCGGTGGCGTCCCGTAGTCGAATTTGATAGAGACAAAGCGGGAGTGGCGCCGCGATCAAAAATACATTCGTAGCGTATCTCTCCAAAGGATATAGGAAAAATGGCGGCGATGATATCTGAAGAGGGAGCGCCCCCGGGCGGGCAAGCCGAAGCGGCGGGCCAACCCGTCGCGGTAGCGGTCCAGGATAAGATGGTACCCCCCAGTTTTTGCCCTCGCCCGGCTTCGCCTCTTGGCTGGAACAGACGGGGGGCAGCCTCATCCTCTCCACCTACCAATCCGGCCGTCTGATCTTCCTCTATATGATGGAGGGGGGGCTGCACGTGCTGGACCGGGTGGTCGGTACCGCCATGGGGCTGGCCGTCGACGACGACAAGCTGTGGGTGGGCAACCGGGAGCAAATCTGGAAGTTTGCCAACACCGGTCCGGCCGTTGTCGACGGCAAGGGCTACGGTGCCGTCTACATGCCGCGTAAAGGCTATTTCGTCGGGCCGTGCGACACCCACGACATCATCGCCAACGCCACCTTCCAGGGCGAGCACCACGAACTGGTGTTTTCCAGCACCAGCTTCAGCTGCATTGCCGCCTTGGACGAGCAGTATAGCTTCCGGCCCCTGTGGATGCCGGACTTCGTCACCGCCCTGACCGCCGAGGATCGCTGCCACCTGAACGGCATCGGCGCCCGTGACGGCCGGGTCGCCTATGCCACCATATGCGGGCGCTATGACGAGCCCATGGGGTGGCGGGCGGGCCGCAATGGCGGCGGCATGGTGGTCGACCTGGAATCGGGCGAGGTCGTCGCCCAGGGCCTGTCCATGCCCCATTCCCCCCGGTGGTACCGTGACCGGCTCTGGCTGCTGAATTCCGCCGCCGGAGAGTTCGGCTACGTCGACCCCGACCGGGGCGGCTTCATCTCCGTGGCCGATTGCCCGGGCTTCGCCCGCGGGCTGACCTTCCTGGGTGACCATGCCATCATTGGCCTGTCACAGCTGCGACCGAACAGCTTCGGCAAAGGGATGGCGCTGCATGACAAGTTGGCGGCGGGCCAGATACAGCAGCGCTGCGGGTTGCAAATTATCGATCTGCGCACCGGCCGCAACGCCCACTGGCTGACCATCGCCGGGCCGGTTACCGAACTTTACGACGTGGCGTTCAAGCCCGGGATCCAGCGGCCCTACTGCCCAGGGTTCCGTGAGCCCTATATGCATCAGCAGCGGGTGCACCTGCCGGAGACGCGGTTCGAACATCCCTATCGCGGCAAATTGCAGATGCTGCGGACGCGGCCGCCAGAGCCGGCCCAGCAGGCGCCGGCCGGGACCGAAGGAAACGGCGCGGCTCCGCCATTGGATAAATAAGGAACCTAGCCTTATGCGCGATTATCGCTGTGGTGTTTGACGAGGGGCGCGTGTATCTTCCCGGTTAAATTACCTAAGAATGTAAGAACCCCTCACATATTCCCTCAATTCAAACCAAGGGGAGGTGGACGATGGACCCATTTGTCGGTGAAATCCGCATTTTCACCTGGAACTGGGCGCCCAAGGGCTGGGCTGTGTGCAACGGCGCCACAATGAACTTGCAGCAGAACGTGGCGCTGTACTCGTTGATCGGCGTTCTGTACGGCGGCAACGGCACCACCAACTTCAACTTGCCGGATCTACGGGGTCGCACTCCCCGCCATCTCAGCCAGCAGCAGCCGCAGGTCGGCGTGTCCGCTGGCTCGGAAACCGTGACGCTGCTGGCGGCCAACCTGCCGCAGCATACCCATTCCACCAACGTGGCGAACAGCAACGGCACCACGCCGCCCGCCGCGTTGACGGGGCGCTTGCCAGGCAATTGCAGCGCGACCACGCCGGTTTACATTCCGGCCGCCAATGCCGGCACGCCCGTTGCTTTGAACCAGGCCAGCATCGCCGTTGCCGGCGGCAGCAGTCCGGTCCCGAACATGCAGCCCTGGATCACGGCGAATTACTGCATCGCCGTATCCGGCATTTTCCCGCCCCGGAACTGACGGTTCCCCTCATTCCGGTTTCCCTTATCGACGTATATGGGAGGACACGCATGTCCGAATGCTTCCTGGGCGAGATCCGCATGTTCGCCGGAGCCTACGTCCCTCAGGACTGGGCCGCCTGCGATGGTGCCCAGATTTCCGTCAGCCAGAACCAGGCCTTGTTCGCGCTGATTTCAACGACATATGGCGGCAACGGCGTCACCACCTTCAACCTGCCGGATTACCGCGGCCGCACGCCCATCGGCCAGGGCCAGGGCACGGGCCTGACGAACCGCGTGCTGGGCCAGAATGGCGGGACGGAACAGGTGACCTTGACCGTCGCCAACACGCCGGCGCACACCCATCCTTTCTATGCCAGCACGGCCGACGCCACCGCGACGACGGTGTCGGGCAACATGTTCGCCAAGAACACATCGACGACGGTGAAGGGCCCCTACACGGCCGACACCGCTGGGACGATCGGGCAGCTTTATACCAGCTTCATCCAAAGCGCTCTGGGGACCTCTGGTGGCGCCGCTTTGCCTCATGACAACCTGATGCCGTTCCTCGTGGTCAATTATATCATCGCCACGCAAGGCATTTTCCCCAGCCGCAATTGAGCGCGTACGCCGCTTATTCCAGGGCCAACGCCATTTGCGCCTTGTCCGCCATTTATTTCCGCGAGGAATCCCGCCATGGCTGATCCATTCACCGGTGAAATCCGCGCTTTTGCCTTCACCTTCCCGCCCCAGAACTGGTCCCAGTGCAATGGCCAGCAGGTGGCGATCCAACAGAACAACGTCCTGTACGCCATCATCGGCAACACGTACGGCGGCGACCTGCAGAGCTACTACAACCTGCCCAACATGCTGGGCCGCATCCCCGTGGCGGCCGGCGCTGGCATAGGTCTGACCCAGCGCACGGTGGGTCAAACCGGCGGCGCGGATACGGTGGCGCTCACATCCACCAATTTCCCAGCCCACAGCCACATGATGGACGTTGATTCGCCGTCCAATCCGGCGAACTACGTTGGATCGCCGACCGCGGCGACTTATCTCACCCGGACCACCGGTGAATTCATTTACGTGGCGCCCACCTCCACGGCGCCGACGGGCTACTCTCTGGCCGCCGCCAGCATTGGCGCCACCGGCACGGCGACGCCGGCGCCCCGGGCCAATGACCAGCCCTATCTGGTGATGAATTTCTGCATCTGCCAGTATGGCGAATTCCCCAGCCGTCAGTGATGCCGGTATGGATGTCGTGATGGTGGATACCGTCGTCGCCGATCCGTCGGCGCTGGTGCTTTCCCCCGACCTGCTGGCGCGCGGCCTGTCCCTGCGCGCCATGCGGGCGGGGGACGCCGACTTCATGCGCGACCTCTACGTCTCCCACCGGTGGGAGGAGATGCAGGCCGCCCCCTGGTCGGACGAGGAACGCCTGGCCTTCCTACGGGACCAGGCGCGCCTTCAGGCCGCGCACTACGACCTGCATTACCACGATGCGGATTTCCTGGTCCTGGAAATGGCCGGCCAGCCTATCGGCCGGCTGTATCTATTCCGCCGGAATCTGAAGGATCTGCGCATCGTGGAAATCGGACTGATGCCCGATTGGCGCGGCCGGGGCTTGGGCGGCGCCTTGCTGCGCTGGGTGCAGGATGTGGCGCGGGATGGCGGCTATGCCCTTTGCTCCATCCATGTGGAGCAGAACAACCCGGCGCGGCGCTTGTACCATCGTCTGGGCTTCACGGATGTGGAACCGGTCGGCCCTTACATGCTGATGCATTGGATCATGCCGGCGGCCTGATCGCCGCCGGCATGCATCCGCGACGCGGTCAGCTGAATACGGCCTGGTAATAGAAGGTGCCGCTCTCATTACGGCCCAGGGGAACCAGGAAAATCTCCAGCGTGCCCAGGGCGGGGTGCGTCAGAGGGTGGATCTGCTGGTGCAGAACCGTATTCGGATCGCTGCCACTGAAGAAAAGAGAGAACGGGTCGCGGAAGCGGCCCGGTGCCACACTTTTTTTGCCGTGATCGACCTGATAAAGCTTCAATGTTTCTTGGTAATCCGGATACGTGACCGTGAATTCCTGATCGACCAACGGCAGGAAATGTTCGGCCTTCAGTTCACCCAGCATGATGTAACCGCCCAATTAACTTGAAGAAGGCGGCACTATACCATGGCAGTGACGGTGGGGAATGAAAAAAGGGTGTGGCGGCGCTACGACGGCAGGCGGCTTGTCAGCACCCGGGCATAGGCGCCCAGGCGCGCTTCCAAATCCACCGGCACCTCGCAGGTGTAGCGCAGGGTGCGCTCCACCTCCTCGAAATTGCGGATGAGATAGCCCCGGCGCTGCACGATCTCCGCCCGCTGTTGCTGCTGTGCCGGGTCGGCGGTCTGGGGGGGGATGGCCTGCAGTTCGGTGGTGGCCTTGGACACCAGCTCCCCCATGTCGCGCTGGCGGCGCGCCAGCTCCTGGATGCGGGTGATGACGGCGCCGCGCTGGCCGTTGACCTCCTCCACGATGCCGGCGAAGACCTTGGGGTAGAGGTCGGCCCGCTGGCCTTTGGGCACCTTGTCGGCGAAGCGGGCCAGGGCCTTTTCCCCTTCATCCGCCGGGATGTCGCGCGGGGCGGTGGCCTGTACCACGGCCGCCACGCGCTTATCGGCCCGCCAATCCACATGGTCCGGCAGCGGTGGGCCCGCCCAATAGGTGGCGGCGGTCAGCTGCGGCACCAGGCGCTGGTGGCAGGGCCAGTCCGGATTCGTCTGGCCGGCCGGCGGGGGCGGGGCGGCCAAGGCGGTGGTGGCTGTCAGGGTCAGGGCAAGGCTCAACAGCAGGCGCATGGATACACCCTTCCTCATTCACCGCCGCCCCGTCGGGCCAGCAGGCCGCGGCCGGGGTTGTAGCCCCAGACCGCCAGGATCATGAACAGCAGCGTGGCCCCCGCCACCACCCCGGCCGACAGCGGCGCCACCTGGCCGTACAGCGCGAAGCGGATCAGCTCCGTCGCGTGGGTGAAGGGGTTGGCCTGGCATATCCAATAGAGCGTCAGGCTGCTCTCCTTCACCCGCCACAGCGGATAGAGGGCGGAGGAGGCGAAGAACATGGGGAAGATGACGAAGTTCATCACCCCGGCGAAGTTCTCCAACTGGCGGATGAAGGATGACAGCACCAGGCCCAAAGCCCCCAGCATGAGACCGGACAGGACCAAGGCCGGCAGCACGCTGACATAGCCCAGGGGCGGCGGATCGATTTCCCAGAACCAGGCGATGGCGAGGAAGATGTAGGCCTGCACCACCGACACCACCACGCTGGCCAGCAGCTTGGCCGTCAGCAGGAACCAGCGGGGGAAGGGGCTGACCAGCAGGGTCTTCATGCTGCCCATCTCCCGGTCGTACACCATGGAAAGGGAGCTTTGCATGCCGTTGAACAGCTGGATCATGGCCAGCAAGCCCGGGGCGATGTAGACCTCGTACGGGATGTAGGTGTCGTAGGGCGGAATGATGGACACGCCCAGGACGAAGTGGAAGCCGGCCGCGAAGATGGCCAGCCACACCAGCGGCCGCACCAGGGCCGAGAAGAAGCGCCCGCGCTGCTGCGTCCAACGCAGCGCCTCGCGCCTCACGATGCCGCCCAGGCAGCGGGCGTAGTGCACGGGGGTCATCGCGCGGCCCCCGTCAGGGTGTCGAAGGCGGCGCGCAGGGTGGGCGCGCCGGCGCGGGCGGCCACTTGGGGCACGGGCCCTTGGTCCAGAACCTCGCCCTGGTGCAGCACGATGACCTTGGCGGTGTCGTCCGCCTCATCGATCAGGTGGGTGGCCCACAGCACGGCCATGTCCCGGCTGCGGCACAGGTGGCGGACGTGGTCGATCAGGAAGCGGCGGCTTTCGATGTCCAGGCCCACCGTGGGCTCATCCAACAGCAGCAGGGCGGGGTCGTGCACCAGGGCGCGGGCCAGTTCCACCCGCCGCCGCTGGCCGCCGGACAGCTGGCGCACCCGCGTGTTCCGCCGGTCGGCCAGGCCCACGCGCTCCAGCTCCTCCTCGATGCGGGTCCGGGCGCGGGCGCCGCCCAGGCCGTGCAGGCTGGCATGATAGGCCAGATTCTGCCGCACCGTCAGGTCCAGGTCCAGGGTGGGTTGCTGGAACACCACGCCCATGGCGGCGAGCGCGGCGGAAGGCTGGCGGCGGATGTCGTGGCCGAAGACGGCGATGCGCCCCTGCCGGCTGTGATACAGGCGGGTCACCAGGGCGAACAGCGTGGTCTTGCCCGCCCCATTGAGGCCCAGCAGCACGGTGAAGTCGCCGGGGGCCAGGCTGAAGCCCACGTCGCGCAGGACCTGGCGGGGCCCGAAGGCATGGCTGAGGCCCGACACATCCAACGCCGCGGTGGCAAGCTGCGCGGCTGGCGTCACGGCGCCACCACCACGCCCCAGGGCAGGCGGCCCACCGGCACCGACTTCACCACCTTCAGCGCGTCGACATCGATGACCGACAGGTCGTTGCTGACGCCGTTGGTGGTGTACAGCCGCTTGCCATCGCCGGAGAAGGCCAGGTTCCATACCCGCTGGCCCACCAGCAGGTACTTCTTGACCTGGTAGCTGTGGGTGTCGATGACGGCGACGCGGTTGGCCGGGCCCAGCGCCACGAAGGCGGTGGTGCCGTCGCCCGACAGCTGGATGCCCACCGGCTGGATGGATTCCTTGGGCACCCCGGGGATGTCGAAATGGATGGTCTGGATGACCTTGTGCTGGGCAGAGTCGATGATGCTGACGGTGCCGCCCACCTCCGCCGACACCCATACCTGCGACCCGTCCTTGGTCCACTGCGCCACACGCGGCCGGCTGCCCACCAGCACGTTGGCCAGCACCTCATGGCTCTGGGTGTCGATGAAGTGGGCCATGCTGGTGGTTTCCGACGTGTTCACCAGGACCTTGCCGTCCGGGCTGATGCCCATGCCCTCCGGCTCCACCCCCACGGGGATCTCGGTGACGATGCGGCCGGCGGCGATGTCCAGCACCGACACCATGTTGTCGTTCTCGTTGGAGACGTACAGCGTCTTGCCGTCGGGGCTGAGGGTGAACAGCTCCGGATCCGGGCCGCTGGGCAGGGTGCGGTTGACCGTCAGGCTGGCCAGATCCAGCACCTCGATATGGTCGGCGTCGCTGGTGCAGATGTAGAGCGACTGGCCATCCTTGGACAGGGTGATGCCGCGCGGCCGGGCGCCCACCTTCACCGTCTTCACGACGGCCAGCGTCCCGGCGTCCACCACCGTGATGGTGTTGTCCTTCTCATTGGACACCAGCAGCCGTTCGGCCATCGCCGGTGAACTGAACATCAGCGCCGCCAGCATGAGAAACAGGCCGGCGACCGCCGGCCCCGCAGCGTTTTGGGGAGCGGAGCGGACTGAAACGCGAGGAAGCCAAGCCGCCGGATGGCGGCGCCCGGCGCTTGAGGGCATCATCAAAGATGGCATGTCGTCTCCGGCTGGTCGGGACCCAGCGTGTCCAGTTCCGATGTCTCATGCAGGAAGCCCGGCTGCGGCGAGACGGACACCAGGGAGCGCGCGTCGGCCAGCAGCACCGGCTGGCGCAATTGCCCGTCCCAGGCGCGGAAACTCAGCCGCGCGCCCTTGAAGGCGGCCAGTTCGAATTCGGGCTTGCGCAGATAGGCGGTCATCGCGGCCCCCTCCACGCTGCCGCCCCGGGTGGCGGCCTCACCCAGGGCCCGCACCGCCATCCAGGCGCCGTAGTCCCGCTCCGTCATCCAGCGGCCGGCCTGCTTCAGGAAGCGGGCCTGCAGTTGTGTGGCGCCCCATTGCTCGAAGGGGCGGGCCCAGGCGGCGGGCACCAGCCCCTGGGTGCCGGCCACGGGCCGGGGGTCGGTGGCGCGATAGCCCAGGTCATCGCCGAAATTGTCGCCCTCATCCGCCACCACCAGCACGTCGTACTTGAGCCCTTGCGTGAAGCGCGCCACCTCCGCCCCGATGGCGTAATGGCCGGTGTCGGTGCGCCGGGCGCCGGGGTCGTAGGTCCAGGGCTTGTCCGCCACGATCTTCAGGCGGAATTTGCGCGCCGATTTGCGCAGCGCATCGGCGTACAGCTTGTCCTCGGGGTTGGGCCCCGCCACCAGCAGGATGTCGCGCCAGTTCTTGATGGTCAGGTACTGCATCAGAGCGTCGGCCAGCATGGCGCGGCTGGGCAGCAGATGCAGGACGTTGCGCCGGCACTGGTCGCCGCGCAGGGCGTCGTCCGTGCTGGTGGCGTCCAGCAGGGTGGCGTCCTTGGCTTCGGGCAGGTCGGCCAGGCGCAGCAGCAGGTCGGCCGGCACGTCGGTGACGAAGGCGCGATAGCCTTGGCCCGCCAGCTTCCTGAAGGCGGCCACCACGGCGTCGGCGTCCGGCTCCAGCGCCTCTTCCAGATGATAGGCCTGGTGGATGAAGCGGCCGGTGGTGATGTTATCGGCCAAGCCCAGGCGGGCGCCCTGCACCCCCTCATCCTCTGGCGGTTGGTCCAGGAAACTCTGCGGCAGCACCCGCTTTTGCACCAGCGCCAGATAGGCGATGTTGGCGACGGGGTCGGGCCTGGCATCCGATCTGGGGGCGGCTGGAGCCTTTGCGGCGGGCGGGGCGGCATACGCGGTCTGTCCGGCCAGCAGCAGGCCGGAAAGGATCACGCCTATGGGATACACGCCTATGAAGCCATGGCGGCGGTTGGGCATCTCCGCCGTCTCCTTAACCGTCAGACCAGGGACCGCCGAGCGATAATGGCCTGGGCCATCCGGGGCCGCCATAGGAAATCAGGGCCATAAATCAGCGCGCTGTCTCATTCTATAGTCGTAGAGGGGTCGGGTTGACAGCGGCGAAGAGGGCGGCCCGATAATGGCTGCCGAAACCAGGAACAAGCCCGGAGACCACTCTGGGTCCGGCGCCCCCGGCCGGCGCGGAGGATGCCCCGATTTGGATGTCCCCATGACCATGACACGCCGCCGCCTGTTGGCCACGGGGCTTGCCGCGTCGGTGCCCGTCCGGGCCCGGGCCGCCGGTGCGCCGGCCTTGCGCGTCGGCATCCTGCGCTACGGCACCGTGTCGTGGGAACTGGACGTCATCCGCCGCCATGGGCTGGACGCGGCCCACGGCCTGACCATCGTCCCCCAGGAGTTCGCCACCGGCCAGGCGACGCAGGTGGCGCTGCAGGCGGGCCAGGTGGACACCATCGCCGTGGATTGGCTGTGGGTGGCGCGGCAGCGCGCGTCAGGGGGCGATTGGACCTTCATCCCCTTTTCCAATTCCGCCGGCGCGTTGATGGCGCCGGCGCAGGGGCCCGTGACCACGGTGCCCGACCTGCCCGGCCGCCGCCTGGGCATCGCCGGCGGCGCGCTGGACAAGAACTGGCTGATCCTGCGCGCCTATGCCCAGCGCCAAGCCGGCATCGACCTGGACCGCGCGGCGGAGAAGACCTTCGGCGCCCCGCCCCTGCTGGCCAATGCGCTGGCGGCCGGCCGGCTGGACGCCGTGCTGACATACTGGCCCTTCGCCGCCAGGGGCCAGGCGGCGGGCCAGCGCACCCTGCTGACGGTGGAGGACGCGGTGACCGGCCTGGGCGTCCAGGGCGCGCCGCCCATGGTGGGCTACGTCTTCTCCGACCGGTGGGCCAAGGCCAATGCCGCTGTGCTGGAGGGCTTCATCGCCGCCAGCCGCCAGGCGCGCGACCTGCTGGTCAAGGATGAGGCGGAATGGCCCAGGCTGCGCCCCCTGGCGGACGCCGGCGGCGACGCGGAGTTCGACGCCCTGCGCGACTGGTACCGGCGCGGCATTCCCCGCCATTGGGGTCCGGCGGAACAAGGGGCCGCCGCCCAGCTGTACCGGGTGCTGGCCTCGGTGGGCGGCCCGGCGCTGGTGGGCGACGGTGGTGACACGCTGCCGGCCGGCACCTTCTGGCAGGCGGCGCAATCTTGGTGAGTCGGGAGGGGGCGGACCGGGGCCGGGCCTGGCTGATCCGCGCGCTGTCCGTCCTGGTCCTGCTGCTGGTGTGGGAGGCGGCGGGGCGCCTGGCGGCCAGCCCCCTAGCGCCGCCGGCCTCCACCGTGCTGGCCGTCATGGCGCGTGAGACGGCGTCGGGCGCCTTGCCCCACCATGTCGGCATCACCCTGGCCCGGGTGGCGGTGTCCTTCCTGCTGGCCATGGGGGCGGGCACGGCGCTGGGCCTGGCCATGGGGTGGTGGCGTACGGTGGACCTGTGGCTGGACAGCGCGCTGCTGCTGCTGCTGAACCTGCCGGCCCTGGTGCTGATCGTCCTGCTCTACGTCTGGTTCGGCCTGACGGAGGCGGCGGCCATCACGGCCGTGGCGCTGAACAAGCTGCCCACCACCGCCGTCACCGTGCGCGAGGGCGTGCGGGCCCTGGATGCGGAGTTGCTGGAGATGGGGCGGGCCTTCCGCTACGGCCGCGTCGCCACCCTGCGCCACATCGTGCTGCCGCAGCTGCTGCCCTATCTCTTCGCCGCCACCCGGTCCGGCCTGGCGCTGATCTGGAAGATCGTGCTGGTGGTGGAGCTGCTGGGCCGCAGCGACGGCGTCGGCTTCCAAATCCAGGTCTATTTCCAGCTGTTCGACGTGGCCCACATCCTGGCCTACGCCCTGGCCTTCATCCTCATCGTCCAGATCATCGAATGGGCGGCGCTGCAACCGCTGGAGCGCCGGGCGGCGCGGTGGCGGGCGTCATGACCCGGCTGACCGTCGATATCCGCGAGAAACGCCTGGCCGGCCGGCCGGTGCTGGGCGGCCTGGCCTTCAGCCTGGACGTGGGTGAGGTGACGGCCGTGGTCGGCCCCTCCGGCTGCGGCAAGAGCACGCTGTTGCGCCTGGTCGCCGGGCTGGATCGCGAGGTGACGGGCATCGTGCGGTGGAGCGGGGCGGTCCCCCGCCTGGGAGTCGTCTTCCAGCAGCCCCGGCTGCTGCCCTGGCGCACGGTGCGGCAGAACCTGACCCTGGCCGGCGCCGACGCGGCGGAGGGGGACCGCCTGTTGGAGCGGCTGGGCCTGGCGGCCAAGGCCGATGTCTGGGCCTCACACCTGTCCTTGGGCATGGCGCGGCGCCTGGCGCTGGCCCGCGCCTTGGCGGTCGATGCCCAGGCCCTGCTGCTGGACGAGCCCTTCGCCTCCCTGGATGAGGGCAACCAGCGCCTGGCCCGCGCCGTGCTGCGCGAACACCTGCTGCGCCGGCCGGTGCCCACCCTGCTGGTCACCCATGACCTGGCGGAGGCGGTGGCCCTGGCCCAGCGCGTGCTGGTGCTTTCTTCCGGCCCCGCCCGCCTGCTGTTCGACCAGGCGGTTCCGGTCGAGGTCCGCACCGATCCCGCCCGGGCGGCGGCCACCGTGGCGGCCTTGCGCGACCTGGCCCGTTAGGGCACGCCGCCCCTGCCGGAAAGCAGGCCGCCGAGCTGCGCCAGCTGCTCCGGCAACGCCGCGGCCGAGCCCTGCAGCGCTTCCTCAAGCGCCTCCCTGGACGGATAGGCTTCGTGGAAAGTCAGCAGCGTCTTCCCGCCCAGATCCTCGAAGGTCACGGTGGTGATCGCGCCCTCTTCACCCTCGTCGTTGGTCCAGACGATGCGCTCGTTGGGCACCACCTCGAGGTACTTGCCATGGAAGGCCATGGTGTCCGAACCGCCGGCGGCGAATTCCAGCCGATACGTTCCGCCGGTACGGACGTCCAGGTCGCACGAGACGAGCGAAATGCCGGGTACCGACTTCGGCACCCACCAGCGCTGAAACAGCTCCGGCTGGCACCACGCCCTGTAAACCGTGCCCGGCGGCGCGTCGAACGTCCGCGTCACGATGAGTTCACGGTCGCCCTTGCGCTCGACGGACGTGGGGGTCCGCTCACCACCGGCACCGTCAACGTGCTGAGTCATCGCCTTCCTCCCGTTTCATTCCGTCGATGATTTCATCCAATACGCGCGGCTGGCCCTAGCCCGCCTTCTTGGCGCGGCGGCGTGCCGGGCTCTGCGCTTTCGGCGGGGCGGTGGAGGCGCGCACCACCAGCTCATGCGACACCAGGCGGTGGGGCACGGTGGCGTCGCCGCGCGGACGCTCCATAAGGCGGGAGATCAGCAGATCCGCCGCCTCCTCCCCCAGCTTGCGCATGGGCTGTCGCACGGTGGTCAAGGGCGGCCAGGTCATGCTGGCGATGGGGCAATCGTCGAAGCCGGCCACCGACAGGTCGTCGGGCAGGCCAAGGCCCCGCGCCTGGGCCACGACGATGACGGCGGCGGCCATCTCGTCATTGCAGGCGAAGATGGCGGTGGGCGGCTCCGGCAAACTCAGCAGCCGCTCGGCGCAGGGCAGGGCGGAGGGGAAGGTGAAGGCGCCATGCTCGATCAGGTCCGGATCCTCGGCGATGCCCAGTTCCGCCAGCGCGTCGCGATAGCCCAGGTGGCGGCGGTCGGTGGCGCCGTGGTTGGCGGGGCCCTTGATCAGGCCGATGCGGCGGTGGCCCAGCGACAGCAGGTGGCGGGTGAGGGCGGCCGCCGCCTGCCGCTCATCGATCCAGACGGAGGAGAAGGTGTCGCCGCCGCTTTCCGCCGTCACCCGCACCAGGGGGATGCCGCTTTCCGTCAGCACCGACAGCACGCGCGGCTCGTCGGTGATGGGGGCGGTCAGCACCACGCCGTCGGGGCGCAGCCAGTCCAGCACGGCGCGCACCCGCCGCTCCACATCCTGGCCGCGGTAGTCGATCTCCTCGATCAGCAGGTGATAGCCTCGCGCGCGGCAGCGGTTCAGCAGGCCCACCTGGATTTCCATGGTGTAGGGGCCGGCCGGGTCGCCGTAGAGATGGCCCAGCAGATAGGATCGTTTGCCGGCCAGCGTGCGCGCCGACATGTTGGGGTGATAGCCCAGGTCGTGGATGGCCTTCATCACCTTGTCCAAGGTGGCGCGGTTGACGTAAGGCTCGCCGTTCAGCACACGGGACACGGTCTTGATGGAAACCCCGGACTCACGGGCGACGTCGATGATCGTCGGTTTCCGGGCGTCATTCCCCATGTGGCATCGCTCCCCTCGGCACCAGCTATCACTACCCCTGTAATGGCACAAAAAAGAAAGGGCGGCACGATCGCAATCATGCCGCCCGGAGTGGGCGCATAGTCCCCGGGGAGAGGGTATGCGCAAAGAAGGGAGATCAAGAAGAAGGCCCGGGGAAACGGCCAAACCCGGCCACCCCCCCGGCAACAAGGGCCCTTCGGAAAGCAGGTACTGGAAAGGCCCCCGGTTTCTGCGGGATCCGGCCCGGCGTCGCCGCCGGACCGGGCCCCGCAGCTCATGGGCATCAGCCGCCGAACTTGAACCGGCCGCCCAACATGAAGCGGCGACCCGCGTTCACGTAGGTGAAGGGCTGGTTCTTGAACTGCAGGTAGGTCTCCTGGGACTCATCGGTCAGGTTGATGGCCTCGAAGGTGATGCCGAACTCAGGCGTGAACTGGTAGGCGATCTGGGCGTCCAGCTGGCCGTAGGGCCGGCTGAACACGCCATAGGTCACCGACTTGTTGGTGGTGGCGTCCAGGATGGCGAAGGTGGAGCCGATGGCGTCACCGTTCACGGCGCTGGACCGCCAACTGTAGGACAGGCGGGCTTCCAGGCCGCCCTTCTGATAGTAGGTCTGCGCTGTCAGGGCGTGCAGCGACACGCCGGGGATGGGCAGGTCCTGGGCGAAGTCGGTGTGGGTGGACGAGGTGGACAGCGAGTAGGTGTAGTTGGCGTTGAAGCCGACGCCGAAGTCGAAGGCGTACTGCGCCCCGATTTCGAAGCCCTTGATGCTGCCGCCGGCGCCGTTGCTGGGGGCGGTGAAGCCCGCGGTGCTGCCGCCGAAATCGTCCATCACGGTGATGGAGGTGGTCTGCGTCTGGATGAAGGTGTCGATGGACTTGTAGAAGCCGCCGAACGTCAGCGCACCCTGTTCACCGAAGTACCATTCGTAGCTGACGTCGATCTGGGTGGCGCGGAAGGGGTCCAGGTTCGGGTTGCCGCCGCTGCCGCCCACGAAGGCGAAGCCCTGCTTGCCCGCCGTGTTGGTCTCACGGGTGAAGTTGTACTGCGCGCCGCGGCCCAGGTCATAGGGGCTGGGCGGGGACATGACGCGGGCGGCGGAGAAGCGGACCTTCTGGTCCGTCGCCACGTCCAGCACCAGGTTCATGCTGGGCAGGACGTCGGTGTAGTGCCGTTCCGCCGTGACGACGTCCGGGTTGGTGATGGCGTTGGAGCCGTCCCAGGATTCGTCGGAGATGTAGATGGGGTTGGCGGGCAGGGCGCCGGCCGTCACCTTCTGCACCGTGTCGACTATGCGGGCGCCGATGTTCAGGTGGAAGCGATCCTCCTTGCTGCCCATGTCGGCCATGGCGTAGCCGGAGACGCGCTGGCTTTCGATGACGAAGGAGTTGATGGGGTCGCGCACCATCTTGCCCGGGAACTGCGGGAAATTGCCCTGCAGCCACTGCACCGGGTTCTGCATCTGGGACAGGTTCTGCACCAGGATGCTGTTGCCCGCGTTGCCGGTGGGGAAGAAGTTGTTGACCAGCTGCGCCCGGTTGGGGGCCGTCAGCGCCGTCTGGGCGGGAATGACCGGCGGGGTCTGCGACGGGGCGCCGCTGGCACCGACGAAGTTGCCGCCCGGGCTGGCGCCGGTGGCGGCGTTGGTCATGCCCTCGTTCAGGATGGCCGGGTCCATGTAGTACCCGTAGGTGCCATAGCAGGTGCCGTTGCTGCAGTACCCGGTCTGGCCGGCCGAGGACTTGTCCAGCTCATAGTGCGACAGGCTGTAGTTGATCTTGTCGTCGGTGTAGCGCACGCCGGCGGTGAAGGTGGTCTTGATCGCCTTGATGAAGTCGGCGTCGTACTCGCCATCCGCGTGGCCGGACCACAGATCGTCCTTGGAGTGGATGTTCCACGCCCAGGCCGACTTGAAGACGGCGTTGTTGGGGTTGCTGATCAGGTCGGCGTACGGCGCGTTGTACGACACCGACGGCAGCGTGCCGTTGTTGACATAGTTGAAGGAATAGGCCGGGCCGTGGCTGACCGGGCTGCTGCCGCCGGGGGCCGAGGGGTTCAGCGGGGCGTTGCAATAGCCGTTGGGGCTGGTGGCGCAGGGTTGGGCGGCGTTGTACTGCGAATACTCCACGTCCTGCTGCGCGCTGTCGGAATTGTATTCCGAGGTGGCGTAAGCGACCTTGAACTTGGCGCGGAACGGCCCGCCGTTGTCCCACTTGCCGCCGAAGTGGAAGTTGTCGGCCGTGAGGTGGACGTTCTGCACGTCGCTGTCGCCTTCAGCACCCAGGGCGCGGATGGTGGCCGACTTGATGACGCCGTTGCTGTCGATGCTGTAGGGCTGGCTGGGGTCGATGCCCAGGCCCAGGCCGTTCGAGTTGAACCACAGCTTGTTCGACGCTTCCTGGGTCAGGATGTCGTAGGTGGAGTGCAGCCAGTCGGCGTTCAGGGTCAGGCTGTCGGTGACGGCGTAGTCGATGCCCAGCTGGCCGCTGATGCGGGTGCGGTCGGTGTCGCGGTCGGTGAAGTACAGCAGCTCGGGCGAGATGTATTTCTGCGGGATGGTCGCCATCGGGTTGGTGGAGGTGCCGGCCGCCGGCTCGATGGCCCAGCCGCTGCGGTTCTGGCCCTGCATCATGTCGGAGTGGGTATCGGTCTCGGAGTACGAGAACGCCGCCGTGATGCCGATCTTGTTGTTGAAGTTGTAGGTGCCGACGATGGCGCCGACGGGGGTCCAGTCCTCCATGCGGGCGTGCTCGCCCGTGGTCATGCGGAAGTTGCCGCCCACGGTCCAGCCCTGCGGGGTGTCCAGGGCCGAGCGGGTCTTCAGGTTGATGATGCCGCCCATGCCGCCCTCGACCAGGCTGGCCTGCGGCGACTTGTAGACGTCCACGCCGGCGATCAGGTCGGACGGGATGGCTTCCAGCGAGTTGGTGGCGGTGTTGCCGCCGCCACCGGAACCCTCACCGCTGGCGTAGGCTTCCAGGCCGGACAGGAAGGGCTCGTCGTTCAGCACCGTGACGTTCTGGCTCAGGCCGCGGATGCGCACCCGGGTGCCCTGGCCGTTGTCGCGGTCGATCTGCACGCCTGACAGGCGTTGCAGCGATTCCGCGATGTCCTGGTCGGGCATCTTGCCCATGTCTTCGGCGGTGACGGATTCGATGATCAGGTTCGACTGGCGCTTGTTTTCCAGCGCGTCGGCCAGCGACTTGCGGAACCCGGTGACGATGATTTCCTCAACGCCGCCGCCCTGCCCGGCCGGGGTGGCCTGGGGGGCGGCCTCCGGGGGGCGGCTTGCGGATCGGGCGCCGCCGGCTGCGTGCTCTGGGCGAGGGCGGTGGGCGCGGCCAGGGTGGCAGCCAAGGCGGCGCAGGAGGCGGCACCCATCAACAGCCGCCGTAACATCTTCAACTCTCCGTACATGCGAGTTCCCTCCCTGGGGGGTATTCGTGGATGCGCGGGCCCGGCCGCTGGCCACGGTTCCCGCCCGCAACCCACGGTTTAGGGTGCGCGCCAGGGAACGGCACAGCGCTGCTGTCCGGTCGCGACGGATCTACCTGATACTGGAATAGGGGTATGCCGATCTGACAGTCGGCTGAACCCCGTCCCCTCCCGTTACCGGGAAAGGTCAGCCAGTGCTAACTGTAGTGTGTATGTCCATGACAGGGTCGGCGGATTTCTTGCGCGCTCATGTCTCTATCCTCCCGAGTTGTATTTATTTTTTACTGAGACTTAGGCTCAACCTTACTGAGCGCCGGCGATATATTATTTACAAATCTCCCCATCGCGCCGCCCGCGATTGGGTCGCGAGCGGCAGGCGGGGACCTGCCGGGTGTCAGCCCTGTTATTAATAGTTGCGTTGACAGCGTTGTCAAATCATTTCTATTTTTTGATTTTCTTAATGACGATTGTCCCCCAACACATAAAGTGGCCATCCAACGCATAAGATGGCCAAACCTCCATCACATAAAGTGGCCAAGCGTTGAAATCGCTGGGGAATTTCGGTGTGGCCAGAGAGGGTGCGGGGATAATTTATGCACGCCTCTTCCCGCGTCGTGCAGGCGCGGGGGGCTGCCGGTGACCGCCTGCCGAAGCGTCTGTCGGGACCCGGGCCCAACGTGAAGGGGGGCACCCTGGTTCGCGCTTAAGGATCGGGTCCGATGGCGGATCATCGCTGGAAGGGCGGCCAAAAGACGCCATCTCGGTTTAGGTCCGATAAGTAGCTTTATCGTGCTTTAATGCGATCGTCGCCTTTGGGTTCATTCATATCGCGTTAACGCCATGGCCGAGCCGCCCGCCCTCGTCAGTCTGGAAACCGGCCTGTTCGGGCAACTGCAGGTGCCGGCGGCTGGGCGTGATCCGGCCGATCTGGCGGCGCTGTCCGGTCGGGCCGCCGTCTATGCCGCCCATGCCCGTGCCGACAATACCCGGCTGGCCTACCGCAAGGCCTGGGCGGCCTACACCACCTGGTGCCGGGGGCTGGGTTTCCTGCCGGTCAGCGGCGACCCGGTGGTGGTGGGGCTCTATCTCACGGCAGCGGCCGACCGCGGCCTGGCGGTGTCCACCCTACGGGTCCACCTGGCCGCCATCATCGCCGCCCATCGCCTGGGCGGCCTGGCGCTGGACGTGCGCCATCCCGGCATCTCCGCCATCATGCGCGGCATCGAGCGCACCAAGGGCCGGGCGCCCCGCCGGCAGGCGGCCCCGGTGCTGCCGCTGTTCCTGAAAGCCATGGTGACGGGGCTCCCTGACAATCCAGCCGGGCGGCGGGATCGCGCCCTGCTGTTGCTGGGCTTCGGTGCCGCCACCCGCCGGTCGGAGCTGGTGGCCCTGGACCGGGCGGACGTGGAAATCCATCCCCAGGGGGTGACGGTGCTGTTCCGTCGCTCCAAGACTGACCAGGTGGGGGAGGGGCGGCGGGTGGCCATCCACCAGGCGGTCGATCCTGCCGTCTGCGTCCGCCGCGCCTTGGCAGCCTGGCTGGAGGTACGCTCGGCCGAGATGGGGCCGCTGTTCGTGCGCATTCGCAAGTCTGGCATCGTCACCGGGGAGCGGCTGGCCGACGCTTTCGTTGGGCGGCTGCTGAAGCGCTTGGCGGCAGGTGCCGACCTCAATCCCGCGCTCTACTCCGGCCACAGCCTGCGCGCCGGCTTGGCCACCTCCGCCGCCATCCGCGGCGCCACCATTGATCGTATCATGCGCCAGACCGGCCATCGCTCCTATGACGCCGCCCGCCGCTACGTGCGCGATGCCGAGCTGTGGCGGGACAACGTCACCGAGGGGCTGGTCGACTAACGCACAGGGGATCAGCGCTTATTGTATGCTGTTTGTGGCTATCGTTTTCCAAGGGCCGCGTACGCGCAGGCTGTCAGCCTTGAGTAGTTTACCCCGTCGAATGATCGCCTCTTCGCTAGCCGAACGGAGTGCCTGGTGCGGGTCAACGGCGCCGTCTGGCCCAACAATGGACAGTAGGGAAATCACTCGGATCGTCTGGTGCTTAGTCAGGCGCAGCGCCGCCCGTGCCGCAGCCACCCAGGCCCAGGCTGCCCCGGACGAATCGGCGCGGACGACAAGTTCTTCCTTGGAATAATTCCCCTCCCGGAAAGTGACCCGCCATTCTTGTCCCTCACCAGTCCAGCCAGCATCCAGAAACTCCCGCCGCAGGGCGAGCTGTAGGGAAAGCGCTCGGGACGCGTTCCATTTGTTTTCTGGCGCGAACGAGAAGTAAGGTAAGTCAAACCCAATATTGAGCCGGGGCTCGGGGCAGAGAGCGGTGAAGTGCGGCGTATCTTCCGAAACCCTAGCACGATGGAGCATTAAGAACGTCCGGTCGATGGACGCCAGCATCGGAGCAGCGCCCAGAGCGCGAATACGGCCATCCAGCTCGAGGAATATCTGACATGCCTCTTCCGCCCTCGCAGCAACTTCTGCTCGCATCTCCCCGTTCAACGGGAATTCAGGAGGAAAGCAAGCGGCGACCCAGTCGATAATATCGTCGGGTCGTGTGTTTCGAACCACCAGTTTTCTTTTCCCTGGAACTGTGATCTCCACCCCTATCCGGGTCAATCGCTTGGTATCATCGTTGTATATTGGGGCGGGAGGCATTTTATAGAGAGGCCGTACGGCGGCATCGAACTTTTGGACCAATTCCATGGAGGCATCAAGCCAAGCGGCATCTTCGTCAGTCAGCCTTAGATCCAGCTTATCGACAGATGGCCAGTGAAGGCTCATGACGTTGCCGGTGGGGGCCAGTGCTTCCAGGATGCCGATAGCGTTGCTCTCGTCGATGCTGAATCCGGCGACCAGAAGCGCGATCTGATGCTTTTGGCGAGCCGTGGCGTCCTCAGGCGTCAACATCTGGTCAGGAACACCCTGTTCCGGTGTTTTGCGCGTGACTTGGACCAGCTCTGCCCAGTTGTCGTAGCCCATCAGCCCGGCCACCAGTTCCTGGGCGCGAGACAATTTAAGATCAAAGCCCATCAACTCAACGATCTCTACGAGCTTCTTTGCCTTCTTTTTGGCAGCGGAGTCGGTAAGGAGACGGTAGGTGTACTGGTGCATGGCTTCCTCCATGACAATGTAAAGCCGACCCGCACGGAAGTGGGTACGGTCCCGATTGCTCAGGGATGGCCGGAAGCCTTCGTCGCGATGACCGGGTGTCACCACACCCGTAGGTAAAATCGTAAATTGAACAAGCTGAGCCGGCAAGCGTCAGTTCTTTGTCCTTTTGCGGATAACGTTGCACTCCGGCGGTCCCCTCATCTGCCGCCAAGGGCCCTGCTGCCGAAGCTGGGGATATGCAGCATGAAGTTATGTGCTGATGCCGAGCTGTGACGGGACAATGTCACCGGGGGGCGCGGTACTACCGCCTGGGGGTCAGCGCTTGGGGCCGGTGAGGTCCGTCATCAACTGGTCGAGGAAGGCGCCAGGCGCCATCCCCAGGGCTTGGCAATACCGGACATAGTCCAGGACATCGAGCCGGCGCTCGGAGCGCTCGAATTTGGAGAGCTGGGACTGGTCAGTGCCCATGCGCTGGGCCACCTCGCCTTGGGTCAGGCCCTGGGCTCTGCGGCATGCGATCAAGCCGTAGATGATACGACGGTACTCCTCGCCATGCCTGTCCCGGTTGCCCACGCGCCGCCTCTTCGCTTCCCGGTCCAGCGAATAGGCCGTACTGTCCTAATAGGGCGAATTGACCTTTCGGGAGGCGAGGCGATGGGCTCGGAAGCACAGGCCGACGTCGAGATGGCGCTGCTGGTGATCGATACCGTGACCGTGGAAATCCCTATCCAGCGGACGGTTGCCGAGGCCGTGGCCCGCCAGGTCAACGCCGGGATTCCTCTCATCGTACAGGACGGTGGCCAGGTGCTGTCCGAGGTGCTGCTGGCCGCGCTGGTCCGGGACTTCAAGCCGCCTTCCCGGGCCCAGCTCCGTTTTGCCCGGGCGATCGCCCAGCGGCTGGGGCTGATGATGTCGCTCGAGGTGTTCAACAGCCACGACGCCTGCAGCAGGTTTATCTCACAGCACGTGGATACCTACCGCCGGCTCACAGTATCCGGGCGGGGAGTGAAGCCGCGATAGTTCTGAAATATCCTGGGTGTCGTGGAATGAGTGTGTATTGTTTTAATTAGAAGAATGCGGAATAAGGACAGAATAACTCGCGGTAGCTCAGTAAATATGAGCTATGAATCGAATGTTCGCACAACGTATTAAATTTCTATCAAGCACAGATTAACCTATGGTAGCTTGCTATTTCTGTAAATATTTTGGTACATGAAATAAAATCTTGAATCTATCCGAGAATTCAGGATCATTTATAGTTCAGGTGAATCTGGAGGAGGCCATCATGCGATGATGCCAGAAATTAAGAAGCCCTGAGGTTTCGCGGCAACGAAACCTCAGGGCTTTCTTTGCACTCACATATTCCGGGATTGGTACAGCCCTTACCCGTGCAAGCGAACGTCTTGAAGATAGCGCAGTGCGTCTATCTGTTCAAGCCGTAACGGGAGAGGTTTTGCCGGTCCTCCGCAACAGGAGGAGCCGAGATGGCCAAATCGTCTGCGGCCTCCCTCCCCAAAACGCGCCCCGGCGGGCGTGGGGGAAGAGGCTTGCCCTTCAATCTGAAAGAGCGCTTCGCCAGCGTCAAAGCTGGCCGTGCGTTCTCCTGTTACACGTGGCTGGAGGTCAGCGCCCTCCGGGACTTAGAGACCGATCCGTCGGCGGAATTCCTTGAGGGTCGCCCCCCACTGCCGGCGGGCGACTTTGGGGTTCCTCGCCAGCTGGTCGCGAATGTCGTTATCGGAAACCGGTGCCGGGGTCGCCGCCTGGTGCTGCTGGCCCGCAACCGGGAAGAGGCTGACCCGCACCTGGAGCCGCTGCGTGCGCTGGCGATCCGCCTCGGATTGGATGGAGCTCATGCCTACATTCAGGACGAGCGCTCCAGTCGCGCTAGGCTGGCCAACATCGCGCTGTTGCTCAACACGCGGGGCCACACAGTGGAGCCGCGCAACCGCCTGCAGCTGATGCTGGGCGTGGCCAGTGGGAAGGCCTTTGGCGCCTTGCTGGGGTTCAGCCGGAGCTTGGATCCCCGGCGCGACATTCTGGCCCTCTGCCGCGACGGCACATTGACCTTCGACCTCGATGTGGTGCTCACCCCCGAAACCCTGATCCGGCAATGGGAGGGCGGCGATGAGCAATGAGCTTGCCTCCGTGAAGCCCGGCCTTCCGCTCTACTTGGACGCGGAGCCGATGACGGTGCGGTCCGTCGGGGAGGAGCGGGTGTTGCTGCGTTCGGACACCTTCCTGACGCCGCGATCCTTGTCGCTTGAACGGTTCAATGAACTCCATGCGATCGGCCGGTTGGTGATTCCGGTGGAGCGGGAGCTGACGGCGGCCGCCGAGCGGGCGCGGCTGATCACCATCGCTTTCGCCGCCTATTCCTCCCGCCAGCAGTCTCTCGCTCGGAAATGCTACGAGTATGTCCGGGCTTATGATGCGCTGCCCTCAGGGACACGATCCGAAAATGCCGCGCTGGCCCTGGCCCTTGTCGCGGACCGGCAGGATGATCGATCTCCCCCCGGTGAGCGAACGGTACGCCGCTGGCACGCGACGTGGATGCGGCACGGGCGGTCGCTGCAGGCACTGGTTCCTCTTGTGCAGCGGCGTGGCCGTCGGGAGCCCAGGCTGCATCCGGTCGCCCAGTCCTTAATGATGGCGGCTATCCATGAGCACCTCGTGGATGGCAACGCCCCCATTGCCGCTGCCTACCGGGCCGTAAACGCCACAATCGCTTCCCACAACGAACAATTCGACGAGCAGATCCCGGAAGTAGGCGAGATGACCGTCTACCGGGCGTGTTGGGGGCTCTGCCGTTATACCCAGGTAGTGATGGAGAAAGGCCGGCGGGCCGCCCGTCGCGCCTTCGCCTCGGTCACCGTGGGGAAACGGCCGACCCGGATGAACGAGGTGTGGGAGGTCGATCATACGCTGAACGACCTCATACTCTTTGATGAGCGGCTGAGCCTGCTGCTGGGACGCCCCTGGATCACCGTTATCCTGGACAGTTACACCCGCGTTGTCGTCGGCTTCTACATTGGCTTTGAGCCGCCCAGCTATCTCAGCGTCATGCTGGCGTTGCGACACGCCCTGTCGCCCAAGGACTACGTCCGAGAGCTGTATCCGGAAATCCGGTGTCCTTACGTGGGTGGTGGATGCTGCGAGCGTCTGCGGACAGACCGCGGCGCGGAGTTCACCGGCGAAAGTTTGCTGGACGCCTTGCGCTCACTCTTTATTGACCACGACCCCTGTCCGCCGGACCAGCCCTGGTACAAGGGCCGGGTCGAGCGCTGGTTCGGAACGCTGCGCAGCCGGTTTGTCCAAACCCTACCCGGCAACACCGTCGATGCGCGGGAGAGGAAGGAGGATCCAGCCCAGCGCGCCTGCATCGGCTATCGCGACTTCGTCCGGTTCTTCCACCGCTGGCTCATCGATGACTATCACCAGAGCCTGCACGCCGGCCTCAACATGTCGCCGGCCATGGCCTGGAACCTGGCCTTGGCCCGGGAGGGCGGCGCCCTTCCACGGCCGGCGCCGGGGAGCGCTGAATTGAAATGCCTGACGGGGGTGGCGATCGAGTGCACACCCCAGCGCTACGGCATCAAATGGAAGCGCCTTATCTGGCAAACGCCCCGGTTCGCGGCCATCCGCGGCGCGCTGCCGGCGGGCACGAAGATCAAGGTGAAAGTCGATCCCCTCGACCTGGGTGAGGTGGAATTCTTCGATCCTCTCGTCCAGGCATGGCAGCCCGCGCCATCTATCGACCCCGAATACACCCGGGGCCTCACCCTCTACCAGCACCGCCTGATCCTCGAACTGGCCCGCAAGACGGCCAAGGATGGGGCTGCCGTCACCATGGCGGACCTGCTGCGCTGCCGGGCGGAGATGGCTGCCGAGGTGAGGATGCTGGACGCAAAGCGCATCAAGGATGCCAAGACGGCTTTGCGCTATTGCCACCCGGCACGAGAGGGCATGGCCGGCCTAATCGTCGACTTCGCGGACAAGATGGAAACCCTGCCGCGCTGGATGGCCCAGGAGGACGGAATTCCTGAAGCCATTAAGGACGCTGGGGAGGTCGATCCGCCTCCTGCCTGGAAAATCGTCAGCACTACCGTCGCCATTGACCCGAGCAGGAGCGCATCATGACCCTCATATCCAGTGAAATCGCCGAGATCGCCAAGCACCTGAAGCAGCTGCATATTTCTCATCCGGCAGCGGACGATGCCAAGACGGGCTTCGATTGGATCATGAACTACGGCCGACTGGGGCGCAGTTCCTCCGCGATGCTCCTTTCAGGGCCGCCGGGTTCGGGAAAGACCTCCACTGTCCATTCTTGGATGGCAGGATATCAACCGATACGGGGAGCACAGGCAGACGAAAGGCCCGTTGCCTATGCCAAGATCACCGGTGGGTCGGTGACATACCGAAGTATTGCCATGGATCTACTCAATGCGTTTCAAGAAGACCCGATTATTGTGCGTCGAGATACCCAGCAGACCCTGCGGCAGCGGATCGCATATTATGCTCGGGTTCTCAAGACGTCGGTTCTCTTCGTTGATGAGGCGCAACTGATCGTTAGCTCTCACAATCAGAAAGTCATCCGGGAAATAACCGAATGGCTCAAAACCCTCCTGAATGACGTTGAGTCCGGGTTTGTATTCTGCGGCTCCGATGGTTTCACCGACTTGTTCAAGACAAATACGTCGCTCCATCGGCGCTGCCGTGTGGCAGTGGAAATGGCCCCCTATGGCCGTCGCAGTGAGGAATACGCATCCTTCCTTGCAACCTGGGAGCATCATGCGACGGTGCTCAAGCCTATCGGTTTGCCTGATCCGTATTGGTCGCACCGCCTGCACGTGGCCACCGATGGCTTTATCGGCATTACCGCGGACCTTCTGTGTGACGCTGCGATCCATGCCCTGGAACACGGCGCCGGAGCCATTCGCCTGGAAGACCTAGCTGCGGTCCATGAGCGCCGCTTTCCCGGTTCGACGCTCAAAAAGACCAATCCATTTTTGCCAGAATCTGGGGCTCGGTGATGCGCTTCGTTATTCGTCCCCGGCCCGAGCCCGGGGAATGCCTGGCTGGCTACGCGCGGCGTGCCATCCTGGCAAATGGATATGCTGAAACGGGCGAAGTCGTCGGTCGCCTCATTGGGAACCCCTATTTTTTCAATCGCTCCCAGATTGGTCGTGGTCCGATCATCGCATTCCTGGACGCACTGGAGGTCAATCATAAGCTATATCCTCATCTCGTTCCCCAAGCTGAACGAGGTGGACACATTCTTTACGGCCTGGATTACCTGGAACGCGAGCTATTCAACTTCTCACATCGTCGAATATGCCCGCGATGTTTCGATGAATCGCCGATACATTTACACGCCTGGCAGTATGCTCTGATGCAGGTTTGCCCCAAACATGATCTGTTCCTGATTAAGCAATGTGTTTGCGGGGATCCACTGATGTGGCACCGCTACGAACGCTGTATCTGTGGCCGCCGTCTCGGGCTCCTGCCGGCAAAAGAGGCGGGTGGGCGCTTGCATACCCTGGCGCAAGAGCTGCTGGATCGCGCCATCGGGAACTCGACCGTTCACCCGGATCTACGCCCCATGCCGTTGCAGGAGCTGTTGCGCGTGGCGCTGGTGTTGGGACAGACGGACTATATCAGTGCCACCCTTTATACTGGACGTAATTGGCCTCGCGCCATTGACCTGCATGGGGCTGATGCTGGCATGTCCATCCTTCGAAGCGGTTACAATGCCTTCAAGGCCAAGGCCTATTCGGTCAGTGGGCGTTCATACCCTCGGGGTTTCTTTGATCACAGCGGGGCGAGTGTCAGAATTGCCCGAAGCCTGCTGAGAGTATCACAGGATCAGAAATTTAGGTCCTGGTGCCACGGGCTCATTGCCAACGCCCCGCAGCCTCTCGATTTGGACTCTTAAAGAAATCCTGGGCCTCGACAGCATGGGTTATCCTAAACCAACCTGTGCTGCCGAGCGCTCTTCTTCTTGGAGGGCCGGCTTACTTCCTCAGGGGAACCAACAAATCCAACGAGACCGACAACGCCGCCGCTATTCTGGCCATGGCGCTCAGGCTTCCAGGTTTGAGCCCGCGTTCGATCTCGGAAATATAGGTCCTGCCAACGCCAGCCCGGAGGGCGAGTTCCTGTATGGAAAGATCGCGATGTTCCCGGAAGACCGTGACGGGATGTGTGCCTTCTGTGAGGCGATCCAGCACCTCTTCTGGGAACGCCTCTGTCTCACCCAACACCAGCTTCGCCGTGATGGCATTGGCGTCAACCAGGTCGCCCGCATCGGTAAGCAAGTCCAGGAGCGCTTCATAATCGGACCGGCGGATGGTCACGCTATCGGCTGATTCTGCCATGGGCACGATGCTTGGAGGGCGCATCCCGATGTCCTCGTCATAATGGAGGGGCTGTCACAGCGGACGAGATTAAGCGACGCCATGATAAGGCACATTGAGGCGCTGCAATTGCGCTTCGGGCAGTCTATCACCAAGTCGGCACCATGTGGACTGCCCCGGGGTACGTTGGTGAATAGGCCGACCTCATCCCCCGTGGGTCGCCTCACTTAACTGACTGATTTATTGGCATTTGATGGACGTGAAATCCCAAATCACCGGCTAAAGAATCCCAATTTGCCGTCAGCGGCGTGCCACCGCCGTCCCCGGTGTGCGCTTCAGTGAGTCACGGGAGCTTTCCAATAGGCCCAGGTACCGAAGGCAACGCTTATGGGCGTCCAAGGTATATGGAGCGCGCGCGTCACTCTCCCCATCAGGTCCCTGGGCCGGCCGTCGCGATGGAACCGCAACAGGCAAGCGCGCCCTTCATTCCCGTCGTCCCCCATGACCTGGACGATTTGGATGCATCGCCGGTTACACGAGAGGCGCCATTGCCCGGCCCTGACCTCCCGGCCACCACCCGCTTTCACTCGCACCTGCTTTTCGCCATCAAGCTGCACATCGCCCACACCTGCGGCAAAACCACCTTGGGAAGCCGGGCCGCTGAAGGTGCCCTCAAAGCTGAACTTGGCAATGCCCGTCGCTGGTAACAAGCGGTGCAATTCGGCCGCGTCACGGGACGAAAAAACATCTTCCTCGCCGAAGACGATGCGATCTACCAGCGCGCCAATAACCAACCTCTGACTGATCGATAACTCTGACATGGCGCGTGAACTTACCCCTTAGTCGCGATTGGCGTGGCCTCGGTAATTCACTTGAAGTGGATCTGTCTGGCAACTCTGCGAACAAATTCTGGCTGCTAAATTGCGTCTTGGTAGCGGACAACGGCCTGGAGACCCTGCCCAAGCTGGCCGATTATGCGGTGACGTGCGGCCGTTGCTCCTCGGCCAGTCTATCGCCAAGTCGGCACCACGTTGACTGCCCTGGGGGCCGTTGGGGGCCGGCAATCGCAATTTTACCGCACGGACCATCCTAATCCCTGATGTGGCCGGTGATCGGCTTGGCCATGGCCAAGCGCTCCCGTGCCGCCGAACTCAGGCGGCGGATGCCGAGACGACGGGCGGCGTCGGTCAGCGGATCCTCGACGTCGGCGCAGGACCGGATGACGGCGGAGAGCTCTGGCAGCGCGATATCCTCAATGGAGCGAACATCCAGCCCGGAATAAGGAAGCCGGGCTTGTTCCCAGGCGCCGGGGGCCATCGCGTCGGCCCAGACGAAGGCGGCGCCGGTATGCTCGATCTCAACATGGGCGACGCCTCGGGCGATCGAGAGTACCCGTTCACGGATCAGGCGGCCGGACCGCTTGAACCCGTGAGCCCGCGCGATACGCTCAACAAGGGCGTTGTCGCGGATGGGCGCCTCCGTCGCCACGACATGCAGGATCATGTCCTTCAGGTGAGGGAGGTAGTCTGGCTCTTGGAATTTCTCCGGGTCGATGGTGGTCATGTGGTCGAAACTGGCGCAGCGGTAGTCCCCGCCGAACAGCTCCGGTTCGTCCGACGCGTCCTCCGACGAGGGCGTGTCATCCGGCGCTTCTGCAACGTCCTCCGCCGTGATGGCGTCAGGTGCCGGAGGGGGGCCCTCGGCTTCCGCCGCCTTTGCCGCTGCCTTCGCGCGCGACTGTTCCAGGGCGGCGGACAGTTCGGCGTGGAGCCGATCCAGCGCCCCTTGCTGATCAATCCACCATTCGGTGCACCACACCCGGGTGAGCGCCCAACCCAAGCTTTTCAGCACCGCCTCCCTAACCTTGTCGCGGTCCCGCGCTGTGGCGGCGCTGTGATAGGAGGCGCCATCGCATTCCACACCGATCAGATAGTCGCCGGGCCGATCCGGGTGCACCACGCCGAGGTCGATGCGGAAGCGGGACACGCCGATTTGTGGCACGACGGTCCATCCCCGCTCGCGCAATCCGCGAGCCACCGCGTGCTCAAAGGGGGAGTTGAAGCCACCGGTGGAACCGGTGACGGCCTCACCCAGGGCCCGCGGGCCGCGCTCCGCATATTCCAGAAAATGCCGCAAGTCGCGTACGGCGTCCGAGTTGGTGCGGTTGAGGTCGATCAGGTTGGGTGGGAAGGAGGTGAAGATCATCATCTCCCGCCGTGCCCGGGTGACGGCGACATTGAGGCGCCGCCAGCCGCCGGCGCGGTTAAGGGGCCCGAAATTCATTGACATGACGGGCGCGTCCGGCGTTTCCGGCCCATAAGCGATGCCCAGCAGGATCACGTCCCGCTCGTCGCCTTGAACCGTTTCCAGGTTCTTGACCACCACGGGTTCCGGCACGTCTTCGGCGAAATACGGTTCCAACGCCGGATAACGCCGCCGGGCGCGATCCAGCAGGTCTTCGATCAGCTTTTGCTGCTCCGAATTCAGGGTGATGACGGCCAGCGTCAGGCGGTTGCCTTTTTCATCGACGAAGCCGGGGTCCAGCAGGCGACGGACGGCCTCCTCGACCACCGCTTCGGCCTCCACCTGGTTCGACCGGGCCTTGCCGCGGGACCAGGCACCCGACACCTGTCGCCATGTCACCATCGTGTCCCGCGTCACCGGAGCGGGAAAGGTGATCAGGTCGCCGTCATAGTAGCGGTGGTTGGAAAAGGCGATGAGGCTCTCATGCCGGCTGCGGTAGTGCCAGGCCAGGCGGCGCTGTGGCAGGCGCGCGCCGAGGCATTCTTCCAGGATGCTTTCCTGGTCGGCCTCGACCTCGCTGTCGTCTTCCTCTGCGCTCGCGCCGCGATCGAAGAAGCTGGTGGGCGGCATTTGCTTTGGGTCGCCTGCCACCACCACCTGGCGGCCCCGGGCGATGGCTCCCACCGCGTCCCAAGGCGTGATCTGCGAGGCTTCGTCGAAGATCACCAGGTCAAATGGCGGCGCGTCCGGCGGCAGGTATTGCGCCACGGACAGGGGGCTCATCAGCAGACAGGGCGTCAGCGTCGTCAGGGCCGCTCCCATCTCAGCCACCAACTGGCGCACCGGCTTGTGACGCTTCTGCAGCTTCAACTGATGCGCCAGGGCGCCGAAGCCGGGAGGCTGCGCCTTGCCGTCCTTGAGTGGAATCCCGCTGGCAATGCGGGCACGAATGTATAGCTGGGTCAGCGCGCCGAACTCCTGGTCCAGGGTGCGGAAGCGGCTGATGGTGTCACTATGCTCGGCGATGTTGAAATCGCGGACCACGCTCTCGGCATCAATGGTCCGCTCCGCCCACCAGCGGGCATAGGCGACGTCGAAGGCATCGGCGGCGCCACCGGGCGGGATGGCGCCGGCTTCCATGGCCCTCACCAAGCTCTCAAGGCCCTGGTCGACCGCCGATTGCCGTATCCGCTGCCAGGCCGTCCAGGCGTTCAACTGGGAAGCCCGCGCTGAAATAGCGGACTCCATGGCCTGGCAGTGGCTCAGCAGATCGGGATCGTCGATGGGTGCCAGGGCCTTCGCCGCCCGTTCGAAGGTGTCCTTTGCGTCCAGGAAAGCCGCGTGGGCGTCAAGGTAGCGCTGACCGGCCCTGCCGATGCTGCCCTCGGGCGCCAGCAAATCATTGGCGTCCACGCACAGGCGCCGTAGGGCACCGCGCAAACCGATGAGCTGGTCCGGCGTATGGGCCGCGCTGACGATGGCCGAGCGCAAGACGGTGGCCGCCTTCAGTGTCCGGTCCAGGCGGTCCAGATCGGTCGTCACGCCAGCCCAGCCGGGCAAGGCCGACAGCTGCGCCAATGCGTCCAACTGCTGAAGCAGCCCTTGCAGATGACGCAGACGGGGCAAGTCTTTATCAGGATCCGCAACCCCGGTGGGGTCAAGGCGCTTGACCAGCGCCTTCTTCTTCATGGTCGAGAGGGGCCAGATCGCCGCGTTCGCGGCAGCCCACTCGGCATCCAGCTCCGCCAGCGGCAGCGCCTTGACGATGGTGGGCTCCTGCGGCCGGGATAGCTGTGCCGCTTCATCCCGATAGGCACGTACCAGGGGCAGCGCCCGGGCACCCTGGTCGAGTATTTGCGCCGCTTCCGGGCTGAAGGCGAACGCCAGATCCAGGCCGCTGACCTGCTGCAGGGCCCGTGCCAATGTCGCGGCGGCGGCCAGGCCGCGTTGGTCGCTGGCGATGTCAATACCCAGTGCCTGGGCCAACGGGGCGCGGGCATCACTGAGAGCGATGGCCGCCTTTGCCAGCACGGCGACCGCCGCCAGCAATTCCGCCTGCCAGGCGTTGGACCATTCGCCCTGGGCGATGTGGCCGAAGGCGGCCAAGTTGCCGGGGGATGCCGTCGCGCGATGCAGGTCCAGCTTACGGGTCGTATCCCGCAGGTGTTCCAGATCCGCTTCGCTATGGTCGGCACCCGTCGTCCAGTCCAGCCGGAACGCTTGCGTCGCGCCGTCCCGCACCACCCGGCCGATGGCGTTGTAGAGC
This sequence comes from Nitrospirillum guaranorum, assembly GCF_034653275.1. Classification (NCBI taxonomy): domain Bacteria; kingdom Pseudomonadati; phylum Pseudomonadota; class Alphaproteobacteria; order Rhodospirillales; family Azospirillaceae; genus Nitrospirillum; species Nitrospirillum guaranorum. The sequence continues at coordinate 303,431 of NZ_JAYEES010000002.1, read as the reverse complement.
GTCAGGCCGTTGGGCCGCCGCCTGTGCAAGGCCCGCACCAGCTGGTTCAGCTGGTCGCGGCTCATCTTGAGTTCGGCGGCACGCCGGCGCCATGTTTCCGCTGGCGATTCCTCCACGGTACTCCAGGCGGAATCCAGTTGCCTCAGCACATCCTGCTTGGAGGCCTTGTTGCTGTGAAGCTCCAGGCAGAACGGCCCCAGGCCATGGGCGACAAGCCGGCGGTGGACCACGTCTAGCGCGGCGCGCTTCTCCGCCACAAACAGCACCTTGCGGCCCAGCGCCAGGTTGTGGGCGATCATATTGGCGATGGTTTGGGACTTGCCGGTGCCGGGCGGACCATCCAGGACGAAGTCGCACCCCCGGGCCGATCCCACCACGGCCGCCAACTGCGAAGAATCAGCCGCCAAGGGGGCGAACAGGTCCTCCGGGGCGACGATCTCATCCAGGTCCTGGGGCCGGGGCGGCTCCTCCCCGCTTTCATAGGGCTCGCGCGGTGTTTCCAGCAGGTGGCGGACGACGGGGTTGCGTTTCAGCGCCTCGGTCCGGTCGACCAAATCCTTCCACATGAGGTATTTGGCGAAGGAGAAGGTGCCGAGGATGACATCCTCGACCACCTCAAACCCGGGCGTGTCGCGCACCGCCCGGCGAACCAAGTTCCAGATGCGCGGCACGTCGATACCGGATGCGTCGGTCGGCAGGGGGCCCGCCAATTCTGGGATGTCGAGTTCGAAGTCCTGCCGCAGCATCTGCAGCAGCGTCAAATTGAAGCGCGGCTCATCCTCGTGGACGGAGAGTTTCACTCCCGAGCGCACGCTTCGCCGTTCCAATTTGACCGGCAGCAGGATCAGGGGTGCCCGATAACTTCGTGTGTCGCTCCCGGACTTTTTCCAGACCAGGAAGCCCACGGCCAGGAACAGGGTGTTGGCCCCGCCTTCCGCCATGTCCAGCTGGGTCTTGCGGTACAGCTCCACCAGTTGGGCATCCAACTTTTCCGCCGGCAGCAGCGACAGGATCTCCCCCGCTCCAACGCGTCGCGGGCATAGACATGGGTCAGCTCTTCACCCGTCCGTTGAAGATGCAGATCGGTGTCCCGGCCGGCAGCCCCCTCCATGGGTGGGGCGGCCACAATGCGGAAGCTGGCGCCATCGGCCAGGCGATCCTCCAGCGCCGCCGGGTTAGGGCACAGCAGCCGGATGGAGGTGGACCCCAGCTTCACGTTCAGCAGCCGGTTGCGGGTGGTGAGGTCCAGCAGTTTGCGCTGCCACCGGTCCAGGCGCCCCTCGGCGGTGTTGGGGGGCGCCTCCGTGTCGGCCAAGTCGAAGTCCGGCAAGGCGGGGGCGGCTTCCAACCCGTCACCAGCGGGCTCTATCTCCGTTTCTTGGGGGAGGGCGCTTGAACCGCCGGCATCCGCCATCGCCAGCGGCCGCAGCCTTTGCATGCGGGCGCGGCGGATATCGAGCGCCATGACGAACTCGCCCTCATGCTCCTCATCGATTTTCCGGTTCGCCTGGGCGATGGCGCGGGAGAAGGGGGATGGGTGCCCACCGGTCACCAGCGTGGTCTCGAACAGGACCAACTCCTGCAGGGCGACACGCTTGCGCAGGCTGGCGGCGTCATGGACCAGAAGGGTCGCGAATTCCTGCGGCTGCAGCCAGACGCCGGCGAATGCGTGTCCGCGCGTCACGACGAGCACCGGGTAAAGGCCCGCTTGCTCCAGCACCGCGGCGAACAGCAGGGCGGTATCCAGGCAGGTGCCCAGTCCCGTTTCCAGCACCTGCGATGGTGTGCGGACCTTTTGCCCTTGCCATTCGAAGCTGGCCGGCGGTTCGCTGTAGGTGAGCCGCAGCGACGCCACGGCCGACCATATGGCGGACGCCAGTTCATGGACGCGGGTGCGGCTTTTGGATTGATAGCCCTCGATGCCGTCGGGCCGGCCGCTGCGACGCAGCACCTCACTCGCGGCTTTGATCAGCTTGGAGGTGCCCGGGTCGTTGGGCAGGGTGAAGGCGGCCAACAGCTCCGGCATGGCCGCCGCTCCGCCCCATTCATTGCGGGCCAGCAGTTCAACCGGGAAATCACGGACCGTGGGCTCGCTATCGGCCGCTCCCTCGACGGTGGCGCGCAGGGTCACCGTTGCCTTTACCGCCTCGCTCAGCTGCAGGAGCAGTCCGGCGTTCAGCTTCAGGTCGCGCTTGGTGATGTGCGTTTCCCCCGCCGGGGCGATATGATCAATTCGCCACTGCACGGGTTCGAAAACAGGTGGGTCGGCGCTGATGTCGACAATCAGATTTTCCAGGGGGGCCGTGCCGAGGTTCAATAGACGCAGATCGCGCAGAACCGGCACGGCGTTCTGGTGAGAGGCGAAACTGAGCTTCGGCGTGACGATGGCGTCAATCGCCAGGACGGGCCCGGCCAATGGAGATTCTTTGATCGCGGCGTTACCATCCGCATCATTGACGATATCGTCCACCACCATGATTATGCCTCTTAACCGGAAGTAGCTCTATCGAAAGAGTATACACGGCGAGAGGGAAGGTGCATGGCTAGTTTCCACTTCATCCACGCCGCAGATATCCATCTGGATAGCCCCTTGCACGGCTTGGTGCGATATGAGGGCTTGCCGTTTGAAGAAGTGCGGAACGCGACGCGGGCCGCCTTCGACAATCTGATCACCTTTGCCTGTGACGAGGCGGTGGACTTCATGCTGATCGCTGGCGATCTGTTTGACGGCGATTGGAAGGACATGAGCACCGGGCTCTACTTCGCCCGGGCCATGGGCAAACTCGCCGCGGCGGATATTCCCGTCTACCTGCTGGCCGGCAACCATGATGCTGCATCTGATATGAGGAAGAAGCTACCGTGGCCGCGGAATGTCCAGCAGTTCAAGACGAAGCCAACGACGCATCTCATTCCACATCTTCATGTAGCCATTCACGGCCAAAGTTTCGCTACTGCCCATGTGACCGATAATTTGGCGGTGGGTTACCCTGGGTCCATCGAAAATCACTTCAACATCGGTGTGCTGCACACGGCCTTGAGTGGGCATGAGGGGCACGCGACCTACGCCCCCTGCAGCGTCGACGACTTACGCGCTAAGGGCTACGACTACTGGGCCCTGGGTCATGTGCATGACCATGCTGTCCACGCCGAACGGCCGCATGTGGTCTTCCCTGGTAACCTGCAGGGCCGTCATATCCGCGAGACGGGCCCCAAGGGCGCGGTGCATGTGGAGGTGGAGGACGGTGTGGTGACCAGGCTGCGCCACGTGCCGCTGGACACGCTGCGTTGGGCGCGTGTCGACATTGACTGTAGTGGCGCCCAGACCCTGGACGATGTCGACACCGCCATCCGGCAGGCGCTGGCGCGTCACCATGCGAGCCAATCCGAGGGGCGCCCCATGGTCGTCCGGGTGGTTCTGAGCGGCCGGACGCCGCTGGCGGGTGCCTTGCAGGAACGCCGAGGTCGTCACCGGGATGAGGTCTGTGCCCTGGCGGCGGGGGTAGCCCCTGACCTTTGGATTGAAAAGGTGCAGTTGGATGTGTCGCTGCCGGCGGCGGCGCCCGTCAAGGACGGCGTCGCGGAGGATTTCATGGCCATGCTGGCGGAGGCCCAGGGCGCCCCGGAACTGGCCGCTGCCCTAGCTGAAGATCTGGCCCCTTTCTTGACCGCCGCCAGAGCAGCCGGTGACAACGACGACGATGGCAGCCTAGCGGCCCTAGCCGACCGGGGCGACTGGTCCGCTTTATTGGCCATCGCCGGCGGCGCCTTGGGCGCACGGTTGGCGGGCAGGGAGGCCGAGTGAATGCGTTTCGCTGACTTGCATCTGGAGCGCTACGGCAGGTTTGAGGATTGCCGGCTGTCGTTCCGCGCTGGCTCCCCCGATTTTCACATGATCTACGGGCCCAACGAGGCGGGGAAGTCCACCACCCTGGCGGCGGTGTCCGACCTGCTGTTCGGCATCCCACTACGCAGTTCCTACAATTTCCGCTTCGACTACACGCTCATGCGGGTCGGCGCCACCTTGGAGGAGGACGGGCAGCGACTAACCTGCCGGCGCCGTAAAACGCCTCGGGATCTGACTTTGGTCGACTCTGTGGAGCAGCCTATTGATGAAGGGCGGCTGTTACCGCTGTTGCACGGTGTGACGCGAGAAACCTTCAGCAGCGGCTTCAGCCTGGACCAGGCGGGTTTGCGCCGGGGCGGCGAGGCGATGGTGGAGGCCAGTAGCGATCTGGGCCAGGCCCTGTTCGCTGCCGGTTCCGGCCTTACCAGCATTGCCGAGGTCCAGGCGGCATTGGAGGAGGAGGCCGATGGCATCTGGGGCCGGCGCGCCGCGGCCAGGCGCACCTTCACCATGGCCGAACGGCAGTTGAAGGCCAGCTTGGACGCCATGCGTGATCAACAGCTAAGGCCCAAGGAATGGTCCGACGCCCGCGCCTTGGTGGAAGAGCGTGAGCAGACGCTTAAGGACCTGCGGGAGAAATTGGGTCTGCTGCAGGCGGAACGTATCGTGGCGGAACGCCTGCGCCGCATCAGCCCGGCCATGCGCCTGCGGGCGGCCATGCTGGCGGCCCTTGCCGAGATGGGGCAGGTGGTCGCGTTCTCGCCCCCTGAAGAGCGGCGCGTCGAGGACGCCCTGTCGGACTTGCTCAGGGCTGAGCTGAACCGCGTCGCGGCCGAACGGCGGCGCAATGATGTGTTGGAGCGTCTGAAGCCCTTGCAGGTCGATTCCATCCTTGCCCTGGCGGATCGCATCGAGCGTCTTATGGAAGAGCGTGGCACCGCCTCCAAAGGAGGGATCGATCTGACCAGACTGGAAGGGGAACGGCGAGGTATGGAGGAGCGGGCGGCGCGCCTGCGCGGCGAACTGGCCTTGTCCGGCGATCTGCCCTCCAGTCTGGCGGCGCGAAAGCTGCGCGACATCGCGCAACGACATGCCGCCGCATTGGCCACCCTACGGTCCCGGACGGATGACCTGGAGGACAAGCGCGCGCGAGCCGAACCGCTGCGCGCTGAACTGGCCGATGCCGTCCTGATGGAAGGCCTGACGACGCTGACAGCGGCCATTAGCCAGGCCCAGGCGCTGGGCGGGGATTTTGACGAACGCTGTGCTGGCGAACGGGCCACCGCCGAGAGAGCGGAGGCGGACGCACAGGCGGCATTGGCCGCCCTCCACCCTTGGCAAGGGGACGCCGCCCGGTTGGCGGCCCTTCCCATGGTCGACGACCTGGAAATCCAGGCGGCGTCGGAGATGGAGCTGAGGGCGGCGGCGAGCCTGGAAGATCTGCGGGCCGAGGAACGCCGGCTGGCCACCGAGCTGGAGCAGCGGGACCTGCAGCGCACCCAGCTGGCCCAAACGGGACAGGCCGTGTCGGCCGCAGAGGTGGCAAAGGCGCGAAGCGAACGGGACGCCGTCTGGCAGGACATTGATATATATTTGCGCCATGGCCAGCCCTTGGATAGGCCCGCCGCTGTGGCTGAAACCTATGCCACGGCGATGGATAACGCTGACCACGTTGCCGACCGCCGCTATGAAACAGCGGAGGCGTCCGCCCGGCTGACAGCCTTGGATCACGACCGGGAGCTGCTGGTGGCGCGTCGGGATGCGGCGCGACAGGCCATACGGGAGGCTGAGGCTGCCCAAACAGCCCGGTGGCAGTCATGGGAAGAGCGTCTTCGGGCCCAGTCGTTGCCAACGCTGGCGCCATTGCCGTTGCGTGGCTGGTTTGCTCAACGGCAGCGAGCCTTGGACGGATACCGGGCGGCGATTGACGCGCGTCTGCAGGCCGACTGGTCCAGGGACCGCCGGCAGGAAGTGATGACCGACCTGGCCAAAGCGCTGAACGCCCCACCGGCTACGGATCGGCTGTCTGCCCTTCTGACGGCGGCTGATCGGCAAAGGATGGAAGGTGAGGCACTGCGCCAGGCCGTCCAGGACAAGCTATCGCGGCTGAGCGGCTTGGATGAAGATATTGTCCGCTTGGAACGACAGCTGGAGCACGACAGGCGGGCGGGGCAAGCTGCGGCCGAGGAGTGGGCGGAGGAACAGGGGCGATTGGCCATCCGGCTGGACATGGGCACCATCGACGGGTGGCTGGAATTGGTCGAGGAACTGCGCGCGACCCAGGAAAAGATCAGCGAGCATAGCCACCGCATCGCCGGCATCACCCGCGACCGGGCCGCGTTCCAGGCCGCCGTGGCCGCGCTGGCGACGGAGGTGGGCCTGAGCCCGGACGGGGATCCAGCGCAGATCCTGGACGCGTTGCGGGCGCGTGTCGCCGACGCCCGCGCGGTGGCGCAGGAAATCAGCAGTCTGACCGCGGAGGCCAAGAAACATCAGGCCGAAGTCGATGGCGCCATCCTGGACCATGACCTTGCCCTGGAAGGGATCACCCCTCTCCTGTCCCGGGCTGGGGTGGAAACGGCAGTGGATCTGCGACCCTTCCTGGAACGGTCGAAAGCCCACCGGGAGCATATCGCCCGTCAGACGGAGGCCGAGCGCCAGATCGTGACGGAGGGGGATAACCGTCCCCTGGCCGACCTCATCGCGGAGTGGCAAGCCTGCGATCCGGACACTGTGGCGGTGCGCTCGACGGACCTGGACCACGAGATTGGGGCCCTGACACCAGCCCTGACTGCCGCCGCCGACGCTTTGGGTGAGGCCCGCAAAACGTTCGATACCCTGAACCAGGACTCTCATGGGGCGGTGGACGCCGCCAACGACGCGGAGGCGGCCCGGGCCGAAATGAAGGACCAGGCGGAGGTGTTCGTGCTGAAGCGCGCACAGTCGCTCATGCTGCGCTGGGCCATGGACCGTTATCGCGAACAGCGCCAAGGGCCGCTGCTGCGCCGCGCCAGCGACCTGTTCCGTACCCTGACCCTGGGCCGGTTTGCCGAGCTCAAGGTAGACTACGAACCGGCCACGCCCCGGCTGCTGGGCTTGCGGGCGGATAGGGTGACGTTGGTGCCCATCGACGGCATGAGCGAGGGTACCGCCGACCAGCTATTCCTGGCCCTGCGGCTGGCGGCAGTGGAGCAGTCCATTGCCGCCGGGGTGCGGCTGCCCTTCCTGGCCGACGACCTGTTCGTGAATTTCGATGATGAACGGGCCGAGGCCGGCTTGCGGGTACTGGCGGAACTGGCGGCGTCGACGCAGGTGCTATTCTTCACCCACCATGCCCACCTGCGCGACATTGGACGGCGAGCTGTTAGCGCTGATCTGCTGTCCGAGTGCGTGTTGGCGTAGCGGTTGGCTTCGGCTGAGTCCTATCCCGCTATCCCAAAAGTGTAAATTGGTGCGACCCAGTGACCCTACGGAATTCAATAGAATCAAATGGATACTGTGCCGGTCGACATCCCGGCTACATGCCGGTTAACATTCAGTTGTCGCCGTGGGCGTCCTAAGCGCCAGTCCCCGGGGCGATCAGCCGTTTGGTTAAGTCGATGCCGATGACGACGATGTCCTCGACGTTCGCCATCTTCGTGGCCAGGCGCTCCCAGTGTTGCCGGAGTCCACCAACCAAGGCATCGAACGACTCCAGCCGCCCGCCGGACGGATGCTCCCACCAGGCTTTTTTGCCGGTGTGGACGAGAACGAATACGCCGCGACTGGACCGGACGTCACGCAGGTAGTCGCCACAGAGTTGGTTCTCTAACCGCTCGAAGAGATGCGGGCCAGTCCAGGCGTCCGCGATCTTCAGTTCGGCTGGGACGGGGCCGTCGAAGCCAACACCGTGGAACCTAAGGTCGGGTCGCTTGGCGTCGGCCATCTCCTCTTCCTGCGGGATCACGTATCGTCCAGCCGCGCGATCCCGACACCACCCGCCAATGAAGTTGCGGACTTCGGTCTCGCACTCGGCCCGCGCCAGGATCGCTGCCAGGCTGGCGTCCCCGCCTTCAAGGTCGTGCTTGAGATTGGTTAGGCGATCTACCGCCAGGTACCAGAGTTCATGATGGTTGGCAGGCGTACGTTCTAGGGCTGCAGCGAATTCGCGGACCTGTTGAACGGACCAGGGTGCGAAGTCCGCGTCCTGGGCGGCCTTGTTCTTGGCGCGGAGGGCGGTCCATGGCCGCGAGTCCGTGTCGGGATGGTCCGCGGCGATGTCCATCAAGGCCAGGAACGCCTCCTTGCCGGTGGTCTCGACGATAAACGAGAGCAAGGCGTTACGAGCATCCTGGGCATCATCACGCAAGCCGGGAGAGTAGACGCCCCTGCCTGCACGCTCGATGTCGTCGGCCTGCCGGATATAGCGATGCATGAGGAGCAGAAGCTCCTTCATGTGCCGTACTTGACGATATGCCTGCCGCGCGTACCCGGTGCCGATCCGTCCGCCACCGACGAGTCTGGTCACAAAGCGCATCGCGAACTGGGTCTGGAGTTCCGGCGCCTTCAAGGCCGCCAGCCGGCTAGCTAGGGCGGGGATCGCCACATCAGGATCCAAGCCGACCCATTGGGCGAACCACATCGGCGCGAGTTGGTCGTGGCGGATCGCCTTGGCCTTGCGCTCAGCCAGAGCTGTCAGTGCCATGTCAGGCAGCGAAGAGCGATTGATGATCGCCAGCAAGTATCCAAGATTGATCGGGCTAGGCTTGGCGGTCGCCAGCCGCTTCAGAATCGCTGGCGCGATGCCGTCGAACATCCAGGCACCGTGCCGGGCCACGTCGTAGAGGACATAGTGGCTTTCGCCGTTCGGTGGGCTCGTGGCCAACTCGTGGTCGATCTCGGCGAGGACAACGGCCTCGACCTCGGCCGGAAAGGCGCGGTGGACCTCCGGCAGCCAGGCCGAGAATCCGTTCAGTTCACATAAGCCGTACTTGGCCGCGATGGTCGCGTCCGCCGACGTTAACTTGCTTGTCCAGTCCGGGACCTCAGCCGCTTCCATGTTGAGCCCGCTGATTCCGAAGATCACCTTGACAGGCGTGCTGTTCGGCGGCCCGCCTTGGCTGCGCATGACCGGCGAAAACCTCCGCCAAAAGCCCACCGCGCCGTCTCGAAACGCTCTAGCGACGTTCTCCCCGAACTCGGGTTCTAGCCGGCGCCAGTCGATGACGCTCCAGCGATTGAACTCATCGCGCCCCTCTCGCAGGACACAATGTAGGTACCACTGGTCCTGGCTGATCGCGTCGTCCTTGCCAAAGTCGCGGAGCATATCGACCCGCGTTTTCAGGATCTCGACAGCGTTGCGGCGGCTCGCTTCGTTCTTGGCAACGCGCGCCGTCGTCTGCGCCTTCCATCGCGCTTCCTGTTTACGCCATTTTCCTGCATCGGGGTGGGGCTTGGGGTGTAGGCGGGCCTGGAGTGCTGCTTCGAGCGCCATGTCGCCGGCCACAGCCCGTCGCATTCTCCGTCGCCACGCTTCGGGACGGTTGTTTGTACGATAGATTTGGAAGGCCAGGGACAGCGCGATCAGCCGATCATCAGACAACGGCCGCGACGTGATTTCATCGCAAGCGGTAGGAAAGTCTGCTGCTCCGAAGGCCCAATCGCGCCCGAATAGTCCGACCTCCCACAAATCGACAGTGGACTTTTCCTTCTTGTCACGGTGGGCGCGCGTCTCGGCCACGTCGTACCAGAACAATGCGTGGTTCAGCTCCGGCCATGCGGGAACGAGCAATCCGATCGCCTTGCGGGACTCGCGGAACAACTCATTGGTGTGGTCGCCCAATTCGCGGGCATTGCGTAGGATCCAAAGCGCTGGCTCGCTAAAAGCGGCCTCGTCCCGTGCCTCGATCAGGCGGGTGATGCAGCGCAAGGCCTCGCCGGCCAGCCAGACGTATTGTTTGGAAATGTCGCAGTAGGACCGCTCGATCACCGGCGGGGTGGCCAGCAAGCGCTGGAACGATGCGATGACTCCCGGCAGCGACTTGATCGCTATGCGCTCAATGTAATCCGGCAGATTGTAGGCCAGGGGATCGACGTCGAACCGCCGACGTCCCTGGGCGACTTCCAGCACGCTCATGCACCAGGCGATGCCTTCGTCATCCACAGGCAGGGTGGTGAGAAACTCCGCCGTCAGCTTTATAGCCAAGCTCTTAGCCTCGGCGACCAGATCCTTCAACTCGCCGATCCAGATCATGCGTAACAGGAACGCGACGATCTCTTCGTCGTCGGCGTGGCGGCTCAGTAGGCTTCGGATCTCATCGACGAGATCCGAATGGGCGAAGCGCTGGACCGCCATATAGTCCAGCATCGAGCGGCCGTGCGCGGGCTGGGCCAACTGCTCGCAGGTCTGGCGCAAAATTTCGGCGCGGGTGTCGGCCGGTAACTGGCTGGCGTCTCCACCCTCGAACAGGATTTCCGGCGCCAGACGTATAGTACGCGCGAGGATCCGTGGATCGAGCAAGCAGAGCCACGGAAGGATTGGACGGGTGGTCGGGACGATGACCTCCAATCCATATTGTTCTCGAAAGAACAAAGCTTCGATCCGCGTCCGGGAGGCTTGGTTGATGATCTGGTTGTGCAGCCACTCGGCCGTCAGGAACTCACGCACCGACCGATGGTGAAACCGGACAGTCCCGTAGATCCCTTCGTCGAAAATTGGTCGGCTGAGGAGCGTCGCGATGTCTGTGTCGTCCCAGTCCGCGAGCACTTGTTTGACCGGCAGGCCCTTGGCATTGGCCGCGCCGTCCGGAACACGCAGGCCCGACTCTTGGGCCAAGGTCGCGGCGGCGGCGACCAGCTTGGCCCCTTGGCGAAGCTTTTCCACTGTGATGGGCCGGGCGTCGGCGCGGTCTTGGTCGATCTCTTCGAGACGGCGATCGATGCTAGACTTCATCAACTCGTAGCGCGAGGCGATCTCGCCATGGGCGGCCCAGTATTCGCAGACCTCTGCCAGATCCAGCGGCCGGGTCGTCAGCGTCCAGGCATCCTTGCGATCAAGTGCGGCTTTGAAAGCTATCAAGTCCGTTACGCCTTTGGCCCTTGCGAACTGGTCGACTTGCTCGCCGTGGAGATCTTCCAGCGCGACGATCTTGAAGCCATCGATCCCGTCGACCTTGCCCTTGGCTCTGGCGTCGGCACCTTCGTTGAGGTCCAGCGTCTCCGGCCTAGTACCGGTATAGGGCAGGTGCTGCTTAACCAGCATCAAGTCGGTTTTGGGCCGCCATGCCACCGTGCGTCCGGTGATCAGAATGTGGGCACGCGGCAAGACAGAAGCCAGTTTTCGCCCCAGTTTCTTCACGGCTAGTTCGAAATCGCGCGGGGCCCGAAGACGCGCTTCGTCAACCGAATCCAGCAGCAGCCAGCCTTCACCGCCAGAGGTCGTCCAGGTCTCGAAGTCGGCGAACGTACCTTCCTCGAACGCATCCTCGAAGCTCTCGGTGACGTGTTCAATACGGATGAAGAACGCTGCCTTACCCTCGGCCCGGAGGGTTCGACAGACCGCTCGAGTTTCGACAGTTTTTCCCGACCCGGCCTCGGACAACAACACAACTCGGGGCAAGGCAATTAGGTCGTCCCAGTGCAGGCGACCTTCACCGCGCAGCGTCTTGAGGTCGGTGTCGTCGTTGGTATCCTCGCTTTGCCGCAACTCGTGGAACGAGCGCTTGAGCGCGATGAACGCGTCCGGATCGAAAGGTGTCGACATTGGCGGTTATTGCTTGGCCCGCAGCTTCATATCGGCCGCCGCTAAGGCGTCGGCGAGATGAAAAAGGTCGAGACCCGGCGCAATGATCGGACCGTCAGGCCTTGACTTGATCCACGCCAGCATCGGCGCCTCGTTCAAGGGTTTGATCACGGTGTCCTCCGCTTGCTTTGCGCGTAGCTTGGCCACAATTACACCCTAAAGGGGCAGCGGGCGAGCCAGACATTGAGGTTTTGACGCAGGCCCACGGCATGGATGGATGCAGCAAGGGCTTCGATACCTTCGTGGCGTCCGGTGCGGCGGACATTCTGGCGGGACGGCACCAGCTCGTTGAGGGGCACGGTGATGATGAGTGGCTGGGTAGTGGTCGTGGTGTTCTCCTTGGTTGATTTTGGGTTGCAGCACCTGCCGCAACCACTGCCTAGTGGCGAACAGCAGGGATGGGAGGGGGCAACCGGAATCATGCCGATGGTGCGGGCGTACAAGCGAAGCGCGGAACCACGGTCGGTGGGAGATGAGAAGAGGCGGCACCCCTCGGCTTCCCCCTTACGCCGCGTCCGCGGCGGCATGGCTGTATCGGGGATGGAAACCGAAAGCCGAAAATTGTCAGCCAGGCTGGTTCGGTTCACGACAGCCCGGCCCCGCCGGCGGCGGGGATGCCGCCACGTACCAACGGCACATCCACAAACACCGCCAGACAAAGGCGCAGGAGTGGCGGCTTATCAGGGCTTCGGCGGGATGGTATGCTGCCAACCGGTGGCCATATATTCACATGGCGAGAACGGCCTTATTTGAAATCTTTTTCTGAATATCTCCAGGTGAGGGGCCAAAATGAAAAAGAAGAAAGTAATAGACTATTTAAATGCAACTCATTTGGAATTAAATCGATTGGGCATGGAAACAATTTTGTTTAATTATTCCCCAGAAATAGCATCTATTCTAAAAGGTCATCTTCTTATCGAGAGAATACTTGAGACGCTGATAAGAAAGAACATCGAACATGCAGAGCGATTCTTAGACAAGAATCGAATCACCTTTGAGATGAAGATCGACCTTGTAAACGCGCTGGGCCTGCTGCCGAACGCACATCTAGGCGCCGCAAAAGCCCTGAACAAAATTCGCAATAGTTATGCCCATGACGAGAATTACGAGCTCTCCTTTGGAGAGCTAAATTCTCTTAAAGTTTATTGGGAAGATATCCAGGACCAAGCGTATGAAGCCGCTTGCGCTAAGGGCATAGAAGAAGCTGCGACGATGGCCGTTATATTCCTACACTGGACATTTTTGCGCTTGATCCATCCGAATCCAGAATGAAACGCTGTTCCGGCGCGGCAAGCGGCGTTTCTCTTTCGATCGCTTTCACTTGGCAGCTTCAGCGGCCATTGGGCGCTTGGCAAGCCCTCCTGTGACGGCGAACGCGTCGGCCTACTCAAGCGTGGGGGAATAGTGCCGCCGACTTCACAGGCGATCCTGGTATCTGCGCCGCTCCTTGGCACGCTGCTCACGGGCAAGGGCGGCTACACCGCCTCAAATCTGCACGCGCTCGACCTCATCGAGCGTCACGTCGTCCCAGCGCCGGTCATAGAGCTGGGTGGTGCGGGTGCTGGCATGGTTGGCCATGGCAGCGGCTTTCTCCAGCGTGCCGCCGTTCTTCAGGTAAGCGGTGATGCCCGTGGCGCGGAACGAGTGGTTGCCGATCTTGGTCATGATGCCGGCGGCCGTGCGCCGGCGCTCGATCATGGCCCAGGCGTTCGGCTGGGGCAGGGGCGTACTGGTGAGCTTGCCGGTGCCGCGGCCGATGGTGCGGAACAGCGGCCCTTTAGGATCGTCGCGCAGCCCGCACCCGTCGAGATAGGCCACCAGGTAGTCCCCAAGATTGTGATGGCAGGGCATGTCATGCACCTTGCCGCCCTTCTCGTGCAGGCGCACGCGCAAGCGGCGGCTCTGCACGTAGACGTCCTCGACCTTCATATCCAACGCCGCACCCACGCGGGCGAAGCTGTAGACCATGAGCCCGATCAAGGCGCGGTCGCGCAAACCGGCCGGCGTTGTCGCGTCAATCGCATCGAGGAGCTGGCGTGCTTCCACAGGATCGAGGATGGGCGTCTTGCCGGTCTTCACGACGTGCGATGGGCCGCGCACTGAAGCGGCCGGGTTCACCGGGATCACCTGACCTGTCACCAGCCAGTCGAACAGGTGGCGCAGCGCGGCCAGGCCCTGCTTGACGGTCGGCGCCGACGCCTCGCGCGTGCGGGCCTCAATCCAGGTGGCGACGTGCAGCGGCTGCACGTCAGCGATCGACGGCATGCCGGCATCTTCGCACCAGGTCAGGAACTCCCCCACCGCACGGCTGTAAGCGCGGCGGGTGTGAGGGTTGCGGATTTGCGCGGCGAAGAATTCCAGGAAGCGGACGCCGGCACGGTCACCGGCGGCGACAACGAGCTTAGGCGCCGTGAACGATTGAAGCAGGGCCGGTGGTCGTGCAGTCATTCTATCGCACCACGTAGCAAGAGTTTCGCTACAACGGCCGAAATCTGATTTTGGTAGCGGCTTTTCGCCATGGCCCTGAGATTATCTTTCAACCAAACCTCGTCCCATAAAGTCCAGCCTTGAGTGTCAAACAGATCTCGGACCGTATTACGGTCAGTATTAGTCGAGAATTTACCGCACGCCAAAGCCAGTTTCACCTCTGGATTTTCACGGCACGCTTTCAGTTCCACCAACTGTGCTGCAAGGCGATTGAAGACCACCTCACGAACCAGGGCTTCATTGAAAAGCTTATACCGACCGCCTTGGCCCAATTCGGCTTCCATAAACGATGCTGCTTGTACACCCTTGGAATCGAGGTAGCTCTTGCACTCCACTACCTGCAGGACGTTGTCGCTACCGCGATAGCCAACAACATCCAATTCCCACCGTGGGCTGGTGGGGCGGCCAATCTTGCGCTTGTCCTCTGGGCTGAGGTCGACCTTCATTGAGGTATGCACCCAGAAGCCTTGCATACGCAGGATGTCACCAACCAGCTGCTCGAATGCATCCATGTCCCGATCTCCCCCATATATATGATAAAGGACATTATCACATATATGGGAGAGAGGGAATTAAAACTGCCAGCGGCAGCAATGCCGAAAATTACGCGGCGTAGTTGTTTACACCTTCCACCTTTGGTAAGGTCTGCAAATCTCGCGCTGAGCGACATTTCGGCATCATATACCAACTAAAGGTGTCGTCCATGTTTGCTTCAAGAACGGCCACCATAGCCTTACCCCTGTCGTTCCTTCTTGCGGCATGCGCTTGCAGCACTTCGCCACCGGCAGCGCAAGCAAAGCTCGATCGCAATGCGGTCTTGACATTCCTGCGTCCGGGCGACGACACCACGCGGAAAAATCTGACTAGTACTGCAGTTCCGTCGCTAACTGATGCGACCCCGATCGCTCAGCCTGATCCCGCTGCAGCGGCATTGGTGATGGCTGACAGGCAGAATGGCCTTCTTACCCTTTGCGAAGCCCCCCCACCGCCAAAACCGAAGCCAGATTTGCTCGCCGTTGCCGCGCTCATTGCCGGCTGGGCTATCGAAAAGGTCGGAACTTGGCTGGTCGATAAGGTCGTCGGAGTGCTGGACAAGGAGGTGCAAGCATACACGACCAGCTATGTTGCCAAGTCCGAGAATTTCGACTTCTACGACACCTTGACTGCGGGTGGGGGCATCGGCGCCGCCCCTGAACATGCTTGCTTCCGGTTGTCGCGCCGAGTAGCCGGTCCCGCCGGCGCGGCAACCCTCGCGATGGATTTCGTCGGGAAGATTACCTATGACCCGATGATGCCGGAGATCGTGACCATTACGCCGGTTCGGCTCTTCTACAGCACAGACCACATGAAGAAGCCGGACAAGGGTGACAAGGTTGCGGTAGGGATATCTATGTCACTCGATGAAATCGGGCTGAGTGCTTCAGGCGGCTGGCATAGAACAGACCAGCCTGCAGATCCGATTCTCGCTATGATTATCAAGTCTGAAGAACTCCGTCAGGTTTATTATTATCACTGGTTTACTGAAGATGAGGCCAAGGCGACTATATTGGCGCTCCCCCCTGGGACGAGACCTATTATGAGCCGTTAAAGGACCAGAATGGTCACGATGTAATTGATGCGAACGGGAATAAAGTTCTGCTGACGAAGCATGAACGGGGCCATCATGATCGCGTCACTGCCACCCTGACCGTGGACGAGGTGACAGATGTTCCGTGGCTTCTAAAGAACATTAGCTCCTTCCTTGACTCGACCAAGGGCGACATCGCAAAGGCTTTAGTCGCTGCGGCCCAGAAAGACGCCGGTGTGCAGGAGGGCAAGTGAACACCGGCGCCGACGGAATCATGATCAATTGAAACCACCGTTTCAGGGACTATGCGCAAGATTGTTGCACATCCCCGCGAGGGCAACCTTGGGGTATCCGCGATGGGCTTGGCGGCGTACAGGCCCGTCAGCGGCGCCTTAGCGCCTGCAGATGTGGTTTGATATGATTCCATTATATGGGAATTAGCTGGCCAAAATTAAGATAGATTAACGCCCAAAACCCGCAGAACGCCGTGCCTCCGTTGGCCAGGTTATGCGTTAGAGGACAACGATTGTCCCCCAACACATAAAGTGGCCATCCAACGCATAAGATGGCCAAACCTGTACAGGTTAAGTGCAAGGGATTGAAATCCATTGTGATTTCCGGGCGATTCGGATGTGTGCGTGGGATAATTTATGCACGGTTGTGAAGGCCATGGAGGCTGTTGGGTCGAGCCTACCGCCATTCATTTGATTTCCCGACTGCCGTACGCCTGACAGGGGCGCTGGACGGTGGCTTCGCAGGATTCTTAAAGGTCGGAATCGGCCATTGGCTCCGAAATGATGGGGCCGGCGCCCTTCAGGCCGCCCACCCACAAGTCGCGATCATTCAGAGTTTGGAACCGAGCTGGTGACGCGAAGGCAGCCGGCCTCGCGCGTTGCCGGCTGCCTAACGCCGTAGCGAAATCGCGCCCTGTGCCATCCATTCCCCGATCTCACCTTTGATGCGCTTGAGTGCAGAAAACCCGTTGCATGGAATTTCATAACGTGGCACTGATATTTCAAACAACGGGCACTGGCATCTCGCTGTCATAAGCCCATCGATCAGGGAGAGGACGTTCATAATGAAGCGTACGTTGATGGGGCTCGCCCAAGGTGTCGCGTGCTGCGCCCTGTTGCATGCCACGGTAGGCACGGCCTTCGCCCAGCAGACGGCGACCCCGGCCACCGATGACCAGGGCCTGGAAGAGATCGTGGTCACGGGCATCAAGCGCTCCCTGCAGGTGGCCACCGAGATCAAGCGCAATTCGGTCAACGTCGTCGACAGCATCGCCAGTGAAGACCTGGGCAAGATGCCGGACCAGAACGTGGCCGAATCCCTGCAGCGCATCACCGGTGTCGCCATCGACCGCAACCGTGGCGACGGCCAGTTCATCTCGGTTCGCGGCCTGGGGCCCCAGTTCAACACCGTCACCCTGAACGGCCGCACCCTGGCCACGGAAAACGTGGGCCGCGAGTTCAGCTTCGACGTCCTGCCTTCCGAGCTGATTTCCGGCGCCGACGTCTACAAGAGCCCCAGCGCCAACATCAACGGCGCCTCCATCGGCGCCACGGTGAACATCCGCACGGTGCGCCCGCTGGACCAGAAGCAGGACCTGGTGGTGGCCGGCAGCGCCCGCGCGCTGTATGGCGAGCTGGCGGACAGCACCAACCCGTCGCTGTCCGGCGTCGTCAGCTGGCACAATCCGGAATCGACCTTCGGCGTGGCGCTGGTGGCCTCTTACGAGAAGCGCGACAGCCGCGACGACGAATTCGACATCGGTGCCGGCCATGTGAAGCGCGGCAACGTCGACCCCACCGACTATTGGTACGGCCGCACCGCGCCCGGCGTGGGCAGCTTCACCGGCGTGGACATGCCGTCCAACCTGTCGCCCTTCTTCTATGAGACGTCGCGCAAGCGCACGGGCCTGAACGGCACCGTCCAGTACCAGCCGAACGACAACCTGACGTTCACGTTGGATGGCTTCTATACCAAGATGGACCAGATCGACCAGTCGCAGGGTCTGGCCTATGATTTCTCCTCCGGCACGCTGGTCGACCAGGTGGTCAAGAACGGCTCCGCCGTCTATCAGAAGATTGTCGGCGGCACGGTGGATCAGATCGTCACCTACACCCCGCGCCTGACCGAAACCTACCTGGTGGGCCTGAACACCGCCTGGCACAAGGGCGCCTTCAAGCTGGTGTTCGACGCCTCCACCTCGCAGGCGACGCGCGACGGCAAGGAAGACAGCATCTTCTCCACCATCCGCCGCCGCGACATGACCATGACGTTCGACCGGCGCAACGGCAGCCCGATCTACGACTATAACTTCACCTCACCCACCATTCCCAACGTCGCGACCGACGTGAACCACGTCGGCGCCCACTACAACCTGTGGGGCGGCACCGACTACAAGGATGAGGTCAACGAGGCGAAGCTGGACGGCACTTGGGATCCGGGCGGGGGCATCTCCATCTCCGCCGGCGCCTCGCACCAGGAACGGACCAAGACGGCGGACGCCATCAGCCAGCCGGGCTCCGTGTCCTGCGCCTACTGCGGCGGCTCGGTGCTGTTGCCGTCGTCGCTGTTCACGCCGACGACCATGGACTTCTTCTCGAAGTATCAGAGCGACAACATCATCCGCAACTGGATCACCTATGATCCCAAGGCGATGGTGAACTACCTGATGTCCCGGCCGGAGGGTATCTACACCGCGCCCGTGGCCGACCCGGCCGCCAGCTCCCGCGTGAAGGAGAAGGTGAACCTGGGTTACATCATGTTCGACCTGAAGACGGAGATCGGCGGCCTGCCTCTGTCCGTCAACACCGGCGTGCGTATCGAGGACACGACCTACACCAGCGCCGGCGCCGCGCAGACCGTGCTGAGCGCCAGGCCCAACGGCCTGGGCCAGAACCTCATCGTCCTGTCGGATGTCCAGCCCATCAGCTTCAGCGGCCACTATACCGACGTCTTGCCGTCGCTGAACGTCAAGCTGGACCTGACCGACGACCTGGTGGCCCGCTTCGCCACCTCCCGCGTCATGACCCGCCCGACCCTGTCCGACCTGTCGCCGGCCCAGACCATCCTGTCCAATCCGGGCAACGAGCAGATCACCAAGGGCAACCCCGACCTGAACCCCTTCCGCGCCTCACAGGCGGAATTCGGCCTGGAATGGTACTTCCAGCCCCTGTCCATGCTGTCGGCCGCCGTGTTCTACAAGAACATCGACAGCTTCGTGGCCCAGGCCACGACGCCCCAAAAGGTGGATCAGGTGGTGTTCCAGGTGACCCAGCCCACCAACGGCAAGGGTGCCACGGTGAAGGGGCTGGAGGTCGGCTACCGCCAGGTGTTCGACATGCTGCCGGGTCCGTTCGACGGCTTGGGCGGGCAGGCCAGCTTCACCTACGTGGAAAGCGACGCCCAGTACGCCAACGTGGTCAGTGGCGCCAGCTATGGCCTGCAAGGCTTGTCCAAGTACTCCTACAGCCTGGTCGCCTTCTATGAGAAGCACGGCATCCAGGCCCGCCTGGCCTACACCTGGCGCGACAAGTTCCTGCAGGTGGCCAGCGGCCGCAACGGCGATCCGGAATATTTCGACGCCTACGGCCAGCTGGACGCCAGCCTGTCCTATGACCTGACGGAGAACATCTCCCTCACCCTGGAGGGCCTGAACCTGACGGACGAGAACGAGTTCATCTATTCCACCACGCCCGACCGCACCAAGGAGTACCGCACCACCGGCCGCCGCTTCGCCGCCGGCGTGCGCGTGAAGTTCTAAGGTCCCGGCTTCCCCCCTACCTCCCACCCCCCATCCCGGCAACGGGGTGGGGTTCTTTTTGGGGAAGGCCGGCGTTGGTATCATGCTCGTTGGTTGAACGGGGCGGTTCAATTTGGACCGCCCCGCTCCGTGATGTGGAAAAGGAAGCCCCTCACGCCAGGATCGACCGGTCGATCTCCCCCACGCCGCGCACGCCGGTCAGCGCCATGGCGACCTTCATTTCCTTGGCGTAGATCTCCAGCAGCTGGGTGACCCCGGCCTCGCCGCGCGCGGCCATGGCGTAGAGCCAGGCGCGGCCCAACAGGACGCCCTTGGCGCCCAGGGCCAGCATGCGCACCACATCCAGGCCGGAGCGGACGCCGCCATCGGCCAGCACGGTCAGTCGATCGCCCACGGCGTCGGCGATGGCGGGCAGGGCCTTGGCCGAGGACAGCACGCCGTCCAGCTGCCGGCCGCCGTGGTTGGAGACGACGATGCCGTCGGCGCCGATGTCGGCGGCCGCGCGGGCGTCGTCGGGGTCCAGGATGCCCTTGATGATCAGGGGGCCGTCCCAACCCTGCCGGATCCATTCCAGATCCTGCCAGCAGATGGACGGGTCGAAGTTGGAGCCCAGCCAGCCCATGTAGTCGTTCAGGCCGCTTTTGTCGCCCAGCACCGGTTCCAGGTTTCCCAGCCGGTGGGGGCGTCCGTGCAGGCCCACGTCCCAGGCCCAGGCGGGCTTACCCACCGCTTGAAGCAGGCGGCGCAGCGGCGCGTTGGGGCCGGACATGCCGGAATGGGCGTCGCGGTAGCGGGTGCCGGGCACCGGCATGTCCACTGTGAACACCAGGGCCTTGGCCCCCAGCGCCTTGGCGTTGGCCAGCAACTCGCGCATGAAGCCGCGGTCGCGGATGACGTAGAGCTGGAACCACAGTGGCCCATCCGTGCCCGCCGCCACCTCCGCCAGTGAGCAGATGGAGACGGTGGACAGGCAGAAGGGCAGGCCCGCCCGGTGGGCGGCGCGGGCCGCCTGCACCTCCCCCCGTCGGCGGAACATGCCGGAGATGCCGACCGGCCCCAAGGCCACGGGCATGGCGAGGTCCTGCCCGAACAGGCGGGTGCCCAGCGAGATGTCGGCCACGTTCTTCAGCACGCGCTGGCGCAGCGCCAGGTCGGCCAGGTCATCGACGTTGCGGCGAGTCGTCTGCTCCGTCCCCGCACCGCCCTCGGCATAATCGAACAGGAAGCGGGGGAGGCGGCGCCGGGCCGCCTCGCGGAAATCACGCGGAGAGGAGATGATCATGCCGCCGTCCTTTCATGTCCTCCAAAGCGCCGGGCGTGGGTATCGAAGAGCTTGGTTTCCTCGGTCCGCGCCCTCCGTTTACTTTAACGGGAGGCTACCCGCTCCAGCGGCATGAGGTTCTCATGCCGCTGGCATCCGATACCAGCGCCGTCAGGCGTTCGACCAGCCGCCGTCGATGACGTTGATCGTGCCGGTGGTGTAGGAGGAAAGGTCGGACGCGAGATAGAGCGCCAGTTCCGCGATCTCCTCCGGCCGGCCGATGCGGCCCATGGGCTGGCGGGCGACGAAGGCGGCACGGGCGGCGTCGGCGTCGCCTGTCGCGGCCAGCCGCTCATCCAGCGAGGGCGACTGCACCGTGCCGGGGCAGATGGCGTTGCAGCGGATGTTCCGGTCCACGAAGTCCACGGCGACCGACTTGGTCAGGCCGATGACGGCGGCCTTGGTCACGCCATAGGCGAAGCGGTTGGCCACCCCCAGGACCGACCCCGCCACCGACGACATGTTGACGATGGAGCCGCCGCCGCGCGCGATCATGCCGGGCAGGAAGGCCTGGATCATGCGGAAGGCCGCCTTGACGTTCAGGTCGTAGGAGAAATCCAGGTCCTTTTCCGCCGTGGTGGCCAGCGTGCCGGTGTGGACATAACCGGCGCAATTGAACAGCACGTCGATGCCGCCGATGTCCTCGGCCAGCGCCTGGATGGCCGCGCCGTCCAGCAGGTTCAGGGTGCGGGTCTCCACGCCCGTCATGCTGGCCAGCGTTTCGGGGTTGATGTCCAGGGCGATGACCCGCGCGCCCTCGCGGGCGAACAGCTCGGCACTGGAACGGCCGATGCCCTGGCCGGCGGCGGTGACGATGGCGGTCTTGCCTTCAAGGCGTCCCATGATGATGTTTCCTTCAGGTGATATCAGCGGCATGCTTAAACCGGCACCGGGGCATCGGCGCGCAGCAGGCCCTGGTGTTTCAGGTCCGCCCACAGGGCGGCGGGAATGGGGTGGCGGACCAGGCTGACGGCCCGTTCCACCTGGCGGGGGCTGTCCATGCCCGGGATGACGGAGGCCACCTGGCTGTGGGCCAGGGGGAATTGCAGGGCCGCCGCCGCGAGGGGCACGCCGTGGGCGTCGCACACCGCCTCAATGGCGGCCACGTGGGCCACGATGTCCGGTGGCGCCGGCTGGTATTGGTAGTTGACGGCGCCGGTGCCCTTCACGCCGGTGGCCAGGATGCCTGAATTGTAGGGGCCGCCAATGACGATGCTGACGCCCCGCCGCGCGCACAGCGGCAGGAACACGTCCAGGGGCGACTGGTCCAGCAGGGTGTAGCAGCCGGCCAGCAGCATCAGGTCGTAATCGCCATGGGCCAGCGCCTCGACGCAGACCTCCCACTCGTTCACGCCCAGGCCGATGGCGCCCACCACCCCGCCGTCGCGCAACTCCCGCAGCGCGCGGTAGCCGCCCGCCATGAACTGTCGGAACGTTTCCGCATGGCGATCGCCGTGGGCGTAACGGCCGATGTCGTGGACATAAAGGATGTCGATGCGCTCCCGCCCCAGCCGCTGCCGGCTGGCCTCATAGGAGCGCATGACCGCGTCGTAGGAATAGTCGAAGCGGCTCTCGAACGGTTCCGGGGTCACGAAGCCCTGGCGGACCAGGGTCAGGTCGGCATCCGGCACCGGGTCCAGCCGCCGGCCGACCTTGGTGGAGAGGATGAGCTTCCCCTCCGGGTCCAAGGTGGGCAGGTGGCGGCCCAGGCGTTTCTCCGACAGGCCGAAGCCATAGTGCGGGGCCGTGTCCAGATAGCGGATGCCGGCGTCCAGGGCCGACCGGATGGTGGCGTCGGCATTCTCTTCCGGCATGGCGCGGTAGAGGTTGCCGATGGACGCCGCCCCGAAGCCGAGGGCGCCCAAGGATGAGGGGTCAAGCGACATGCTATTCCGCCGCGTTCCAGGCCACGGTGCGCTGGCGCTGGGTGCCCAGGCCGTCGATGCCCAGTTCGATCACGTCGCCGGGCTTCAGGTAAGTGGGCGGGGTCTGGCCCAGGCCCACGCCGGCGGGGGTGCCGGTGCTGATGACGTCACCCGGCATCAGGGTCATGTAGCGGCTGATGTAGCTGACCAGATGGGCCACGCCGAACACCATCTCAGCCGAGGTGCCATCCTGGTAGCGGCGACCGTTGACCGTCAGCCACATGCCCAGGGCCTGCGGGTCGGGGATGTCGTCCTTGGTCGCCAGGAAGGGGCCGATGGGGCCGAAGGTGTCGCAGCTCTTGCCCTTCACCCACTGGCCACCATGCTCCAGCTGGAATTCGCGTTCCGACAGGTCGTTGATCAGGACATAGCCGGCCACATGGTCCAGCGCCTTTTCCAGCGGCACATGGCGGGCGGTATCTCCAATGACCACGCCCAGCTCCACCTCCCAGTCCGTCTTCACCGAGCCGTAGGGGATGACGACGTCGTCGTTGGGACCGCAGATGGCGGTGGTGGCCTTCATGAAAATGATGGGCTGGCTGGGCAAGGGCAGGTTGGACTCCGCCGCGTGGTCGCGGAAGTTCAGGCCCACACAGATCATCTTGCCCACGCGCCCGACGGCCGGCCCGATGCGCTGGCCCGCCGGCAGGGCGGGCAGCGTGGCGGGGTCGATGGCGGCCAGCCGCGCCAGGCCGGTGCTGGTCAGCACGTCGCCGGCGATGTCATCGACGATGCCGGTCAGGTCGCGCGGGGTGCCCTGGGCATCCAGCAGGGCGGGGCGTTCGCGGCCGGGGGCGCCGTAACGGGCCAGTTTCATCGGGTATCCATTCAGCTGAGACGGTTGAGTCGCAACTGATATATTAGATACGTCTTTTCATATGTCAACGGCGCGTAACCGCCGACTCAGAACATGCCGAGGATGCGTTGCAAGGCCGCCTGGAAGTGCACGGTCAGCGCTGCCTCCGCCCGATCGCCGTCGCGGTCGGTGCAGGCGCGCAGGACCTCGATATGCTCATTGAGGGTACGCAGGGCCAGCGGCTGGGTGATCAGCCGCTCCAGCCGGATCAGGGTGACGTAGTTCTTCAGTCGGCGGGCCGTCGTCTCGATCAGTGGGTTGCGCAGACAGGCGATCATGGCGCCGTGGAAGCGCTGCTCCAACCCCTCAAGCGTCTGGGTCAGGGTGGGGGTCAGGCCGTCCTTCTCTATGGCGGCGATCAGCGCCTGGTGGTCGGCCAGCAGGGTCGCGATTTCCCCCGCATCCCCGGTTTCCGCGTAGGTGCGGGCCGCCGCGCGCTCTATGATGGAGCGGAACTGATAGGTGGATCGGGCGAATTCGAAGTCCGGCTTCAGGAACTGGATGCCGGAGCGGGGATGGATGGTCAACACCCCCTCCGCCTCCAGCACGCGCAGCGCGTCGCGCAACGGCTGCACCGGGATGCCCAGCAGCTGCACCAGGTCATTCTGCGACACGAAGGCGCCGGCCGGTACCTTGCGGGCGAACAGCCCTTCCAGGATGGCGCTGTAGGCGATCTCACTTAGGCGCTTGCCCTCCGGAGCGCTGCCGGTGTCCTCGATCGCCGCGTTTGCCGCTTGCTTTTTGCGTGCCGCTGCCATATCTAATTCGTGTCCTGATATTTCAGATATCGATATCTGAATAGAGTGTAGCGGTGAAAATGCAGATCGTCGACTTCCGCATCACACGATTCCAGTTTGCCCGAGATCGGGTCATCGGGGATAGCCAAGTCCGGACCGATGACGTTCATGTCGCAGCCCTGGAACTGGTCGGTTCCGATGGCTCGGCGGGCCTGGGATTCGTCCAGTCGCTGTTCTTTCCCCTGCCGGAGGAGGCGGAGATCATCCGCGTTTTCCAGTCTGAGGTGTGGCCCGGGCTGGAGGGGCAGCAGTCCGGCGCGCTCGCCCACCGGGTGACCCGGCCGCGCGGCGGCATCGCCCGGCGCTACACTCTGCCGTTCGAGGAGGCCTTGCAGCAGGCCGTCTGGGATCTCTTCGCCAAGTCCGTGGGCCTGCCGCTATGGCGGCTGCTGGGTGCGCGCAAGGAGAAGGTGCGCGCATACGCGTCCGGCCTGGATTTCCACCTAGACGACGGGGCGTTCCAGGACCTGTTCGCCCATGCCGCGTCCGAGGGCTTCACCGCCTTCAAGATCAAGGTGGGTCATCCGGAGATTGGGCGCGACATCCACCGCCTGGACCTGCTGAAGCAGGCCGTGGGGCCTGACGCCACCGTGATGGTGGACGCCAACGAGGCCTGGTCGCCCAAGCAGGCCATTCTGAACCTGGAACTGATGCGCAAGGCCGGGCACGAGATCTTCTGGCTGGAGGATCCCATCCAGCGCAACGATTTCGACGGCCTGCGCCTGCTGCGCCAGACGGCCGGCCGCACCCTGATCAACAGCGGCGAATATTTGGACGCATCGGGCAAGCGCGCGCTGATCGAGGCGGGCGGGGCCGACATGCTGAACGTCCACGGCCACGTCACCGACGTCATGCGCATCGGTTGGCTGGCGGCGGAGAAGGTGGTGCCGGTGACCCTGGGCAACTCCTTCCTGGAGGTCGGCGTCAACATGGCCTTGGCCCTGCCGGAGGTCGAGTGGCTGGAATACTCCTACCAGAACTTCGACCATCTGGTGGAGGAGAGCTACCGCATGGAGGACGGCTACATTTACGGCCGGGAGGCGCCAGGCCACGGCCTGGTGCTGAGCGAGGAGGCGCGGCGCGTTTGGCGCCGGCCGGCCATCCTGGACCGCGCCGCCCTGGGCGCCGCCCCGCCGCAAGTTCGCCTGGCGCGGGCTGGGTAACCTCATGCTGATCGACGCCCACCTGCATCTCTGGGACCCGGCGCGCCTGCGTTACGACTGGCTGTCCCACGTCCCCTCCATCGCCGGGCCGCACACCCCGGCCCAGTGGGCGGCGTTGGCCCTACCCATCGAACAGGCCGTGTTCGTGCAGGCGGACTGCTATCCTGCCCAGGCGCTGGATGAGGTCGACTGGGTCGCCGGGATGGCGGACCGCGTGCCGGTGGGCGGGATCGTGGCCTTCGCGCCCTTGGAACGGGGGGCGGGGGCGCAGGCGGCCATCGACGCCCTGGCCGCCCGGCCCCTGGTCAGGGGCGTGCGCCGGTCGGTGCAGAACGAGCCGCTGCCCTTCGTCACCGACCCTGACCACTTGGACGGCATGGTGCGGGCGGCGAAGGCGGGGCTCAGCCTGGACATTTGCGCCCGCGCGCCGCAACTGCCGGCCCTGGCCCACGCCTTGGACCATCTGTACGCGGCGGTGCCGGGCGCCGTCACTGTGCTGGATCACCTGGGCAAGCCCGACATCGCCACCCACGGCGGCGATATCCAGGCCGACGGCTGGGCCGACGCCCTGGCCCGACTGGCGCGCTTCCCCAACCTGGCCTGCAAGATCTCCGGCCTGACCACCCAGGCACGGTGGGACGGCTGGCAGGTGGAGGACGTGCGGCCCTACATCGACCATGTCCTGGCCTGCTTCGGCGCCGGGCGCTGCCTGTTCGGCGGCGACTGGCCGGTGGTGGACCTGGCCGGCGGCTACCCGGCGTGGCTGACGGTGTTCCAGGAAATCGCCGCGGGCTGGACCCAGGCGGAGCGGGACGCCGTGTTCCGGGAGACGGCGCGGCGGATCTACCGGCTGGGCAGCGGATAATGCATCGATAGACATTCAATCGACAGCGGCCCCACCCAAGAGGGCCGGTCATGACGGCAGTCAGGGAGAGATCAACCAAAGATGAGCGACATTCCCATGGACGTCCCCCTTCCTTCCGCCCCGGCGGAAGATACCAGCCAGCATGTCGCGGGTCGGCGGCGTTGGGTCCTGCTCTGGTCGCTGCTGATCAATTTTTTCGTGCTGCTGGCCCTATACAATGGGGTCATCTCGGTGCTGCTGCCCAACCAGGTGGCGGCGCTGGATCCGGCGGCGAAGGCGGCGAACCTCGCCATCGTCATGTCCATCACGTCCATCTTCTCGACGCTGACCACCCCCATCGCCGGCGCCCTGTCCGACCGCACCCGGTCGCGCTGGGGCCGGCGGTCGCCGTGGATCGCGCTGGCCTCCCTCATCGGGTCCATGTGCCTGTTCGGCGTGTCGCTGGTCACGTCCCTGTGGTCCATCACCGTGCTGTGGGTGATGGCGGCCATCGCCTACAACGCCATGCAGGGGCCGCTGTCCACCGTGGTGGCCGACCGCTTCGCGCCGGCCAACCGGGGGACCGCCTCGGGCTTCATCGGGGCGGGCATGACGGCCGGCGGCACGGTGGGCATCATCGTGGCGGGGCAACTGGCCAGCCAGCTGGTGCTGGGCTACCTGGTCTTCGCCCTGGCCGTCGCGGCCTGCTGCGTCGCTTTCGTTTTCCTGAACCGTGAGGTGCCATCAGCACATCTCAAGCCCGCGCCCTTCAGCTTCGCGGGCTTCCTGCGCAGCTTCTGGATCGATCCGCGCAAGCATCCCGATTTTGGCTGGGCCTTCCTGGGGCGCTTCACGATTTACATGGGATACCAGGGGGTGGTGACCTACCAGCTCTACATCCTGCGGGACTACATCCAGCTGTCGGTGGACCAGGCCAACGCCGTCATCGGCAACATCTCCGCCATCACCTTCGTCATGCTGCTGTTCTCCGGTTTGGTCTCCGGGTTCCTGTCGGACAGGGTGGGGCGGCGCAAGCCCTTCGTCTTTTTCTCCTCCGTCATCATGGCGGCGGCCTGCGTGGTCCCGCTGATCACCCCGACGGTGGAGGGGATGTACCTCTATGCCGGGATCGTCGGGCTGGGCTACGGCGCGTTCACGGCGGTGGACATGGCGTTGATGACCCAGGTGCTGCCCCGGGACACCGGGTCCACCGGCAAGGATCTGGGCATCCTGACCACGGCCATCAATATCCCGCAGGCCATCAGCCCCGTCATGTCCGCCTGGTTGCTGGGCTTGTCCGGTGGCGATTACAGCGTGCTGTTCATCGCGGCCATCATCTTCGTCTTCGCCTCCTCGTTCTTCGTGTTACCGATCCGGTCGGTACGCTGAGGCGACAAGCGCCGGGCGCATTGGAAACAAAGACTATAAAGGGAGGTGAAGGATGGGATCGCATGCGGCGTGTCTCGGCCTGTTGGCCTTGCTTTTGACATCGGCGCCGGGGTGGTCCCGGACATCAGCCGCCCCCGACTTGCCCGCCGCCCATCAGCCGGAACGGCTGTACGGGGAAAAGCTGCTGGCGACCATCCGGATTCCGCAACGGCCCACGCCGCCGCCCGTGGTCCTGTGGGTGTCGCCCGCCGGATCCGACACGGGCGACGGGTCGCCGGCCCATCCCTTCGCCACGCCAGCCCGTGCCCAGGCCGCCGTCCGGGACCTGAATCGCGACCGGGACGTCGTCGTGCGCCTGGCCGACGGCGTCTATCGCCTCGCGGAGCCGTTGCGCTTCTCCCCGGCCGATGGCGGGCAGGCGGGGCACCTGGTGCGCTGGGAGGCGGCGGACGGCGCCAAGCCGGTGATTTCCGGCGGCGAGCTTGTGACTGGCTGGCGGTTGGCCGACCCGGCCAGGGGGATATGGGCGGCCGACATCCCGCGCGGCGTCGACCCGCGCCAGATCTGGGTCAACGACCGGCTGGCCCGGCGGGCGACGCTGGAGGTGCGGCGCCAGGCCTTCCGCTTCCACGACTGGGGGATGGAGATCGTCGACCCGGCCTGGCGGAGCCTGGCCGACGTGCCGGACCAGAAGCGGATCGAGGTGGAGGGGACGGGGTGGTTCACCGA
The DNA here is from genome assembly GCF_034653275.1 of Nitrospirillum guaranorum. NCBI lineage: Bacteria > Pseudomonadati > Pseudomonadota > Alphaproteobacteria > Rhodospirillales > Azospirillaceae > Nitrospirillum > Nitrospirillum guaranorum. The sequence continues at coordinate 274,957 of NZ_JAYEES010000002.1, read as the reverse complement.
TCGGCACGCGATGGTGGAACGCATCGAGGGCGACCGCATCGTCATGCAGCAGCCGGGCTGGCGGAACAACCTCGTCGGCTATGACACCATCGCCCGGCCGGTTTCGGAGGCCTCCGCCCGGCTTTTCCTGGTCAACGCCCTGGCCTTCCTGCGGGAGCCCGGCCAGTGGTACGCCGACCCGGCCGCCGGCCGTCTTTACTACAAGCCCCGCGCCGGGGAGGACTTGGGCACGGCGTCGGTGGTTCTGCCGCGCCTGTCGATGCTGATCTCCATCGCCGGCACCTATGACGCGCCGGTCAAGGATCTGCAGTTCAAAGGGCTAAGCTTCCAGCATACCAGCTGGCTGGAACCATCCGGCCCGCAAGGCTACGCCAGCCAGCAGAGCGGTGCCTTCCTGGCCGGCCAGCTTTCCGATTATCCCCAAGAGCCGATACGCGACTGCTCGTGGGGCTGCTGGGCGTTCGAGGCCGCCCGCAACCACTGGCGCCAGCAGCCGGCGGCGATCCAGGTGGCCGCCGCGACCCGCATCCTGTTCGAGGGGGGCGAGTTCGCGCATCTGGGGCAGGTGGCGCTGGGCATCGGCAACAACGCCGACGCCAATGACAGCGGCATCGGGCTGGGCGCCATCGCCGTCGAGGTGTCGCGCAACGTGTTCACCGATCTGTCGGGCGGGGCCATCATGGTGGGCGGCGTCACACCGGATGCCCACCATCCGCCGCGTCCCGAAATGGCTGTCCGCGACATCCTGATCCGCAACAACCGGATCAGGACCGTGTCGCAAGACTATCGGGAGCAGGCGGCCATCCTGGTCACCTATGCGACGGCGCCAGTGATCCTGCACAACGATGTGTCGGACACGCCCTATGACGGGATCGATGTCGGCTGGGGCTGGGGCGTCAACGACCCGGGCGGAAGCTCAGCCTATCGGACGCGGGAACGCGGTTATTACGACCAGCCGGGGAACCTGGTCTACGACACGCCTACCATCCTGCGCGATGCCGTCATTTTCGGGAACCGCGTGCATTCCGTGAAGCAATGGTATGGGGATGGCGGCGCCATCTACCATTTGTCGGCCGATCCCGGCGGCCTGATCGCCGAGAATTACATCTACGACGTCCCCGGCGGCATCGGCATCTACCTGGACGAGGGGTCGCGGTACCTAACGGTGCGCAACAACGTCGTCGACCGGGTCGATGTTTGGCTGAACGTCAACACCCTGGACTTCAACCTTCCCCGTCGCACCGCCATGGACGATGTGGCCTTAGGCAACTGGTTCCGCGACGGGCGGGCACGGGGAACGCTGACCGACTATCTTAACAACCGTCTGATCGACAATGTCGAGGTCAAGGGCGACCCGTGGCCGGCCGGCGCGCGGGCGGTGATGGAACGCTCAGGCGTCCAGGAGAACGACGCGCCGCGGCGTTGACGGCCGCCGCTTCAGGTGGTTGGCGGCGACCGGGTTGATGGCGGTTTTTCGTCACGCCTGCTCCTTCAGGGAATGGATGCGCTCCATGGCGACCCAGGTCTGCCCAGCCGGCGTGCCGGGCAGGGGCCGCTGAAAGGTGCCCATCAGCCGCTCCCACGCCTGTACATCCGGGTTGGCCGCGTCCTTGGCCGCCTTGGCCACGGGGTCGAACTCTGGTCCCACCTCCATGATCAGCACCATGCGTGTGCCGTGCAGCCAGATTTCCAGGTCGCGGATGCCGTCTTCCCGGATGGCGTCGACCACCGGCGTCGGCACCGCGCCCGGCCCGTGCCATGCCCTGTAGCTGGCCACCAGTTCCGCATCGTCCGCCAAGTCCACAGTGAAGCACAAGCGGCGTATGTCGCTCATTTCGCACCATCTGAAGTTTTTATTTAGATATCTGAGATATCACATGACGCTTCTGAATTGACAAGGCGGCGTTTGGGCGCCTTAATCCCGGCAAGCCCAAGACCAGAAAGCCCAAGTCAAACTGACGGAGGATACGGGGATGGTCAGCCTATACGGACAGGTACGATCCCGCCGCGACGTGGCGGCGCACACGGGCTCCCTCTCCCAATTCGCTGGCGTGCGGCTGATGACCCTGGGCGACGGTGTCGAGCGCGGCGTGCGCCTGCTGGAGTTCCGCACGGGCACGGGCCTGCGCTTCACCGTCCTGGTCGACCGGGCCATGGACATCGCGGATTGTGAACATAACGGCCGCGCCGTTGGCTGGCACTCGCCCTCCGGCTTCCGCCATCCCGGCCTGCATGAATATGAGGGGGAGGGCGGCCTGGGCTGGTTCCGCTCCTTCTCCGGCCTGCTGGTCACCTGCGGCTTGGACCACATCCTGTTCATGGATGAGGACGCGGCCGACCATTACGTCTATGGCCCGCGCACGGGCGTCAAATCCTCCCTGCACGGCCGCATCGGCACCATTCCCGCCCGCCTGACCGGCTATGGCGAGCGCTGGGACGGGGACGACTGCTGGCTGTGGGCGGAGGGTGTGGTGCAGCAGTCCACCGTGTTCGGGGAGGATCTGCACTTGATCCGCCGCATCGAGGCCAAGGTGGGCACGGACGAGATCCGGCTGCACGACCGGGTGGTCAACCACGGCTTCTACCGCACGCCGCACATGTATTGTTACCACATCAACGTCGGGCACCCGGTGCTGGCGGAGGGCGCGCGCTATGTGGCGCCCATCCGTGACGTGGTCTGGGCTTCCCACGCCGGGGACGATTATCGCCGGCAGGGTGTGGGTTACCGCACCCTGCCGGCGCCGCGGCGCGACTTCCATGAGCAGGTCTGGCAGCACGAGATGGCGGCCGACGCCGAATCTCTCGTGCCCGTCGCCCTGGTGAACGAGGCCATCGGCTTCGGCCTGGAGGTGGAGACGGACAAGCGCCAGTTCCCCGTCCTGTATGAATGGCAGAACCTGCAGCAGGGCCACTACGCCCTGGGCATCGAGCCCTCCACCAACCACGTCTTCGGCAAGCCCTTCGCCAAGCGGCGCGATGAGCTGATCTGGCTCGAGCATGGGGAGGAGCGGCACTACGACAGCGTCTTCCGCATCCTGCCGGACGCCGCGTCCGTGGCCGCGTCCGTGGCGCGCATCCAGGCCATCGCCCGCCAGCCGGACGCGGACTACCCCCCTCCCTCGGGCGACTTCCGCCCCATCATCCGCGCGTGAGGAGGCAGCCGATGTCCATCGGGGCCAAGACCATCCTGTACACCGGTGCCGCCGGCGGCCTGGGCCTGCCCGCCACCCTGCATTTCCTGCGCGAGGGCGCCACCGTGCTGGCCGTTGATCATGACGCCGCCAAGCTGGCGACCCTGGCGGACGCCGCCGCCGGCATCGGCACCGGCCGGCTGGTTTCCTTTCAAGCCGACCTTTCGGACTTGGCGAGCTTCCGCGTCCTGCTGGCGGACCAGGCGGCGGCGCTGGGCGGGCTGGACGTGGTCATCAACAACGCCGCGATCTACCCGGCAAAGCCGTTCGAGGACTACAGCGTGGAAGAGCACCAGGCGGTCCAGCGTGTGAACGTCGACGCCGGCATCGTGGCGGTTCAGGTGGCGCTTCCCCACATGCGGGCCCGGGGATGGGGCCGCATCATCAACATCGCCAGCATCACCTTTTACGGCGGCTGGGCCAACCTGTCGCCCTATGTCGCCTCCAAGGGTGCCCTGGTGGGTCTGACGCGGGCCTGGGCGCGGGAATTCGGCGCTTACGGCGTCACCGTCAACGCCCTGTCCCCCGGCGCCTTCCCCACGGACGCGGAGAAGATCCACCCGGATCCGGAGGGTTACACCCGCTTCGTGCTGGATCACCAGTCGGTGAAGCGGCGCGGCCACCCCGGCGACATCGCGTCCGCCCTGTCCTTCCTGGCGTCCGACGCCGCCGGCTTCATCAGTGGCCAGACCCTGAACGTCGACGGCGGCTGGGTCATGCACTGAGCCCTTTGCCGGGGCCCCATTTGCCTGAGCCGCCGCCTCCTCCCTTCCATTCCAATTTGTCCTAGGACGATACCATCATGGGCATCCTCAGCGGATACCGCGTTCTTGATTGTTCGATTGCCATGGCCGGCCCCTTCGCGGCCCAGCGCCTGGGCGATCTCGGCGCCGACGTCATCAAGGTGGAACCGACCGGCGGCGAATGGCAGCGCCACGCCTCGGCCGGCGGCGCGCGCGGCAACAAGATCAACGTCTCCTTCCTGTCGCTGAACCGCAATAAGCGCTCGCTGGCCGTGGACCTGAAGGCGCCGGAGGGCCGGCAGATCCTGCTGGACCTGGTGAAGGACGCCGACGTCTTCCTGCAGAACTACCGCCCCGGCGTCGCCAAGCGCCTGGGCGTGGATTATGAGACGCTTTCCGCCATCAACCCCGGCTTGGTCTATGTCTCCATGTCCGGTTATGGCGAGGATGGCCCCTATGTGAACTACCCGGGCCAGGACCTGCTGTTGCAGGCGCTGTCGGGTGCCATGTTGTCGGCCGGCAGCGCCGACCAGCCGCCGCAGCCGGCCGGCCAGTACCTGGTGGACGCAATCACCGCCTACACAGCGTTCGAGGGTGCGCTGGCGGCCTTGTTGCACCGGGAACGGACGGGCGAGGGACAACTGGTCCAGGTCAACATGCTGGACGCCATCACCACCATCCAGATGCAGGAACTGTCCGTCTTCACCGTGGGCAACAAGCCGCAGGCCCGCTCGGCCGAAGCGCACGCCCATTGCTACATCCGGGCCCCCTACGGGGTGTTCAAGACGGCCGACGGCCACATCGTCGTCGCCATGGCTGGCCTGGACAAGCTGGGCACGCTGATCGACGAGCCGTTTTTGCGGGGATTGAACGACGAGGCGGACAGCTGGAAGTTCCGCGATGAGATCTTCGCCTGCATCCGCATCCGTCTGTTGGGCCGCAGTTCCGCCGCGTGGCTGGAGCTGTTCCGCGCCCATGACATCTGGTGCGGCCCGGTCTACGGCTATGCCGACCTGGTGGCCGATCCGCAGATCGCCCATAACGGTACCTTCATCACCTATGACCACCCGACCGAAGGCCGGGTGAAGACACCGGGCTTCCCCATCCGCTTCTCCAAGACGCCGGCCGCGCTGGACCGGGGCGCCCCCCTGGTGGGCGAGCACACGCGCGAGGTGCTGGAGGGGCTGTCCCTGTCGCAGGCGGATATCGAGCGGCTGCTGGCCGCCGGCGTCGTGGGGGCGCCGTGAGTTCTCCGATGTCGAATGACGTGCCCCATTACAAGGCCCTGACCTGGGACCACCCGCGCGGCTACAACGCCCTGGCGGCGGCGGCCGGCGCGCTGGATCCCGCGCGTGACGGGCTGTCCCTGACCTGGGACCGCCACTCGTTGGAGGACTTCGAGAAGCACCCCATTGCGGATTTGTGCCAGCGCTATGACCTGATCGTGCTGGACCATCCCCATGTGGGCGACGCCGTGGCCGGTGAGGGCCTTGTGCCGCTGGAGGCGCTGTTCGGCGCCGAGGAGATCGCGGCGTGGGGGCGGGAGGTCATCGGCCCCTGCCTGTCCAGCTATCGCTACGGTGGCCGGCACTGGGCCCTGCCGCTGGACGCCGCCACCCAGGTCATGGCCTACCGTCCCGACCTGGTCGACGGACCGCCGCCGGTAACCTGGGATGAGGTGGTGGCCCTGGCCGGCCGCCATCCGGTGGCGCTATCGCTGGCCGGACCGCACGCGGCCCTGTCGTTCCAGTCCATCTGCGTGGCCCTGGGCGAACCACCGGCGGAGGCGGATCCTGAGCGCTTCGTCGGACGGGCGACGGGCACGGCGGCGCTGGACCTGATGGCGCGGCTGGCGGCGACCAGCCCGGCTGCGCTGGCCGATCTGAACCCCATCGGCATCCTGGGCCGGATGGCGGCGGCGGACGAATTGGCGCTGTGCCCGCTGATCTACGGCTATGTCAACTACACCCGCGCCGGGGCGGGCGGACACCCCGTGCGCTATGCCGACGCGCCCCGGCAGGCGCATGGCGGGCGGCCGGGATCGACCCTGGGCGGCACGGGCATCGGTATTTCGCGCCGCGCCCCCATCACCCCCGCCCTGTTGGACCATCTGCGCTGGCTGATGTCGGCAGGCGCCCAGGCCGGCTTCATTCCCGACCATGACGGCCAGCCCAGCCTGCGCTCCGCCTGGGCCGATGTGGCCGTCAACGAGCGCTGGGGCGGCTTCTATCGCGATACCGCCGCCACGCTGGAGGCCGCCTTCGTCCGGCCCCGCCACCCCGGCGCCATACCCTTCCAGACGGCGGCATCGGCCCTGATCCGCGCCGCCCTGGCCGACGGGCGGCCGTATGGCGCCGTCATCGATGATTTGCAGAGCCTGTATGTCGCGTCCCGCCAGTCGGGCCCAGCCGGGCATGGGGAGAGATGAATTGACCGACGAAGTATTGTTCAGCGTGGATGGCCCCGTCGCCACCCTGACGCTCAACCGCCCGCAGAAGCTGAACTCCGTCACGCCGGGGATGGCAAAGGCCCTGACCAACGCCGTCACCGAATGCAACGGCAGCGACACCATCCGCGCCGTGGTCATCACCGGGGCGGGTGAACGGTCCTTCTGCTGCGGATCGGACATCAGGGAGCTGGACAGCTACGAGACGCCTTGGGATTTCCGTAACCGCGCCGACTATTGCGACGCCATCCACCATTGCCTGAAGCCCACCATCGCCGCCGTCAACGGCTACGCTTTCGGCGGCGGGCTGGAGACGGCGCTGTCCTGCGACATCCGCATCGCCGCCTCCAACGCCCAGTTCGCGGCGCCGGAGATCAAGCTGGGCTGGATCGGCGGCGGTGGCATGGCGGCCTTCCTGGCCCATTCCATCGGCGCTTCCAACGCCGCCCTGATGATCATGACGGGCGACCCGGTCGACGCCACCCGGGCGCTGGCCTGGGGCCTGGTCAGCGAGGTGGTGGAACCGGCGGCTTTGCTGCCCCGCGCCCAGGCGCTGGCCGCCACCATCGCCGCCCGGGCGCCCATCGCGGCAGAGACAGCCAAGCTGAACCTGCGGGCCGCGTTCTCCATGCCCCTGGACCAGGCCATGGCGTATGAGCGCGACCTGCAGACCATCTGCTTCGCCACCGCCGACGCGGCGGAGGGGCGGGCCGCCTTCAAGGAAAAACGCTCGCCTGTGTTCCGGCGGCGCTGAGGACCCCGATGATGGCCGACTTGTCCCCCACCGATCCCCAGGCCCTGCTGTTCGGCCGCGTCTTCCGCCCCGACCGGGCCGGTCCCTCCGTCGTGGCTGTGCATGGCGGGCCGTGCGTGACGGGGATTGATATAGGGCTATGATGCCCGCCCGTCCCGCCACATGCCTGACCAGGAACCGCCATGCCCCCGAAAATCCTGCTGACCCGCCGCTGGCCCGACGCCGTGGAGGCGCATTTGCGCCAGCGCTACGACGTCACCGTGGACCCTGGCGACCGGCCGTTGAGCGCAGCGGACCTGACCGAGGCCATGGGCCGGTATGACGCCATCTGCCCCACGGTCACCGACCGGCTTGGCGCCGCCATCCTGGCGGCTCCGAACGCCCGGGTGCGCATCCTGGGCAACTTCGGCGCGGGCTTCGAGCATATCGACCTGGAGGCGGCCAGGGCCGCCGGAATCGTCGTCACCAACACGCCCGACGTGCTGACCGACGCCACGGCGGACCTGGCCATCCTGCTGATGCTGATGGCCAGCCGCCGCGCGGGCGAGGGGGAGCGGGAGCTGCGCGCCGGCCGATGGGCCGGCTGGCGTCCCACCCACCTGCTGGGCCAGGGGCTGGCGGGCAAGCAGCTGGGCCTGGTGGGTTTCGGCCGCATCGCCCAGGCGACGGCGGCGCGCGCCCGGGCCTTCGGCCTCACCATCGCCTATTACAGCCGCCGCCGGGCCGATGCGGACGTGGAGGCGGCGCTGGACGCCACCCATGTCGACAGCCTGGAGGAATTGGCCGCCACCTCGGATGTCCTATCCTTGCATTGCCCTGGCGGGCCGGCCACGCGCCATCTGGTGGACGCCACCCTGCTGGCCCGCATGAAACCCAGCGCCATCCTGGTCAACACCGCGCGCGGCACCGTGGTGAACGAGGATGACCTGATCGCGGCCCTGTCCGGCGGCGTCATCGCTGCGGCCGGCCTGGACGTGTTCGAGGGGGAACCGGCGGTGAATCCGGGCCTGATCGCCCTGTCCAACGCCGTGCTGCTGCCCCACCTGGGCAGCGCCACGCTGGAGACGCGCACCGCCATGGGCATGCGGGTCGCCGCCAACCTGGACCGCTTCTTCGCGGGGGAGGTGCCGCATGACCGCGTCGCTTGACCTGGTCGAGGGCCTGCTGCGCCGGCGCCTGGATGAGGTGCCGCGCCGCCCTTTCATCCTGGGCATCTGCGGTGCCCAGGGCAGCGGCAAGTCCACCCTGGCCGATGGCCTGGCCGAGCGGCTGGCGGCGTCGGGCCTGCGGGTCGCCGTGTTGTCGCTGGACGACCTGTACCTGACCAAGGGGGAACGGCAGGAGCTGGCCCGCGACGTCCATCCCCTGCTGGCCACGCGCGGTGTGCCCGGCACGCATGACGTCAGCCTGGGCCTGGCGGCGCTGGATGGGCTGGGAACGCCAGGCCGCACGCTGCTGCCGCGCTTCGACAAGGCCGTGGACAGTCGCGCCGCCGAGGGCGCCTGGGTCGAGGGGCCGGTGGACGTGGTGCTGTTCGAGGGTTGGTGCGTGGGCGCCGTGCCGCAGGACGCCGCCGACCTGGGCCCGCCGGTGAACGAGCTGGAGCGGGATCGCGATGCCGGTGGGGAATGGCGCCGGCATGTGAACACCGCCCTGGCCGGCGACTATCAGCGGCTGTTCGGCCGCCTGGACGCCCTGGTCCTGCTGGCGGCCCCCGACTTCGCCGTGGTGCGCGGCTGGCGCGTCCAGCAGGAGGAGGGCCTGCGCGCCAAGCTGCGGGCGGCGGGCAAGCCCACCGACGGGACCATGACCGACGACCAGGTCAGCCGCTTCATCCAATTCTACGAACGCCTGACCCGGCACATCCTGGCCGAGATGCCGGGCCGTGCCGACCTGACCTTGCGCCTGGATGCGGCACGGCAGGTGGTCTGACGGCGGCCCGCGCCGAAGCGGGACAACGACGAGCGTCAGGGAGAACGCCCATGATAGTCCCGCCCCCGTGGACCCGCCTGTTGCTGGCGGGTGCGCTGTTGCTTTTGCCCGGAGTTGCCACGGCTGCCGAGCCTGTGACCTACCATGTGGCGCCCGGCGGGGATGATTCCGCATCCGGAACGACGGCACGGCCCTTCCGCACCCTGGTCCGCGCCCAGGCGGCGGTGCGCACCGCCAACCGCGACCATGATGTCACGGTGGAACTGGCGGCCGGCACCTATGCCCTGGACAAGCCGCTGGTCTTCGCCGCCGCCGATGGCGGACAGGGGGATCATCACGTGGTGTGGAAGGCGGCGGCGGGGGGCGAGGCCCTGATTTCCGGCGGCATGCGCGTCACCAGTTGGACGCTGGCGGACGCGGAGAACGACATCTACGTCGCCGACGTGCCCAAGGGCCTGGATAGCCGCCAGCTGTGGATCGATGGCACGGCCGCCGACCGGCCGGCCATCGAGATCACCCACCATGATGTGGAGTTCACCGCCCACGGCTTCATCCTGAAGAACCCGGCGCTGGCCACCCTCGCCGCCGTCAAGGCGCCGCAGCGGCTGGAGGTGGAGGCCACGGGCATCTTCACCGATCGCTATTCCCCGGTGGACCGGATCGAAGGCACACAGGTCACGCTGAAGCAGCCGGCCTGGGACAACAACAGCTGGGGCTATGACACCCTGAACAAGCCCTTCATGCCTGACCAGGCGCGGCTGTTCCTGGTGAACGCGCCGGAATTCTTCGGTAAGCGCAGCGAATGGCACCTGAACCAAAACCAGTGGTACGTCGATCCGGCCGCCGGCAAGCTGTACGTGAAGCCCCGGCCCGACGCCGACATCACCGCCATGATGATCATCCTACCCCGGCTGGAGGCGCTGATCGCCATCGGCGGCAGCTATGACGATCCCATCCGCAACCTGACCTTCCAGGGATTGCGCTTTTCCCATACCAGCTGGTTGGGGCCGTCGCGGGCCACCGGCTACGCCAATCAGCAAAGCGGCGCCTACCTCAAGGAGGTCTCGCCCCTGCGGCCGGCGGACGCCCATGCCACCTGTGGCTGGGGCTGCCCGGAATTCGAGAGCATGCGCCAGAAGTGGGACCAAATCCCCGGCGCCGTGCAGGTCTCGGCCGCGCGCGACATCACCTTCACCGGCAACACCTTCAGCCAGTTGGGGCAGGTGGCGTTGGGCATAGGCAACGACGCCAACGCCCACCTGACCGGCGTGGGCCTGGGGACGGACGGGGTGAAGGTGCTGGGCAACCGCTTCGCCGTCATCGCCGGCGGGGCCATCATGGCCGGCGGCGTGCGGGTGGAGGCGCACCACCCCGCCGATCCACGCCAGGTCAACCGCGACCTGACCATCGCCGACAACGTCATCACCGACGTAGCCCGCGATTACAAGGACAACGCGGCGGTGCTGGCGACCTACATCGACAGGGCCGACATTGTGCACAACGACATCTCCGACGCCAATTACGACGGCATCGCCATCGGCTGGGGTTGGGGCTACAACGATGTGGGCGGCAACCGGAACTACCGGGAAAACCAGAAAGGTTATCTGCACAACCCGGTATTCGACCAGCCGACCGTGCTGCGGAACATGACGGTGGCGGGCAATCGCATCCATGGCGTTAAGAAATGGTTCTTCGACGGCGGCGCCATCTACAACCTGTCCGCCAACCCCGGCACGGTGATCCGCGACAACCACATCTTCGACATCGCCGACCGCATCGGCATCTACCTGGATGAGGGCAGCAAGCACCTGCGGGTGGAGGGCAATGTGGTGGAGACCGACGGCTATTGGCTGAACGCCAACACCGTGGGCAAGAACTTCGCCTGGGGTGTCACCGCCGACAACGCCGCCACCGGCAACTGGCACAATTCGTCCCGCGTCGGCGGCCGCTGGCGGGCGGAGATCGGCATGCGGGTTACGGATGATCACCTGCTGCCCGACCGCGCCTGGCCGGCGGCGGCACTGGCGGTGATCCGCCAGGCGGGGCCACTTCCGGGCATGGATTGAGGCGTCAACAGGCTAAGGCGTCCCAGTCCGGGGCTTGCTGAAGCCGAAGCTGCCAAAGCGGCATGAAGCGCTCAGCGCCTTGGCGCCCGTCGGCCCTTATCTCGGCAACTCGGGCTGGGTCGTGACCAGGAATTTCCAATCCGCGAACGCCGCGTGCCGGTGTGGCGCGGCATGCTCCGCGTAGGCCGGGCTCTCAAGAATCCGGCGCAGCGTGGCGAAGCTCGCGTAACGGACGATGACGATATCGTCCCAGGCCTCGCCGTCGACGCCGACCACCACCCCCCGGACATTGCCGACCCAGAAAACCGAATAGTCCTCGCCCCGCGCGATCGCTTGGAAGGCGGGGGCGTACCGTTGGAAATAGGCTTCCCTGCCCGAGCAGGGCGGCAGGTCGGCGGCCGCTTCAAAGGTGGCCTCATAGGTGGCCTGGTCCCGAAAGCGCACCAGGTTGACCATGTAGACCGGGCCCGCGTCGGCCAGTGTGCCGCCCGCCGCGTCCAGCGCCGCACGGGTGTAATCGATGATCGCCATGTCTCTCGCCTTCTTGGATTGTTGCGCCGAGCGCTTCCATGCGGGGAAACCGCGAGCGTTTAGGGGCCGCCGGCGGAACCGTGCTTGCCAAGCAATACGTCCAACTGTATTTATTAGCAATGGCCAGACCGTCCCTTCGCGAAAAAATCATCGAGTCCGGGGTGCGTACGCTGCACGAGCGCGGATACGCCGGTGCCGGCGTGCGCGAGATCACCGGTGACGCCGGCGTGCCCCAGGGCTGCTTCACCAACCATTTCCGATCGAAGGAGGCTTTCGCCGCCACCATCCTTGATCGTTATCATGAGCGCACGCAGGCGATCATGGACGGCACGTTGCGCGATAAAAGCCGGCCGGCCGTCGAACGCTTGCGCGCCTATTTCGACGCCATCACCGAACGGCTGGAAGCGGCAGGCTGGCGATACGGCTGCCTTGTCGGCAACATGAGCCTTGAAGTGCCGGAACAGAGCGAGGCGCTGCGCGGCCATCTGGTCGAGGTTTGCCGCGCGCTCACCGACGCCTTCGCCGAGGCTATACAGGCCGGCCAGGAGGCGGGCGAGATCCGGGACGATCTCGACGCCGGCGACGTTGCGACTTTCCTTCTCGCCGCCTGGGAGGGCGCCATGATGCGCATGAAGGTGGACCGGTCCCCACACCCGATCGAGCAGTTCAAGCGGGTGGTCTTCGCGTCCGTCCTTGCTGCTGGTATCAAGACCGGCGCTTCCCGATAACGCGGCCGGACATGACGGGCATGGACTGGAACGACCTCAAATATTTCCTGGCCGTGGCGCGGACCGGCAGCCTCACCCGGACCTCCGCCGATCTCGGGGTGAGCCAATCCACCGTCGGTCGCCGCATCGCCGAATTCGAGGAGAGCCTCGGGATGGCTCTCTTTCAGCGACACCAGACGGGCTACTTCCTCACCGACGAGGGGCGCGAAATGCTGCGGCACGCCGAGCGGGTCGAAGACAGCATCCTGGCGCTGGAACGGGGGGCGGCCGGCCTCGACAGGACGCCGGTGGGAACCGTCCGGCTCGCGACATCCGAAAATCTCGCGACGGATTTGATCATCCCCGCCCTGCCGGCGTTCCGGGACCGCTACCCGGGCATCTGCCTTGAGATCATCACCAGCACCGTCACGGCCGAACTGGGGCGGCGCGAGGCGGACATAGCACTCCGTGTCGTGCGGCCGACGCGCGGCAACCTGACGGTCAGGCGCGTGGGCCACATGACCTACTCGGTCTACGGCAGCAGGGATTACATCGAGCGGCACCCGCCCATAGCCGGAGAGCCGCTGGGCGGGCGGCACTTCATCGCCTGGGACGATGGCCACGCCTTCATGCCGGCCGCGGCCTGGCTTGCGCGTGAATACCCCGGCTGCAGGATCGCGCTCGTCACCAGCAGCCTGCCCTCCCAGATCGCCGCCGTGCGCGCCGGCCTGGGCCTGGCCGTCATCCCGGATTTCCTGACCGTGAACGAGGATTTCATCCGGGTCATCCCGCCCCATCAGATGTTCAGTGCCGAGGTCTGGCTGGTGACGCACGCCGACCTTGTCGCGTCCGCCCGGGTTCGGGCCGTCGGTGACTTCCTCACCGAGGAGGTGATGCGGGCCAACCCCGAACTTTCCGGGCGTTGAACAGGCGCCCGGCTCAAGGCGCCTGTTCAACCGACGGCCCGTCCCGCCCGGCACCTCCCCGCGCGTTCAGGACGTCTGGGCGATCTTGTCGGCCCACAGGTCGACAGGCCCCATCCGGTCGGAGCCCTGGGTGGCGAGCATCCAGCCGGGGTATTCCGGCGGCAGCTCGCTGACGGCGTCGAGCGCCGCGATTTCGTCGTCGCTCAGCACGATGTCGGCCGCGGCGATATTGTCCTCCAGCTGGCTGAGCCGCTTGGCCCCGACGATGACCGAGGTCACGACGGGCTTGGCCAGCAGCCACGCCAGCGCGATGCGGGCCGGGCTGCAGCCGTGCGCCGCCGCGATGGGCTTCAGCGCGTCGATGACGTTCCAGGCCCGTTCCTTGTCGACGATGGGGAAGTCGAACGACGAGCGGCGCGACCCTGCCGGCGACTGGTTCTCGCGGCTGAACTTGCCGGACAGCAGGCCGCCGGCCAGCGGGCTCCACACCAGCAGGCCCATCTTCTCGGCCTCCAGCAGCGGCTTGAGGTCACGCTCCAGGTCGCGCCCGGCGATCGAGTAATAGGCCTGCAGCGTGTTGAACCGCTCAAGGTTGAGGCGGGCGGAGGCCCCCAGCGCCGTCGCGATCCGCCAGGCCTGCCAGTTGGACACCCCCAGGTAACGGACCTTCCCCTGGCGGACCAGGTCATCGAGCGCGCGCAGCGTCTCCTCCACCGGCGTCAAGGTGTCGGTGGCGTGGATCTGATACAGGTCGATGTGGTCGGTCTGAAGGCGGCGCAGGCTGGCCTCGACGGCGTCCATGATGTGGCCGCGCGACGCGCCGACGTCATTCCGGCCCTGGCCCATCCGGCTGTAAACCTTGGTCGCCAGCACGACCTCGTGCCGGGGAATCCCCAGATTCTTGAACGACTGGCCCAGCGTGCGCTCGCTGGCGCCGGCCGAATAGACATCCGCCGTGTCGAAGAAGTTGATGCCCGCGTCGATGCTGGCCTTGACCAGTTCATCCGCGCCCGACTGGTCGACGTTGCCGATATGCTCGTAGACGCCGGTCCCGTCGCTGAACGTCATGGTCCCGAGGCAGAGCTGTGAGACCAAAAGGCCGGTATTTCCCAATGTCTTGTATTTCATCTTGCTCTCCTGAGGGCGCGACGGCGCATTCGGGGCCGAAGGGGCGCGGCGCCGTGTCGGTTGCTGGGGTGATTTGTTGATCAGCCTCGCGGCGACTGCGGCGCCCGTGATGGGGCACGCGAAAACCGGGAGGCGAGCGTCATCCATGTCGTGACGCCAGATTGGCGCCCCCAACTTCGGAAAGAAACGCAAGAAATTGGCGATCAGAATTCCAAATTTGGAAAATGCCGCCGGCCTCCAGCGTGGCGTCGATGATCAGCCCTGTGCCGGTTGGACCGCATAAAGGCTCAGCAGCGTCTCGCGAAGCCAGCGCTGGACCGGATGGGCATCGTTCCGGCGGTGCCACGACATGCCGAACGACACCGTGCCCAGCGCGATCGGCGGCGGCAGGATCAGCAAATCGTCACGCGCGGCGGACGCTTCGACGGCACCTTCCATCAGGGTGGCGATGAGGTCGGAGCGGGCCACCAGGGGAGGGGCCGCGTACATCTGCGGCAGCGACAAGGCGATGCGGCGGCGCAGGCCCATCGCCGCCAGCGCGGCGTCAACCTGGCCGAACCGCTCCCCCTCCGGCGAGACGAGAAGGTGGGACAGGCCGAGAAATGTCGGCAGATCCAGCGCCCGCGAGGCGGCCGGGTGGCCGCGTCGCATGATGCAGACGAAGCGCTCCTCAAACAGCGGCTGGCTGAGGATGCGGCCGCCCACCGGCTGGCGGGGCGGGACGCTGATCGTCAGGTCGGCGTCGCCGGCGTCCAGGATGGCGACGGCATCGTCCCGGTGGGTGAAGGCGTTGATGCGCAGCGTCACATTGGGTGCCCGTTCCCGCAGGGCTTCGGCCAAACGCGGCAGCAGCACCAGGGCCGGATGGTCGGACAGGGCCAGCGTGAACGCCTGCGACGACGTGGCGGGGTTGAAGCGCTGGGTGAACTCCAGGGTCCGGCTGATCTCGGCCAGCGCCCGGGCCAGGGGTTCCGCCAGGTCGCTGGCGCGCTGGGTGGGTTGCAGTCCCGATGGGCTACGGACGAACAGCTCATCCTCGAACAGCGCGCGCAGCCGGGCCAGCGCGGCGCTCATCGCCGGCTGGGTGCGCCCTATCCGCTTGCCCGCCCGCGTGACGCTCCGCTCTGCCATCAGCGCGTCGAAGGCGACGAGCAGGTTGAGATCGATGCCATGTAAATCCATGTCATGGATGTTTTCACATACTGACTATCGATTTCAAGAATGTCGGACGATTGCCTAGCTTTCGGGGGCGTCAACAAGGAGACAGCCCCATGTCGCAAGACCCCATCGTCACGTCCAATGGGCTCGCCGAGCGGGATCGCATCGCGATCGAAACGCTCTACCGCGCCTTTTCCGACCATGATCCCGACCTTCTCGATGGGGCGCTGGCCTCGGACTGGCAGGACATTCCCCTCGCCCCCGGCCAGGCCCCCGGCCGCGATGGCATGAAGCCGCTGGTCCGCGCCTTCAGCGCCGCCTTCCCCGACGTGCGCATCACCATTCACGAGCTGATCGGTGCGCCGGGCCGGGCGGCCGTGCGCGCCGAGATCACGGGCACCCATCAGGGCGAATGGTTCGGCGTGGCGCCGACCGGCGTCCGTTTCACCATCCCGATCCACGAGTTCCATTATGTGCGGGATGGGCGCGTCACCCATACCTGGCACCTGGAGGACTGGTTCGGCTGGCTGCGGCAGGTGGGCGCCATGGGCACCGAGGCGAAGGGCGCCGGGGAGAAGGCGGAATGAAGGCGTTTCGTATCCACGGCTACACGGCGGATCCGGTCATCGATACCGTCGATGTGCCCCGGCCCGGCGCCGGCGAGGTACTGGTGCGCGTCGCGGCCGCCAGCCTGAACCCGCTCGATGTGAAGTTGCAGCGCGGCTACATGGAAGCCTTCTTCCCGCTGACCTTCCCCTACACGCTGGGGAGCGATCTCAGCGGCACCATCGAGGCCTTGGGCGATGGCGTGTCGGGCTGGAGCGCCGGCGACCGGGTCGTGGCGCGAACGGCGCCGACCAGCGGCGGCGCGCTGGCGGAGTTCGCGGTGGTTCCGGCCGACCAGCTGGTGCGCCTGGCCGATGCCGTCGGTTTCGAGCGGGCCGCCGGCATCCCGACAGCCGCCGGCACGGCCTGGCAGGCGCTGTTCGAGGTCGCCGGGCTGGGTGCGGGGCGGACGGTGCTCATCCATGCGGGTGCCGGCGGGGTCGGCAGCTTCGCCATCCAGTTCGCCCGCCAGGCCGGCGCGCGGGTGGTGGCGACCGCTTCCGGCGACGGCATCGCCATCGCGGAACGCTTAGGCGCCGATCTCGTGATCGACTACCGCAATGAGGATTTCACCAAACGCGTCTCCGACGTGGATGTGGTCCTGGACACCATCGGTGGCGACACGCAGGCCCGGTCCTATGAGGTGCTGCGCGCCGGCGGCTTCCTGGCTTCCATCGCCGCTCCGCCGGACGAGGCGTTCGCGAAGGCGCATGGCGTGCAGGCGGCATTCGTCTTCCACAGGTCGGACGCCGCCCGGTTGGCGGCCGTCATGGACAAGGTCGCCGCCGGGGTCGAGGTGCTGATCGACCGGACGGCGCCAGGCCACGACGCCGTGGCGGCGTTCAATCACCAGGCGTCCGGCCGCGCGCGTGGCAAGATCGTCCTGACCAACGGATGGTGAGGGTCGGACCAGGTCTGGCCCAGGCAACCCACCGGCGTCCGGTGGGTTCCGTCGCCTCACGCCTGGTGCACGTACCCACCGGGTGCCGGACACAGCGTTGTCGATGGCCGCGGTGGCGGCACCTGGTCCACCTTGCCCACACTGCGCAGCCACTCCTCCCACGCCGGCCACCAGGAGCCGCCGTGGCTGGGAGCGGAGGCCGCCCAGGTGTCGGGATCGACGTACCGCTGGTCCGGCTGCCGGGTCAGGATTTGATAGCCCCCGCGCTCCGCCGCCGGCGGGTTGACGATGCCCACGTTGTGTCCGCCGGACACCAGGGTGAAGGTGACGGTGGTGTCGCTGAACAGGTTGATCTTGTAGACCGACCGCCAGGGGGCGACATGGTCGCGCGCGGTGCCCAGGGCGAAGATCGGCACCTTGATGTCGCGCAGCGCGACAACCCGCCCGGCCACGGCGAAGCGGCCGGCGGAGAGGCGGTTTTCCAGAAACAGGCCGCGCAGGTATTCGCCGTGCATGCGTGCCGGCATGCGCGTGGCGTCGGCGTTCCAGGCCATCAGGTCGGTCATGGGCTCGCGGTCGCCCAGCAGGTAGTCGCGGATGAAGCGCGACCAGATCAGGTCGTTGGGGCGCAGCAACTGGAAGGCGCCGGACATCTGGCCGCCGCTGAGATAGCCCTGCGTCCACATCAGGTCCTCCAGCAGGCTGACCTGGCGCTCATCCAGGAACAGCATCAGCTCACCGGCCTCGGCGAAATCGGTCTGGGCCGCCAGCAGGGACAGGCTGGCCAGCCTGTCGTCCCCGTCTCGGGCCATGGTGGCGGCGGCGATGGACAGGATGGTGCCACCCAGGCAATAGCCGCAGGCGTGGATCCGCTGGCCGGGAACGGCGGCGGTGACCGCATCCAGGGCCGCCATGACCCCCAGGCGGCGGTAATCATCCAGGCTCAGATCCCGGTCGCCGGCGTCGGGGTTCTTCCAGGAGACCATAAAGACGGTATGGCCGCGTCCCACCAGCCAGCGCACCAGCGAATTCTCCGGCCGCAGGTCCAGGATGTAGTACTTCATGATCCAGGCGGGGACGATCAGCACCGGCTCCGCATGGACGGTGGGCGTGGCCGGCGCGTATTGGATCACCTCCATCAGCCGGTTGCGGTAGATGACGGAACCTGGCGTCAACGCCACGTCGCGGCCCACCTGGAACTCCTCCGCGCCGGCCGGCGGCGCGCCTTTCATCAGGCGGCTGGCGTCCTCCAGCCAGTTCAGCCAGCCGCGCGCCAGGTTGGCACCCCCTTCCTGCAGCGTGCGCCCCATGATGATGGGGTTCAGCCAGGGCAGGTTGGTGGGCGACAGGACGTCGGCCCATTGGCTGAAGAGGAAGGCCAGTTCGTCCTCATGCTGGCGCGCCACGCCCGGCACGCGATGGGCGGCGTCCAGCAGCAGTTTTTCCCCCAGCAGATAGGCCTGGGCCACGGCCACGTGCGGCCACTGCCGCCAGACGGGATCGACGAAGCGATGGTCCCCGGGT
Source organism: Nitrospirillum guaranorum (assembly GCF_034653275.1). Classification (NCBI taxonomy): domain Bacteria; kingdom Pseudomonadati; phylum Pseudomonadota; class Alphaproteobacteria; order Rhodospirillales; family Azospirillaceae; genus Nitrospirillum; species Nitrospirillum guaranorum. The sequence continues at coordinate 256,344 of NZ_JAYEES010000002.1, read as the reverse complement.
TGCGGATCGACCAGGGGGGCGGCACCGCCGGCGGCGGATGCTTCCGCCAGCCACACGGCGAACCGCCCGGCGGCGTCCGCCGCCGCCAGTGCCCAGCCCAGACGCCGCCCGGGGCTGGCCGACAGGTGCAGGGCCCAGTCCGTCCACGCCTCCAGCAGGACCGACGGCGAGAGTCCCTGCGTCATCCGCGCCGCCGTGGCGCGCAAGGCGCGGTCGAGGGCGCGAAAATCCGGATCGGCGTCCGCGGCCGGCGGCGGTGGGGGCGTTGGGACGGTCGTCATCGGCCGGGCCGATGCCAGGCGGCGGGCGCGGCGGATCGGAGCAGGGCGCGGGGCGGGGACGGCGGCGGTCATGGGGTGCCTCCTATCGCCGGTCCGCGACATGGGGCCGGCCATCCCCATCATGGCAGCCGTGGCGGCGGCGGCCTTGATGCATCGCAAGGCGCCCGCACCGATACGGTCGCATAGTGCCATCACGGCCCGCGAGGGGCCTTCCCCAATGGCGGGCCGGGAAGGGGAGGAGTCATGGCCTCAGCTCGCCTCAAGCTGCCGCGGGTGCTCGGCATTCCCATATTCGTGGACCTGTCCTGGTTCTTCGTTGCCGCCTTGATCGGGTGGTCGCTGGCGGTGGGCGTGTTTCCCGCGCTGCTTCCCGGCATGCCGCGCCCGACCTACCTGTGGATGGCGGCGGCGGGGACGCTGGGCCTGTTCGTCTGCGTCCTGCTGCATGAACTGGCGCACAGCGTGGTGGCGCGCGCTTTCGGCATGCGGATCAACGGCATCACCCTGTTCGTCTTCGGCGGCGTGGCCGAAATCGCGGATGAGCCGGGCCGGCCGTCGCACGAATTCCTGGTGGCGATCGCGGGTCCCGCCGCCAGCGGCGTCATCGCCCTCGCCTGCTGGGCGGTGACGCAGCCGCCTGCCCTTCTAGGCGGCTGGCCGGCGGCGGCCGCGACCCTTGCCTATCTGGGTCAGCTCAACGCCTATCTGGCGCTGTTCAACCTGGTGCCCGCCTTCCCGCTGGATGGCGGCCGGGTGCTGCGGGCGGCGCTGTGGCGGCTGCGGGGCGACTATGCCTGGGCCACCCACATCGCGGCGGCCTGCGGCGACCTGTTCGGCCTGTTCCTCATCGCGCTGGGTTTCTGGAACACCGCGACCGGCGATGTCATGGGCGGCTTGTGGGGGGTGGTCATCGGCATGTTCCTGCGGAACGCCGCCGCGAGCGGCTACCGGGACATGCAGGTGCGCACGGTCCTGGGCGGGATGCGCGTGGCCGACGTCATGACGCCGGACCCTGTTTTCGTCAGTCCGCAGGCCGTCGTCGGCGATTTCCTCACCCGCTATGTCTACCGCTATCACCATCGCAGCTTTCCGGTGGTCTGGGACGGCCGCGTCATGGGCGTGGTCGGCATCCCGGAGGTGGCCACCCTGGCGCCCGACGAATGGTCCGCGACCCCGGTTCGCGACATCATGGTGCCGTGCGGGGAGCTGGATTTCATCGCCGCCGACGCCGGCGTTGTCGACGCCTTCCGCCGGCTGGGCGAGGCCGGGCGCCATCGGCTGTGGGTCCTGGACCAGGGCCGCCTGGTCGGCGTCATCGCCGCCAGGGACCTGATGGTCCTGGCCTCGCTGGCCACTGATCTGCCGGCCTTAGCCCGGCATGGCGGGACGGCGCCATCCGGGCGGGACGCGTCAAGCGCGCCGCGTCTCACAGGGCCTGGTCCGCTGGACATCCATACTCAAAGCAACGGAGGTCATCATGCCTGACGCTACGCAACGCCTGCATTCGACCGAGGGCCTGGCCAAAGGGGCCATGGAAGAGGTTTTCACCGGCAACGTCGCCTGGCTGGACGATGTCCACAACGTCTATGGACGCTGGACCCAAGGCATGCTGGGCACCGTTCAGGAGATGGTGCGGCTTTGGGAAGGCCGCTTCCACGAGGACTGCGAGGCGTGCAAGGCCCTGTCGGCATGCCATACGCCGCTGGACCTGCAGCGCTTCAGCCAGGCTTTCGTGGTCAAGGCCAGCCAGGATTACGCCGAAGGCGTCGGCCGGCTGCTGCGCGTGGCGGTGGAGGCGCTGGGGCCCCGCGCCGCCCCCGGCCCGCACGGCTGAAAAGCGATGGGGCGGCCCCCACGCCGCCCCATCCGACCCGATCGCTTCGCCGGCCCTCACTGCATATACTTGCCGCCGTTCACGGACAGGGTCTCGCCGGTGATGAAGCCGGCGTCGTCGGCGGCCAGGAAGGCCACGGCGCGGGCGATCTCCTCCGGCTGGGCCAGGCGCTTGGCCGGGATGCCGTCGACGATGGTTTGCAGGATGGGCGCCGGCACGGCGTCGACCATGCCGGTCTTGGTGTAGCCCGGCGCCACGGCGTTGACGGTGATGTTGCGCGACGCCCCCTCCAGCGCCAGCGCCTTGGTGAAACCGATCAGGCCGGCCTTGGCGGCGGCGTAGTTGGTCTGACCGGCCTGGCCCGACAGGCCGTTGACCGAACTGATGTTGATGATGCGGCCGTAGCGGCGCTCACGCATGCTGTCGATGACGGCGCGGCACATGTTGAAGCAGCCGCCCAGGTCGACATCGATGACGGCCCGCCATTGCTCGGGCGTCATCTTGTGCAGCATGGCGTCGCGGGTGATGCCGGCGTTGTTGACCAGGATGTCGATGGGGCCGTGCTCGGCGGTGACCCGCGCCACGCCGTCGGCGCAGGCGGCATAGTCGGCGACGTCCCATATGGCCGTCGGCACGCCGGTGGCCTGCCGGAAGGTGGCGGCCAGCGCCTTGTTCGCGGGCGGGCAGGTGGCCACCACCGTGTGCCCGGCGGCCTTCAAGGCAAGACTGACGGCGGCCCCTATGCCGGTGACCCCGCCTGTGACCAAAGCGACGCGTACCATCAGAACCTCCATACCCTATGTGTCGGTTGGCGGCCCATGGGACCATCCAAAGGGCGCGGCCCTCCTTGTGATGCGTCAAGACACCGGTGATTCCGTTACGGATTGCGGCCGATCAATGCGGGGATCCGGAAACGGGCGTTCGCTTGGAACCGGCTGAGGGTCGGCCAGATGGAGGCCAGACAGGAGGAACATCATGCGTGCCATGGTGTGGGATGGGACGGGCGCGCTGAAGGAACGGGAACTGCCCGACCCGGAACCGGGGCCGGGTGAAGTCCGTCTCGCCGTCCGGGCCTGCGGCGTCTGCCGCACCGACCTTCACCTGATCGACGGCGATCTGCCGCCGGGCGGCCTGCCCCGCGTGCCGGGTCATGAGATCGTGGGCGTCGTGGACAGGCTGGGCCCGGGGGTCACCGACCTCAGCCTGGGCCAGCGGGTGGGCGTGGGCTGGCTGGGCCATAGCTGCCAGCGCTGCCCTTATTGCCTGTCGGGTCATGAGAACCTGTGCGACCGGCCCGCCTTCACCGGATATACCCGCGACGGCGGCTTCGCCACGCTGGCGGTGGCCGAGGCGCGCTACGTCTATCCTTTGGACGGCATCGATCTGGCCGACACCGTGGCGGCCCCGCTGCTGTGCGCCGGTCTCATCGGCTGGCGCTCGCTGGTGATGGCCGGCCCGCATCGCAAGCTGGGCATTTATGGCTTCGGCGCCGCCGGGCACATCATCCTTCAGGCCGCCCGCTGGCAGGGCGCCGAGGTGTTCGTCTTCACCCGGCCCGGCGATCTGGCCGCGCCGGAGTTCGCCCTGTCCCTGGGCGCCGCCTGGGCCGGGTCATCGGAGGAGCCGCCGCCCGAGGCCCTGGACGCGGCCATCCTCTATGCCCCGGTGGGCGCGCTGGTGCCGGCGGCTCTGGCGGCCGTGCGCAAGGGCGGGCGGGTGGTCTGCGCCGGCATCCACATGAGCGACATCCCCGCCTTTCCCTATAGCCTGCTGTGGGGGGAACGTCAGTTGGTCTCGGTCGCCAACCTGACGCGGACCGACGCGCTGGATTTCCTGCACGTGGTGCCGCTGGCTGGCATCCGCCCGGAGGTGACGTCCTATCCCTTGTCCCAGGCCAACCGTGCGATCCAGGATCTGCGGGCCGGGCAGGTGCGCGGCGCCGCGGTCCTGGTGCCCTGACGGTCAGCGCACCGCCGCCAGATGACGGCGGAAGCGCCACAGGCTGAGGCAGAAGAACAGCGCGCCCATGCCGGCGACGGCGGCGAAGTGCGGCCATACCAGGGTGATGTCCGCCCCCCGGTACAGGATGGCCTGCGCGAAGGCCACGAACTGGGTGGCGGGGGAGAACTGCATGATCCGCTGCAGCCAGACGGGCATGCTCTCCAGCGGCGTGTTGCCGCCCGACAGCAGGTTCAGGGGCAGGACGATCAGGATGAACAGCAGCCCCAGCTGCGGCATGGACCGCGCCACCGTGGCCAGGAAGATGCCCAGGGCGGTGGTGAAGAACAGATAGACGGCGGTGCCGACCATGAACAGGGGCAGGGATCCGGCGAGGTGGATGCCCAGGGCCCAGCGGATGATCAGCGCCAGGGACAGCGCCGTCATGCCCAGCACCACCAGGCCATTGGCCAGCACCTTGGCGCCCATTATCTCCAGCGGGCGCACGGGCATGACCAGCAGATGCTCCAGCGTGCCGTGCTCCCGCTCGCGGATGACGGCGGCGCCAGTCAGCAGCACCGACAGCATGGTGACGTTGAACAGGATGGCCATCAGGCCGGTGAAGCGCGTCGTCTCCAGCGTCTGGTTGAAGGCGAAGCGCAGCTGGGCGCTGACCGCGTCCGGGAGGGTGGTGGTCTTGTCCCGCGCCAGGAAGCGCGTGACCTCATCGCTCAGCACCGATTGGATCTGCGCCGCGCCGATGCCGGCCTGCATCATGGCGGTGGCGTCCACCAGGATCTGCAGCTCCGCCCCGTGGCCGGCCAGCAGGTCGGCCTGGAAGTCCGGCGGCACGTCCAGCACGAAGGTGTAGCGGGCGTCCGCCATGGCGCGGTCGACCTCGCCCTTGCCGATAAGGGCGGGGGTCTGGAAGTCCGGCGCGCGGAAGGCGGAACGGAAGCGCAGCGCCAGGGGCGACTGGTCCTCGTCCACGATGGCGATGGAGGCGTTGCGCAGCTCGTGGCTGATACCCGTGGCCTGGAGGTAGATCATGCCGGTGAAGGCGTAGAGCACGAAGAACAGCATGAAACGGTCGCGCATCAGGCCGGCCAGTTCCTTGCGCGCCAAGGTCAGCAGGGTGCGGAAGGCGGCCATGATCTCACGCCTCCTGTTTGCGCAGCAGCACGGCCGCCGTCAGCACCAGCGCCGGGAAGAAGGCCAGCAACGACAGGATGAAGGGCGTCAGCTCCGCCAGCGACAGCCCCTTGGTGAAGGCGCCCACCACCGTCTTCACGAAATAGGTCGTGGGGAAGATGGCGCCCAGCAGGTGGGGCATGCCCGACAGGGTGGAGACGGGCTGCATCATGCCGGAGAACTGGATGGCCGGCAGCATGGTGACGATGGCCGTGCCGAAGACGGCGGCGGTCTGGGTGCTGACGAAGCAGGACACCAGCAGGCCCAGCGCGGTGGTGGCCATGACATAGGCCAGCGCGCCCAGGCTCAGGCCCACCAGGCTGCCCTTCAGGGGCACATGGAAGATGACCAGCGCCATCATGACCATGATGGCGTAGTTGAAGAAGGCGATGGCGATATAGGGCAGCTGCTTGCCCAGCAGGAATTCCAGCCGCGACACCGGTGTGACGTACAGGTTGGTGATGGACCCCAGCTCCTTCTCCCGCACCACGCCCAGGGCCGTCAGAATGGATGGGATGAAGACCAGCAGCAGGCCGATGACGCAGGGCACCATGGCGTCCGCGGAACGGAAGGCCTGATTGTAGCGGAAGCGCGGAATGAGGTTCAGCCCGGGCGCGTCCTCGACACCGGCCTCGGTTGCCAGATCCTGCTGCAGCCGGACGAAAAGGCCGGCGACGTAGCCCTGGATGGTTTCCGCCCGGAAGGGCATGGCGCCGTCGATGCGGACGGCGATCTCCGCCGGGGTGCCCTTTTTCACGTCGCGGCCGAAGTCCGGCGGGATGTCGACCACCAGGGCGACGTCATTGGCCTGCAGGCGCCTCAGGGCCTGGGCCGCGTCGGCGGCGGGCGGCGTGCCCTGGAAGTAGCGGGAACTGGAGAACGCCTCCACCACCGTGCGCGACAGGGGGCTGTGGTCGCGGTCCAGCACGGTGTAGCGCAGGTTCTCGACATCGAAGTTGATGCCGAAGCCGAAGACCAGCATCAGCATCAGGGTGCCCAGCAGGGCGACGGTCAGGCGGACGGGGTCGCGGCGCAGCTCCAACCCCTCGCGCAGGGCGTAGGCCGACAGCCGCCGCAAGGAAAAGGCGCTGGCGTCCGCCATCGCGGTCGGCGTGGGCGATGCCGCCGCCGGGGTGGGTGCGGCCGCCTCATCCGGCGTGCTCTCCCGCATATAGGCCACGAAGGCGTCGTCCAGACTGTCGGCGCCCTTGGCCTGGCGCAGGTCATCCGGCGCGCCCACCGCCAGCACGCGGCCGGCCTGCATGAAGGCGACGCGGTCGCAGCGCGCGGCCTCGTTCATGTAATGGGTGGAGACGAAGATGGTGACGCCTTGGTCGCGCGACAGGGTGGTCAACTGTCGCCAGAAGGCGTCGCGGGCCACCGGGTCGACGCCCGAGGTGGGTTCGTCCAGGATCAGGACCTCGGGCTTGTGCAGCACGGACACGGCCAGCGACAGGCGCTGGCGCACGCCCAGCGGCAGGCTGTCCGCCAGGGCATGCACGTAGGGGGCGAGGCCGAAATCGGCCACCACCTCGGCGATGCGCGTTTGCGCCGCGCCGCCCGTGAGCCCGAACAGCGTGGCGTGCAGATCCAGGTTCTGCGCCACCGACAGGTCGCCGTAGAGCGAGAAGGACTGGGCCATGTAGCCCACCCGGCGGCGGGTGGCCAGGTCGCCGGGATCGACCGGCTGGCCGAACAGCAGGGGCGTGCCGGCGCTGGCCGGCAGCAGGCCGGTCAGCATCTTCATGGTGGTGGTCTTGCCGCAGCCGTTGGAACCCAGGAAGCCGAAGATCTCCCCCTTGGGAATGGCGAAGCTGACCCGGTCCACGGCGACGAAATCGCCGAAGCGGCAGGTCAGCTCCCGCGCCTCGATGGCGATGGGCCGGCCGGGCGGCAGGGGGGTGGTGACCGCGGTTTCGTCCGGCCCCCGCCGGTCCGCCGGCAGTAGGGCGACAAAGGCCGCCTCCAGGGTGGCCGTGCCGGTGCGGCTCATAAGCTCCACCGGCGTGCCGTCGGCCAGGATGCGGCCGCCATCCATCATCACCGCCCGGTCGAAGCGCTGGGCCTCATCCATGTAGGAGGTGGCGACCAGCAGGGTCATGCCCGGCCGCTCCGCCCGTATGCCGTCGATCAGGTCCCAGAACTGCCGGCGGGACAACGGGTCGACGCCGGTGGTCGGCTCATCCAGGATCAGCAGGTCGGGATCATGGATCAGGGCGCAGCACAGCCCCAGCTTCTGGCGCATGCCGCCCGACAGCTTGCCCGCCGGCCGGTCGGGGAAGGGGGCGAGGCCGGTGGCGGCCAGCAGATGGTCGATGCGCCGACGGCGTTCCGCCGGGCCTTGCCCGAATAGCTTGCCGAAGAATTCCAGGTTCTCGCGCACCGACAGGTCGGGATAGAGGTTGCGGCCCAACCCCTGGGGCATGAAGGCGACGCGGGGTTGCAGGCGCCGGCGGTCCCGCCCGCGCGCCATGTCGCCGCCCAGGACCTCCAGCCCGCCGTGCTGCAGCCGCTTGGCGCCGGCGATCAGGCCCAACAGGGTGGACTTGCCCACGCCATCGGGGCCGATCAGGGCCAGGGTGCCGCCGGCCGGCACGGCCAGGGTCACGGCATCCAGCGCCGGGACGTGGCCATAGCGGTGGCTGATGCCCGTGGCGCGGAGGGCCAGGGGCGGTGTCATCGCACCGCCGTCGTGGTCAGGGGTGACTGCAGCCAGGCGGGCCAGGCGGCCTTGGCATCCAGGCGGACATAGGCCGTGCCGCTGACACCCGTCTTCACCTGCTCGATATGGCTGGTCACCAGAGCCTGCGGCACCCGGGCCTTCAGGCGGAACATCATGCGGTCGCGCTCCGCCCGGGTTTCCACCTGCTTGGGCGTGAACTGCGCCTTGGGCGCCACGAAGCTGACCGACGCGGGAATGGCCAGGCCGGGCAGGGCGTCCAGCAGCAGGCGCACGTCGGCGCCCAAAGCCACGCGGTTGGCGTAGTCGGTGGGCAGGAAGAAGGTCATGTACACGTCGGACAGGTCCAGCAGGGTGGCGACCTTGCCGCCGGCGCCCAGCATCTCCCCCGGTTGCGCCAGCTTGTACAGGATGCGGCCTGTCACCGGCGCCTTGAGGATGCCGTCATCGGCCAAGTCGCGCAGCCGGTCGGCATCGGCCTCCGCCGCGCGGATGGCCTCCTCGGCGGCGCTCAGCCCACTCTTGGCCGATCGCAAGGCGGCAGAGGCGCTTTTCAGCTGATTGCGGTTGGTGTCCACCCGTTGCTGCGAGACGTTGCCCCGCGAAAACAATTCGGTGGCCCGGTTCATCTCCTTGGTGGCGAACTCCAGGTCGCTTTGCCGCTGCACCACCAGGCTGGCCGCCTGGTCACGGCTTTTCTGCGCCTGGGCCAGGGCGGCGGTGGCGGCGCGGTACTGGGCCTGGACGTCGCGCACGTCCAGTCGGGCGAGTACGGTGCCGGCCTGCACCAGCTGCCCCTCCTCGAACTCTATGGTCAGGACGCGGGCCGCGTACTTGGCGGCGATATCCACCTCCTGCGCCTCGATGCGGCCGTCGGCGGAGACGAAGCCCGCCGGCAGCACGTTGCCGCGCGTGCGCAGCCACAGCAGGTAGCCGCCGCCGGCGGCGCCGGCCAGCAGGATCAACACCAGCAGGAACTTGAGGAAACGCATGGGGCCGGTGCTCCTTCAAGGGTTGGCCGGGGGCGCCGGGTTGGGGGCTTGGGGTTTCAGCAGCGCGGCGATGCGGTCCAGCAGGGCCAGGCGCTGCGCGTCGCCATCGGCATGGCGCAGCGTTTCCGCCAGGTCGAGGATCGTGGCGGCATAGACGTTGTGCCAATCCTGTTCGGGCACGGCGGCCAGGCGCGGCTGGTCGGCCGGCTTACGCTCCGCATGGCCGGGCCGCAGGACGATGGTCTCATCCAGTTGCGGCTGATGGACCGGGACCGACAGGCCCTGGGCGGCCAGCGCGTCCGCCAGGGCCTGCCGCGGCGTGGTCTCCCCATGCATCAGGGCGATGCCGTTGCTGATGGGGCCGCGCGCCGCCAGCCACGCCAGCAAGGCCGCCTGGTCGGCATGGCCTGAGTAGCTGTCCAGGGTGCGGATGCGGGCGCGCACCTCCACCTCCTCGCCATGGATGCGGACGTGGCTGGCCCCTTGGGTCAGGATGCGGCCCAGCGTGCCCGGCGCCTGGTAGCCGACGAACAGGACCGTGGCGTTGCGTTGCCACAAATGGTTCTTCAGGTGGTGGCGGATGCGGCCGGCGTCGCACATGCCGCTGGCCGCCATGATGATGGCGCCGCCGCCCAGGCGGTTCAGGCGCTTGCTGTTCTCCACCGCCGTGATGGGGTGGAAATAGGGCCGGTCGAAGGGATCGGCCACGGCGGCGTGGTTGATGTCCGGCAGGTGCTGGCGGAAGATCTCCGTCACGTTCACCGCCAGCGGGCTGTCCAGGAAGATGTCCGTGCGCGGCAGCGCGCCGTCGTCCATCAGCCGGGCCAGGTCATACAGCAGCTCTTGCGTCCGCTCCACCGCGAACACGGGGATCAGCAGCACGCCGCCGGCTTTGAGGGCCGCGGACACTTCCACGCCCAGTTGGCGACGCCGCTCCTCATTGTCCACGGGCGCCCGGATGGTCCCGCCATAGGTGGATTCACAGAACACCCAGTCCACGCCCGACGGGCCTTCGGGCAGGCCGTGGAAGGGCTTGTCGCCCGGCCCGAGGTCGCCGGAGAACAGCAGCGTCTGTTCCCCGCCGTCGCCCGCCACCTTGACCTCCACCGAGGCCGAGCCCAGCAGGTGCCCCGCATCCCAGAAGCGGATCCGCACGCCGGGCATGACGTCGATCCAGACGCCGTAGTCGCCCGGTTCCAACTGGTCCAGGCAGGCCTCCGCGTCCTTGCGGGTGTAGATGGGTTGCACCTCCGCCCGGCCGCGCTGGCGGTTGCGGTGGTTCAGGTGCTGAACCTCGCTTTCCTGGATGAAGCCGCTGTCGGGCAGCATGAAGGTCAGCAGATCACGGGTGCCGCCGGTGCAGTGGATGCGGCCCGTGTAGCCCTGGCGGCACAGCTTGGGCACCAGACCGCTGTGGTCGATGTGGGCGTGGGTCAGCACCAGCGCCGCCGGTTCGCGGGGGTCGAAGGGGAAGTCGCGGTAGTTCAGCTCCTTGACCGTCTTGGGGCCCTGGAACAGGCCGCAGTCGATCAGCAACGCGCCGCCATCATGGCGGATCAGGGTGCAGGACCCGGTGACGGTGCCGGCGGCGCCGTGGAAGGTGACGGTGGGGATCATGGGGACGGGCCCTTGATTGGTCAGGCTTGGGTCAGGCTTCGGGGGATTGCGTGGTGGTGGCCGTCGGCACCTTCAGGCCATGGGCCAGCAAGGCGCGCCACACCCCCACGGCATCGTCGGCGAAGCTGAATAGTTCCAGGTCGGTGGGGGAGATCATGCCGGTCTTGGCCAGCACGTCGAAATTCACCACCCGTTTCCAATAGGCCCGGTCCATCAGCACGACGGGAATGGCGGGGGACTTGCCCGCCTGGCGCAGGGTCAGGATCTCGAACATCTCGTCCAAGGTGCCAAACCCGCCGGGGAAGATGACCAGGCCCGCCGCCCGCATGGCGAAGTGCAGCTTGCGCATGGCGAAGTAATGGAACTGGAAGGTCAGTTCCGGCGTGGTGTAGGGGTTGGGCTCCTGCTCATGCGGCAGGGCGATGTTGAAGCCGATGCTGGGCGCGCCCGCCTCCCACGCGCCGCGGTTGACCGCCGCCATCAGGCCGCCGCCGCCGCCGGTGGCGATGACGTTGTCGCGGTAGCCGCCAGGGATGCCGTCCAGCGCCCCGCCCCGTTGCGAGGCCAGCCGGCCGAAGGCCACCGCCTCGCCATACCAACGGTGGGCGTTGGGGAACTCCGTGGCGCGCGCCATCTCCGCCGCCGTCGGCGGTGGCCCGTCCGGATCGCCGACCCGCGCGCTGCCGAAGGCGACCAGGGTGGAGCGCACGCCCCAGGCCCGCAGCCGCTCCTCCGCCTTTTCATATTCCAGCATCAGGCGGGCGCCCCGCATGCTGTCGCTCAGCAGGAAACTCTGATCCAGCGCCGGCAGACGATAGGCGGGGGACGCCAGTTGCGCCCGGTTGTCGGGCCTCGAAGCATCGCGCGACATGATGGGAAGCGTCCTTGTCACGATCGCCGGGTGGGCGACCGGACCTCGCCCGGCCGCCCACCCGTTCATGACCCAACCATTCACCATCCCGGCTGTTGGCAAAATGATCCACCTCAATCTCCGGCCGCGTCGCGGCGGGCGTGGGATCAAGGGCTGATGATCACCTTCAGGGCGTGGCTGTCGGCGGCGTGGCCGAAGGTGTCGTAGGCGGACAGGATGCCGTCCAGCGTGAACCGGTGGGTGATCAGCAGCGACGGGTCCAGCTTCCGCGACTGCACCGTCTTCAGCAGCATGGGCGTGCTGACGGTATCCACCAGCCGCGTGGTGATGGCGATGTTCTGTGCCCACAGCCGGTCCAGGTGCAGGTCGGCCTTGTGCCCATGCACGCCCACGTTGGCGATGATACCGCCGGGCGCCACCAGATCCTGGCACAGCTCGAACGTGGCCGGGATGCCCACCGCCTCGATCACCGTGTCGGCGCCCATGCCGCCGGTCCAGGCCTTGACCGCCTCCGCCACGTTGGTTTGCCCGCTGTTCAGCGTGCGGGTGGCGCCGAAGCGGCGGGCGACCTCCAGCCGGTTGTCGTCGATGTCGATCATGATGATCTCGGCCGGGGAATAGAACTGGGCCGTCAGCAACGCCGCCAGGCCGATGGGGCCCGACCCCACGATGGCCACGGTGGCGCCCGGCGCCACCTTGCCGTTCAGCACCCCGCATTCGAAGCCGGTGGGCAGGATGTCGCTCAGCATGGCCAGCGCCTCCTCATCCGCCCCGTCGGGGATGGGATAGAGGCTGGTGGCGGCATGGGGGATGCGCACGTATTCCGCCTGGGTGCCGTCGATGACGTTGCCCAGGATCCAGCCGCCGGTGCGGCAGTGGGAATACATGCCGCGGCGGCAGTAGTCGCAGGTGCCGCAGGCGGTGATGCAGGAAATCAGCACCCGGTCGCCCGGCCGGAACGTCGTGACCCCGGGGCCCACCGCATCGATCACGCCCACGCCCTCATGGCCCAGGATGCGGCCGGGCGCGCAGGTGGGCACGTCGCCCTTCAGGATGTGCAGGTCGGTGCCGCAGATGGTCGTCTTGGTGACGCGGACGATGGCGTCGCCGGGGTCCTTGATCTCCGGCTTGGGCCGCTGCTCCAGCGCCTTGCGGCCGGGGCCTTGGTAGACAAGCGCCTTCATGACATTTTTCCCTATCTCGGGTTCATGGATGTGGTCCGGCGGCCCGGCGTCAGTGGGCCAGCAGCGTCGGGACCGGGGTCTTGGTCAGGATGTCGCGCGTCACACCGCCCAGCGCCCATTCCCGCAGGCGGGAATGGCCATAGGCCCCCGCCACGATCAGGCCGGCGCCCGCGAGTTCGGCCTCGTTGAACAGCCCGGCGGCGATGTTGTCCCACTTGCCCAGCCGGCGGATCTCGGCGGCAACGCCATGCCGTTCCAGATAGCGGGCCAGGTTTCGGTCGCCGGGCGCGTCCTTGGATCCACCGTTGTCGATGGTGGCGATGATCACCTGGCCGGCGCGGCGCAGGAACGGCATGGCCTGGGCTACGGCGTTCGACGCCTCGCGGCTGTCCTTCCACGCGACCAGAACGGTGTCGAACGGCCGCAGGCTCAACGGGTCCTCTTCCGGGATGATGAACACGCCGCGGCCCGATCCGAACAGCGCCGCCTCCACCACATCGCTGGCGCGGTTGGGTTCGGCGATGCGGTAGGGGGTGCGGACCACCAGTAGATCCGCCGTGCGGGCGTGGGTGGCGACCAATGCCTGGACATTCGCCGCCCGGCAGTCGATGCGATGCAGGTCATGCGGGACGGCCAGTTTCGCCAGGCGCTCTTCCAGGGCGTGTTCCACCAGCCGGCACTGGGCCCTGGCGTCTTCCAGGTGTTGGGGCAGCAGGCTGCGGCTGACCGCGTAGTGCGATATGCTTTCCGGCGGCTCGGGCAGGATGTTGATGTAAAGGCCCTGGACATGGGCCTGATGAATGATCGCCAGATGGTCGGCGTGCAGGATGCGGCTTTCGTCGTCGGCTCCGCCATCCAGGTGAACCAGAATTTCCTTGATCATCGCGCCGGCCCTCCTTCGGTGAAGCGGCCTGTCCATGGCGGGGCATGGGGCGGTCGCCAGCTCTCTGGAACACAGCTTGCCCCGGACAGGCCGGTGGGACCTTGACTTGGCTCAACGGGTCACGGGATGAAGGCGTGATCCCGACGCATCCAGGCCCAAGGCCCCTCCAGCTTGGCCGTCACGGACCGCCACCGCCTCTCGCCCTAATGGGTGATGGGGATGGTCCGCTCCTGCTTGGCGGCGGTGCCGGCTTTGGGCAGCGTCACGGTCAGGATGCCCTTGTCGAAGGCGGCGGAGATTTTCTCCACATCCGTGTCGCTGGGCACATGGAAGGACCGGCGGAAGCTGCCGTAACGCCGCTCGGTCAGGTGCACATCCCCCCGCTTCTCATCGACGTTGATGGTCTTCTCCCCCTTCAACGTCAGGACGTTGTCGGCCAGGGACACGCTGATGTCCTTGGTTTCGATCCCGGGCAACTCGGCGGTGATCTGGTAGTCCGCTTCCCGCTCGGTGATGTCGACGGCGGGAATGGTCACGCCGAACGCGCCCTCGAAATGGCGCAAGGGATCGGTGTCCGGCGATCGCCACAGGGCGGGGACGTTGAGCAGCGAGCGTGAGAAGCGGCCGAAGGCGCTATCCAGCTCGTCACGAAACGAGTTCCAGAAGTGGAAGGGCGACGCCGTGGCGGCGGCGTCGGTGTTGACCGGAACGGATTGCGGCGCCGTGGCTTTGGCCGGTTCGGTCGGGACGGCTGATTCAGGCATGGCATGTCTCCTTTCACGGGTGGCGGATAGGGAAGGGGGGTGCGCGCCGGCCGGCCCCGCGCCCGATCGCTCGCGGGCGGCGGAAGCGGACATGATGGCCGCGCCTTTCGGGTCAGTGGGCCAACAGGGCCGGGAGGGGCGCTTTCGTCAGGATGTCCCGGGTGACACCTCCCAGGGTCCACTCCCGCAGGCGGGAGTGGCCATAGGCGCCAGCCACCAGCAAACCGGCGTCCAGACGTTTCGCCTCATTGAAAAGGGCCTCGGAAACGGTGTTCCATTCCCGCAGGTGGCGCAGTTCGACGGTGACGCCATGACGGTCCAGATACCGGGCCAGGTCGGCGCCGGGTTCGGCGCCGGCGGCCTCCGCCGGTTTGTCGCCCTCCACCATGGCCACCACCACCTGGGCCGCCTTTTTCAGGAAGGGCATGGCCTGCGCCACGGCGTTCGCCGCCTCCTTGCTGTCGGTCCAGGCGACGAGGATGGTGTCCAGGGACCGCAGCCGGGCCGGCTCTTCCTCCGGCACGATGAACACGCCGCGGCCGGATCCGAACAGGGCGGCTTCCACGAATTCGGGCGCCCGGCCCGGCAGGGCGAAGCCGGGCTGGTAGGGCGTGCGCACCACCGTCAGGTCGGCCGTGCGCGCCTGACTGGCCACGACGCGGTCGATGCCGTCGATCAGGACATCGAAGCGACGAAGATCATAGGGAACGCTCAGCTTGTCGAGCCGGAGGCGAAGGGCCTGCTCCGTCCTGTCCGCCTGGGCCTTGAGCGCGCTCATCTGCTCAGATGCCGCGCCCCGGCTGACGGCGTATTGCGGCAGCGTCAGAACGATCTCGGGCAGGCATTCGCAGTAGACCCCGCGGATATGGGCCCTGTGCGCTGTCGCCAGATGCTCGGCATGCAGCAACCGGTATTCGTCGTCCGAACTTCCGTCCAGGTGGACCAGGATTTCCGTGATCATGACACCCGCCCTCATCACAGGGGAGCGGCCTGTCCGTGCCGTGGCACGATGCCGGGTCGCCAGCTCGGGTCGCAGTGTGCCATGCGGGGGCGCCGCCGCATTGACCCAGGTCAAGGGGGGCGGGCGCCGGAAGGGATACGCCCAATAGGCGCCGTCCCCATTCCAAATCGAATGGGGACGGCCCACGGGCTTCAGGGCGCGGTGACAGCCGCCGTGGCCGGCTGGGTGTTCCAACCGCGCAGGGCCACCTTGGGTTGCCCCTGGGCCAGGGCGGCGGGGTAGGCGATGGTGACCTCGCGCCGGTCCCCCGGCAGAAGGGAGACGTAATTGTCGCTGGCGTAGGCCGGCAACAGTCGGCTGCCGTCGGCGTTCTGCAGGGTCAGCTTGTTCATCAGCGACGCGGCGGTGCCGGTGTTGGTCAGGGTCACATGCACCTTGACCTCGTCCCCCGCCCGTTCCGTCCGCGTGGCCAGGGTGACGGGCTGCGGCGCCAGGTCGTTCAGGTGCCGGGTGGCGGCCTCGTCGGCCACCCGCCAGTAGACGTTCTGCGACAGCGCGCCGCCGGCGTCCGACAGCTCCAGCTCCACCAGAACCAGGCCGTTGGCCTGGATGGCGGCGGCCAGGTCCAGCTTCCGCGCCTGGGTGGCGGCGTCGGCGGGGGCGTCGACCTTCTGGGTCCGGTCGCTGATGACCTTGCCATCCACGGTCAGGACGCGGGCGCGGATGGTCAGGCCCTTTTTCGCCTCACGGGTGTTGTTGATCACGCTGATCCCATCGTCCGGCGCGTTCAGCTGCACGTGCAGGGGCTCCGCCGCCTTCTGCACGCCGTAGAAGGCGCCATGGGTGTCGTAGTCGTGGCTCATGATCTGCCAGTTGGTGCTGGGCCACGCCGGCTGGGTCATCCACAGCAGGCGGCCGCTATTCACCCTCCACAGGCCGGCGTTCATGCCCTCGAAGATGGCCCGATGGGTCTCATAGTTCATCAGCTGGGCCTTGCGCTCGAAGTCGGCCAGGCTGGTGGCCGCCCCCAGCTTGCGGTCCATGGCGGTCATGAAGCCGTGGGTATCGCCGTTCCCGGACTGGTGCCAGTCGTGATAGGCCCAATTGTCGCTGACCGGCCAGCGGTCGGCCGCCGGCACGGCGGCCTCGAACGCCTCCAGCGTGGGGAAGGAGGGCGTGCCCACCTCCACCGCGAAGCCGCGGGACAGCTTGGTGAAGTATTGCGATGGGTCGCGGTAGTCGTAGGGGCCGCTGTCCTGCAGGTTCACGCGGTTGGAACTGCCGCTGTAGTAGCGGGTACCGTCCAGCGTTGCGATCAGGCTTTCCAGCCCCTCGTTCAGCACCGGCTGCGGCACACCCTCGTTGCGGCCGAACCACAGCACGATGGAGGGGTGGTTGCGATAGCGGCGGATGACGTCGGCGGCGTTGTCCAGGAACAGGGGCACGTCCTGGGCCTCGATGTTGTAGTCCTGGGTGCTTTCCCAGAAGTCGTTCAGCACCATCAGGCCATATTCGTCGGCCAGGTCGAAGAACACGTCCTCGGTGTTCTGGCCCACCCAGTTGCGGATGATGTTGACGTGGGCCTCGCGATGCAGGCGGAAGAACGGCTCCAGCCGGTCGCGCGACACGCGCTTGCGCCAGTCGTCGGTGCCCCAGCTGCCGCCGCGCGCCGGCACGCGCACGCCGTTGACTTTCAGGATCAGGTAGGGGGCCAGGCTGGTGTCCTCCAGCGGCTTCACCGCCGGTGACTTCTCCGCCCCCGGCAGCAGGGAGGAGACCCAGCCGCCGGCGATCTTGTGGATGCCGGTGTGGCTGCCGTCGACCACGCGCTCGCCCCGCTGGAAGGCGGCCGTTGGGTCCACCTCCACCCGGCGCAGGTGGCCGCCGCTGTCCATCAGTGACAGCTCATAGCTGACCTCCCGGATGCCGAAGCGGGTGTGCTGTTCATCCGACTTCATACTCCCCTGGGGCCCACCGGTGGCGGCCGTCAGGGTCAGGCTGTGCAGGGCGGGATCGCCCAGGCCGTTGGGCCACCACAGCTTCGGGTTCTTGACGCTCAACTGCGGGAATTCGGCGGGCGTGAGGGTGACGCTGCCCGCACCCGGCGCCAGGGTCACGGTCTTGGCGACGGTCACGTCGTCGAAGGCGGCGCGGATTTCGGCCTGCACCGGCTGGCCGGTCAGGTTCTCCACCGGTACCGTGATGGTGATGTCCGCCGTGCTGGTGTCGGGCAGGGGCAGCTTGGTCACCACCTGGCTGTCGCCGATTCGCACCGCGCCGGTGGCGGTCAGGGTCACGTCCTGCCACAGGCCGGTGTTGCGGTCGCGGACGGCGGGGATCCAGTCCCAGCCCTCGCTGGCGATGAAGGTGGGGCCGTCCAACGCCTGCATGCCGCCGTTCTCGCCCACGCCGGCGGCGATCGACTGCTCATGCGGCACACCGGGATGGGGCGGCGGGGTGATCTTGACCGCCAGCACGTTCTTCTGACCCGGGCGCAAATGGCCGGTGACATCGAACTGCCCCCGGATGAAGGCGCCGCGCACCCCGCCCAGCCGCTCGCCGTTCAGCCAAACCTCGGCGGCGTAGTTGATGCCCTTGAAGGTCAGCAGCGGGTGGCGGCCCTGCAGGTCGGCGGGGGCGTCGAACTCCGTCCGGTACCAGTAGTCCTGCTTGTTCAGGCTTTCCGGGATGGCCAGGTTGTCCAGGCCGTAATCCGGGTCGGGGTAGACACCCCGGTCGACCAGGGTGGTCAGCACCGTGCCGGGCACGGTGGCCACATACCAGGACGCGGTGTCGAACCCCGGCTGGGAGATATGGGCGCCGTCGCCCTGCACCTTGGGCGCCTCCGCCAGGCGCCAGCCGCCCACGGTCCAATGGTTATCACTCCCGGGGGCACCGTCGGCCTTCAACGCCGGGCCGGTGGGCAAGGGTTTGGCCACCGGCTTGGAGAACGGGGCGGCGCTCTTGGGCAGGGTCCAGGGATCCTGTGGCGTCACCTGGCCCATCATCTGCCTGACCTGTACCGGCCAAGTCGGGCTGGCGGCCTCGAAATTGATCAGGTCGGTGGTGGGCTTGCCCTGGGCGGCGGCTTTGACCTCCGCCGCGCCCAGCTCTTGGGGGGCGACGGTGAAACCGGCGATGCGGCCGGCGAAGGCGCCACCCAGGCGCGGCGCCAGGCCCACCACCGGGGTGATAGTGATCTGGGCGGGCGTGCCATGCGCCACCTCGACGCCATCCAGGTAGAGGTGGACGGTTTTGCCGTCGGAACTGGCCAGGGCGTGGTGCCAGGTGCCGGCCTTCACGGCCGCCCCGCCACTGATGGTGTCGCCGGAAGCGGTGCGCAGGGCCAGCCGGCCGTCCTTCAGCGCCAGGTAACGGCCCTGGGCCGGGTCGCCCACGCCGGCCAACAGCACGGTGCCGGCGGCGATCTCGTCGGCCTGGAACCAGGCTGAAAGGGTCCAGGGGCCGTCGGTGGGCAAAGTCACGCCGCCCAAGGGCTTGGTCAGGCCGTCACCGCCGGCCAGGAAGACGGCGTTATAGGGGCCGTAGACGCCGTCGCCGGCCATCGCGCTTGAGGGCGCGGTCCAGGCGGCCGACATCATCAGGGCGGCCCACAGCAGGCCCCGGCCCATCTTTCGGGCGCAATTATGGTTTTGGGTCATCCGCATCTTAAGGCCTCCCTCCCAGGGTCGACCCCGCGGGGCCGGACCATTATTCTTTGGTTTCGGACGTTGCGCGCCAAGCGGCATCCCATCCGGTTTTGCCTGTTCTCGGGAGCCGGAATGAAGGCCTATCGACAAACAGACGAGCACAATTTAATAAAACAAATTGGTTAAATAAAAAAGAGGGAGGAAGCGGGGCCATGGCGTTTTTGTTCCTCAGCATCGCCACGGCGGCGCTGGCCGGCCTGTTGTTCGGTTTCGACACGGCGGTCATCGCCGGGGTCACCGGCGATCTGCGCGCCATCATGAACCTGACGCCGGGGGCGGTGGGCGTCACCGTGTCCAGCGCCCTGGTCGGCACCTGCATCGGCGCCCTGGGCGCCGGCCGGCCGGGCGACCGTTACGGCAGCCGCGACTGCCTGCGCGTCATGGCCTTGTTGTATCTGGTATCGGGCGTCGGCTCCGCCCTGGCGTGGGATTGGCCGTCCCTGGTCTTCTTCCGCTTCATCGGCGGGCTGGGCATCGGCGGCTCCTCCGTCTTGGCGCCGGTCTATATCGCGGAGATCGCCCCGCCCCAGCGGCGGGGCGCCCTGGTCGGGCTGTTCCAGTTGAACATCGTGCTGGGCATCCTGGTGGCGTACCTCAGCAACTACCTGGTCGGCGGCCTGGACCTGGGCGATGCCGAATGGCGGTGGAAGTTGGCGGTCACGGCCGTCCCCTCCGCCGTGTTCCTGGGCCTGCTGGCCTTCATTCCCAACAGCCCGCGCTGGCTGGCGGTGAAGGGCAGAGTGGAGGAGGCCGCGCTGGTGCTGCGCCGCACGGGTGTCGCCCACGTCGACAGCGCCGTGCGCGCTCTTGGCCAAGGGGATCGGCAGGATGCGGGCCGCCTGTCCTGGCGCCACCATCGCCGGCCCATCCTGCTGGCCGTGGGCCTGGCGCTGTTCAACCAGTTCAGCGGTATCAACGCCATTCTCTATTACCTCAACGACATCTTCGCCGCCGCCGGCTTCGGCAAGGTCTCTGCCGACCTGCAATCGGTGGCGGTGGGCGCGACCAACCTCTTGTTCACCGGCATCGCCATGACGGTCATCGACCGGGCGGGACGCAAGACCCTGCTGCTGACCGGCGCCGTGGGCATGACTATCAGCCTGGCGGCGGCCGCCCTGATCCTGTCCGGGTTCGGTAGCGGCGCCTACCTCATCTGGCCGCTGTTGGGTTTCATCGCCGCCTTCGCGTTCAGCCAGGGGGCGGTCATCTGGGTTTATATCGCGGAGATTTTCCCCACGGCGGTGCGGGCGCGGGGGCAAAGCCTGGGCAGCGCCACCCATTGGCTGGCCAACGCCTTCCTCTCCGGCGTCTTCCCCTTGGTGGCGACAGTCTCCAAGGGCGCGCCCTTCTACCTGTTCGCCGCCATGATGGCCCTGCAGTTCGGGGTGGTGCTGCTGTTCTTCCCCGAGACCAAGCGCGTCTCGCTGGAGGAAATGGCCGGGCGGCTGGAAACTTGAGGCGGGATCAGGCGCCTGCTGACGGGCCGGCGCCGTAGCGCAGGCCGTCCAGCAGCAAATCCACCATGCGCCGCCCATGCTCCGGCCCCAGCTCCTGCGACGGGGCGGCCAGCACGGCGACGGCCCGCAGAAGGTCGACGGCGGCGAAGCCGGCGCGCACCACGCCCGCCGCCGCCGCCGCGTCCAGCAGGGACTGCAGTGCCGGCACCAAGTGCTTCTGGAAATAATCGGGCAGCACCTCATAGGCCGGGTCGCCGGAATGCAGCGCGGCGCCCAGTCCGCGCTTGGCGGCGATGAACTCCAGGTAACGGCGCATCCAGCGGCTCAGCGCCTCCCCCGGGTCATGGGCCGCCGCCAGGGCGGGGGCGGCGTCGGCGCAGGCGTCCACCTCCTGCCGGAAGACGGCGATGATCAGGTCCGAGCGCTGGGGGAAGTGGCGGTAGACCGTGCCGATGCCCACGCCGGCCTTATCCGCGATTTCCCGCACCGGGGCGTCGACGCCCGACGTGGCGAACACCGCCATCGCCGCCCGCAGCAGGGCGTCCAGGTTGCGCTGCGCGTCCGCGCGCACCCGCCGCCGCTTGCCGTCATTCCCAGGACGGATCTCTCCCGCCGTGTCGTCCACCATATCCTCGCTTGAAAAACGGAACATTGTTCCGTATATGTGACCGGAACGCTGTTCCGTTTATATAGCACCCATCGACGTAAGAGAGAAGGAGAGGGCGATGCAGTATCGCACCCTGGGCCGCACCGGCATGAAGGTCAGCCCCTATTGCCTGGGCGCCATGATGTTCGGCGCCATGGCCAACCCCGACCATGACGAGGCCATCCGCATCATCCACAAGGCGCTGGATGCCGGGATCAACTTCATCGACACGGCCGACTTCTACAGCCAGGGCGAGTCCGAGGAGATCGTGGGCAAGGCCCTCAAGGGCCGGCGCGACCGTGTGGTGCTGACCACCAAGGCGCATCTGCCCATGGGCGAGGATCCCAACCAGCAGGGCAATTCCCGCCGCTGGATCACCCGCGCGCTGGAGGATTCGCTGCGCCGGCTGGGGACGGACCACGTCGACCTCTACCTCATCCACCGCCCCGCCCCCGATACGGATATCGAGGAGACGCTGTCCGTCCTGACCGACCTGATGCGCGCGGGCAAGATGCGGGCCATCGGTACCTCCACCTTCCCGGCGTCGGACATCGTGGAGGCGCAATGGGTGGCGGAGCGGCGGGGCCTGGCCCGCTTCCGCGCCGAACAGCCGCCCTATTCCATCCTGAACCGCGGCATCGAGCGTGAGGTGCTGCCGGTGTGCGAGCGGTTCGGCATGGGTGCCATGGTGTGGAGCCCGCTGGCCATGGGCATGCTGACCGGCCGTTACCGCAAGGGCCAGGCTATGCCCGACAGCCTGCGCGCCCGCCGCTTCCCCAAGCAGATGGGCGACGAACGCCGGCTGGACGCGGTGGAGCGGCTGATGGTCGTGGCGGAGGAGGCGGGCCTGTCCCTGACCCACCTGGCCATGGCCTTCGCCATCGCGCACCGGGGCGTGACCGCCGCCATCCTGGGGCCGCGCACCCTGGCGCAGTTCGACGATCTGCTGGCCGGGGCCGAGGTGTCGCTGTCGGACGAGGTTCTGGACCGCATCGACGCCATCGTGCCGCCTGGTACCGACCTGGGGGCGCTGGCGGCGATGTATGACCCGCCGGCCCTCCAGAAGGCGGACCTGCGCCGCCGGCCGGCCGCCGAGCGGGCGGCGGCCTAGGCGAAGCGGCGGCGCCCTCGGCATCGCCGCGACATCTCCGCCGGTTGGGGCGTTGATGCCGCGGCGTCCGGTGATGGTCAGATCTTCGGATGCAGGCCGCGCACCGGGCTCACCTCTTCCAGCAATCCGGCCAGGTGCAGGATGGTCGATTCCGCCATCCAGCTGGACACCAGTTGCACACTGATGGGCAGGCCGTCCCGGCTGGTGCCGAAGCGCAGGGACAGGCCCGGCAGCCCCGTCACGTTCAGCGGTGAGGTGGCGGCCATGACGTTCAGCGCGTTCACCGTCTGGCCGTTGATCGTGACCTCGGTGACGCCGTGCCCGTGGGCCGGCAGGGGCAGCACGGGGCACAACAGGGCATCATAACGGCTGAAATAGTCGGCGAAGCCGTCCTTCAACCGCTCCGCCGCTTGTTCCGCCTCGATAAAGTCCGCCATGGACGTCTCTGGCGCCGCCAGCATGGCTTGGGCGATGTGGAACAGGTTCTCCGGTGGCTGGCCGGCGGTGGCCTCCACGAAGGCCGGCTTCATCTCCATGATGTGCAGGCGCAGGAACACGTCCAGGGCGAAGTCGCGTTCCAGCGCTGGAATGCGCACCGGCTCCACGACGCAGCCGCTGCCCTTCAGCGCCTCGGCCGCTGCCTGCACGGTGGCCGCCACCTCCGTGTCGATGGGCCCGAAGCCCGGCTCCACCAGCCAGCCCACCCGCAGCGGCCGCGCCGGTGTCGCGCCGACACCGGCATCGATGGGGGCCGTGTCGCCGGCGCCCATCATGCTTGAGAGGGCGTCGGCCCCGTCCGGACCGGCCAGCAGCGCATAGGCCAGGGCGACGTCGCGGACACTGCGGGCCATGGGACCCACGTGCCAGAAACGGCGCGGCGCCCGGGGCCAGATGCCCGTCATGGGCACGCGGCCGTGCGTGGCCTTGAGGCCGACGATGCCCGTCTGCGCCGCCGGCCCCCGGACTGAGATGGCCAGGTCGGTGCCCAGGCCCAGGGGCGACATGCCGGCGGCGATGGCGGCGGACTCGCCGCCGCTGGACCCGCCGGGGGTGCGATCCAGGTTCCAGGGGTTGTTGGAGCGGCCGGTCAGCAGGTTGTCGGATTCGATCGAATACGAAAACTCCGGCAGGTTGGTCTTGGCCAACAGGATGCCGCCGGCCGCCTTCAGCCGCGCGACGCTGACGGCGTCGGTGTCCGGCACGCGGCCCTTGAAGATGGGGGAGCCGCGCTGGGTCGCGACACCGGCGGTATCAATGGAATCCTTGGCGGTGAAGGGCACGCCGTGCAGGGGCCCCACGTCCTCCCCCCTCAGGATGGCCGCCTCCGCCGCCTTGGCGGCAGCCAGCGCGCCGTCGTCCACGGTGACGATGGCGTTGACCTTGGGGTCCACGGTGGCGATGCGGTCCAGGTGCGCCTGCACCACCTCAACCGGCGAAATCTCACGGGCGCGGATCAGCTGGGCCAGCGTGGTGGCGTCGGAAAACAGGATGTTGGCTGTCATGTCGGTATATCCTACCTAACGTTTGGTAGGCAAACGGATAGAGCTTTCCTTTGAGGCCGTCAAGGCCTATCTAACAGTTGTTAGGTTGATGGGCCGTAACCCTTGGGGGCGAAAGCCAGGGAATGACGGCCGAGGGACGAGGGACATGAGCACGAACTCCAAGGAAGCGATCCTGGCGGCTGCCCGGCTGATCGCGCAGGCGCACGGCTATGGCGGGCTGAACTACCGTGACTTGGCGGCGGCGGTCGGCATCAAGGCGGCCAGTATCTACCACCACTTTCCCAGCAAGGCCGACCTGGCCGCAGCGGTGGCCAAGCGCTATTGGGAGGATACGGCGGCGGAGTTGGAGGCCATGGCGGCGCAGGCGCCGAACGCCACCGCCGCCCTGCGGCGGTATCCGCAGGCCTTCCGCCGCGCGCTGGAAAACGACAACCGCCTGTGCCTGTGCAGCTTCATGTCCGCTGAAGTCGATGACCTGCCGGACATCGTGAGGGCGGAGGTGCGGGCCTTCGCCGACGTCAACGTCGCCTGGCTGGCCAAGGGGCTGGTGGCCGCCGGCATCGTGGCGCCCGACAAGGCGGCGGCGCGAGCCCGCGCCATTTTCGCCGCCATCTCCGGCGCGCAGCTGATGGCGCGCAGCCGCGCGGACATCTCGCTATACGACACCTTGGTCGACAGCTACCGCGCGGCGGGCCTGCTGCCGGCGTGAATGGCGGTTACGGCGTGGGCGGGCGCAGGCCGCACAGGGGGCCGCGTAGGCCCGTCTTGGCTTCGGGACCGGCGTCGGTGAAGGCCAGGTAGGCGCCGGTGGCCTCATAGGCGGGCCAGTGGGCCAGGCCCTGGCCGTTGGGATCGCCGTTGCGCGCGAAGTTGAGCCAATAGCGTTGCAGGGTGGGCGTGTCGTCGCCAGGGGCGCCGGCCGCCCGCCCGTCGAAGACGAAGGGCAGGTCGCTGCCGTGGGTGACGGGCCCTTGCGCCGGGGTGCGGTCGAAATGATAGACCCAGGTGGGGTGTCCGCCGGCGGCGTGCACGGCCGCCACATGCAGGGTGGGGCAGCGGAAGGTCAGGTCATCGGCCAGCTGCGTCGCCACGTCGCCCAGGCGCGGGTCCGGGGCGGGCAGGGTGGTGGCCGTGATGCCGTAAAAGGCCAGCGCCTTCGCCGCGTTGGGCCCGAACGCCTGGCGGATGGTGGGCACCACGGCATCCGCCCCGCCATGGAGCGTCAGCTCGCGCGCGTTGCTGCCGATCATCAGGGGCACGGGGGCGGCGCCGGCCAGCAGGTCCTCCGGCGCCTGGGGCAGGACCCAGCCGTCAATGACGGCCTGCAGCCAGATGAAGCTGTCGTCCGCGATGGTGGCGGGCTTCAGCTTGTCCGTGGCCGCCAGGATGTCCGCGCCGGACAGGGCGCGCAGCTGCGCCAGGCTTTTCACCCCCGCCTTGTCCAGCAGCTGGCCGCCCAGGGCCTCATTCTCGGCCAGGGTGCGGGCCGGGACGCCGAAGCCGGCGGTCCCGCTTTGCTCGATGGCCTTGGCGAACAGGCCGCGGGCATTGGGCGCCAGCATCAGCTGACCCACGTCCTGGCCGCCGGCGGACTCGCCGAAGATCGTAATGTTGCCCGGGTCGCCGCCGAACATGCCGATGTTCTGGCGGATCCAGGCCAAGGCCGCCATCTGGTCCATCAGGCCATAATTGCCTGAGGCATGATACGGCGACTCCGCCGTCAACTCCGGCAAGGACAGGAATCCGAAGGTGCCCAGCCGGTATTGGATGGCCACCAACACAACACCCCCATTCGGGCTGACAGGGTCGGCCAGGCTGGACATCACCGTGCCATCCGCCGCGCCCGCGCGGTTCGCGCCGCCATGGATCCAGACCATGACGGGCAATGCCGCGCGCGGCGACAGCGCAGGGGTGCGGATGTCCAGGTACAGGCAGTCCTCCTGGCTGCGGGCCGCCAAGGCGTCGTTCCAGCCATAGCCGCGTTGCAGGCAGGGCGGCGAGGGATGGGTGGCATCGCGTGTTTGTTGCACCCCACCGACGGGCTGTGGTGGCTGCCAGCGTAGCGGACCCACGGGCGGCTGAGCGAAAGGGATGCCCTGGAACACGGCGCCGCCTTTGCCATCGCCGGTGCCGAGCAGGGCGCCGATGCTGGTGAAGACTTCTACCGTTGCGGCATAAGCCTGCGTCGCGCCGATGAGCAAGAGGGTCAGCGCCAAAAGCGCTTGGATCGTCCGTTGGATCACCGGGCCGCCCTCCCCAGGCGCTGTTGTCGCGGCCCAATTAAAGGAATTTGTTTTGCTTAATCAAGCGCGGCTTTCTGTCCGGCAGGACAGAGGGCGGCGTCAATTGTCCGCCGTCTTCATCAGGGCGGCGCGGCTGGGCAGCAGGCGATCGGTGAAGGGCAGCATGCCGGCGCCAACGGCCGGCGCGTCGGCGGCCATGGCGGCGCGCAGCACGGGCGCCACCTGGGGGATGTCCCGCAACGCGCCCAGGCGAAGGTTCAGGGCGGCGGCCAGCTTGTCCACCAGCGGGGCGGGCAGGCGTCCGCCCAGGAAGATGGCCTCGGGATTGACCAGGCAGTTGGTTGCCACCAGCGGGTCGATCATCAGGTCGGCCGCCAGCTCTATCCACTCCTCCACCACCGCCTCGGCCGGGGTGCCGGCCAACCGGCACAGCTGTCCAGGCTCATCCACGGTGTGGCCGGCGGCGGCCAGGCGATCATACAGGGCGGACAGGGACACGGCCTCTTGCAGGGTGCGGGCGGTGGTGCGGTCCGACCGCACCGGCAGGAAGCCGATCTCACCGCTGCGGCCCCGCGCGCCGCGGAACTGGCTGCCGTCCACGACGATGCCGCCACCCAGGCCGCCGCTGATCAGGATGTAGAAGAAGCTGCGATGGCGCAGGCCGTGGCCGAACTGAAGCTCCCCCAGCGCGGCGGCGGTGGCGTCGTTTTCGACGAACACGGGCAGCGGCAGCACGTCGGCGAACAGGCGGGCCACGTCCACGTCGCGCCAGGCGGCATAGGCCTGGGGCCAGCGCGCCAGGCTCACGCGGCCGATGTCGTCGGGCATGGCGACACCGATGCCGATGAAGCGCGACAGGGGCAGGCCGGTGCTCGCCAGGATGGCGGAGATTTCCGTCCGGAAGAACTGGGCCACCACCTCCGGGGGCGCCAAGTCGATCTCCCGCGAGGCGCGCGCCCGCACCGTGCCCAGCAGGTCCAGCACCACCAGGGTGATGTGGTCGCGGTCGATGGTGACGCCGATGGAAAAGCAGCCGTCCGGGTTCATCTCCAGCAGGATGGCGGGCTGGCCCCGGCCGCCGTGCTGGCGCCCGGCCTCGACGATCAGCCCCTCGGCCAGCAGCCGCTTGGTGATGTTGGCGATGGCCGGCAGGGTCAGTCCCGTCAGTTCCACCAGTTCGGCGCGGGTGATCTGGCCGCTGACGCGGATGGCCTGCAGGGTGACGCGCTGGTTATGGTCGCTGGCCCGCTCCAGGTTGGTACCGGACAGGCTGGCGGCGATGGCGTGCAGGGCGTCAACGTGACTGTGGCCATCGAGCATCGGTATGCCCCCCTGTCATGGTGCGCTCGTCCTGGGGATGGCATCCCGGGTGATGACATCGCTGTCGGATTACACCCCAGTCTGGCCTGTGACAATCGGCAAGTCACAAGAAAAAGTCACATCTGTCCTGGCAAGACAGATGCGCTGCCGGAATGATGGCTGGAAATCCTCACGCCGCCGCCTTGGCTGTCCGGTCGGCGCCCACCAGGTCGTGAATGAAACCCAGCTTGGCGATGACGGCCGGGGTCAGGATGAAGGGGTAGAAATCCACCTGCCCCATGCTGCGGTTGATGTTGTTGACGGCGAAGGCGATGGGCAGCCAGGCCTCAACGATGTCGGCGATGGTGCCGTGGCGATAGGGGTTGAAGTCGACCTTGGCGGACAGATCGCCAGTGCGGTCCACGGCGGGGCGCACCCGCACGCCAAAGGCGTGGGCCGTTTCCAGCGTGTCGACGATATGCAGGTAGTGCGCCCAGGTCTCGGCGAAATCCTCCCACGGGTGGCTGGTGGCATAGGCGCTGATGAAATTCTGCTGCCAGTCGGCCGGGGCGCCCTGGTCGTAGTGGTGTTGCAGGGCGGCGCTGTAATCTTGCCGGTCGTCGCCGAACACCGCGCGGCAAGCGTCGAGCCTATCCTCGTCGCGCACCAGCCGATCCCAATAGTAATGGCCGATCTCATGCCGGAAATGGCCCAGCAGGGTGCGATAGGGCTCATGCAGCTGGGTGCGGCGCGTCTCGCGCTCCGCATCGTCGGCCTCCTTCAACGCCAATGTAATCAAGCCGTTGTCATGCCCTGTCATGACAGCGCCCTCCGGCAGGTCATCCAGGAAGTCGAAAGCCAGGCCGCCCTCCAGGTCGTCCGTCCGGTTGGCCAGGGGCAGGCCCAGCTTGATCAGCGTGTAGAACAGGCGATGCTTGGCCAGCTCGATCTTGCGCCATTGGGCCAAGGCCGTGGGACAGGACACGTCGGGGATGGTGCGGTTGTGCCGGCAGGCGGCGCACAGGCGCTCCTCCGACCCCGCCGGCAGCAGCCAGTTGCAGGCGTCCAGCTCCGCGTTGGCGCAAAACTTGTAAAGCTGCTCAGGCGCGCCCAGGGCGTGCCAGGCCTCCCCCTCCGCCTCGACCGCATGCATTTTGTCGTCATCGGGCAGGTAGCCCAGACGGTGGCCGCAACGCTCGCAGACGCGGTTCTCGAAATACAGCATCTGGCCGCAGGCCTGGCAGTTGAACAGCTTCACGCTCGAATCTCCCCCGCTGATGGCGCGCGTTAAACCGTACGCCGGCGTCCGTGGTTCCGCCCGGGGTTCCCGGAACCCGCGCGCCGCCGCCGGCGTTGAGTCGCGGTTCCCATGTGGAAGGCGGATATGGAAGGCGGCGACCATGGCACCCAGGGCGAACTGGAAGGGGTTCCTGAAGATCGGGGAGGTCAGTTGCCCGGTGGCGCTTTACACCGCCGCTTCCGCATCTGAACGCATCGCCTTCCACACCGTCAACCGCGCCACCGGCCATCGGGTGCACCGGCAGTTCGTGGACGGCGAGACGGGCAAGCCGGTGGACCGTGAAGACCAGGTGAAGGGATATGAGATCGCACGCGGCGACTACGTGGTGCTGGAACCGGACGAGGTGACCGCCGTCGTGCCGGAAAGCGACAAGACCCTGTCCGTCCTGGCCTTCATCCCCTGCGCCGAGATCGATGACGTCTATTTCGACAAACCCTATTACCTGGCGCCCAGCGACCGGCACGCGGACGAGGCCTTTGCCCTCATCCGCGAGGGCATGCGCGCCAAAAAGGTGGCGGCGCTGGCGCAGACGGTGCTGTTCCGCCGGGTGCGCACCGTGCTGGTCCGCCCCCATGGCGTCGGCCTGATCGCCACCACCCTGAACTTCGATTACGAGGTGCGATCCGCCGCCCAGGCCTTTGATGAAATTGCCGACATCAAGATCGAGGGTGAGATGCTGGACCTCGCCCGGCACATCATCGAGACCAAGAAGGGCGTCTTCAAGCCGGCGGACTTTGACGACCGATATGAGACGGCGCTGGCCGACCTAGTGAAGGCCAAGCTGGAGGGCAAGGCCCCGCCGGCGCGGAAACGGGCGCCGCCGGCCAAGACCACCGACCTCATGGCGGCCCTGCGGGAAAGCGCGGGGCTGGGCGGCAAGCCGCCGGCCAAGAAGGCCGCATCCAACGCCAACCGTGCCAAACCCCACTCCACCCGGCCCCATTCCACCGGGACTGTGCCGAAGCGCAAGGCAACCCCCGCCCGGCGGAAGGCCAGCTGAGCCATGGCGCTGGAGACCTACCATAAGAAGCGCGACTTCACGGCCACGCCCGAGCCCCGGGGACGCAAGGGCCGCAAGGCGGGCCACAGCTTCGTCATCCAAAAGCATGACGCCACCCGCCTGCACTATGATTTCCGGCTGGAAATGGACGGCGTGCTGAAAAGCTGGGCGGTCACCCGGGGGCCCAGCCTGGTGCCCGGCGAAAAGCGCCTGGCCGTCCATGTCGAGGACCACCCGCTGGACTATGGCGACTTCGAAGGTACCATCCCCAAGGGCGAATACGGCGGCGGCACCGTCATCGTCTGGGACCGGGGCGAGTGGACGCCCATCGGCGACGCCCACAAGGGCTACGCCAAGGGGCACCTCGATTTCGAGCTGCACGGGGAAAAGCTGGGCGGCCATTGGCACCTGGTGCGGATGCACAAGCGGCCGGGGGAAAAGCGCGAGAACTGGCTGCTGATCAAGGGCGAGGATGGGGCCGCGCGCGGCGAGGGCGACGCCGACATCCTGGAAGAGCGGCCGGAATCGGTGAAGACGGGCCGGGTCATCGCCGAGGTGGCGGGGGAGGAACCGGGCTGGTCCTCCAAAACGGGCAGGATCCAGAGGAAGGCCCGCACCCCGGCCCGCGAGACTGTCGCCGAGACCGCCGCGGCGGCCGGGACGCCCAAGCTGAAAGGGGCCAAGGCCGGCCCGCTGCCGGATTTCGTGGAGCCCGCCCTGGCCACGCTGCAGGCCAAGCCCCCGGTGGGGGATCGCTGGGTGCATGAGATCAAGTTCGACGGCTACCGTCTGCAGGCCCGCGTCGAGGCGGGGCGGGTCAAGCTGCTGACCCGGGGCGGCCTGGACTGGACCAAGAAGTTCGGCAAGGCGGTGCCGGAGGCGCTGGCGGCGCTGCCGGTGGGCAAGGCGCTGATCGATGGCGAGCTGGTGGTGGAAAACGCCGCCGGCGCTTCCGATTTTTCCGCCTTGCAGGCCGACCTCAGCGAGGGCCGCGGCGACCGCTTCCTGTTCTACGCCTTCGACCTTCTTCATCTGGAGGACCGGGACCTGCGCGGCGTGGGGCTGGAGCGGCGCAAGGCGGCCTTGAAGGACCTGTTGGCGGACGCCGGCGATCCCCTGCGATACAGCGAACATTTCGAGGAGAGCGGCGGCCTGGTGCTGAACCACGCCTGCCGCCTGAGCCTGGAGGGCATTGTCTCCAAGGTGCGCGACGCCGCCTACCGGCCGGGCCGGGGCAAAGGCTGGATCAAGTCCAAGTGCGGCAACCGCCAGGAATTCGTGGTGGCGGGCTATGTCCCGTCCACCACCGCGCGCCGCGCCATCGGCTCGCTGGTCATGGGGGTCTATGACGAGGGCGAGTTGCGCCACGTCGGGCGCGTCGGCACCGGCTATACCGTTTCGGTGGCGGAAGAATTGTTCCGCCGGCTGGAACGCATGCGGGTGCAGGACAGCCCGTTCGACGACACCCTGACGGCGGAGGAACGGCGCCTGGTGCGCTATGTCCGGCCCGACCTGGTGGCGGAGGTGGACTTCCGCACCTGGACGGGCGACGGTAACATCCGCCATGCTGCCTTCCGTGGCCTGCGGGAAGACAAGGATCCGAAAGACGTGGTGCGTGAACCAGCCGCCAGGGCGCCGGCGGGCACCGTCCGCGTGGCGGGCCGCGCGGAGCCCAAGCCCCTGATGAAGCTGAGCCATCCTGACCGCCTCTATTGGCCGGACGAGGGGGTGACGAAGGCTGGTCTGGTCGATTACTACACGGAGGTTTGGCGGTCCATCGCCCCCTTCATCGTCGGCCGGCCGCTGGCCCTGCTGCGCTGCCCCAACGGCATCGCCGGTGAGAAGTTCTTCCAAAAGCATGCCTGGAAGGGGCTGAGCAAAGCCATTGTCCAGGTACCCGACCCGACGGAACCGGCGGAAGGGCCGTTGATCGCGATCAACGACCTGGACGGTCTGCTGGGCCTGGTGCAGGCGGCGGTGCTGGAAATCCACCCCTGGGGCTCGACCCTCAAGGATTGGGAACGGCCGGACACCATCACCCTGGACCTGGACCCGGGGGAGGGCGTGGCATGGCAGGCGGTCATCGATGCCGCGCATGAGGTCAAGGACAGGCTGGAGCACGCGGGCCTGGCGGCCTTCGTCAAGACCACCGGCGGCAAGGGCCTGCATGTGGTGGCGCCGTTGATGCCCAAGGCCGACTGGACGGCCGTGAAGGCCTTCACCAAAGGCATCGCCGACGCCATGGCCGCCGACAGCCCGGACCGGTTCGTGGCCACCATCACCAAGGCCAAGCGCACCGGCAAAATCCTGGTCGACTACCTGCGCAACCAGCGGGGCGCGACGGCGGTCGCCGCCTATTCCACCCGCGCCCGGCCCGGCGCGGCCGTTTCCATGCCCATGGCGTGGGAGGAATTGAGCCCGGCCATCGGCCCCGCCTATTTCACGGTCATGACGGCTCCCACGCGACTGGCCGCCCTTTCCGCCGACCCGTGGGCCGATTTCCGGGCGGCGGCCCGGCCCTTGGAGGAGGGGAAGAGGCCGGCGCGCAAGCGGGCCGGCTAGGGCGGCGGGTCAAGGGGCTGGCGCCGCGCCCGGTTTCAGGCAGAATGCGTCCCCCACCCGCCAAAGAGGCTGATGCCATGCGCCTGATCGGAATGCCGGATTCACCCTATGTCCGCCGCGTGGGCATCTCGCTGGTGGCCATGGGGCTGCCCTTCGAGCATGAGCGGGTGTCCGTCTTCCGCCACTACGACACCTTCGCCGCCATCAACCCGGTGGTGAAGGCGCCAACCCTGGTGCTGGATGACGGCACGGTGCTGATGGACAGCACCTTGATCCTGGACGCGCTGGAACGCCTGGTGCCGGCGGACAGGCATCTCATGCCCGCCGACACCGCCGCCTTCATCCGCGCCCAGCGCCTGATCGGCCTGGCGCTGGTGGCGTGCGAGAAGACGGTGCAGGTGGTCTATGAACTGGAGCTGCGCCCCGAGGACAAGCAGCACCAACCCTGGCTGGAACGGGTGCGCGCCCAGGCCGTCACCGCCTTCGACCTGCTGGAGCGCGAGGTGGGGGACGGCACCACCTGGATGGGCGGCGACCGTCCCAACCAGGCCGACATCACCACCGCCGTCGCCTGGTATTTCGCCCAGAACATGGCCCCCGGACTGATCGACCCGGCCAAGCATCCCGGCCTGGTCCGCCTGTCGGATCGTGCGGAGGCGCTGCCCGAATTCCAGGCCGTGCCATACGCCTGAGCGGGCGGGCCTACCGTCGCTTGGGCGCGCCCTTGCCCTCGGCGGCCAGGCTTTTCTTCAACGCGTCCATGATGTTGATGACGTTGCTGGGGGCGTCGGCCTCCGGCGCCTTGGCCTTGGCGGGGCGCTTGCGGCCCTTCTTCTTGGCGGCGATCAGGTCCAACAGGCGGTCCTGCACCGGATCATCCACCAGGGAGGGGTCCCAGGGCCGCGTGCGTTCCTCGATCAGGGTCTTGACCAGGGACATCAGCTTGGGCTCGGGCTTCTCCTCACCGATGCCGCCGAAGTAGGCGTCCGGGTCGCGCACCTCATCACCATAGCGCAGGGTCCAGACGATGATGCCCTTGCCTTGTGGCTCCAGCATCACGGCCCGTTCCCGCCGGTACATCACCAGGCGGGAGATGCCGACCCTGCCGGTGGCGGCCATGGCCTCACGGATGACGGAGAACGCCTCCTCCCCCACGGGGTCGCTGGGCGTCAGGTAGTGGGGGGTGTCGTACCAAATCCATTCGATGCTATCGCGCGGCACGAACATTTCGATGTCGATGGTGCGGGTGCTTTCCAGCGCAACCGCATCCAGTTCGTCATCCTCCAGGATCAAATAGTCGTCTTCGCCCCGGGGATAGCCCTTGGCCTCATCGTCCTCGTCCACCGGGTCGCCGGTGACGGCGTCGACGTAGCGGCTGACCACCCGATTGCCCGTCTCGCGGTTCAGGGTGTGGAAGCGGACCTTCTCGTTCTCCGACGTGGCCGGCGTCATGGCCACCTGGCATGTGACCAAGGACAGCTTGAGATAGCCCTTCCAGAACGAACGCGGCGCCATTCCGGCGATCTCCTGCGGCAATTGACCCCAGGAAACCACCGGAACGGACAGCCGGTTCCGGCACTATTCCGCCAGTGACGGCACCGCCCTTCCCGCCGGTGCCGGGCTTGGCACGGCGAAGCGGCGGTAGAGTGCCGGCAGGACGACCAGGGTCAGCGCGGTGGCGCTGATCAGGCCGCCGATGACGACGGTGGCCAGCGGCCGCTGCACCTCCGCCCCCGGACCGGTGGCCAGCGCCATGGGCACGAAGCCCAGTGACGCGACCAGGGCCGTCATCAGCACCGGCCGCAGGCGGTTCAGCGCCCCGTCGCGGATGGCGGCCAGGGGATCGTCGCCGTTGGCGATGGCCTGGCGGATGAAGGACACCATGACCAGGCCGTTCAGCACGGCGATGCCGGACAGGGCGATGAAGCCCACCGCGGCGGAGATGGAAAAGGGCATGCCGCGCAGCCACAGCGCCGCGATGCCGCCGGTCAGGGCCAGCGGCACGCCGCTGAACACCAGCGCGGCGTCCCGTGCCGAGCCCAAGGCGCCGTAGAGCAACAGGAAGATGGCGGCGAAGCAGGCCGGCACCACCACCGCCAGACGGTCGCGCGCCGCCGCCAGATTCTCGAACTGGCCGCCCCACTTGACCCAGTAGCCGGACGGCAGGGATACCGAGGCCAGCCGCGCTTGCGCCTCCGCCACGAAGGACCCGATGTCCCGGCCGCGCACATTGGCCTGGATGACAATGCGCCGCTTGCCGTCCTCCCGCCCGATCTGGTTGGGCCCTTCCGCCAGGGTGAAGCTGGCGACGGTGCCCAGCGGCACGAAGCGGGGACCATCTGCGCCCTTTTCGGGCAGGGGCACCGGCAGGGCGCGCAGGGTATCCAGGTCATTGCGCATGGGATCGGCCAGCCGCACCGTGACGTCGAAGCGGCGGTCGCCCTCGAACACCTGCCCGGCGGCCCGCCCACCCACGGCCATGGCCACGACGTCCTGTACGTCCTGGGCGCTGAGGCCGAAGCGGGCGGCGGTCTGGCGGTCGACGCGGATGTCCAGGGTGGGCAGGCCCGCCGCCTGGTCCACCCGCACGTCGGCCGCGCCGGCGATGCCCTGCAGCACGCCGGCGATGCGATTGGCCGAGGCCTGCAGGGCCTCGAAGTCGTCGCCGTACAGCTTCACCGCCACGTCGCTGCGCACGCCGGAGATCAGCTCGTTGAAGCGCATCTGAATGGGCTGGGTGAACTCATAGGCGTTGCCGGGCAGTTGGCCCAGCGCCGCCTCGACGCGGGCCACCAGGTCGGCCTTGGGCAAGCCCGGGTCCGGCCATCGCGACCGTGGCTTCAGGATGATGAAGGTGTCGGACGCGTTGGGCGGCATGGGGTCGGCCGCCATCTCCGCCGTGCCTGTCTTGGAGAAGACGAAGGCCACTTCCGGCATCGCGCCCACCGCCCGTTCCACCTGCTGCTGCATGGCGGTGGATTCGGTCAGCGAGGTGCTGGGGATGCGCACCGCCTGCACGGCGATGTCCTGCTCATCCAGCGTGGGGATGAATTCCTGCCCCATGCGGGTGAACAGGCCCACGCTGGCCAGGAACAGGCAGGCGGCGCCGAAGATCCAGGGCAGGGGCGTGGCCAACGCCCGTTCCAGGACAGGCGCGTACCAGCCCTTGGCCCGCGCCACCACACGGTTCTCCGTCTCATTGACGGGCCCGGTGATGGCCAGGGCGATCAGCGCCGGCACCAGGGTCAGGGACAGGATGAAGGCCCCCACCAGGGCGGTGATGACCGTCAAGGCCATGGGCTGGAACATCTTGCCCTCCACCCCGGTGAAGGTCAGCAGCGGCACATAGACCAGGATGATGATGGCCTGGCCGTAGACGGACGGGCGGATCATCTCCTTGGAGGCGGCCACCACTTCCGCCAACCGTTCCGGTGGGGAGAGGGGGCGGCCCAGGGCCTGCTGGCGGTGGCCCAAGCGGCGCAGGCAGTTCTCCGCGATGATGACGGCGCCGTCGACGATCAGGCCGAAGTCCAGGGCGCCCAGGCTCATCAGGTTGGCGCTGATGCCGGCCTCCACCATGCCCATGGCCGTCAGCAGCATGGTCACGGGGATGACGGCGGCGGTGATCAGGGCGGCGCGGATGTTGCCCAACAGGGCGAACAGCACCACGATCACCAGCAGGGCGCCCTCCGCCAGGTTCTTGCCCACGGTGTGGATGGTGGCATCCACCAGCTTGGTGCGGTTCAGCACCACCTCCGCCTTGATGTCGGGGGGCAGGGTGCGGGCGACGTCGGCCAGCGTGGCCGTCACGGCCGCGGCCGCCGTGCGGCTGTTGCCACCCACCCGCATCAGGGCGGTGCCCACCACCACCTCCAGCCCGTTCTCGCTGGCGCTGCCACTGCGCAGTTCATGACCCAGGCTCACGGCGGCCACGTCGCGCAGCAGGACGGGCGTCCCGTCGCGCGTCGCAATGGGCACGGCAGCGATGTCCTCCGTATCGCGCAGGCGGCCGTCGGCCCGCACCACGTAGGCCTCCCCCCGCCGTTCCAGGTAGCCCGCGCCGGCGCTCGTGTTGTTGCGCTCCAGCGCCTGTGCGACGTCTGTCAGGGTCAGGCCCCGGGCGGCCAGCCGCTGCGGATCGGGTGCCACCTGGTACTGCTTCACATATCCGCCGATGGCGTCCACCCCGGCGATTCCGGGCACGCCCTTCACCTGCGGCCGGATAATCCAGTCCTGCACGGTGCGCAGGTAGGTCGCCCGCTGCGCCTCCGTGGTCAGCACCTCGCCCTCCGGCGTGCGATAGCCGCCGTCGGCCTGCCAGCCGGCGGCGCCCGGCTTGACCTTGGCGGGATCGAAGGGGGCCAGGGATACGGTCCACATGGCGACCTCCCCCAGCCCAGTGGACAGCGCCCCCATGTGGGGTTCCGCCCCCTCGGGCAAGGCGGCCTTGGCCTCGCCCAGGCGTTCCCCCACCTGCTGGCGGGCGAAGTAGATGTCCACATTCTCGGCGAACAGGGCGGTGACCTGGGAGAAGCCGTTGCGCGACAGCGAGCGCGTGCCCTCCAGCCCCGGGATGCCGGCCAGCGCCGTCTCGATGGGGAAGGTCACCTGCTTCTCCACCTCCACCGGCGACAGGGCCGGGGCGGTGGTGTTGATCTGCACCTGCTTGTTGGTGATGTCGGGCACGGCGTCGATGGGCAGGCGCAGGGCCGTCCAGCCACCCACGGCCATCGCCAGCAGGGCCAGCGCCACCACCATCCAGCGGTGACGCACGGACAGGGTGAGGATACGTTCAAGCATTGTTGGTCTCCTCACTCGTCATGGCCGGCGTCGCCCTTGCCGGCCTCCGCCTTCAGGATGAAGGCATTGCCGGCGGCGATGGTGTCGCCGGGCTTGAGGCCGGCCAGCACTTCCACGCGGGTGCCATCGCCACGGCCCAGGGTGACCGGCCGCCGCTCATAACCGGCGGGCACGGGCACGAACACCTGGGTCCGTCCCTCCAGCGTCACCACCGCGTCCTCCGGCACCAGCACGGCGGCCTCCTGCGCGTCCGCCGCCAGCGTGCCGGTGGCGAAATCGCCGGGGCGCCAGGATCCGTCCGGGTTTTCCAGGGTCGCCACCACGGGGGCGGCGCCGGTGGCCGGATCCAGCACGGGCCCGACGTGGGTGACGCGGGCGGTGGCCGTGCGGCCGTCCGCGCCGCTGACGCCCAGTTCCTTGCCCACCGCCACGAAGGGCAGGTCGCGGGCATAGACGGGGAAGGTCAGGGACAGGCTGGCTAGGTCGGCCACGACATAGGCGTCGGTGTCGGCTGCCAGCCGGTCGCCCCGGGTGGCGCCCCGGGCGATGACGTGCCCGGCGATGGGGCTGCGCAATTCCAGCCGCTGCAGATTGCCGCCCTTGGCCTTGGCGCTGGTTTCATCCAGTCCCAAGGCCTGCAGGCTGTGGCGGGCGCGGCCGGTGCGGATGCTGGCTTCCGCCGCTGCCGCCTTGGCCTGCAGGTGGTCCCGCTCGGGCGAGATGCGCTGGCGCCACAACGCCTCTTCCCGCACCGCCGTGGTGCGGGCCAGCTCCTCGTTTTCCCGCGCCGCCAGGT
The DNA here is from genome assembly GCF_034653275.1 of Nitrospirillum guaranorum. NCBI lineage: Bacteria > Pseudomonadati > Pseudomonadota > Alphaproteobacteria > Rhodospirillales > Azospirillaceae > Nitrospirillum > Nitrospirillum guaranorum. The sequence goes on along the minus strand of NZ_JAYEES010000002.1, from coordinate 218,722 downwards.
ACTCGGCGCGGGCGTCGGCCACCTCCGTGCTGTCGATCAGGGCCAGCACCTCGCCGGCCGTGACCGCGTCGCCCAGCTTCTTGCGCGCTTCCGTCACCACGCCGGCGATGCGGGGGGCGATGTGGACGATGTGGTCCTGGTCGGCCGTCACCGTGGCGGTGACGCGCACCTGGCGAACCAGGCGGCCGGGGCCGGCGACGACGGCGGTGACGCCGGCGGCCTTGGCTTGTTCCGCCGTCAGGCGCACCAGCCCGTCGTCGTGCGCCTCATGGGTGGCGGACTCTTCGCCTTTGGGCGCCTCGCCGGTGGCGATCCAGACAACCAGCCCGCCCAGGGCCAGCGCTCCGGCGCCCAGGCGCCACAGGGTCTGCTTGGAGATAGGGGTCATGGCTGGGCCTCCTCGGCGCCGGTCAGCCGGTCCAGGTCGGCGCGGCTCTGGTGATAGTCCTGATAGGCCGCCACCAGGGTCAGGCGGGCCGCCAGCAGCGTGCGCTGGGCGTCCAGCACATCCAGGTAGGGGAATTTGCCTTGGCGGTAGCCATCGCGGGTCGCGGCGGCGGCCTGCTCCGCCCCGGGCACGACCTGCCCGGCCAGTGTCTCGGCCTCCGCCCGCGCCACCGCCACGCGGTCGCGCGCGATGGCCAGGGCGGTGTCCTGGTCGCGGGTGGCGCGGTCCAATTCCATCTCCGCCTCGGTGCTCTCCTGATAGGCGCGGTGGATGCCGCCCCGGTTGGTGTCGAAGGCGGGGATGGGGATGGTGACGCCCAGCACCAGGGCGGTGTCGCGCCCGTCGTTGAAGCGGCGCACGCCGGCGCCCACGGTCACATCGGGCACGGCCCGCGCCCGCTCCACGGCGATGGTGGCTCGGGTGCGGCCCACCTCCGCTCGCCAGCGGGCCACGTCGGGGGTGTTCCCGCCGGCGGCGGCGGGCAGGGTGGGGCCCAAGTCGCGCAGGACGGCCGGGTCCAACGGCGGCACCGGGCCACCCACCAGCAGTTCCAGGCTGCGGCGGGCGGCGGTCTCATCCCGCGCGGCGCGGGCCGCCTCGATCTCCGCCTGGCGCAGGTCGGTGGCGGCGCGATCCTCCTGGATGGCGCTGTCGTGGCCGGACCGCACCCGGGCGGCGACCGCGCGGGCGGTTTCCGCCGCCAGGCCGCGCTGCTCCTCCACGATGGTGCGGCGGACGGTGGCGGCCAGCAGGGCGGCGTGGGCCACACGCACGTCGCGCACCAGGTCCAGGCGCACGATGTCGGCGTCCAGGCGGGCGCGGCTTTCCGCCGCCGTCGCCACGGCCTGGCGGCTGCCGCGCTTGCCGCCCAGCTCCACCAATTGGTTCAGGCCCAGCGTCGTTTCCATGGCGCGGGTGCCGCTGTAAGGGCCGGATCCGGCCAGGTTCTCGGTTTGCAGCGAGACCTGGGGGTTGGGCAGCACGCCGGCCTGCATGACGTCGCCCTGGGCGGCGGCCACGCGGGCCTGGGCCGCCTTCAAGCGCGGGTTGGTGGCCAGCGCCTGGGCGATCAGGTTGGCGAGGGTGGCGTCATGGATGGACGCGGCGGGGACGGGCGGTGGCGGTTCGGCCACCGCCCAGGCGGGCCAGGTCACGGCCAAGGCCGCGGCCAGCCCGAGAATCGGGATGCGCATGAAGGCTCCGGACAAGCAGGATCGATCAAGCCGCCCCCGGGGGGCGGCGTCAGGGCGCGAAAGCGCGCGGTGGATCGATCAGGCGGCCGGTGGCCGGTCCGGGGGGGCCAGGGTGCGGGTGGTGTAGGGCTGGTCCAACGGCGGCAAGGCCGTGGGACGCGGCTGGACGCTGGGCCCCGGCATGAGCGCGGGCCCGACGGCGTCGGCCACATGAACATGGCCGCAGGGGCCCTGGCCGGCGTGAAAATGCACGGCGCTGTGGCGCAGGCCGTCGGTGGGGTCGGGCGCCCCTTCCACGACGACGTGCTCCTGGATGGCGCCGCACGTCGGCGCGCCGCCCGCCATCTCGGTCAGGGACGGGCCGTCGAACACCGCCGTGAACAGCAGCAGAAGGGCGAGCAACCAGCGCATGGCCGCCAATTTGGCGATTAAGGCCCGGGGCTTCAAGCCTTTCGACGATTTATGGCCTTTCGACGATTTATGGCTCGCGCCACAAAAAGTTGTGACGCCGCGTGTCGCGCCACGATAGAAAGGAGGGACAGGGAGAGACATCGCCGGGACCCAACGCATGGCCGCGCCGCACACCGCAGATGATACCGCTACCAACGCGCCCTTGCGCCGCATCGTCATCGTCGGCGGCGGCACCGCCGGATGGATGGCTGCGGCCAGCCTGGCCAAGTTCCTGCGCAACCTGAAGTGTGACATCCAGCTGGTGGAATCCGAGCAGATCGGCACCGTGGGCGTGGGCGAGGCCACCATCCCGCCCATCATGAACTTCATCCGCGTGCTGGGCATCGATGAGGACGACCTCATCCGCCAGACGAACGCCACCTTCAAGCTGGGCATCCGCTTCCAGGACTGGACCCGCCTGGGCCATTCCTATTTCCACCCCTTCGGCCACACCGGTTTCGAGATGGAGGGGATAGGGTTCCCCGCCTATTGGATGCGCATGCGGCTGGCCGGCGCCGCCGCGCCGCTGGAGGAATATTCGCTGCAGGCCCAGGCGGCGGCGCACAACCGCTTCATGCGCCCGGTGAAGGCGCCGGGATCGCCGCTGGAGGGTATCACCTACGCCCTGCATTTCGACGCCGCCTTGTTCGCCCGCTACCTGCGCAGCTATTCCGAGGCGCGCGGCGTCACCCGGGTGGAGGGCAAGGTGGTGAAGGCCGACCTACGGCCCGAGGATGGCTTCATCGAGGCCCTGCGGCTGGAAGACGGCCGCCGGGTGGAGGGCGACTTCTTCATCGATTGCAGCGGCTTCCGCGGCCTGCTGATCGAGGAGGCGCTGCAGGCCGGCTATGAGAACTGGCAAAGCTATCTGCCCTGCGACAGCGCCGTCGCCGTCCCCAGCGAGCGGACGGGCGCGCCGCCCTCCTACACCCTGGCGGCGGCGCGGGACGCCGGCTGGCAATGGCGCATCCCGCTGCAGCACCGCGAGGGCAATGGCGTGGTCTATGCCCGCGATTTCCTGGGCGATGAGGCGGCGCGGGAAACGTTGCTGGCCAACCTGGCGGGCAAGCCCCTGGCCGACCCGCGCATCCTGCGCTTCGTCACCGGCCGGCGACGCGAGACCTGGAAGCGCAACTGCCTGTCCCTGGGCCTCGCCAGCGGCTTCCTGGAACCCCTGGAGTCCACCAGCATCCACATGGTGCACCGGGGCCTGGCCCTGTTCATCCAGATGCTGCCCGACCGGCGGTGCGAGCCCGCGGACATCGCCCGCTACAACAGGATGGTGGCGTTCGAGTACGAGCGCATCCGCGACTTCCTGGTGCTGCACTACGCCACCAACGAACGGCGGGATACCGAATTCTGGCGCCATTGCGCCGCCATCGACTGGCCGGACAGCCTGAAGGCCAAGATCGAGCTGTTCCAGAGCCATGGCCGCATCCAGCGCGAGGACACCGAGCTGTTCCCGGAGCAAAGCTGGCTTTACGTCTTCACCGGCCAGGGCCTGCGCCCCCGGCGCTACGACCCCCTGACCGACCTGCTGGATCCGGAAAAGATGCGCGGCGCCCTGGCCAACATCCACGACGTCATCGGCCGCGTGGTCCAGACCATGCCCCACCACCAAGCCTTCATCGACCGGCACTGCGCCGCGCACCCGTCACGATGAGGCGCCTGGTGGCCGATGGCGGAGGATGACCCTTCTCACCCCCCGCGCAGCAACTGCATCACCCGGGCGCGGATGCGGCCGTAGTTGCCCGCCTTCAGGGGGCCCAGCACGCCGTGCTGCTCCGCCGGCAGGTGGGCCAGGGGATGGCCCTGGGGGCGGAAGACGTAATGGTCGAAGAAGGCGCGCCAGGCCTGCCGCTCCGCCTCCGGCCGCTCGGCCATCGTGATCATGGCCAGAAGCAGGCTGGTGAAAGGGGCGTCCGGGCCGGTGGCGAAGGCGTCCCACCAGTAGTTGACCAGGCCGTTGAAGGGGGCGGTCGCCTCCACCTGGTGCCACCACAGCTTGGGCAGGAACAGGGCGTCGCCGGGCTCCAGTTCCGCCACCAGCGCCTGGTCGCGGATGGCCTGGAAGCGCGGGTAGGCGGGGTTGTCGGGATCGGACGCGGCCAGGCTGATGGGCTGGCCCGACAGGGTGTTGTCGATGGGGCCGATGTAGAGGTCGCCCACAGACGCCGGCGGATACAGGGTGAAGCGCCGTTTGCCGGCCACGACGCAGGCCAGGTTCTCGAACGCGTCGTAATGGGTGGCCACGGTGGAGGCATGGCCCAGCCAGATGCGGCCCGCCACCCCCGCCGGCAGCAGGGGCATGGGGTTTTCCGCCGTGAAGCCCGGCAGATGCTCATCCAGGGTCAGCGACCCGGCGTAGAGGGTGGGGGCGGTGGGATCATCCAGGCCCCGCACCATCAGGTCCAGCGCCTCGCCCAGGCGCAGGGTGCGGCGTTCGAAATTGAAGCTTTTGAGGTCCGCGCCATAGAAATAGCGGCCCCGGATTCCCGGCGGGCCGACGAAGGTCTCCATGGCGACGCCGGGTCCGAAGCCGTTGAGATAGTCGCGCAGGGCGGCGGGGGCGGCCCGCGCCGCCACCGGCCAGTGCGTCACCAGCCCGCGCAGGATGAGGGGGCTGCCCACCGCCACCACCTCATCCAGGAATTGCTCCCGCGAAGTGATGGCGCTGCCGTCGCGTTCGGCGACTTCGGTCGTCATGGGGGTGCCGCCGTCAGCCCCAGGCCGGGGCGGCGGACAGGCCCGCGCTCAGCTGCTTGTTCTTGCGCTCCGCCATCAGGGGCACGTGCTTCAGCGACGCGATCATCAGGTAGATCAACTGCATGTAGCCGCGGCGGAACAGGTCCAGCACGGCGGCATCCGGCAAGGCGCGCAGGGCCTCACGGTCGATGGTGTACAGGTTGGCCAGGTCGTGCTGGCTGCCGTCGTCGAAGCTGAGGCTGATGTCGATGGGCTCGATCAGCTTCAGGGACATCAGCGTCTCGATGAAGCGCTTGGTGCGTTCCAGCCCCGGCCGCAATTCCTGCATGGCGTTGATGATGCCCCGCAGATAGGGGGTCATCTCCCCGTTCGGCGCGAACAGCGGCTCGCCCGCGTCGATGCCCACCCGGGCGTCGTCCAGGTCGATGGCCAGATCCTCCCCGACCGTGTAGAAGGGGCCGCGCTGCAGGGTCAGCGGGCGATAGCCCTGCCAGCCGTCCGGCGTCAGGAACAGGTTTTCATTCTGGGCGAAGCCCAACACGGCGCCACAGACGAAGGCGCCGGTCTCCGCGTCCTTGGACAGCAGGATGGGGCACTGCACGGCCAGCAGGGGGAACTCGGCCACGATGACGGCGACGAAATGCTTGGCGTCGAAGGCGGGGTTGGCCTTGGCCTTCACCTGCAGGTCGCGGTGGGCGTGGGCGTTGACGATGGCGATATTGGTCATGGGTCCCATCCGGGCTCAGATCGATTGCATGCCGTGGTCGCGGATCTTGCGCACCAGGTCGCGGTTCTTGGGCAGGTTCGCCCTCATCTTCTGGGCCATGGCCGCGTTCTCTTCCATGATGCGGCTGGCCAGGAGGGCGTCGGCACTGTTTTCGGCGGGGTCCACCTCGGTGCGGAAGCCCATGCCGTACAGCACGTACTGGTAGCTCGCGGCGGGGAACACCTCTTCCAGCCGGTCGAACTCATCCAGGAACCAGGGCGCGCGGTATTTCCACAGGCGCAGCAGATCCCGCAGCCGTTCCGGTGTCGAGGCGGGATCGACGTTGTCGCGCCAGAACGCCGTGTCCGTCCGCTGGGTCAGGACATAATGCAGCTTCAGGAAATCGATGATGCGGCCCCAGCGGTAGTGGGTCACCTCGTTGAAGCGGCGGGCGACGACATCCATGACGCTGCGGCGGGCGGGCAGCTGGTCGGCGATGATCTTGGCCGACAGCTCGATCAGCATGATGGCGGAGGCTTCCAGCGGTTCCAGGAAGCCGGCGGCCAGGCCCACGGCCACGCAGTTGTTTTTCCAGAACATCTCGCGATGGCCGGAGCGGATGGGGATCTTGCGCGCCTCGGCCTTCGTGCCGGCGTAGCGCGCCAGCTCGGCCCGCGCCGCCTCCTCATCGATATGGTCGCTGGAATAGACGTAGCCCAGGCCGCGCCGGGTGGGCAAGGCGATGTCCCAGATCCAGCCGGACGACTGTGCGGTGGCGATGGTCTGCGACGCCATCGGGGCGTCCTCGCTCTCATGCGGGACCTGCACCGCCAGCGCCGTGTCACAGAACAGCACGTCGCGGCATTCCTTGAAGCCCACGCCCAGCGTCTTGCCGATCAGCAAGGCGCGGAAGCCGGTGCAGTCCACGAACATGTCGCCGGTGATCTCGCCCGCCTGCTCGGTCACCAGGCCGGTGATGTCGCCGGCCTCATCCTGCTTCACCTGGGTGACGTCGGCCAGGACATGACGGACGCCCAGCTTTTCCGTGCAGTGCTTCTGCATGAAGCTGGCGAATTTGCCGGCGTCCAGGTGGTAGGCGTAGTTGGCCAAGCCCCGGTATTCGGGGGTGGCGATGGTCTTGGGCGCCAGGCCTTCCTCGCAGATGGTTTCCTGCGGGCAGACGGCCGCGGAGAAGGTGCGGCCGCGCCCGTCCTGCAGCCAATGGGGCACCAGATTCACCTGGGACCAGCCGTGCGGCAGCATCAGCGGGTGGTAGTAGGCATCGTCGGCGGCGCCGGTGGTCCAGCCCACGAACTTGCCACCTTGCTTGAAGGCGGTGTCGCAATGGCGGAAGAACTCCGTCTCCGACACGCCCATCTTTTCCAGCGTGGTGCGCATGGTGGGCCAGGTGCCCTCGCCCACGCCGATGATGGCGACGTTGGGGGATTCCACCAAGGTGACCTTGAAGCCCGAGGCCATACGCGCCTTGTGCCGGGCGGCGATGACGCCCGCGGTCAGCCAGCCGGCGGTACCGCCGCCGACGATGACGATATGCTGGATGGGACGATCCATGAAGGCATCCTGGTTTTCGGGATGCCGGCCCCCCTCCCTGGCGGGGACATGCGGCATCCGGTATCGGTCCAGTGTAAGGCCTTTCTCCCGCTCCTTCAGAGGGAAAAAGGGGCCGCCACGTGCCACGGCGGCCCCCCAGGAGTTTAGGAGGAAGGTACGCTCACAAACAAACCTTAGTACTTGAAGTGCGCGCCGACAGTGTACCGCTGCCCGTAGGCGACGGCATCCAGCAGCTGCTCCTTGTACCGGCCATGAGTTGAGTAGGTCTCGTTGGTCAGGTTCAAGGCTTCGAAGTAGACGCTCACATACTCGTTCACGTCGTAGCTGGTGCTGAAGTCCACCTCCCAGGCCGGGTCGACGAAGGTCGGCTCGGACCCGTAGATGGAACCACCCTGCGCCTGGCCGAAGTGGTCCAGGTACTCATCGCGCCAGTTGACGGCGATACGCGCCTGGAACCCATACTTGTCGTAGAAGCCGACGAAGTTGGCGGAGTTGGCCAGACCCGTGACCGCGAAGCCGCTGACCGACAGGTTGTTCGGATCATAGGGCTTGTCGGTGCCGACGACGGTGGCGTTGGCCTGGAAGCCGAAGCCGGTGTCATCGAACACGTGCTGGATGGACATTTCCAGACCATAGACCTGGGCCGACGGCCCGTTCAGGTAGGTGCTGTAGGCGTACTGGACGTCCTTGCCCGTGGTCGGGTCGAGAACGCCGACGAAGCTCTTCTGCGACGTGCCGCCGACCACGAAGTTCGTGACGCTCTTCATGAAGCCGTCGATCGCGACGTAGGAGTTGCGCTGGTAGTAGTACTCGGCCCCGATGTCCACGTTGTCGGACAGGTAGGGCATCAACTGCGGGTTGCCGCCCGACGCCGATACCGTGCCGACGCGCTGCGTGCTGATGCTGTAGACCGGGGTCATGTTGTTGAGCGGCGGACGGGTCAGGGTGCGCGACGCGTTGAAGCGCACCTGCAGGTCGTCCGTGACGCCCAAGGTCAGATCCAGGTTGGGCAGCAGGAACTGGTAGTTGTTGGTGCCCGAGACGGTGGTGACGGGGCCGTAGGCCACCGTGAACGCGGTCTTGTCGCCCGGCGTCACGGTGAAGGCGGTCGGCGTCTGGCCCAGGCCGGACGACGTCACGTGGGTGATTTCCTCGCGGGCGCCCACGTTGACCTTCAGCGGCATATCCGCCACCTGGGTCTTGAACGTCGCCGCGACATAGGGGGCGAAGGTTTCTTCCTCGATGTCGCGCTTGGAACCCGGGGACAGGATCAGGCGGTAGGTGCCGTCGAAGGGCGGGGTGCAGCAGCCGTAGTTGAAGCCCGGGATGTTCTTCGTCTGCGGATTGCCCAGCGACTGCAGGTAGTTCAGGATCTGGCCCGGGTTGGCCATCAGGATCTGCGACGGCAGGTTGCCGTTGTTGGCGAAGCCCGGGATGAAGTTGGACGTGCTGAAGGTCTTGGTGAACCAATCCTGCGGCAGGGCGACGCCCGTGGGCGAGCCCGAGGCCGGACCGTAGCCGCTGTACGCCTGCCAATCGCTGTTGGTGAAGGTGTCGTAGCTGCTCAGGTCTTCCTTGTTATCGATGTACTGCATGCCGAAGCGGATGGTGGTGTCGCCACTCTTCCATTCAGCCTCGGCCTTGCCCTGGTCGATGACGTTGTAATTGCGGGTCGAACTCATCGGGAAGACGTGCGACCCGATGAAGCCGTTGGTGAAGTGCGACTTGTCGCCGTTCGGCCCGTAGACGGTGGGATAGGGCAGGGCGCCGGCCGCGACGCCGGTGATGCCCACGTTGTTGGTGTTGATGCAGGTGCCGCTGGCGCAGGAGCCGTAACCCACGTCGGCGTCCAGGCTGGTCAGCTGGTCGTTCGGGTTCTGCCAGGATTCGGACCGGGCGGCGTCGACCGTGATCTTCCAGTTGTTGGTCGGCGTCCACTTGATGTTCAGGCCGTACAGGTTGTTCTGCAGCACCTGGCTGTTGTACTGGGCCTGGAAGTCGGTCGGCGTGTTGGGCTGAACGAAGTCGACCACCGACCCGTTGCTGTTCAGCTTCACGTTCTGCAGGGCGCCCGAGTTGAACCAGATGCTGTAGCCATACTGGTTCTGGTGGGCGTCCTCACGCTGGAAGTCGTCGTTCAGCGTGATTTCAAGCTGGTCGGACGGCTGCCACTGCAGGGCCAGGCGGCCCGACTTGCGGATGGTGTCGCTGTGTTCCTGATACAGGCCGTAGTCCTGGATGAACCAGGCCGGAACGCCGGACGGCGTGCCCGACGCCAGGCTGCCGAACTTGTCGCTGGTGGTGCCGATCCAGCCCTGGCTGTTCACGTGGTTGCCCAGGGTCTGGGTCTCGTTGAAGCCGGCGGCCAGCAGGATGCCGAAGGTGTCGTGGGCGAAGGTGTCGCTGACCAGGAAAGCGCCGTTGGGTGAGGCGCCGTCCGCGTCAGAGGCGTAGGAGCCCGAGACGGAACCTGCCGCCCGGAAGCCCGAATGCTCCAGCGGCTTGGGGAACTTGATGTTGACGGTGGCGCCGATGGCGCCCGCCGACAGAGACGCGTCAGGCGACTTCAGGACGTCGATCTGCCCGACGAAGTCGGAGCTGACGGAGCTGAAGTCGAAACCGCGGCCGGAACTGGCGGCCGAGGCGGACACGCGGCCGTCGAACAACGTCTCGTTGAAGCTGGGGCCGAAGCCGCGGACGGTGATGGCGGTGGCGTCACCGGTGGAGGTGGGCACGCCGCCCATGCTGCTGGTGCCGCGGCTGATGGACACGCCGGGAATGCGCTGCATCGAGGCCGCGACGTTGGAATCGGGGAACTTACCGATGTCCTCGGCCGAAATGGCGTCGACGATGCCATCCGCCTCGCGCTTGATATCAAGGTTACGTTGCAGAGACCCGATGATGCCGGTGACGATGATATCTTCCATCGTGTCGGAATTGGTGCCGCCCTTGCCTGGGCTGGGCTGAGTCGTTTGCGCGAATGCCGGCGTTGCCAGGCCCGCGATGGTCATCAGCGAAACACCGGTCAGAACGGCCGTGCGGAAATTCGCCGTCGGTGACTTGGACGCTCCCTTTTTTCTTTGGAAACTCACCATATTTTCCCTCCCTAGTTTTGAAGGCGCTGGTTTTGTTTGTGATACCGGGCACGGAATAGAAAAATATGGCAACGCCAACGCTTGTTGTTAGCGCTATCATATTTATATGCAAAATCCCGTGTGCAGCTTATGGCTGGCAGGCGTGCGGCATGATTTGCCGGCCAGCGTTCATCCTCCCGTTCGCTAGAGTAATTCTAAGCCGCCACTGTCGTGGAAAGCCCCCAACCCTATGCAATGGTAACGCTACCACAGGGTGCGGGTAGGGGCGACAAAAATCTGAACATTGCGATTTTGAGACGGCGAGTGTGTCATTTGTACCAACATTCCCGGTGGCGACGGGGCGATGAGAACGGTCTCAGCGCCGGGTGCGTGGCGAACAACGGCGGCGCGGTATAGGGACTCCGGCGCCTTTCGCGGGTGCAGCAACCAGAAGGGGAAGAAGCCAGGCGGCGGAAGGGCGTCCGTCGGGGCCTGTCCGCCGGCGGATCAGGTGTTAACGCGGCGCCTGATCGTGGCATCGGCGTCTGTTAAGATGTCCATGATCATGGATCAGCGGGAGATTGGAACATGAAGATCATGCGCGCCGGGGCGCGGGCCCAGGGCAGGGGCTTACCCGACACCGTCACCGGTCCCACGCGGACCAATCCACCCGTCGGTCCTGACCAGTCTGTGGCGGCCTGACCCATGCCCCACATCATCGTGAAGATGTACGCCGGCCGCAGCGAGGCGCAGAAGGCCAAGCTGGCCGAGGAACTGACCCGGACCCTCATGACCCACATGGGCAGCAGCGAGGCGTCGGTGTCCATCAGCATCGAGGACGTGGATCCCGCCGACTGGGTGGAGGCGGTCTACAAGCCAGACATCGTGGACAAGCCCGGCACGCTTTATAAGAAGCCAGGTTATGACCCCCGGTGAGAAAGCCCGGCCCAAGATTGGCCGTTGTCGCCGCGAATGTTACAACGGTGCTGGCGGCGGCCCATCGCGGGGCCGCCCCTGTGGACGTCAGCGCCGGCGGATTGTCGTATGGATGAATTGATCGCCGGGCTGACCCGCCTGGGCCGAGGCTCCCCAATGGGACGGCTGCACGGCTCCCTGGCCCGCAAGCTGGGTACCGACATCGTCACCGGCCGCTACCAGCCGGGCGACGTCCTGGAGAATGAGATCGTCAATGCCGAGCGGCTGAAGGTCTCCCGCTCCGCCTATCGCGAGGCGTTGCGCATCCTGGCGGCCAAGGGGCTGGTGGAAAGCCGGCCCAAGAGCGGCACCCAGGTCTGCGCCCGGTCGCGTTGGAACCTGCTGGATCCCGACGTCCTGGCCTGGCATTTCGCGACCGAGCCCAGCAAGGACTTCATCTACAGCCTGTTCGAACTGCGCATGATCGTGGAACCCGGCATCGCCGCCCTGGCGGCGGAGCGGCGCACCGAGGACCAGCTGGCCCGCATGACGGCGGCGCTGGACATCATGGACCGCCATACCCTGGCGGCGGAGGAGGGGCAGGCCGCCGACGCCGATTTCCACGACACCCTGCTGGAGGCCAGCAGCAATCCCCTCATCGGGTCGCTGGCCGTCAGCATCGGGGCGGCGGTGCGGTGGAGCACCATCCACAAGCTGCGCGAGGGGGTGGTGTTGCGCGACCCCATCCCCCTGCACCGCTATGTCCTGAACGCCGTCGCCGCCCGCGATGCGGAAGCGGCGCGCGACGCCATGCGCCTGTTGATCACCGAGGCGCTGCGCGACACGGCCCAGTCTTTCAAGGCATAGCCCCGGCAAGGCATAGACCGGGCAAGACATGGACCGGGCCGCGCGCGGACTTGGGACTTACCGCTCGATGGACAGCGCCGCCGTGGTGGCGAACTGCCCCTGCTTGACGGGCACGCCGCTGTCCGGCTGGCCGGAACCGACGCTGACCTGGTAGGTGCCGGCCATGACCTGGCGGTCGCCGTCCCGGGTGACGAAGCTGAGGTCGCGGGGCGACAGCTCGAACGACACCGTGCGGCTTTCGCCCGGCGCCAGGGACAGGCGCTGGAAGCCACGCAGCGCCAGGCGCGGCGCCCCCTCGAACGCTGGCGGCTTCAGGTACAGCTGCGCCACCTCGTCGCCGGCGCGATCGCCGGTGTTGGTCACCGTGGCCGTCACCCGTACGCCGTTCTCGGCGCCACCGTGCGTCGGCTCCACGGTCACGGCGCCGTAGTCGAAGCGCGTGTAGGACAGGCCGTAGCCGAAGGGGTAGACGGCCTGGCCGGTGAAATAGCGATAGGTGCGGCCCGTCATGGCGTAATCGTCGAACGGCGGCAGGTCGGCCACGCTGCGGTAGAAGGTCAGCGGCAGGCGGCCGGCCGGGTTGGTCTTGCCCGACAGCACGTCGGCGACGGCCAGGCCCCCCGCCTGGCCAGGGTACCAGGCCTCGACGATGGCGGCGGCGTTGTCCTTGGCCCACGACAAATCCAGCGGACTGCCGTTCAGCAGGACCACCACCACCGGCTTGCCCGTGGCCTTGGCCGCCTGCAGCAGGCGGCGCTGCTCCGATGGCAGATCGAGGGAGGTCTTGTCGCCGCCGGCGAAGCCCTCGATCTGGCGCTTCATCTCCTCGCCCTCCAGGTCGGCGCTCAGGCCCACGGCGGCGACGATGACGTCGGCGTCGGCCACGGCCGTGGCCAAGTCGCCGTCAGCGGCGGCGGCGGGCGCCACCCGCTTCCACAGGAACTCCACCCCGCCCATGCCGTGCACGTCGGTGGCGACGCGGATGGGATAGCGCTTGCCCTTTTCCAGGGTCACGGTTTCCAGCTTGGGCAGGTCACCCCACAGCGGCGTGCCCAGGTCCACGCGGCGGCCGTCGAACTCGAATTCCCCGCCGGAGAAGCCGGTCATGCCCAGGCGGTAGGTGCCGGATTCCGGTGGCACCAGGAAGCCTGTCCAGACCACGCGGTAATTCTCCGCCACCGTCTTCTGGTCATGGCCGCTGCCGCCCACTTGCGCCTCCACCCGCGTCACCACGGGCTTGGACGCCACCTCCAGCGGCGGCATGGAGCCGAAGGGCGCGTCCGGCGCCGGGATCTTCACCGGGCCGGTGGCGTTGAAATATTGCGCCCGCACGCCCGGCTTGCCATCAGGCGTCACCAGGGCGGACGTGGGCACTGGGTCGCCGTCCATGACGGTCTCGTTGAAGGGGACGTGGGTGATGCGCGTGCCCGGCATCACCTGGCGCAGGCCGTCCAGCACCGACACCGGCGGGGCAGACAGGGCCGAGGAGTAGTTGCCGCGCAGCACGCGGGTGGAATTGCCATGCGGCCCGATCACCGCCACCTTGACGCCGGGCTTCAGGGGCAGCACGCCGTCGTTCTTCAGCAGCACCATGCTTTCACCGGCCACCTTGCGCGCCAGCTGCTGATGCTCCGCCGTGCCGATGGCCTGGACGGGCACATCCTGCTTGGGACGGTCCAGGCCGGGGAGGTCGCCGTTGCGGTAACGGGCGGAGAACAGGCGCACCAGCGCCAGGTCAATGTCCGCGGCGCCGATCAGGCCGCGCGTGTACGCCTCCTTGTAGCGCGCCGCCAGCCCACCGCCGGCGCCAAACAGGGTGGCGACGTTGCACTCGTTGTCCACCCCGGCCTTCAGGGCGGCGGCCACCGCGGCCGCCTGGTCCGGCGCGTATTTGTGATTGTCGGCGATGTCCTTCACCGCGTCGCAGTCCGACACGACATAGCCGGTGAAGTGCCAGGCGCCGCGCAGATGGTCCTTCAGCAGAAGGTCGCTGGCGCAGGCCGGCTGCCCGTCGATGCGGTTGTAGGCGCACATGATGGACCCGGCACGCGCCTCCACGATGGCGGCGCGGAAGGCGGGCAGGTAGGTGTCCTCAAGGTCATGCGGCGAGACATAGACGTTGGCGGCGTGGCGGGTCGATTCCGGGCCGCTGTGCACGGCGAAATGCTTGGGCGTCGCCACCACGTCCGGCAGGTCGGGGTTGGGCCCCTGCATGCCGCCGACGAAGGCCACCGCCAGGCGCGCCGTCAGGTAGGGATCCTCGCCATAGGTTTCCTGGCCCCGGCCCCAGCGCGGGTCGCGGTAGATGTTGATGTTGGGCGACCAGGTGTCCAGGCCGGTGCCGATGCGGCCCAGGTGGCCCGTGGCGCGGCCCAGGGTGTGCAGGGCGCGCACCTCCACGCTGACGGTCCCGGCGACGTCGTGCACCAGGGGCGCGTCGAAGGTGGCGGCCAGGCCGATGGGCTCGGGAAAGTTGGTGGTGGGGACGGCGCCGATGGCGCCGTGCAGCGATTCCGTCCACCAGTTGTAGGCGGGGATGTCCAGCCGGGGGATGGCCGGCGCCACGTTGACCAGCTGGCCCAGCTTCTCATCCAGCGTCATGCGGGCGACCAGGGCCTGCGCCTTTTGCCACGCCTCGCTGACGGCGGGGGCGGCGGGCTGGTCCGCGCGCACCTGCGGTGCCAGGGCGAAGAAGGCGGCGCCGAGCAGCAGCGCGCGTGTCAGGGGGCGATAACGCATTCTTTTCCTTCCCATTCCTTGTTCTTTTACCAGGTTCTTCCACAGGTTGGCCGGGGCCGCCGTTACCAATCCAGCGCCAGCAGCGAGACCGACTGGCGCGGCATATCCAGGGTGAGTGTCGCGGTCCCGCCCGAGGGCGCCAGCCAGCGTGGTGATTCCGCCAGCTGCAACCCGGCCTGACCCTTCAGATCCGCCAGTTGCGCCGGGGTCGGGTTCTGCGGCGAGCCCATGGCCTGCCAGGCGGTATAGGCGTTGGAGTGGTGGTCATCGATGCGATAGTGGCTCAGCCGCACCCGCACCGCCGCCTTGGGCAGGCCGGTAAGGGTCAGTGCCACGGGCGTGGGGTCGGCCGGCGTCGCCGCGTCGTGATAGTTCCACACCATCACGGCGGCGCCGCGCGCGTCGGCGGTGGCCAGGGCGTCGATGTCCGGTGCGTCACGCACGCCGTGGGCGATGATGTCCGCCGCATTCCGGATGGTGGCGCCGGTGGTGGCGACGCGCGTGCCGCGCAGCATCGCCGCCATCCGGAAGAAGTTCAGGATGGGCTTGTCGACGCCATTGGTCGACAGGTCGCGGAAGCCCTCGAAATAGGCCCGGCCCTCGAACTCGAACGACCAGCTCAGCATGGCGGCCAGGTTGACGCCGTGCCGGTCGGCCAGCTCGAACAGGCGCTTGTAGGCGGCGGCGGTATAGGCGGGATACAGCGCGCCGTTGCGATAGGCGTTGGCGGGGTTGACGCTCATGGAGCAGGCGGCGCAGCCTTCTGGGTCGGCCTCCGACAGGATGATGGGCAGGTGGCGGAATCGGGGATAGCGCGCCACCAGGCCGAAGCCCTTGTCCACGTCCGTCAGTTCTTGCGCCAGGCCCATGGTCACCTGCCCGTCCTGGAAGGTGGGCTGGCCCTTGGCGTGGAAGGAGATGAAGTCCAGCGGCGCCCGGGTGGCGGCGACATGGTCCAGGAAATCCTTCAGGAACTGGGCGCCGCTGGCCCCGCCGGGCCCGGTGGTGGCGGGACCACCCACCTTCGCCTGGGGCAGCACGTCGCGAACCGCGGCGACGGTGGTGTCGTACAGCTGGAAATACTGGGC
This sequence comes from Nitrospirillum guaranorum, assembly GCF_034653275.1. Taxonomy (NCBI): domain Bacteria; kingdom Pseudomonadati; phylum Pseudomonadota; class Alphaproteobacteria; order Rhodospirillales; family Azospirillaceae; genus Nitrospirillum; species Nitrospirillum guaranorum. The sequence continues at coordinate 202,964 of NZ_JAYEES010000002.1, read as the reverse complement.
GGGCGTGCCGTGCCAGTAGGGGATGTCCGGCTCGTTCCACACCTCGAAATACCAGCCGGTCACGGTTTCCCGGCCGTAGCGCTGGGCCAGGTGGGCCACCACCGTGCGGATCAGTGCCCGCCACTTGGCGTGATCCTTGGGCGGGCTGTGCACGGTGCCGCCGATGGCGGCGTCGGGATAGACGTCCTCATAGGTCCCGGCGCCGCTGGCCAGGGCCTTGGGCGTGAAGCCCAGTTCCACCATGGGCACCACGCCGGCGTCGCGGTAGGCGTCGAAAATCCCGTCCAGGATATGGAAATCGTAGACGGGATTGCCGGCCGCGTCCTCGGAATAGACGTTGGTCGAACTCCATTTCAGGGCCGCCACGCCGTCGCCGGAACTCAGCAGGTGATGGGTGCGGATGTGCACCGGCACCGGCGCCAGGTCGTGCAGTTCGGACAGCAGGGCCCGGCCGTCACGCATGGTGGTGTAGTTGGCCTCGTCATAGCCGAACCAGGCGTAGAGGGGATGAGTCGGGCCCACCGCATGGGCCAGGTCCACCGTGATGGTCACCGGCGTGGGAACGGGCTGGGCCAGTCCCGGCCGGGACGACAGGCTCAGCGCCAGCAAGCCGGCCGCCAAGGCGCGCACCCGCCGCTGCCGCCCGGCCGCCCGGCCCTTCCGGCCGTCCTCGCTCCGCCATCCACGCGCCGCCAACTGTTCCTCCCATTTTTTGTGGCGCCACCCTGACACATCTTGACTCCAAATCAAATACTCAGACAATTAAATCATGTTAGCGCTCACATTGCGCCGACAGGCACACCTCCCGCCGTCACGGACGGGGGGCAAAAACCGGGCGACCCGACAGGGAAGGGCCCACCTGGGAGGGGATAATGGCAGCCACGCACAGCCGCCTGGGGGCGGTCCTCGCGCTTTCGACACTATTGCTGGGCGGTACCGCGCACGCGGCGGCGGAATCCGCGACCACGCGCCCCTTCAGCGCGCGTCCCGTCACCGCGCGTATCGACGCGACGCGTGTCAACGCCGCCGTCACGCCCTATGCCTACGGCATGTTCATCGAGCCCATCGGCGGCCTCATGAACCGCGCGCTGTGGGCGGAATTGCTCGACGACCGCAAATTCTACTTCCCCGTCGTCGCCGAGGGGAAGGACCCGCCGCAGCCGCTGTCGGTGGAGGGCAAGCCGGCGCTGGTCAATCGCAAATGGCGCCCTATCGGGGATGAGGCGGCGGTGACCATGGACCGGGCCCAACCCTATGTCGGCGCGCAAAGCGTGCGCGTGGCGGTGGACGCGGCCGCACCGCATGGCTTCGGCCAGGGCGGGTTGGGGGTGGCGCGCGGGCGCGATTATGTCGGACATATCGTGGCCAACGGGACCCCGGGCACGGTGCTGACGGTGGCGCTGGTTTGGGGGCCGGGTGCCGGGGACCGCCAGACGATCACCCTGCCGCCGCTGACGGCGGACTGGCAGAGCCTGGATTTCGCCTTCAAGCCGGGGGCCGACACGGCGGACGCCCGGTTCGAGGTGACGGGCACGGGCGCGGGCTTCTTCCGCGTGGGCGCCGTCACCCTCATGCCGGCGGACAATGTGGACGGCTGGCGGGCCGATAGCATCGCCGTGCTGAAGTCGCTGCACTCCGGCTTCTGGCGCCTGCCGGGCGGCAACTTCCTGTCGAACTGGGATTGGCATCAGGCCCTGGGCCCGCGTGACCGGCGGCCCCCCGTCTACGACTACGCCTGGAGCGCCATGCAGCCCAACGACTTGGGCATGGACGAGTACATGGCGCTGACCCGCCTGCTGGGGGTGGACCCCTATGTGACGGTCAACGCCGGACTGGGCGACGCCCATTCGGCGGCGGAGGAGGTGGAGTACCTGAACGGCCCGGCGACCAGCGAATGGGGTGCCAAGCGCGCCGCCAACGGCCATCCCGAGCCCTACGGCGTGCGCTACTGGAACATCGGGAACGAGCCGTACGGCTGGTGGCAGATCGGCCGCACCTCGCTGGACTACTTCATGATCAAGCATCGTGAGTTCGCCGCCGCGATGCGGTCGGTGGATCCGACCATCACCCTGATCGGATCCGGCGCCATGCCGGACCAGATGCACCCCCGCGACGCCAAGGAGAACGCCAGTCTGGAGAGCATCCAGGCCAAGTTCGGGACCGAGAACGACTGGACCGGCGGGTTGCTGGCCAAGGCCTGGGGCGACTTCGACGGCCTGAGCGAGCACTGGTACGACACGGTGGAGAAGCGCCCCGACGCCCCGCCGGCGGACGAGCTGATGGAATTCGCCCGCGCCCCCGCCAACCAGGTGCGCATGAAGGCGGAGGAGTGGGCCATCTACCAGCGGCGCTTCCCGGCGATGACGCAGAAGCCCATTTTCCTGTCGATCGACGAGTACGCCTACATCGGGGCGGGGAACAAGCCCACCCTGAAGCTGGCGCTGGCCTATTCGATGGTGTTGCAGGAGATGCTGCGCCACTCGGACTTCATCCGCATGAGCGCCTTCACCTTCGGCATCTCCACCCTGGACGTGACGCCGGCGGGGGCCACCCTGAACGCGACGGGCCAGGTCTTCAAATTGTATGGGGAGCGGTTCGGCGCCGGTGTCATCCCCGTGGCGGTGACGGGCGACGCGCCGCAGCCGGACCCTAAGTTCGCGGTGGGCTACGATCATCCCCAGGTGAAGTCCGGCAGCCCGACCTATCCGCTGGACATCGTCGCCGGTCTCAGTCCGGATCGGCGCGTGTTACGGGTCGCCGTGGTCAACGCCACCTTCCAGCCGCGGCCCTTGTCGCTGGCGGTCCAGGGGGCGCAGGCGGACGGGGCCGGCCGGGTCTGGCGCCTGAGCGGGCCGGACCTGGACGCGCAGAACAAGGTGGGCGCCACCCCCCAGGTGACGATCATCGAGGCGCCGGCCCCGTCTTTGCGCGGGCCCCTGAGCGTGCCGGCGCTTTCCACCTTGATCTACGAATTCCCCGTCCGCATGAGCGGCCCCGCCCGGGTCGCCGGCCAATGATATCCGCAGGGAGGAACGAATGAGAAAAGCGGCCTATTGCCTGGCCATGGTGTTGGCGGTGGGGGTGGGCGTCGGCACCGCCCGCGCCCAGGTGACGACGGAGGCGCCGGCCCCCGTGCCCGGCGCCCGCGCGGTGACGGTGGAGCACATCACCGTGCACGCCCCCACGCTGGAAGGAAACCTGGAGGGCGACGCCGTGGACCGTGATGTCTACGTGCTGCTGCCGCCCGGCTACGCCGCCAACCCGAAGAAGCGCTATCCCGTGGTCTACGCCCTGCACGGCTATTCCATCGGTGCCGCCCAGTGGATGGCGGAAATCCACGTGCCCCAGACGGTGGAGGGCGCCTACGCCCAGGGCGCGCGGGAGATGATCGTCGTCTTGCCGGACAGCAAGACGGTCCACAATGGCTCCATGTATTCCAGTTCGGTGACCACGGGCGATTTCGAGACCTTCATCTCCCGCGACCTGGTCGCCTATATCGACGGGCACTACCGCACCATCGCGAAGCGGGAGAGCCGGGGCCTGGCCGGGCACTCCATGGGCGGCTACGGCACCTCCCGCATCGGCATGAGGCATGCCGACATCTTCGGCGCGCTCTACATGCTCAGCCCCTGCTGCCTGTCGCCACGGGCCCTGGGGCCCATCGATCCCAAGACGTGGGAGACGCTGGAGGCGGTGAAGGCGCCGGCGGACTCGGGCACATTGCCGTTCATGGCGCGGGCGCAGCTGGCGACCGCCGCCGCCTGGTCGCCCAACCCGCAGAACCCGCCGCTGTACCTGGACCTGCCCGTGAAGGACGGGCAGCCGCGGCCGGAGGTGCTGGCCAAATGGGCGGCCAACGCCCCGCTGGCCTTCATGGACCAGTACGTCGGGGCATTGCGCCGCTACCGGGCCATCGCCATCGACGTGGGCGACCAGGACGGCCTCAAGGTGGACGCCGGCAAGCTGCATGAGGCGCTGGACAGCTACCGCATCGCCAACAGCTTTGAGATTTATCCGGGCACCCACACCAGCCATGTGGCGTTCCGCATCCAGGAACAGGTCATCCCCTTCTTCAGCCGCACCCTGGATTTCGGCGAGACGCCCTGATGGACCGGCGGGTCCCGGCCATAATCGGCCGGGACCCGTCCCCGTTTGCGTTGCTCGGGCGGCGTCAGGCCGCGCGGACCTGTTCCGCCGCCGTGTCGTTCACGGTGCGGGACGCCTGGTTCAGGATCTGGTCGGCATTCTTTTCCTCCTCCAGCGTCTCGGCCAGGATGTCGGCGGCCTCGTCGTAGCCCAGCGCCATGGCCCAGGCGATGGCGGAGCCATAGCTGGCGATCTCATAATGCTCCACCTTCTGGGCAGCGGCGATGATGGCGCTGTCCAACGCCTCGGGTGACAGCCCCAGGTCCAGCAGCTCGTTCGCTTCCGACAGCATGCCCTCCATGGCCTCGCATTTCTTGCCGCGGCTGCGGCTGCTGGTGTCCAGCGTCTCGAACACCTTGTCCAGTCGTTCCACCTGGCCCCGGGTTTCCTCCAGGTGGGTTTCCAGCGCCTGCCTCAAATCGTCAGCCGACGCCGCCTTGGCCAGCTTTGGCAGGGCGCGGACGATCTGGCGTTCCGCGCTGTAGATGTCTCGCAGTTCCTCGATGAACATGGTTTGCAGGGTCTTTTGCGCCATGGCTTGCTCTCCGATCTGATCGGGCGGTCCGGTATGGTCCCACCCCAGGGCCTTGCTGGCGGAGAAGCGCCGACGCCGGTTTCCGTTCCACGCGGAATGAAATGTTCATCAATGTTTCCAGGATGAAATGCCGGCGTACGCGGGGACGCTCGGTTGGGTGCAAATGTAACAATATGAAAATTCGATATTTAAGCGCAGCTTTGACTTATCTATATTTCAAAATTTGGCCAATATTTAACAAAATCCGGAACCGATGGAAGCTTCCGGTCTTTATATGGCACACCGTCAGAAAGATAAGACATCCGGGCCGGGCTCGCCGGTTCCGGAGACGACGGTACTTCCCCAGAATGGAGAGGACGTCATGAGTAAGGACAATGGCACTTCGAACCGCGGCTTCGCCTCGATGGACGAGGACAAGCAGCGCGATATCGCCAGCAAGGGCGGCTCCAGCGTGCCCGACGAGAAGCGCAGCTTCTCCCAGGATCATGAGTTGGCGGCCGAAGCCGGCCGGAAGGGTGGCGCCAGCGTTCCGGATGAGAAGCGCAGTTTCTCGCAGGATCGCGAACTGGCCGCCGAAGCGGGCCGCAAGGGTGGTGAGGCCTCCGGTGGCAACTTCGCCCACGACCGCGAGCGGGCTGCCGAGGCCGGCCGCAAGGGGGGCGAGGCTTCCGGCGGCGGTAACCGGGGCGGTGGCGGCAACTTCGCCAACAATCCGGAACGCGCGTCGGAGGCGGGACGCAAGGGCGGCGAAGCGTCCCATGGGCACCGCTAGGGCGGACGCGGGATCGCTTTGATACGCTGGTAACTCCCATGGGTTGAAGGCGGCGGCCGTCCTAGCCAGACACCACCGCCGCTTTCGAAAGCCGGCCGCCTTCGCTTCCTCCAGGCGGCCGGCAGGTTCCGGCCACGTCGGCGGCGTGGCCGGAACCCATTTGCGTATAGGCGCCAAAGACTTGAAGAAGTTCAATTATTCCCTATTACGACCAAATAAATATCCCGCTTTCATTAATGGAATTTTTGGTCCTAGCCATGATCTAAATGGTGACTGGACAAGACATCGGGGGTCCTGTTTCGCGACCACCGCATGATTGAGGGCATGCCGTTGGATACGGAAATCGCGACCGGCGACGCGCAAGGGGGCGACAGCCGGCGGTTCCAGCGTCTCGTGGACGCCATCGACGACTACGCGATCTACATGCTGGACGCGGCCGGCGTGGTCAGCAGCTGGAACCCTGGCGCCCGGCGCTTCAAGGGCTACGAGGCCGGGGAGATCCTGGGCCAGCACTTTTCCCGCTTCTACACCCAGGAAGACCGCGACGCGGGCGTGCCCCAGCGGGCGCTGGCCATCGCCGAGACCGAAGGCCGGTTCGAGGCCGAGGGCTGGCGGGTGCGCAAGGACGGGACGCGGTTCTGGGCCAGCGTCGTCATCGATCCCGTCCGGGACGAGGCCGGCACCCTGATCGGCTACGCCAAGGTCACCCGGGACATCACCGAGCGGCGGGAGGCCCAGCAGGCCCTGCGGGAGAGCGAGGCGCGCTTCCGCCTGCTGGTCCAGGGCGTCACCGACTACGCGATCTACATGCTGGACCCCACCGGCCACGTGACCAACTGGAACGCCGGCGCCGAGCGGATCAAGGGGTACCGGAGCGAAGAGATCATCGGCGAACACTTCTCGCGATTTTACACCGAGGAGGATTTGGCCGCCGGGCTGCCCGCCCGCGCCCTGGCCACCGCGGAGGCGGAGGGGCGTTATGAGAAGGAGGGATGGCGCGTCCGCAAGGACGGCAGCCGCTTCTGGGCGCACGTTATCATCGATGCCATCCGGGACGACACGGGCAAGCTGGTGGGCTTCGCCAAGATCACCCGCGACAACACCGAGCGCCGGGAACTGGAGGAACGGCTGCGCCATGCCCAGAAGATGGAGGCCATCGGCCAGCTGACGGGCGGCATGGCCCATGATTTCAACAACCTGCTGCAGGCCATCTCAAGCTGCCTGCAGATGATCGGCCGCAGCGAGGACAGAAGCCGCAACGCGCGCCTGGTCGAGGCCGGGATGCAGGCGGTGGACCGGGGCACCAAGCTGATACAGCAATTGATGACCTTCTCGCGCCAGCGCCAGATGGATGTGGAGTCGGTGGACCTGCGGGACGCCTTGCTCAGCTGCATCGGCCTGATCAAACAGGTGGTCCGCAGCGATATCGAGGTGACGCTGGAGCTGTCCGGCGGCATCTGGCCAGTGCAGACCGACCCCGTCCAGCTGGAGGTGGCGCTTCTGAACCTGGCGGCCAATGCCCGCGACGCCATGCCGGCGGGCGGGAAGCTGGTGCTGGGCGCCGAAAACATCAGCGGGTGGCAGGGACAAACCGACGCGGTACGGGTCTACCTGTCCGACACGGGCAGCGGCATGCGGCCCGAGGTGGTGGCGCGCGCCTTTGATCCCTTCTTCACCACCAAGGCGAAGGGCAAGGGAACGGGGCTGGGCCTGTCCCAGGTTTACGGTTTCGCCCACCAGTCGGGCGGTGCCGCCTGGATCGACAGCGCCGTGGGCGCCGGGACGACCGTGTCCCTGGTATTGCCCCGGGCGGCGGACGCTCCCAAGGCGCCCCTGGTATCATCCCCGGCTGCCGCCCCGCGTGGCACCGCCCGCATCCTGGTGGCGGAGGATGATCCCATCCTGGCGCCGATCATCGGATCGGCGCTGGAAGATCTCGGCTACGACGTGACCCATGTCGCCAACGGCCAGGACGCGCTGGATCTCATCCTCGCAGGCCGGGACTTCGATCTGCTGTTCAGCGATATCGTCATGCCGGGGGCCATGAACGGGCTGGACCTGGCGCGGGAGGTCAAGCGCGTGCGGGCCGACCTGCCTGTGATCCTGTCCACCGGCTATAGCGAGGAACCCGCCGCACAGCGGGGCTACCAAGTGCTGGCCAAGCCATATCGTATCGAGGAACTGGCCTTGGCCATCGGCAACGCGCTTGAGGCCGCCTGACGCGGCCCCTATCCCGCGCGTTTCAGCTCACCGGCCGCCGCGTCGTCGGCGCGGGGGCGCGGCAGGGCGTGCAGCCGGCAGTGTTCCAGATAGGCGCGTTCATGGATGCCGAGCAGGTCGACCACGCTGGCCCACAGCCAACTGGGCGCCCCCAGCCTGGCGGAGCGGGCGCGGGCCAAGTCCTTCATCCAGGCGGATCGCTCTTGCGGCTCCATCTGCCGGGCGTGGGCGGTGCCCACGACCCCGCCGAGGTAGGCGGCCAGGGGCTTGGCCTTGGCGGGTGTCAGTCGGTCTACCTCCAGCTTCAGGTCCTGCGGCATCAGTTCGCGCAGCACCATGGCCTTGTCCAATAGGCGCGTGGCCACCATGCGACGGCCCAGCTTGGGCGACAGGGCGCGGGCGCCGGTCACGACCCGGATGGCGTTGTCCCGGGGCATGCTCGCCTCCGGCGACCGGGGGGCCGCCGCCGTCACCCCCTCCTTAAGGTCGATCAGGCAGAAGGAGGCGCCCTTGCCATCGCCGACCTGCACCATGGCGGCGAAGCGCAGACGCCCCAGGGAGCTGCAGCCTTTCCGCCAATAGGCGGCGTCCACCAGGCGAACCATGTCACCACGGTCGCGGGATTGCAGGCCGGTGACCAGGTCGCGGACCGCCTCTTCCTGGAACAGGGCGTGCAGCGCGGCGCGTTCGGCCTCGGTCAGGGCCCAGAACCGCTTGCCCAGCGGCATCTCGGGCTTGACCGTTGCGAATCGTTCCCATGCCAGGTGGCGCCACCGCCGGCGGATGGACCGGTCCAGCAGATTGCGGATGCTGGCGGGCCTCAGGGCCTTTTCACCGTCATCATCGAAGTCGCCCGCCAAGGCCAGCTCATAGCCGGCCACCAGGTTTTCCAGGATGTGGGCGGTGACGACGCCCGGCAGGTCGGCGCCGCGCGCGACCGAGGCCAAGGACAGTCCCAGCCGGATCAGGTCGTGGGCGGGGTTGCCGATGACCGTCTGGTCCAGGTCGCGGATCTGGATCGCCACCCGCTCCTTATAGTCCGCCACCGGCCCCAGGTTGCCCACATGGCAGTCCCCGCATATCCAGACCGGCGGCCCCTGGGGCAAATCGCCCGGCCCGGACTCCAGCCATTCGTAAAACTTCACGGTACTGCCCCGGACGTAGGCATGGGCGGACTTGGCCATCTTCACGTTGCGGATCCGCCGCAACCGCTCCGCCCTATCCTCAGGTCTGGTCATGCGGTGTCGCTTCCCCATCTGTTGATGGGCCGGGCGCCCCGAAAGCGCGCGGTCCCCTTCCTGGGTTCAACCGGATTTCGGGCGCGCCGGTTCCAGGGACGCCGCCTTATCGCGTCATGATCTTGCCGAGGCGCTGGGCCAGGACGTCCATGGGGAACGGCTTGGTGATCAACTCCATGTCCTGCGTCAGGAAATCGTGCGCCGGCAGGGCGTTTTCGGCGTAGCCGGTCATGAACAGGACCTTCAGGCCGGGCCGCTTGGGACGGGCGGCGTCGGCGATCTGCCGGCCATTGAGGCCCGGAAGCCCGACATCGGTGATCAGCAGGTCGACCTGCTGGTCCGATTGCAGGACGGCCAGGCCGGATGGCCCGTCCTCCGCCTCCAGCACCCGATAGCCCAGGTCGCCCAGCAGCTCGACGATCAGCTTGCGCACCACCGCCTCGTCCTCGACGACCAGGACGACCTCGTCCGAGCGCGCGCGATGGTCTTCCGGCGCCGTCGCCAGGTTCGCCTCCGGCGCTTCCTCCGCCCACCGTGGTGCGGAAGGTAAAGCTTGACCGTCGTGCCTTTGCCCAGGTCGCTCTCGATCCGGGCGTACCCTTCGGACTGGCGCATGAAGCCGTAGATCATGGACAGGCCCAGCCCCGTCCCTTGGCCCAGCGGCTTGGTGGTGAAGAAGGGATCGAAGGCCCGGCGGATCGTTTCGGGGGACATGCCCATGCCGGTGTCGGTCACGAAAATGCAGACATAGCACCCCGGCCGCACCTCGCCCGCGCCCGCCGCTTGCGCACCGTCCACCTGCACGTTGCGCGTCCCGATCAAAAGCTTGCCGCCATCCGGCATGGCGTCGCGCGCGTTGAGGCACAGGTTCAGGATGGCGTTCTCAAGCTGGTTGGGGTCGCACAGCGTCGGCCACAGGCCGTCCGCCGGCATGAGTTCCAGGTCGATACGCTCCCCCAGGCTGCGGCGCAGCAGTTCCACCATGGAGGCGACGAGGCTGTTGGCGTCGACCGGCGTCGGCTTCAACGGCTGGCGGCGGGAGAAGGCCAGAAGGCGGTGCGTCAGGGCGCCCGCGCGGTTGGCGGAGGCCATGGCCGCGGCGGTGAAGCGCTCCACATCGCTGGTCCGGCCCTGCGTGAGCCGGCGGTTGACCAGGTCCAGTGAGCCGGTGATGCCCTGGAGAAGATTGTTGAAGTCATGCGCGATGCCGCCGGTGAGTTGGCCCACGGCCTCCATCTTCTGCGACTGCCGCAGTTGTTCCTCGATTTCACGCTGGGCCGTGATGTCGCGCCCGACGGTATAGAGCAGCCCTTCGTCGGGGGACGCGGTCCAGGCGATCCTGCGGAAGCTTCCATCCTGCGCGCGCAGCCGCCCCTCGAAGTTCGATATCGGGTCCCCGCGTTTCAGCCGCCTCATCTGGTGCTTGATGCCACCGGCGTCCTCGGGGTGGACCAGGTCGAACAGGTTGGTGACCCGCAGGTGCTCTTCCGGCCATCCCAGCGCGGCCGTCCAGGCATGGTTCACGGCCAGCAGCGCGCCCTCGGCATCCAGGACGGCCATCAGGTCGGTCGACAGCCGCCACATGCGGTCGCGCTCGCGCGTGCGCTCCTCGACCCGCGCTTCCAGGGTCGCGTTGGCGTCTTGCACGTCCTGGAACAGGCGGGCGTTGTCCATGGCGACGCCCGCCAAGGCGGCCAAGCCGCTTGCCATCAATGCCGACCGTTCGTCGAAAACACCCGCTTCCGGATGGCCGAAGAACAGCCCGCCAAGCCTGTCGCCCGAGCGTGAGAGGACGGGCACGGCCAGGTAGCTGGCCATCCGGGGCATGTCATGCTCCGGACCACTCCCGCCCTGCGCCGGATCCTGGGCGATGTCGTCGCTCCGGATGAGATCCAGTGGCATAGGAAACGCGGCGAAGATGTCCGTCCGCGCGCCGGACCAGGCATAGGGCTGCCGAGATTCCCCGGCCTCACCGGTGGTGGCGTGGAAGGCGCCATAGGCGGCGCCGGTCAATTCCACGCCGGCCTCGACGACGCGTTGCCCCACCGCCCGCAGGTCCAGGCCGGCCGCGATGCGCATGGCGGTCTGGTTCAGCAGTTCCAGCATATGGGTCTGGCGGGCCAGCAGGTCGCGGTTTTCCCCCAACTCCTCGATGCGGTCGCGGGCCTCATACTGCCGCCGGCGACCCCGGGCGGCGGACCGGATCACACTGACCAGCGAGGTCGCTCGGAACGGCCGCTCCATGAAGGTGACGTTGCCCAATCCGTCCGCCAGGACCTGGGCCGCGGGCCCAATGGCGGGGCCGGAGCGCAAGGTCAGCACGATGAAGGGCAGGTCGGACCAGGACGGCTGCTCCGCCACCCAGCGGAACAGCGGGTCGGGGTCGGCCTTCAGCAACGCCTCCCCGGTCACCAGGACCACGCCGGCCCCGACGAGGATTTGCTGATACAACTCGCCCAGGTCGGCGCAGATGAATGTTGGAAGGCCCGCGTCGCCCAGGATGCCGGCCGCGATTTTCGCGTCGCGCCCCGTTGGCGTCAGGATAAGGGTGCGAAGGGATTGCGGGCCGGGGATCACGCTGGGTTTCCGTCAAACAGGGCGGTAGATGCGCCGGTGTAGAGCGGTGTTCCCCGCAGCACGCCCTGGAGGCTGCGCAGCGGCTCGCCCAATTGCAGGCCGCCTTCCGTGATGCGGAATTCGCGTATGGTGCTTTCGTGCCTGCCGGTTCGTTTCTTCACGATGGATATCGCCCTGCGGATATCGCCATCGGCCTCGAAATAGCGCAGCAGGACCACGGTATCGGCCAGGTAGGTGATGTCGACGGGGCTCTCCATGGAACCGAACAGGCCGTGCTGGGCCACCGTCACGAAGGTCGTCACCCCCTGGCGGTTGAGGTAGAGCAGGATTTCATGAAGGTGCAGGACCAGGGCCCGCTCCTCCGGCATGGCCGCCTCATAGCCGGTCAGGCTGTCGATGACGACGGTCTTGATTCCCCGTTCATCGACGGCGGCGCGGACCCGGTGCGAGAATTCCCCGGGTGACAGTTCGGCCGCGTCCACCTGCTCCACGAAGACGTCGCCCCGTTTGCGCAGCGTCTCCAGATCGATGCCGAAGGCCTTCATCCGTTTGAAGAGAAGCCCGATCTCCTCATCGAACGCGAAGATTGCCGCCTTTTCGCCGCGCGCGATGGCGGCGGCGACGAAGGTCATGGCCAGCAGCGACTTGCCGGTTCCCGCCGGGCCGATGAGCAGCGTGCTGGATCCGGCCTCCACCCCGCCGCCCAGCAGCTGGTCCAGGGCGGCGTTGCCGCTCCTCAACTCCTCCCGGGCGAACCGTGTCTTATGCTCGATGGCGACCAGGCGGGGAAAGACGCTGACCCCCTTGTCAGTGATGATGAAGTCGTGGAAGCCGCCCCTGAACGCCGTACCCCGGTATTTGAACACCCTCAGCCGTCGGCGTTCGGCCCCATAGGCGGGGGCCAGCTGTTCCAGGCGGATGACGCCGTGGGCGACGCTGTGGACCGTCCTGTCCCAGGTGTCTGTGGTCAGATCGTCCAGCATCAGGACCGTCGCGCCCAGGCTGGCGAAGTAATGCTTCAACGTCAGTACCTGACGGCGATACCGCAGGGAGCTTTGGGCCAGTAGGCGCAGTTCCGACAGGCTGTCCAAAACGATGCGGTCGGGGTTGACGCGCGCCACCTCCTGCACCAGGCGTTCCATGCTCTCGCCCAGCTCCAGTTCCGAGGCATGGATCAGGGTCTGACGTTGATCGGCGTCCAGCAGCGCTTCGGGCGGCACCAGTTCCAATATCCGTATGCTGGGCGGCAAGGTCCATCCCCGTGACGCGGCGCCCTCGCGCAGTTCGGCCTCCGTTTCGGACATGGTGACGTAGAGGGTGCGTTCCCCCTCGGACGCACCTTGAAGCAGGAACTGCAGGGCGATGGTCGTCTTTCCCGACCCAGGCTCCCTTCCAGCAGGAACGCGTGACGGCGCGACAGCCCGCCGGCCAGAACATCATCCAAGCCGGGTATACCGGTTGCGGCCCTAGGCGACAGGGGCTTCGTTTCAACCAAGGTGGCCCTCGTTCCGAATTACAGGTTGTGGACACTCCCCCCGGCTGAAGGCTTCCAGCCCGGGAAGCCCTCGGTGGTTCCGGCGAAGCCGGCCTTAACTTAAGCACGGTGATAACCAGAAGGCGTGCCAGGAGCGGGATGGTAAAAACAAACGCTGGGGAGGAATGGTCCGGGAAGTTCCCGATCGGCGGAAAGAAAAACATCGAAATCCGCGGTGAGGAATCGGCCATAGGGACATAAGCCGGAATATGCGGAACGCGCCCCGCTGAAATTCCTCGGGAATACCCCCGATGGCCGGACGACGCGCCTTGGGGAACCGGTGGGGTTTCAGCTTCTTGACACGGCCATACCTCGATGGCTGTGGAGGGTTCATTCCGATGGACAGGCAGGCTGACACGACCGTCCTGGTCTTGGGCGGCGGCAACGCGCTGGGCGCCTATCACGGCGGCACCTATGAGGCGCTGGTCGAGGCCGGCATCCAGCCCGACTGGATCGTCGGGGCGTCCATCGGCGCCGTCACGGGCGCGCTGATCGCCGGAAACCCGGCCGAACTGCGCCTGCCCCGGCTGCGGCGATACTGGGAATTGGCCAGCGCCGCCAGCCCCCCGTGGTTGGTGGCCGCCGGCCGCGACGACTACAACGAGGTGCACGCGCTGGGCGCCCTGCTGATGGGCCGGCCGGGATTTTTCACGCGACGCTTCCCGGGCCTGCTGACGGTGTTGCCCGGCCTGCCCGACGATACCGCCCTCATGGATCACTATCCCATGGCGGCCACGCTGGACGGGTTGCTGGACTATGGCCGGCTGGATGCCGGCGACATCCGGCTGACCGTGGGATGCCTGGACGTGGCGACGGGGGAGGAGATCCATTTCGACAGCGCCGCGCACGCCATCACCAGCCGCCACCTGCTGGCCAGCACCGCCGCCATGCCCCTGTTCCCGCCCCTGGAACTGGACGGGCGCCTGCTGTGCGACCCCGTCCATCGCAACAACATGCCGTTGGACCTGCCGGCGCTGGAACGGCCGGAGGACAGGCTGCTGTGCTTCGCCAGCGAACTGTTCTCCATCGACGGGCGGCCGCCGACGGACATGGCCTCCACTCTGGCGCGGTGCCAGGATCTGCAATGCGCCGGCCATGCGCAGCGCGCGCTGGCGGGCCTGCGCCGCGGCTACGCCCTGCGCGAACGCGCCGGCCTGCCGGGCAGCCTGACCGTGGTGCACGCCGCCCATCGGGCGCCGCCACATGAAAAGGTGGGCAAGAGCCTCAATTTCTCCGCCCAGTCCATCGCGGAGCGCTGGCGCGCCGGGCTGGAGGATATGCGGGCGGCACTCGCCCAATGGCGGTCGGCGCCGGCGGCGGGCGGCTTCACCTATGTGGCGCCGCCCCGGCCGGTTCCTTCATGAAGGCCCCGCCTTTCCCGCGCCCGGCGCCTGTCCCCGCTCATCCGCCCGCCAATTCCAACGCCGCCGCCGGGGCGGCGGGGCGGCGGTGCCGGGGCAGCCGTTCCTCGATGCGGCGGAACGTGGCCAGGGCCTGGCCCACCACCTGGTCCATGTTGTAGTAGCGGTAGGTGGCCAGGCGGCCGACGAACCAGGTGTCCGGAGTGGCGTCGGCCAGCGCCTCGTAGCGGCGGTAGAGGTCCTGGTTCTCAGGCCGGGGCACGGGATAATACGGGTCGCCGACGTCGCTGGGATACTCATAGGTCAGGGCCGTCTTGGGATGGACCTGGCCCGTCAGGTGCTTGTACTCCGTAACCCGGGTGTAGGCCTGGTCCTGGGGGTGGTTCACCACCGCCACCGGCTGGTGCCGGGTCCGATCCAGGGTCACATGCTCGAACCGCAGCGAGCGGTAAGGAAGCGGGCCGTGGCGGTATCCGAAGAACTCGTCGATCTGTCCGGTATAGATCAGCCTTTTGTGGGGGATCACGTCCCGCAGGTCGGCGTAGTCGGTCTGCAGCATGATCTTGATGTTGGGATGGCGCAGCATGCGCTGGAACATGCGGGTGTAGCCGTCGCGCGGCATGGCCTGGAAGCTGTCGGTGAAGTAGCGGTCGTCGGTGTTCGTGCGGGTGGGCACGCGGGCGGTGACGGACCGGTCCAGCTGGCTGGGGTCCAGGCCCCATTGCTTGCGGGTGTAGCCCCGGAAGAACTTCTCATACAGCTCCCGTCCCACGGCGCTGACCACCACATCCTCCGAGGTCAGAACCGGTGTCACAGGTTCCGCCCTCGCCCGCAGGAAGGCGGCCGCCTCCTCGTCGCTGGACAGGGACAGTCCGTAGAGGATGTTGAGGGTGGTGCGGTTGATTGGGATGGGCACCAGCTTGCCATCCACCGACGCCAGCACCCGGTGGCTGTAGTCGCGCCATGCGGTGAAGGCGGACAGATAGTCCACGATCTCGCCGCTGTTGGTGTGGAAGATGTGCGGCCCATACTCATGGATCAGCAGCCCGTCCTCGTTGTAGCGGTCGTAGGCGTTGCCCCCGACATGGGGCCGGCGGTCGATGAGAAGGACGCGCTCGTCCCGCTGGCTGGCCAGGCGTTCCGCCAACACGCTGCCGGCGAAGCCGGCGCCGACGATCAACCAGTCAAACATGGGCGGGCTCCTGCTCGGCTGGCGCCGCCGTGTACGCGTGCCTCGCCGGCGGCGCGGCCGTGGGGCTTCTCCGCCCCGGCCGGGCTTTCGCCGTGGCGACCCCCTCGATCAGGCCCCGCATGGCGGCCCAGGTCTTGTCCCACGACGTCGCGGCCAGCTGGCGCTTCACCGCCACTCGCCACAGGTCCCGGGGCTGCGTCAGCAGATCGTCCAGGTGGGCCGCCATGGCCGCCGCGTCGTCCGCGATCTTGACCAGATCCTTGGTGCCATAGGGGTTGACCACGTCGGTGATGGGCGTGGACACCAGCGGCACGCCGGCCGCCAGGAACTCCGGCGTCTTGGTCGGGCTGATGAAGCGCGTGGCCTCGTTCAGGGCGAAGGTCATGAAGCCCGCGTCCCAGCCGGCCAGGTAGCGGGGAAGCTCGCCATAGCCCTTCGGCCCCAACCAATGCAGGTTGGGCCGGCGGGGCAGGCTGGCGGCGTCGATCTTGACGACCGGGCCCAGCATGATGAAGTGCCGGTCGGGCCTGAGGTCGGCCAGCCGCCCGACCAGGTCCAGGTCCATGCGTTCATCGATCACGCCGAAGAAGCCAATGCGCGGGTGGGGGATGTCCGCCTGGTCGGCCGGCTCAACCCCGTCATAGCTTCGGGCCTGGGCGAAATGCGGCGCGTCGATGCTGGAGGGGAAGGCATGCACGGCGGGGTGGCGGTGGCGCTTGGCCGCGTAAAGGCTCATGCCCCCAGTGAAGACCAGGTCGGCCTTGGCGAACAGCGCGTTTTCCTGGGCCAGCAGGCGATGCGAGGCGCCGAGGAAGGCCGACAGCTCGTCCATGTTGTCATAGATCGTCACCGCCGCCGGCAGGTCGCCGGTGAAATCGAGGGCCGCTGGCGTGTAGTACCACAGCACCCGGGACGACGGATCGCGGCCGGCCAGCAGCGCGTGCACCAGCTGGCTCAGGTGGAAGGTCACCGCGTCGCCGTCGAGGCCGGGGGGCAGGATGGGCACGGCGACGGAGACGCCATCGGGGCGTGAGGTGACGTCCATGCGGGGCAGGGACGTTTCACCGTCCGCCGCGAAGATCGCCTCCTCGATGAACAGGACGCGGTAGTGTTTGGCCGCGCGGCTCAACAGATGCTGCGGGCGCTGGCGTACGAAATCCCACCGCAGATGGGAAAAACAGACCAGGTCGGGCGCGCGAGCCGCGCCGGGGGCAATCGAGTCAAGGCGAGGGCTGAGTGCCCGTGCGTCCTGCATGGCATTACTCCTGCCGCCGGGAAGATCCGGGGGTTCATTGTCGGGGAAGGTGGCCGGTTGCTCGCGCTGGCGTGTTCCGGGGCGTGTTCCGGCGTCTGAAGCTGCAAGAACAGGGCGGAACGAAAGTTCCCGGCGGCGTCGCGGTAAGGGGCGGGTTTACGGAAATAAAAAATTCAACGCGGAAGGCAGAACTTGGCGGTCGCCCGGGAATTATGCCCCCGCTGAACCCACGGCCAGCATCGGGCCGGGAGCGGAGGTGACATGGACGTGCAGGACTGGGATCTGTTCCGAAGCTTCTTTCTGGGGGGCTTCGAGTGCTCAACCCACCGCCGGCGGGACGGGCGCCGGCTGGACATACTCGCGGCCACCGGCCATGACCGCCATGCCGAGGCGGACTACCGTCTGTTGGCGGCGGCCGGCATCCACGCCGTGCGCGATGGGATGCGCTGGCACAGGGTCGAGGTCGGGCCCGGATGGTACGACTGGTCGACCGTCCTGCCCCAATTGCGGGCGGCCAGGGCGGCGGGCATCCAGGTGATCTGGGATCTCTGCCACTACGGCTGGCCGGATGACCTGGACATCTGGTCGCCGGCTTTCGTGGATCGCTTCGCCGGCTTCGCGGCGGCGGCGGCCCGGCTTGTCCGCACGGAAAGCGACGCCATACCCTTCTTCTGCCCGATAAACGAAATCTCCTTCCTGGCATGGGCTGGGGGGACGAGGGCTACATGAACCCCTTCGCCCGGGGGGAGGGCGAGCGGCTGAAGGCCCAGCTGGTGCGGGCCGCCATCGCCGCCGTCGACGCCATCCGGGCGGTCGACCCCAGGGCCCGCTTCGTCTACGCCGAACCGGCCATCCACGTGACGGCGGGGGCTCCTCTGGCGGAGGAGCACGAGGCGGCGGAACGGCGCCGGCTGTCGCAGTTCCAGACCTACGACATGCTGAGCGGCCGGGAGGATCCGGGCCTGGGCGGCGCGCCGGCCTATCTGGACATCGTCGGTGTCAACTTCTACCCGCATAACCAATGGTACCAGGGGGGCGGCACCATCCCGCTGGGCCACCACGGCTACCGGCCCCTGCATCAGATATTGGCGGAATTCCATGCCCGATATGGCCGGCCGCTGCTGATCGCGGAGACCGGGGCGGAGGGAAGCGCGCGCCCCTCCTGGTTGCACTATGTGTGCGCGGAGGTGCGCCAGGCGCTGGCCTGCGGCGTTCCCGTCCAGGGGGTCTGCCTCTATCCGGTGCTGGACTATCCCGGCTGGGATGATGAGCGGCCCTGTGAGGTCGGCTTGCTGACCGCGCGGGGCCCGGCGGGGCCCAGCCGCATCCATCGGCCCTTGATGGAGGAGTTGGCCGTGCAACGCGATCTTCTGGACCGGGAAGGGCGCCGGGGGCGGGTGTTCCCGCCGTCCATGGCACTGGATGGGGCGCTGGCGGGAGGTGTGCGGCATGGATGACCGCGACAACCCGGCGGATGCCGGCCTGCCCGCCTTCCTGACCTCACCCCGCCGCTTCATCGCGCGGTACGCCCGGCGCTGGCGGGGGCATTGCCTGGTGCTGGCGGTGCTGGTGCTGGGGGCGGCGTCCTGCGCCGTCGCGGTTCAGTACGGCATGAAGCTGCTGATCGACGCCATGTCCGCCGGCGCGCCGGACGGTGGCGGCGTGCCGGTGGCGGTGTGGCGGCCGCTGGCGCTGTTCATCGCCCTGATCGGCCTGGAAAGCGTCCTGTGGCGCCTGACCGGCTGGCTGGGGTGCCGCACCACCGTCGGGATCGGCGTCGACATGCGGCTGGACCTGTTCGCGCACCTCAGCGGCCTGCCCATGCGCTACTTCACGGAAAACCTGGCGGGGTCGCTGGGCCAGCGCATCACCGCCACCGCCGGCAACTTCGGGGCGCTGTGCAACACCGTCATCTGGCGGGTGGCGCCGCCCTGCGTGGATTTTCTGGGCGCCGTGGTGGTGTTCTCCACCATAGACTGGCGCATGGCGGCGGCGCTGGCGGTGTTCGTGACCCTGGTGACCACGGGGCTGATCCTGTTCGGCCAGGGGGGCAGCCGCTGCACCGCGCCTATGCCGCCCGCGCGGGCGAGGTGGCCGGCGCCCTGACCGACGTCATCTCCAACATGTGGGCGGTGAAGGCGTTTTCGGCCCGGCGGCGGGAATATGAGCGGCTGGCGACCGGCTTCCGGGAAGAGGCGGGGATGCAGAAGGCCAGCTGGATGCACATGGAAAAGACCCGCATGCTCTATGACGTGGTGCTGTGGATCATGGCCGGCGCCATGCTGTCCTGGGTGCTGTTCCGCTGGGGACAGGGGGCCGTGACCACCGGCGACGTGGTGATCGTCAGCGCTTTGACGTTGCGCATCCTGCATGGCGCCCGCGACCTGGCGCTGGCGCTGGTGGACATGGTGCAGCATGTCGGCCATATCGAGGACACCTTGCGGGTCATCGGCCTGCGCCCCACCATCACCGACGACCCGGCGAGCGCTCCCTTCGATCCCGTGGCGGAGCCGGGCGCCGTGGAACTGCGCCGGGTGGCCTTCGCCTATGGCGCGTCCAAGATGGCGCTGGATGAGGATGGGGATGAGGACAGGCCCCGCGTTCCGCCTCGGGCGGAAACCCTGCGGGACCTGGACGTCCACATTCCGCCCGGCCAGAAGGTCGCGGTGGTGGGGCCGTCCGGCGCCGGCAAGTCGACCTTGGTCAGCCTGCTGCAGCGCCTCTACGATGTCCAGGACGGGGAATTGCTGATCAGCGACCGGCCGGTGGCTGGGCTGCGCCAGGACGATCTGCGCGCGGCCCTGGCCGTCGTGCCCCAGGAAATCACCCTGTTCCACCGCACCATCCTGGAAAACATCCGGTTCGGTCGGCCCGACGCCACGGATGAGGAGGCCCACGCCGCCGCCCGCGCCGCCAACTGCCATGACTTCATCCTGTCCCTACCGGAGGGATACGAAACCCTGGTCGGTGAGCGGGGAACCAAGCTGTCCGGCGGCCAGCGCCAGCGCATCGGCATCGCCCGCGCCTTCCTGAAAAATTCCCCCATCCTCATCCTGGACGAGGCGACGTCCGCCCTGGACACGGAATCCGAGCTGAAAATCCAGCGCTCCCTGGTCGAGCTGATGGCCGGGCGCACGGTCATCGCCGTGGCGCATCGGTTGTCCACCGTCGCCGCCTTCGACCGGATCCTGGTCATGGAGGACGGCCGCATCGTGGAGGACGGGTCAGCGGCGGACCTGCGCCGGCACAACGGCCTGTTCGCCCGCATGTGGCGCCTGCAGGCGGAGGGTCTGGCCGCGGAATGAACGCCTGCGGCTAGACCCCTCCAACCTCACAACCGCCTCGGTCGCGCCGCCGATTACCTCGGCGGTTTAGCGGCAGGGGCGCGACTTCCCACCGATTGCGCCAGGTCTGTCTTCTCTCCCGGCTGGCAGGTGCCGCACACGCCGGTCCAGGCCGGCGGGTCGCTCGCGGGGAAGGAATCCTCGCTGGTTTCCCGGACCAGGTCCTTTCTCCTGATGGATGCGATTGCTTGGCGGGGTGGTGGTGCTGTGCCGTGGGATTGTGGATTCATCAAGTCCTCCGGGACTGGTTTGGGCGCGCGTCGCCGTTCCTGGCGGCCTAGCGCTTACCGCCCTCTTCCATCACTTCGTCGCGCACCAGGTACTTCTTAGTCAGGGCGGGTAGATGCTCGGCCAGCCAGGCGGCCATCGCCTGCTCTTCACGCAGGCTCTGTTCACACAGGTCGCGTGTCTCGGTATCGCCCACGGCATCCGCCGCCGCGACCAGGATGGTGTACGAGGCGACCTCCAGGTTCTCGAAAGCGAAGCTCGCCAGCGCCCCCTTGATGATCTCATCGCTCATGAACATGCCACCCAGGCCCTGGCCGAAGGCGGCGGCGCGCCCCGCGAGATCCTTCAGCGTCGAGCTGTCATCGCCCAGCCGTGCCAGGCAGCTTTCCAGGCGCTGGGTCTGGGTTCGTGTTTCGGCGATGTGTTCCCGCAGCTTGTCGCGCACGGGGGGATAGTTCTCGATACGCTCACACATGGCGGTCATCATCGTTTCCGCCTGCTGTTCCATGGCGTGGGCGTCGCGCAGCCAGTCCAGCAGATGTTCCTCGTTCGTGGCCATGGGCCATCCTCCTCGTTGAGTGGGTCGGGCTGGGGCGCGGGGCGGAAAGCCGGCCGGCGACCGGGCGCCGCTTCGCCAACGTCCGCATTTCCAATGGGCACCTCCCCCGTGTGCAGACAAGCCGGGCCGTCGCCGTCGGTTCCGTGGCGATGAAGAAGAGGATGGAGGTCCCGGCAGATTTTTGAGTGAGAATTACTACGATTTTTCCGTGCCTAAGCGAAGCTTGGGCTCGGCAATTACTTTTACTGCCTCGTTTTATTGGAACAATTCCAGATTCGCGGCCTTTTAGAAGGCGCTTCGAGGGCGCGCGGTGTCGCCCATGGGTCACGACAGGAATCAGAAGGACGAAGACGATGTTCATGCACAACAAGCGCCTGCAATACACGGTGCGGGTCGCCGAACCCAACCCCGTCCTGGCCAGCCTGATGCTGGAACAGTTCGGTGGGCCGCAGGGCGAGCTGGCGGCCGCCATGCGTTACTTCACCCAGGCGCTGGGTGAGACCGACCCCGGCCGCAAGGACATGCTGTTCGACATCGCCACGGAGGAGTTGAGCCACCTGGAGATCATCGGCAGCATCGTCGCCATGCTGAACAAGGGCATCAAGGGCGACCTGGCCGAGGCCAACATGGCGGAGGCCGACCTCTATGCCGCGCTGAACCAGGGGGGCGACAGCCATACCCAGTCGCTGCTGTACGGCGGCGGCCCGTCGCTGACCAACTCCTCCGGCGTGCCGTGGACGGCGGCCTACATCGACAGCATCGGCGACCCCACCTGCGACCTGCGCTCCAACATCGCGGCGGAGAGCCGGGCCAAGATCGTGTACGAGCGGTTGATCAACGTCACCGACGATCCCGGCATCAAGGATGCCCTGGGCTTCCTCATGACACGGGAGATCGCGCACCAAAAGTCGTTCGAGAAGGCGCTCTACGCCATCGAACCCAACTTCCCGCCCGGCAAGCTCCCGGGCAAGGCCGAATTCGCCGACCTTTATGTCAACACGTCCCAAGGCGAAGGGGACACCGAAGGCCCGTGGAACACCGGCGGGACCTGGCAACGGCTGGACGATGTGGAGGGCAGCCTGCCGCTGGACGGCGGTGACGGCCTGCCGTCCGTCACCTTGACCGACGCGCAGAAGGAAGCCGCCCGGGCCCTGATGGCCCGCACCATGTCCAATCCCGAAAGCGACCCGGTGACCGGCGCCGATCTCGGCTCCGGCAAGATCGCGGCGGAGATGGCGGACGTTTGATTCCACCCGGGCGTTGGAAATCCCAACGCCGGATAGGCACCTCTGGGGGGGCCTGTGGCGGCCCCCTTGCGCGCCACGCCGGTTCGTCGCCGGCGTGGCTTTTTTCGTCCCGGCATGGCTGATATCCGGAAACGTGACTAGTGATGATATAGAAAATTCATCACTCATCACATATTTTAGCGGGGTGGCGTGATGCTACACCCCGCCCACGGCGGCGCGGGCTGGTTTTACCAACGGCCGGTCGTCTGTATCCCTTTCAGGGCGGCGGCGCGGCGCATTGCCGGAGATAAAAGATGTCCGCCTCTGTCCAGAGGGTGCTGCGTGCGCCCATCAGTGCCTTGATCCTGGTGGGGATCATGTCCAGCCCGGCGCTCGCCGCGTGGCAGGATGACCCGGCGAAAGTTTTCATCGCGTCACTGGCGGGTGAGCGGGATGCCGGAACGCGGCATGATCCTCAAGCTCAGTCCGGGCTCGAGGCTCGGCCGGCAGAGGATCCGGCGCGGCGGTTCATCGCCGGTTTGGCGGGCAAGCATGATCGTCCATCGGGCATCGCCGCGCCCGAGGTCGACACGCGGCCTGAGCGCGATTTCATTAACCGCATCGCCGGCCGGGCGCCCTGACGCAGGGGCCCCGTCCGCTGCGACACAGTCGGAAAAACTCTATCGGTCCCGCCCCGCCACCGCCGCCTCGACCCGGGTCAGCAGATCCTCGGGGTCCAGGGGTTTGCACAGGAAGGCCACGGCACCGGCCTGCAGCGCCCGCTGGCTCAGGGCGGGATCGGCGAAGGCGGTCATGATGATGATGGGCAGGTCGTTGCCGGCGTCGCGCAGCGCCGCCTGCAGTGCCAGCCCGTCCATCACCGGCATGTGCAGGTCGGTGACCAGACAGGCGGCCTGATCCCGCGCGGGGGAATCCAGGAACGCCACCGCCCCGTCGAATCCCCAGGCATCGAACCCGGCGGAGCGCATGAGGCTCAGCAGGCTGCCGCGGACTTCCGCGTCATCGTCGACGATCGCGATAATGGGATTGCTCAGGGCCCTTACTCCGCCTTCGGACACGCACCGGCCGGATGAGGGCTGGCGGGGATGCGCGCCCATGGTGCCGCGCGCCTCCTTGAACGCATCCCTGTACCCCGGGGAGCGGGTGGGGGCCCATCATACATAGATGTTATTTGGGATGTTAATTGGGGTGTTGGCTGCCGGGGCGGGGACTTGGCATGGCGATCACGCGGCGTGCGCGCCGTCGCTTTCCCCCACGCCATCGCCGGCCGCCCCGGCCTCCGGTACCACCGGCAGGGTGAAGGCGAAGGTGGCGCCCCGGCGGCCGCTTCCGGGGACGGTGCCATCGTTGTTGGCGGCGGTGATCTGCCCGCCGTGCGCCTCGATGATGGAGCGGCAGATGGACAGGCCCATGCCCATGCCATCGGCCTTGGTGGTGAAGAAGGGCTCGAACAAGGCGGTGGGTTCCACGCCCTGGATACCGCCGCCGCTGTCGCGCACGGACACCCTGACCAGATCGTCCGCCCGCTCCGCCAGGATGGTGATGTCGCGGGCCGTATCGTTGTCCACGACCGGCCCCCCTTGCGCGGCGGTGGCCTGGATGGCGTTCATCAGCAGGTTCATCAGCACCTGCTGCACCTGCACCTTGTCACCCCGCACGGGCGGCAGGTCGGATGGGCACAGGACGCGAACGGCGATGGCCTTGGCCTGCACCTCGCGGCCCACCAAGGCCACGGTCTCGGTCACCAGGGCCTCTACCGCCAGGGCGTCGGCCTTGGGCGGCGCCTTGCGGGCCAGGGCGCGGATGCGGGCGATGACATCGGCGGCGCGGGTGCCGTTGGTCACCACATGCTGCAGGCAGTCCTCCACCTCGTGCGCATGCTCCGGCCCGCGCGCCAGCCAGCGGCGGCCCGTCTTGCCATAGGTGATGATGGCCGACAGGGGTTGGTTGACCTCATGCGCGATGGATGCCGCCAGCTGGCCCAGCGTGGTCATGCGCGACACATGCGCCAGCTCGGTCCTGAGCTGCGCCAGCTTGGCCTGGGCCTGGTTGCGCTCCGTCACGTCCAGCGCCATGACCAGGATGCGCGACCAGTCCTCATCCTCCGGCGGGACGGTGACGCGCAGCACCACGTCCACCATGCCGCCCGACAGGGTGCGGAACTGTCCCTCCGCCTCCACCATGCGCTCCCCCGCCGACAGGGCGGCGAACACCTGGACCAGGGCGGCTTCGCTGCTGGGCGTGTACATGGCGACGATGCTGCCCGCCAGCAGCTGCTCCGCCCCCTCGGCCTCGAACAGGCGGACGGCGGCGGCGTTGATGGCGCGGATGCGGGTTGCCTGCCCGGCCTGGCGGATCAGGTCGGGGTGCAGGGCCAGGCCGGCCTTGAGGTCGCCGCCACCCAGGTCGCGCGCCTTTTCCAGCACGCGGAAGGCGTCCGTCCAGTCCGACTCCCAGATGGCGAAGCCGGCGGCGTTGAAGATGGCGCGGTAGCGTCCCTCCGACCGCTGGCGTTCCGCGTCCGCCCGCCGCTGTTCCGTCAGGTCGGCGCTGGTCTCGATGATGCCGATGTTGCCGCCCTGGGCGTCGAAGCGGGCCAGCCAGCGGCTGGCCAGCACGATGCGGCGACCGTCGCGGCGCACCCGTGTCAGCTCGCCGGACCAGTGACCGGCCTGGGCCAGTGCCTGCCGCACCTCGTCCGCCGGATACGCGGTCCGCAGCAGCTGCTGACAGGGTTGGCCCAGCGCCTCCGCCCGGGTCCAACCGTACAGATGTTCCGCGCCATCGTTCCAATAGCGGATGATGCCGTCGGCGTCGTGGATGACGACGGTGTCGTGCGTCAGCTCCAGGATGCGCGCCTGCTCCGCCATGGCGGTGCGGGCGCTGCGGTTGCTGAGCGACAACAGGGTGGTGATGAGGATGGCCGTCAGGCTGACGGCCAGGCGCATGGCCGCCCCTTCCGACAGGTCATCCATATGGCCGGCCAGGAAGGCGCCGGCGGTCAGCGCGGCGCAGGCCAGGCCCGTGAGCATCACCGCCCGGCGACCATGGGAGATGGCGACCAGCAGCACGACGGCGGTGTGCAGCACCGCCACCGCGCCCTGCAGCGGGCTGAAGGCGTCGGCGGAAAAAATCAGCAGCGCCAGCACGGCCGCGGCCAGGCACTGGGCGCGACCATGGCCGGCCAGCACCGCCAGGGGGCGTGACCGCCGGCGCGGCACCGCCCGCTGGGGGGGCGAAGGAGAGGGGCCCATGATCCGCCGTGTTATTCTGTCCAGGCCGGGCCTGCGGTGTTGCGTGGCGACCAGAATAATCAAGGGTCTAGCGGTTCGTAAATAGTATCGCATTTATGCAACGAAATCCGCGCGCGATTGCTCATGGGGCTCTCGGAGGTAAACCAAGGTATGGGCAAACCTAGGTGTGTCTGTCGGGCGGGGGGACCAGCGCCTTAGCCTTCCCGTCGTTCCGCCGGCCAGCGGCGTCCAGCCCCAGGAAGAGCATCCCCCATGTCCAAGGTCATCCTCGTCACCGGCGCGTCCAGCGGCTTCGGCGCCCTGGCCGTGCGCGCCCTGGCTCTGAACGGCCACACCGTCTACGCCAGCATGCGCGATACCACGACCCGCAACGCGCGCGCGGTGGCCGAGGCGGCGGCCTGGGCGGAGGACCACCGGTCCGATCTGCGGACGATAGAGATGGATGTGCAATCGCAGGCCTCGGTGGAGCGGGCGGTGGGCACCATCGTCGCCATCCATGGCCGCATCGACGTGCTGGTGCACAATGCCGGCCACATGTCCCTGGGCCCGGCGGAGGCGTTCACGCCGGAACAGTTCGCCGAGCTCTATGACATCAACGTCATCAGCACCCAGCGGGTGAACCGCGCCGTGCTGCCGCAGATGCGGCGCCAGCGGCGCGGCTTGGTGATCTGGGTGTCGTCCAGCAGCGCACGCGGCGGCACGCCGCCCTACTTGGCGCCCTATTTCGCCGCCAAGGCCGCCATGGACAGCCTGGCCGTCAGCTATGCCGGCGAACTGGCGCGCTGGGGCATCGAGACCAACATCCTGGTGCCGGGCGCCTTCACCAAGGGGACCAACCATTTCGCGCACGCCGGCCGCCCGGCGGACCTGGCCACCGTGCTGGCCTATGAGCAGGGGCCGGACAAGGGCATGGCCGAGGTGGCGGAGGCGGGCCTGGCCAAGCTGGAACCACCGGACGCCGACGCCCGCCTGGTCGCCGACGCCTTGGCCCGGGTGGTGGAGATGCCGTACGGCCAGCGTCCCTTTCGCACCCATGTCGATCCCGCCAGCGATGGCTGCGAGGTGGTGAACGGCGTGGCCGACCGGGTGCGGGCCGAACTGCTGCGTCGCATCGGGCTGGAGGACATCTTGCGGCCGCATCCCTACGGCCAGCCGGGGACGCTTTAGTTCGCGCACTGGCAGCCGGCAGCCGATGCCGCTACTCTCCCGGCATTTGGCATATAAGTCTGATGCTGGGAGGAAAACGGTGAAGTCCCTGAATGTTCTGTCGGCGTTCGTTCTGTCGCTTACGGCCACCCTGGCCGCCGGCCCGGCCCTGGCCAAGGAGCCACCGTCCCTCAAGGGGGCGCCCAAGGTGGAGCCTGTGGCCGACCTGCCCGCCGGGGCCACGGCCCTGCCGGGGCACATCGGGGGCCGGGTGTTGGCGGAGGGAACCGACGGCGGTTTCCGCCGGCAATGGCCGGGCACCTATGTCGAGACCCGGTTCAATGGGAACTCGGCCCTGTTCCGTGTCGGCCCAGGCGACGTCAGCCTGCGCGTCAGCGTCGATGGCGGCGCGCCCGTGGCGCTGGTGAAGCCCAAGCCGGGCGTCTATCGCGTCACGGGGCTGAAGGCGGGCGCGCACACCCTGCGTGTCGATACTGCCAGCGAAACCCAGGCCGGCCCCAGCACCTTCGGCGGTTTCTTCGCCCTGGCTGGCACCAAGCCGCTGCCTGTTCCGGCACGGGCGCGGCAGATCGAATTCATCGGCGACAGCCACACCGTGGGCTACGGCAACACGGCGGACCAGGCGGCGTTCCAGCAGACCTGCACGACGGACGAGGTGTGGGACACCACCGACACTTCGCAGGGCATCGCGCCGCGTCTGGCCGGCCGCTATGGCGCCGATTACCAGGTGAACGCCATTTCCGGCCGGGGCATCGTCCGCAACTACAACGGCTTCGCTGCCGACACCCTGCCGCAGGCCTACCCCTATACCCTGTTCGACCATGCCGTCCGCTATGACGATCCGGCCTGGCACCCCCAGGTCATCGTCATCGCCCTGGGCACCAACGACTTCACCACGCCCTTGCACGCGGGGGAGAAGTGGGCCACCCGTGACGCCCTGCACGCCGATTACGAGGCGACCTATGTGGACTTCGTGAAAGGCTTGCGCGCCCACAACCCCCAGGCTTATTTCCTGCTGTGGGCCACCGACATGGCCGAGGGCGAGATCACGGCCGAGGTGGCCAAGGTGGCGGACAAGCTGCACGCGGCCGGGGAGAGCCGCCTGGCCTTCCTGCCCATGCACGACATCGCCTTCAGCGGCTGTCATTCCCATCCAAGCCTGGCGGACGACGCCAAGATCGCCAAGGCGCTGGGCGACTACATGGACGCCCATCCCGAGGTTTGGCAGGCGAAGTGACCCCTGGCGCGCCGCAGGGTGCGCCCCTCGCGGCCCCATGGAAGTTCTGAAATCAGAACTTCCATGGGGGGCAGCCCATAATGGCCGGGGCGCGGGTCCGTCTCACGCCAGGGTGTTGATCAGTCCGCCTTCCAGCCGGATGGCGGCGCCGTTGGTGGCGGCCGACAGGGGACTGGCCAGGAAGGCCACCATGTTGGCGATCTCCTCCGGCTCTATCATGCGCTGCAGCAGCGATCCGGACCGGGCGGTGGCGAAGAACTCGGCCTCCGCCTCGGCCACCGTGGTGTCCGGCTTGCTGGACACGCCGCGCAGGAAGTCGACGATGCCTTCCGACCGGGTGGGGCCGGGCATCACCGAGTTGACGGTCACCCGCGTGCCCTTGGTCTGGCCGGCCAGGCCGCGCGCGATCGACAGCTGCGCCGTCTTGGTCATGGCGTAGTGGATCATGGCCGGGTCCACCGCCAGGCCCGTCTCGCTGGAGACGAAGATGACCCGGCCGTCGTTCCGCGCCAGCATCTGCGGGAAATAGTGGCGGGTCAGGCGCACGCCGCTCATGACGTTGACGTCGAAGTAGCGCTGCCAGTCCGCATCGCTGATGTCGGCGAACGACTTGCTTTCATAGATGCCCAGGTTGTTGACCAGGATGTCCGCCGACGGCACCTGGCCCAGCAGCTCGGCCGCGCCATCCGCCGTGGTGATGTCGGCCCGCACGCCGGCCACCTGCACACCCGTTACCGGGACACCACCCGAGGCGCGGATGCTCTCCACCGCCTGGTCCAGCTTGCGGCCGTCGCGGCCGGTGACGATGACGGCAGCACCCTCCACCGCCAGCTTGCGGGCGATTTCCAGGCCGATGCCGGCCGTCGATCCGGTGACCAGGGCCGTCTTGCCCGCGATCTTCAGGTCCATGACCCATACTCCTCTCATCACGTCCCGATGACGTTTCGACGCGAAATCTAGGCAGCGGCTGGCGGCGGGAGTATGGAGTATGCAGGAACAATATCTATGAATGGTAGGCACAGATGGCGCGCGTGCTGATGGAACGCTCCGGCGAGATGGAGGTGTTCGTGCGCGTGGTGCGGGAGGGGGGCTTTTCCGCCGCCGCCCGCACCCTGGACCTGACGCCGTCTGCCGTCAGCAAGCTGATCGCCCGGCTGGAGGCGCGGCTGGGCGCCCGCCTGCTGAACCGCACCACCCGGGCGCTGACCCTGACGGACGAGGGGCGGGGGTATCTGCAGGGGGCGGAGCGGGCGCTGCGGGCGCTGGACGACGCCGACCAGGCGGTGGGGTCGGGTACCGTGCGCGGCCGGCTGGTCATCAACGCCTCCGTCCCCTTCGGCACGCATGTGCTGGCGCCCGCCCTTCCGGCCTTCCTGGCGCGCCATCCCGACCTGACCGTCGACCTCAGCTTCACCGACGACGTGGTGAACCTGCTGGCCCAGAAGGCCGACCTGGCTTTCCGTGTGGGCGGCTTGCCGGACAGCGCCCTGGTGGCGCGCAAGCTGGGGCAGAGCCGGCGGGTGATCTGCGCCGCGCCCGATTATCTGGCGCGCCACGGCACGCCGGGAACGCCGGCCGACCTCGTCCACCACAACTGCCTGGGCTTCAACTTCCGCCGCAGCCGTGTCGGCTGGCCCTTCCGGGAAGGGGAACGCGAGATTGAGGTGCCGGTGTCCGGTAGCCTGCAAGTCAACAATGGCGAGACCCTGCGCCAGATGGCCCTGGCGGGCCTGGGCCTGGCCCGTCTCAGCCACTGGCACGTGGCCGAGGCCATCGCCCGCGGCGAGTTGGTGCCGGTGCTGGAGGCCCACAACCCCGGCGATTTGGAAATGATCAACGCCGTATATGTCGGCGGCGGCCAAGTGCCTCGCCGCGTACGCGCTTTCATCGACCACATGGTCGCGGTGGTCGGGGCGTCGACGTTGTTTGGCGGCGGATGACGCCGGTTGGGCGCGGCACATTGGGGGGCGTTGCGATATGCGATGCGATGGGTGGAGCAGCCTCCCGCGGCCATCCCTAAAGCTGCTCTTGCCGTTGCCTTTGGCGTCGGCCATGCCGGTGCCTAGTGGGGTGATTGGATCTGCGGCGGCGATGTTCCCGGTTTCGTCCGACTTACCCGCCCGAACGGACTAAGCCCTCGAGCTGAAAATTTCTTCCGCCTGCGGGCATAAAGATTGCATTTCTCCAATATAATCCTCCAAATAAGCGCAAATTTCTTTAAACCTTCCTCTCCCGCGTGTCGGCCCGCCCATATTCCAGGAGTTTCCATGTTCCAGGCACGTTCCCGGCGTCTGAGCGTCCTGCTGCTTTCCGCTTCTGCGCTCGGCGTCGCGGCGGCATCCTCCGCAGCCCGTGGGGATACGGTCCTTACAGGCAATCAAACCACTCTTTCCTATCCCTACTGGGGCACGGTTGGCACCATCTCAAATAACGGGACCATTACAGGCGCCGCCAATAACGCTTTTGAAAACTTTGGCACTGTCAGCACGTTAAAAAATAATGGTTATATTTACGGCCACGGCGTTGGTGTCTTCAATTTTGGCACCATCGGTTATCTCTCGAATGCCTCAAGCATAGGGGGAAGCCATGAAGGTGTGGCAAACATGGGCTCCATCCAGACGATCTATAATTCTGGAACCATAGGTGGTGACGACAGTGGCGGCATTGTTGGTTACCCCGGCGGTCATATTGACGTGGTCAATAATACAGGGCTGGCGTACGGCACCCTGAAAGGTGTCGACTTCTGGGGTGGCAGCTCGGCTGAAACCGTGATCAACAGTGGAACGATTGTCGGCGGCTATATCGGACTTGAGGTGCCGGGCGGGACGCTGGGCACAGTCACCAACACCGGCTTGGTGACGGGCCGCAACTACGGCATCCAGGTCAGCCAGTTCGGCGATGCGGGCACCATCGGCGCCGTTTTCAACGGCGGCATCGTCCAAGGCGGCTACCATGGCGTCGACTTGTCAGGCACCGGCATCGGTAGTCTGGTGAACACCGGCACCATCAAGGGCGACACGACAGGCATCGCCCTATCTGTTGATGAGACCTATAATTACGACCCCGCCACGCAAACGGTATATTCTCAACCTGTCTTAGCCTCGATCGGGCTCTTGAGCAACGCGGCCGGCGCGTTGATCATGGGCGCATCGGGCATTAACATTGCGGGCGGATCAATCAGCACCCTGGTGAACGCCGGTCAGATTGTCGGCACCGGCCAGCATGGCGTCGGCGTGATGATCACGAACGGCTACATCTCCAGCTATGACGACATCGCGCAAACGTTCAGCAGCCAGGCGATCGCGTCTACCATCGGTAACCTGACGAACAGTGCCACAGGCACCATTTCCGGCCACACCGGTATTCTGGCTCAGGGAACCATTGGCATGCTGTCCAACACCGGCCTGATCCAGGGGGGCCAGACCGCCATCGTCAACAGTGGCACGATCGGTACGCTCTCCAACAGTGGCACCATCTCTGGGAGTGTCGCGGCCATCCGCAACAGCGGCATCCTGGGTGCCATCGTCGATACCGGCGTCATCGCCGGCAACATCATCAACACGGGCGTGATCGGAGGCTCCGCCTATGGTGTGACTGTCGGCGGCACCGTCGACGGCATCCAGAACCTGGCTGGTGGCACCATTTCCGGCAATACTACCGGTATTCTGGTGGCCCGAGGAAGCATTGGCACGCTGTCCAACGGCGGATTGATCCAAGGGGAGCAGGCGGGTATCGCCAATGCTGGCACCATTGGGAGCTTGGTCAACGCCGGCACCATCGAGGGCAACGTCACGTCGCTTGGTGGTCAGGGGCGGGGAAACGGTATCAATCTAACCGGTGACCAAATCTATGTTTACGATCCGGGGGCGCAGACGGGATATTCCCGCGCTGTCGGGCCCCAAATCGGCACCCTTGCCAATTTACCCAACGCGCTGATCGCCGGAGTCACAGGCATCCGGCTGGAGGGCGGATCCATCGGCACGCTGCTGAATGATGGCCAGATCGTGGGTCTCGGCTGGCAAGGCGTGGTGGTTACCGGAAAGACCGAAAGCATCTATGACGCCGTCTCTGGCATCACCAGTACAACGGTCACTCCCGGCTCCATAGGCACTTTGGTCAACCGGATGGGGGCGACCATCAGTGGCGCTGTTCATGGCATCCAGGTCAGTGGCGCCACCGTGGAAACTATCGCCAACGCCGGACTGATCGGCGGCGGTGGCTACGGCATCTCGCTGTTGACGGGGTATGACGGTACGACATTTGCGGGTGGTCGGGTCTTCAGCCTGGCCAATGACCTCACGGGCATCATTTCCGGATTTCATTCCGGCATTGAGATCGCCGGGGGGCACGTCGGAACGCTGTCCAATAGCGGCCTGATCGAGGGGGGGGAGGCCGGTCTGCAAATTGCCGCCGCGCTGGATCTTGGAACTATCATCACGCCTCCGACGATCGGAAGCTTGGTCAATAATTCGACGGGCACTATCGCGGGCAATGCTGCGGGCATCGTTTTACGCGGCGCCTCAGTCGGCACTCTGATCAATGCCGGGCTGATCGACGGTGGGGGCGACGGGTTTAATATCGAGAGCACTGCATTTGGCGGCTATTCCACCGGCCTCAGTCCGGTGGTGCCAATTCTCATCGGGACCCTGGCCAATCTTCAAGGCGCTACCATCGGCGGTGGCTATAACGGCATGAGCATCTATGGTGCCACCATCGGCACCCTGGCTAATGCCGGCGTGATCAATGGCGCGGATCGTTATGGCCTGGATATTGTCGCGGGCCTGTTCAATGACGGGGCAACAATAGTTCCTGCCCAGATCAACAACCT
Organism: Nitrospirillum guaranorum; assembly: GCF_034653275.1. Taxonomy (NCBI): domain Bacteria; kingdom Pseudomonadati; phylum Pseudomonadota; class Alphaproteobacteria; order Rhodospirillales; family Azospirillaceae; genus Nitrospirillum; species Nitrospirillum guaranorum. The sequence continues at coordinate 170,270 of NZ_JAYEES010000002.1, read as the reverse complement.
GATCAACAGTGCCTCCGGGACAATCTCGGGCGCCCTCGTAGGCATAGCCCTTAATGGTGGCAATATCGGCACGTTGATGAACGATGGGATCATCAGTGCCGATTTTTTGGGCAATGGCATCTCTATTGCTAGTTTTCCCTTCTATTTGTCCGATGTGAACTCGAACCCCACGCTGTCGGCGGTGATCCCGGCGACCATCGACAAGCTGAGCAACAACGCTACGGGTACCATTTCGGGGCCGCAAAACGGCATTTCCCTCTCCAACGCGACCGTTGGCACGCTGGTCAATGCCGGCCTGATCCAGGGCGGCCAGACCGGCATCGCCAATGCCGGGACCATCGGTGTGCTCAGCAACAGCGGCACCATCACCGGCGGCCTGGCCGCCCTCAGCATCACCGGGACCGGCACCCTGGGGACCCTGGTGAACAGCGGTCTGATCGCGGGCGATGTCGTCAACATGTCGTCCCGCGACCTGGTCATCGTCGGCGGCTCGGGGGATGGCTTCGGCCGGTTCACCGGCTTCAACGGTGGCGCCGGCACAATCATCAATACCCTCAGCAACATGGTGCTGGCCGGCGACACTATCGCGCTGGGCGTGGACGTCAACCTGGGCGGCCACACGCTGACCAACACCGGCAGCGCCACCCTGCGCCTGGACACCATCGTCAACGTGGCGGGCAACTACGCCCAGGGCGGCTCGGGCGCGCTGCTGATCGACGTGGCGTCGACCAGCATCTACGGTGGCCTGAACGTCACCGGCACTGCGGCCATCAGTGGCGGCGCCATCATCCTGAACGCGGGCGCGGGTTTCGACCTGGAGAAGGATCAGACCTACACCATCGTGGCGGCGGGCGACGCTTCTTCGTCCTATGCGGGCTACACACTGGTGGCGCCGGGCCATAACGTACGAGCAAGCAGCGTCGTGGTGGGCGGTCAGACCGAGCTGGTTATCACCGTCGGTGGCGCGGTCATCGGTTCCGGCAGCAGCACCACCATCGGCAGCGGGTCCACCACGACAGTGGATCAGGTGGCCGGTGGCACGGTCGATGTGACGGACGGGGCGCCCACGATCGGCACCATCAACTCGGGCAGCACGGTGAAAGTCAGCGGCGGGCAGTCGACGCTGAACACCATCGCCGGTGGCTCGGTGAGCATCAGTGGGGGCAGCGCCTCGGTGGGTGAGGTCAGCGGCGGCTCGGTGAACCTGGGCGCCGGGGGCACCATCGCCGGCACGCAGACGGTGAATGTCAGCGGCGGTTCGGTGGCGGTGGCGGGCATGGTGATGGCGCCGCTGGCGGTCAGCGGCGGCGACGTATCGATCGCCAGTGGCGGCATCGTCAACACCTCCACCCCCATCCAGGTGTCGTCGGGCAACCTGTCGATCGCCAGCGGGGGCGTGGTGGCCAGCGACAAGCCGGTGACGGTGTCGGGCGGCAGTGTCAACGTGTCGGGCGTGGTCGCGGCCCCGGTGCAGGTGACCAGCGGCATGGCCAGCGTGTCGATCAGCATCGGCGGCGTGGTGACCCAGTCCGTGACGGCCAGCGCGGGCAGCGTGAACGTGGCGGGCACCATCACGGCGCCGGTGACGGTCAGCGGCGGCAACGTGTCGGTGGCCAGCGGCGGCACCATCGTCAGCAGCCAGCCGGTGCAGGTGACGGGCGGCAGCCTGTCGATCTCGGGCAATGTGAACGCGCCGGTGCAGGTGTCGGGGACCACCGTTTCGGCCTCGCAGATCGCCAGCGCCACGCCGGTCATGACGGTGGACGCCGGCGGCACCATCAGCCAGTCGGTGACGGTGGCCGCGGGCAAGGTGTCGATGAACGGCACCATCAGCGGCAATGTGGCCATCGGTTCCGGCGGCGCCCTGCGTGGCGCCGGTGTGGTCACCGGCCAAGCCTCCGTCGCTGGTATCCTGGCGCCCGGCAACTCGCCCGGTACCCTGACCTTCACCAACGGCCTGACCCAAGGTGCGCAGTCGGTGCTGTCCATCGATATCGATGGCACGGGCACCGGCAAGGGGGCCGGCAACTACTCCCGCGTCCTGGTCACGGGCGGCAGCTACGTCATCGGCTCCGGCGCCGTGCTGCAGCCAAACCTGCGCGGCATGACCGGCAGCGCCAGCAACACCTACACCCCCGGCCTGGGCACGGACTTCACCATCGTGCAGGCGGCGGGCGGCGTGACCGGCACCTTCGCCGGCATCACCCAGCCGGCGTCGGGCCTATTGGCCGGCACGCGGTTCACGGCGCTGTACGGCAGCAACGCCATCGACCTGTACGTGACTCCCACCTACGGCAGCTTGGCCAGCCTGGGGGCCAGCGCCAACCAGCAGACCATGGGCCGCGTGGTGGCGGGGCTGACCGGGGCCGGCAACGCCGACCTCGGCACCGTGCTGAAGGCCCTGTATGGCCTGCCCACGGTGGGCGCGTCGCTGGACGCCCTGGCCCAGATCGGGGGCAGCAGCCAGGCCAACATCGTGGCCTACAGCCTGAACCGGGGCCTGGCCGCCACCCAGGTGCTGGGCCAGCGCCTGGCGGCGGTGCGCGACGGCGTGGCCGGCGGTATGCAGGGCACGATGCAGGCCCAGCTGGTGGGCCGCACCCTCTACACCAGCATGGCCAGCGGCGGCGACGCCCCGCCGGTGGAGGACGAGCGCGGGGCGGCAGCCGGCTCGGCGCCGGAGGAGGGCTGGCACTTCTGGGCGCAAGGCCTGGGGGCCTTCACCCGGGTGGACAGCGACGGCAACGCCGCGGGCGGGCACAGCAACACCGGCGGCGGCCTGTTCGGCGGCGACCGGGCGGTGGCGCCGGGCGTGACCCTGGGCCTGGCCGGCGTGCTGCTGCAAAGCACCTCGGGCGGGGCCAACGAGACCAGCAGCTATGGCCTGTCGGCCTACGGCAACGTCGACCTGGGCGACGGCCTGTTCGTGACCGGCAACGCCGGCTACACCTACGACCAGTACGACACGGCGCGGACCATGGGCTTCGGCGGCCTCAGCCGCACGGCCTTCGGCCACACCACCGGTGACGAACTGAGCGCCGGTGTCACGGCCGGCTACCGGGTGCGGGTGTCCAACCTGACGCTGGAGCCGCAGGCCGGCATCCAGTGGCTGAAGGTCGGCCGTGACGGCTTCACCGAGACGGGCGCCGGCGCCTTGAACCTGGTGCTGCAGGATCTGGACGCCACGGCGCTGCAGAGCAACGTGGGCGGCCGGGCCTCGGCCCGCTGGAAGACGGACGGCGGCACGGTGATCACGCCGGCCATCCGTGCGTCCTGGCTGCACGACTTCCGCGACCGGGCGCTGACCAGCCAGGCGGCACTCGCGGGCACCACCTTCGCGGTGACCGGCCCCGACACGGGCGCCAACGCGCTGGGCATCGGCGGTGGGCTGACCCTGCAGGAAGGCAACAACCTGAACCTCTACGCCAACTACGACGGCACGCTGCGCCGGCATGAGACCGACCACGTCTTCACCGCCGGCTTCCGCCTCAGCTGGTAAGACGGGGTAGGCCTCGCACAGGACAACGGCCCGGTGGGAAACTGCCGGGCTGTTCTCTTGGTGTGGGTTGTCGCACGGTGCGCGCCCGCCGGCGGCATATGTCTCAATTCCTCTTCAGCCCGATCACCACCTGTTCCCCCACAGTCGGATCGATGCCCATGGGTGGGGGCGCCATGAAGGTGACGGGGTTTTTCTGGCGCACGTCCACCGTCAGGCTGAAGATGTCAGGGCGGGCGTAGTGGCCGGCCACGTCCAGGTCGTACTTGCCACGGGCGATCAGGCGGCGGTCCAGGTCGGCCAGGTGGGTCATTTCGCCATCGAAACAGGGCGGGACCAGCACGTTGCCCAGCGGATCGATGATGCAGGACCCGCCGCGGATCAGCACGGTGGACGGGTCGCCACCCTGCACGGCGGCATAGTCGGCGGGGCAGTCGGCGCGGGTCAGGTACTGGCAGGACGACAATACGAAGCAGCGCCCCTCGAGCGCGATGGTGCGCATGGTGGGCAGCCAGGTTTCGCGGTCGTCCACCGTGGGGGCGCAATAGAACTCGATGCCCTTGGCGTACATGGCCATGCGCAGCAGGGGCATGTAGTTTTCCCAGCAGATGACGCTGCCGAAGCGGCCGATGGCGCTGTCCACCACGGTGATGGTGGACCCGTCGCCGAAGCCCCAGACCAGGCGTTCCAGGGCCGTGGGCATGAGCTTGCGGTGCTTGCCCAGCAGGCGGCCGTCGGGGCCGAGCATCAGGGCGGTGCAATAGAGGGTGCCGCCCTCGCGCTCGATCACCCCCACCACCAGGTGCAGGCGGTCGCGCCTGGCCACTTCGCTGATTTCCTGGAACTCCGGTCCCGGGATGGTGATGGCGGATTCGTAATAGCGGCGGAAATCCTCCCGCCCCTCGGGGCTGCGCATGCCCAGGTGGGCACCGAAGTTCAGGCCCTTGGGATAGCCGCCGACGAAGGCCTCGGGGAAGACCACGATCTCCGCCCCCTGCGCCGCCGCGTGTTCCGCCAACTCGACCAGCTTGGCGACGGTGGCCGGAGTATCGAACATCACGGGGGCGGCCTGCACCACGGCGGCGCGCACGATGGGGTTGATCATGGGCTATGGCCTTTCCGGCGGGGTGGGGCGGGGGAGGGGAAGGATAGCAGACCGGGGCGGTCGCGAACGACCGCCCCGTCAGGCGTCAGTCCTTGGGCCCATCGGTCTTTGGGCCATTAGTCCTTGGAAAGGGCGCGTTCCACGGACATTTGGGTCGGCATCATGTTGACGTTGGCGTTATGCATCACCCACAGCGAGCCGATGACGACAGTGGCGATCAACAGCACGGTCAGGGCGCCGATGACGGTGTAGTTGCGCTGTTCCGGCGCCAGGCCCAGATGCAGGAAGACGATCAGTTGCACCAGCAGCTGGACGACCGCCAGGCCGCTGATGGCGCCCATGATCTTCTCCGGCGGCAACACCCCGCCCATGACGGCGCCGAAGGACAGGCCCGTCAGGATCAGGCAGAGGATGAAGCCGGTGACGTAGGAGGCCAGCGTGCCGTGGGTGGCACCGGCGGTGGTGGTGGACGTGGTCGCGGACATCAGAGGACCCCCCGCAGGTAGACGAAGGTGAAGACGCAAATCCAGATCAGGTCCAGGAAGTGCCAGAACAGGCTGAGGCAGGCGAGGCGCCGGCGCACGATGCCGTCCAGGCCGAACGTCGCCGTCTGGTGCATCATGACCGCCAGCCAGAGCAGGCCGGCGGTGACGTGCAGGCCATGCGTGCCCACCAGCGTGAAGTAGGCGGACAGGAAGGCGCTGCGCCCCGGGCCCGCCCCTTCGCCGATCAAATTGGCGAACTCATGCACCTCCATGCCAATGAAGCCGGCGCCGACCAGGAAAGTGACGCCCAGCCAGGCGATGACCCGGCCCCGTCGGCCGGCGTGCATGTTCAGCATGGCCAGGCCGAAGGTGAAGCTGCTGACCAGCAGCAGCACGGTTTCCACCCCGACATAGGGCAGGTCGAACAGCTGCTTGCCCGTGGGCGCGTCGGCCACGTTGGGGGCCAGCACGGCGAAGGTGGCGAACAGGCAGGAGAAGATGAGGCAGTCGCTCATCAGGTACAGCCAGAAGCCCAGGACGGTCTTGCTGCCGTCGTCGTGGCCGTGGCCGTGATCATGGGCCGCATGAGCGACCGCATGCGTGTTGGTTGCCAAGGCGGTGCTCATGATCAAGCCACCTTTTCCGATTGCTTCAACAGCGCGTAGCGCGCGTTCTCGATGCGGGCGACCTCGGACGCGGGGACGTAATAGTCCACGTCGCGGTCATAGGTGCGCTGGATGAAGGTCGCGACCATGCCGGCCAGGCCGAACAGGGCAAGGCCCCAGATGTGCCAGATCAGGGCGAAGCACATGACCAGGCCGAAGGCGGCGATGACGGCGCCGGCGGCGGTGTTGCGCGGCATGTGGATATCCTCGTATCCCGCCACCTGCACGCCCGCGCGTCCCATCTCCTTATCCTCCCAATGCTGCTCCAGGGAGGTGATCTGCGGCACGTGGGCGAAGTTGTAGAACGGCGCGGGGGAGGCGGTGGACCATTCCAGGCTGCGGGCGTTCCAGGGGTCGCCCGTCAGGTCGCGGTTCTTCTCCCGGTCGCGGATGCTGACCACCAGCTGGATGACCAGGGCCAGGATGCCGGCGCCGATGATGCAGGCCCCCACCAGAGCCACCACCAGATAGGGGTGCCAGCCGGGCACGTCATAGTGGTTCATGCGCCGGGTCATGCCCTTGAAGCCCAGGACGTACAGGGGCGTGAAAGCCAGCCAATAGCCGATGAGCCAGCACCAGAACGACACCTTCCCCCAGAACTCGTCCAGGGTGAAGCCGAAGACCTTGGGGAACCAGAAGGTCATGCCGGCCAGGCAGCCGAAGACCACGCCGCCGATGATGACGTTGTGGAAATGGGCCACCAGGAACAGGCTGTTGTGCAGCACGAAATCGGCCCCGGGTACCGCCAGCAGCACCCCGGTCATGCCGCCCACGGCGAAGGTGACCATGAAGCCGATGGTCCACAGCGTGGCGGAATGGAAGCGCACCCGCCCCCGGTACATGGTGAACAGCCAGTTGAACAGCTTCACGCCCGTGGGGATGGAGATGATGGACGTCATGATGCCGAAGAAGGCATTGACGTTGGCGCCCGACCCCATGGTGAAGAAGTGGTGCAGCCAGACGAAGAAGGACAGGATGCCGATGGACGACGTGGCGTAGACCATCGAGGTGTAGCCGAACAGCGGCTTGCGCGAAAACGTGGCGATGATTTCGGAATAGGCGCCGAAGGCCGGCAGGATCAGGATGTACACCTCTGGGTGGCCCCACACCCAGATGAGGTTGATGTACATCATCGCGTTGCCGCCCAGCTCATTGGTGAAGAAGTGCATGCCGAGGTAACGGTCGGCGGTGAGCAGGGCCAACGTGGCGGTCAGCACGGGGAAGACGGCCACGATCAGGATGTTGGTGATCAGCGAGGTCCAGACGAAGACGGGCATCTTCATCAGGGTCATGCCGGGGGCCCGCATGCGCAGGATGGTGACGATGAAGTTCACCCCCGCCAGCGTGGTGCCCAACCCCGATATCTGTAGCGACCAGATGTAATAGTCGACCCCGACGGAGGGGCTGTAGCCCAGTTCCGACAGGGGCGGATAGGCGACCCAGCCGGTGGCGGCGAAGTCGCCCACGAACATGGACAGCATGACCAGCACGGCGCCGGCCACCGACAGCCAGAATCCCAGCGAGTTCACGAAGGGGAAGGCCACGTCGCGGGCCCCCAGCTGCAATGGCACCACCACGTTCATCAGCCCCAGGATGAAGGGCGTGGCCACGAAGAAGATCATGATCACGCCGTGCGCGGTGAAGATCTGGTCGTAGTGGTGGGGCGGCAGATAGCCCGCCGCGTCGTTGTTGGCGATGGCCTGTTGCGCCCGCATCATGATGGCGTCGGCGAAGCCGCGCAGCAGCATGACCAGGCCCAGGACGAAGTACATGACGCCGATCTTCTTGTGGTCGACGGTGGTGATCCATTCATCCCACAGATAGCGCCACTTGCCGAAATAGGTGATCAGGCCCAGGAGGGCCAGACCGCCCAGGGCGACGGCGGCACCCGTCCCCATGATGATGGGCTCATCCCAGGGGATGGCCGACAGGGTCAGTTTTCCGAACATCGCGGGCTTACTCCGTGACGGAAGAGGGCTTGGGTGTGGACTTGGGCGTGGACGGGCCCTGGGCCGTGGCCCGGGGCGCGGTGCACAGCGCCAGCTTGTCGTTGGGGGTCATGGCCGGCATGAACTGGTCGACGATGCGGTCGAACAGGTCGGGCTCCACCGCGCTGTACAGGGTCACCGGATGCTTCACGCTGGGCGCCTCCAGCGCCCGGTAGACGCCGGCGTCCAGGATGGCGGGGGCTGCCTGGGCCTGGGCGATCCAGGCGTCGAAACCAGCGCGGTCCGCCGCCACGGCGTCGAAATGCATGTCGGAGAAGCCCGGGCCGCTGAAGGCGGATGACAGGCCGGCGTAGGTGCCGGGCTGGTTGGCGATCAGGTGCAACTGGGTGCGCATCCCGGCCATGGCGTAGACTTGGCTGCCCAGTTGGGGGATGAAGAAGGAATTCATCATGGACTGCGCCGTCAGGGTGAAGTTGACGGGTGTGTCCACCGGCAACTCCAGGCGGTTGACCGAGGCGACGCCGTAGTCGGGGTAGATGAACAGCCACTTCCAGTTCAGGGCCACCACCTCCACCCGCACCGGCGCCACCTTGGACTCCAGCGGGCGGTAGGGATCCAGCTCATGGGTCGTGCGCCAGATCAGCAGGCCCAGGAAAATGATGATGCAGCAGGGGATGGACCACACCACCACCTCGATACGATTGGAGTGGGCCCATTTGGGCGCGTAGGTGGCTTTGGGGTTGCCCTCGCGATAGCGCCAGGCGAACACGAGGGTCAGCACCATCACCGGGATGACCACCAGCAGCATCAGCCCCAGTGCCAGCAGGATCAGGGTCTTCTCCTGCTCCCCGATGGCGCCCTTGGGATCCAGCAGCTCGATACCGTCGCAGCCCGACAGGGCCAGCAGCGCCAGCGGCCAGAGCGCCCGCCCGGCGGCGCGGACCCAACCGCCGCGCGTGTCGCCGCCCCCGTTTTCGGGGACGGTCCCCATCCGTCTCATGAACCTCTTCTCCATACAAAGGCCAGGCGGCATCCCCCGCCGGAACGCGGGTGCGCTGGCCGTGGACGATGATATGTTTGTATGTATGTTTTGTATGTCTGCATAATGCAGACAGGCAACCAGCGAAAATGCCGAGTCTGCCCTACCGAGAAACCCGGCGCTGAGGCCGGCAAGCAGCACTTGTATGGATGCGTGGCAGGGCGAAATGCTCGCATCGCCGCCGGCTGCGGGACCGGCGACGGTGACGGGAACGGATTGGGCAAGGGGTGTCAGGCGGCGCGGCCGGGCATCCAGCCCAGGTCGCGGCGGATGGCCACCAGCGCGTCCACCAGATCGCGCATGTGCGCCTCGGTATGAAAGGGGGTGGCGGTGACGCGCAGCCGTTCGGTGCCCCGGGGCACGGTGGGGTAGTTGATGGGCTGGACATAGATGCCGTGGTCGGACAGCAGCAAGTCGCTGGTGCGCTTGCACAGATGGGCGTCGCCCACCATCACCGGCAGGATGTGGCTGGCGCTGTCCATGACCGGGATGCCGGCCCGCTGGAGCATGCCGCGCAGCGTCGCCACGTTGCGCGCCTGGGCCGCGCGCTCCTCCGGATGGCCGGCGACATGCTGGACCGCGGCCAGCGCCCCGGCTGCCAGGTGGGGGCAGAGCGAGGTGGTGAAGATGAAGCTGTCGGCCATGCTGCGGATGACGTCCATGATCAGCGCCGGGCCGGCGACATAGCCGCCCATGACGCCGAAGGCCTTGGCCAGCGTGCCCTCGATCAGGGTGACCCGGTCGGCGACACCGTCCCGCTCCGCCACGCCGCCACCGCGGGCGCCGTACAATCCCACGGCGTGCACCTCATCCAGGTAGGTGATGGCGCCATGTTTCTCCGCCACGTTGCAGATGGCGGCGATGGGGGCGATGTCGCCATCCATGCTGTAGACGCTTTCGAAGGCCACGATCTTGGGCCGGTCGGGTGCCACTTGGCCCATCAACGCGTCCAGATGGGCCACGTCGTTGTGGCGGAAGATGAAGCGTTCCGCACCAGAGCGGCGGATGCCCTCGATCATGGAATTGTGGTTCAACGCGTCGGAAAAGATGGCGCAGCCCGGCAGGGCGCGGCCCAGCGTGCCGAGGGCCGCCAGATTGCTGATCCAGCCGGAGGTGAAGATCAGCGCCGATTCCTTGTCGTGCAGGTCCGCCAGCGCCGCCTCTAGCGCCACATGCTGGCGGTTGGTGCCGGAGATGTTGCGCGTGCCGCCGGTACCCGCCCCCGACATGTCCAGGCTCGCATGCATGGCGGCCAGCACGTCGGCGTTTTGGCCCATGCCCAGGTAGTCGTTGCTGCACCACACGGTGACGCGCCGCTTTCGCCCGTCCGGCGCATGCCACAGGGCGGCGGGGAAGGCGCCGGCGATACGCTCCAGCTCGATGAAGGTGCGATAGCGGCCTTCCATCTTCATATCGCTGATCAGCGCCTGGAATCTGGCGTTCAGGTCCATTTTTCCATCCATTTCCCGGCAGGCGTCCCTATAAACTGCGGATCGGGCGCTCGCGCATTGGTAAAAACATGCAATATCCATATATATGGATTGTTGGGTGTGGACAAGGGATGGAAACGGAATGACCGCGCATTGGAGTCCTGTTGTCAGCAAGGCGGCGGGGCCGGTCTATCTGGCCATCGCCGACGCCATCGCCGCCGACATCGCGTCCGGCCGCTTGGCCGAGGGCACGCGCCTGCCGCCGCAACGCGCCCTGGCCGACCAGTTGGGCATCGATTTCACCACCGTCAGCCGCGCCTACAGCGAGGCGCAGCGCCGTGGCCTGGTGGAGGGGCGGGTGGGCCAGGGCACCTATGTCCGGTCCCGCGCGTCCGCCCCGGCGGCCCCCATCCGCGCGGCGCCGTCCGCCGGCAGTGGCGGCATGGTGGACATGAGCATGAACCTGCCGCCGCGCTTCGACGACGCGGCGCTGTCGGCCGACATGTGGGCCACCCTGGCGGAGCTGGAGACCCAGGGCGGGCTGGATCTGCTGATGCGCTACCAGGAACCGGGGGGCAGTGTGCGGGACCGCGCCGCCGGCGTCGCCTGGCTGTCCCCCCGTCTGCCGGGTGTGGCGGTGGAGCGCACCCTGGTTTGCCCCGGCGCGCAGGGGGCGCTACTGGCAACCCTGGGCGCCATCGCGGCGCCGGGTGACGTGGTGCTGGCGGAATCCTTGAGCTATCCCGGCTTCCTCTCACTGGCCGCCCACCTGCGCCTGCGGCCCATCGCCGTGCCGGGCGACGCGCAGGGGCCGCTGCCCGCCGCGTTCGAGGCGTTGTGCGCCGCCCACCGGCCGCGCGCCTTCTACACCAGCCCCACCATCCAGAACCCGACCACCCTGACCATACCCGAGGCGCGGCGTCGCGTGCTGGCGGACATCGCCCGCGCCCACGGCGTCGCCATCGTCGAGGATGACGCCTACGGCGCCTTGCCGCGCGCGCCGGTCCCCCCCTTCGCCGCGCTGGCGCCCGATGTCACCTATCATGTGGCGGGTTTGGCCAAGTGCCTGGCCCCGGCGCTGCGCATCGCCTATCTGGTGGCGCCGGACACGCGGGGGACGGCGCGGCTGGTGGGCGCCTTGCGGGCCACGGCCTCCATGGCGTCCCCCCTCACGGCCGCGCTGGCCACGCGCTGGATTGAGGAAGGCACGGCCGCGCGCGTGCTGGAGGCCATCCGGCGCGAGGCGGCGGCCCGCCAGGCCTTGGCCGCCGGCATCCTGCCGCGCGACGCCGTCAGCGCCGACCCGGAAGGCTTCCATTTGTGGCTGCGCCTGTCGCCGCCCTGGACGCGCGGTGAATTCACCGCCCGCCTGCGCACTGTGGGCGTCGGCGTGGTGGCCAGCGACGCCTTCGCCCTCGACACCCCGCCGGAGGCGGTACGCCTGGGCCTGGGCGCTTCCGCATCCCGCGACGACCTGGCGCAAAGCCTGCGCATCGTGGCCGACCTGCTGGGCCAGCCGCCGGCCATGTCCTCACTGGTGGTCTGACGCGGCCTCACCGATGTGGACGGCCAGCCAGACGGTGGGCTGGCCGGGATCGGTGTAGGTCACCCGATGGCTGAGGTTCGCCGGGATAAACAGATGGTCGCCGGCCGTCAGGGTCGTCTCCCCGCCCGCCATCTCCACCCGCGCCGCCCCGGCCAGGACCAGCACCCATTCGTCATGCGCCTGGCAGTAGGGGCGGTCGACCGGCGTCACCTGCCCGTGGGAGACGATCTGCTCAATGCGGCAGCCGGGGCGGCGCAGGATGTCCCTGAACCGCTCCTCTTCCCTGGCCGGGGGCAGGGCGGTCAACAGGTTGCCGATCGTTTCCATCGGGATGATCCCATCGTGGCGTTTGGGGTCGCATTCTGGCGATGCGCCGACCCTGCGGCAACGGCGAACACGAAAACGGCGGCCACGGGAGAACCCGGGCCGCCGGTGTCATTCAAACGATGCGCCTTTGCGTCAGTTGATCGCCGGGCGCTGCGAGGTGCGGTCCACCAGGCCGGCCCAGTTGCTGACCGAGATGAAGTGGGCGTAGGCCAGGGCCAGCCAGCCGCGCTCGCGCCAGCGCTGGAAGTCCTCGGCCGGCAGCTGGTTGAACCGGGATTCGTCGATGACCTTGAAGCCGGCGAGGCTCAGCTTCTGGCCGTCCTTCAGGGTGACGTCGGCGCGGTTCTCCACCAGCAGGTCGGCCTTGATCAGGGCCTCCACGAACTCGGTGGTGGCGTTGTAGTGGCCCTGGTAGTCGCTGCAGAAGGCCAGGGCGTTGCGGGTCACCTCGGTAGGCTGGCCGCCCTCGAACAGCTTGTTGGGGCCGCCGTGGCTGAGGCTGGGGGCCGCTTCGTCGATGCACAGGGTGAACTCCGCCTTCTCCCGGTTCTCCAGGAAGATGAAGGGGTAGCGGCGGACGTAGGCCGGGATGTAGGCGCCGGCTTCCCAGGCGCCATCGGTGTCCACGAACAGGTTCTCGCCGTTGCGCATGCCCAGCAGAGCCACGGCCTGGGGCGGGGCGCCATCCAGGAACAGGATGGGGTAGTGCTTGCACGCCAGCGTGAACTCCGCGGCGATCACCGGCACGGAGTTGGAACCGGCGGCGAACCGGTAGCCGGCGGCGGGGGTCAGCGACAGGTCGCCGTCACGCTCCGCGGCCAGGGGGCGGGGGCGCTGGTAAAAGGCGGGAAGGGTCTGCGTGCTCATCTCTGTTCCAAGTCCAAATCAGGTTGCGCATGCCGCTGAGGGGTGCGCGGGGGTTGCCCGCGCCGCCCGTGCCTCAGCGGGGGGTGTTTTCTTCGGTGGTGCCGCCGGTGGTGGTCAGCGGCGTGGTGGGGGTGCTGACGCCGGCCGGGGTCGGGGTGGTGCCGGAGGTGGTCAGCACCGCCGGCTGGGCGCTGGCGCCCACCACGCTGTTGCCGCCGGCCGACAGCACCTGCGGCGAGACGTAGGCCGACAGGGCGTCCGGCGTGATGCCGGTGTTGGACACCGTGCCGGTGAACAGGGCGGTGACGCCCGGCGTGCTGGGCACCGGCACCTTGGCCACCACCGTCGCCGCCACGGTGCTGACCGTGTCGGTCGGGCCCCAGGGCGTGTCGTTGATGAACCAAGGCGCCCCCTTCAGCGGGCTGTCGATGGCGCCGGCCGCCAACGACTGCTGCTTGGACGCCACCGTGCCGTACATCTTGGCGGAGGCGGCGGTGGGCACCTTCAGGCTGGCGACGACGATGGTCTGCGTGGGCAGGCCATTGGCGACGCCGATGCGCTGCGCCCCCGTGCCCGACGCCATGGTCAGGGCCGTGGTCGGGCCCTGCAGGCCCACCATGGTGATGTCGCCGTTGGTGGTGATGCTGGCCGTGCCGGCCGGCAGCGTCGCCACCGTGGCGAAGGTGATGGGGCCGCTGGTGACGGTGATGGTGGCCGGCAGCAGGAAGCTGGCGCCCCCCGTCTGGGTGAAGCCCGCCGCCGCCGACACGTTGGCGGCGCTGGCGAAGCTGATCGCCCCGTCGGCCTTGGTGTCGTTCAGCGCGATGGCGCCGCCGGTGGCCGAGACCGCCTGGTCGAAGACGAAGCCGTTGCCGGTCAACTGCAGGCCGCCGTTGCCGTCGGCCACCAGGGTGCCGTGGAAGGTGGTGACGTCGCCCGCCGCCGTTTCGATCAGGCTGCTCACCGTCACGGCCTTGCCGAAGGTGGCCTTGCCCTTGGCCGAGAGACGCAGCGTGCCCAGCGGGCCGGTGGCGCCCACCGTGCCCGTCACCTGGATGGCGTCGCCGGCCACCAGGTTCAGGGCGGCGCGGCTGGCGCTGTCCACCGTGCCGCCGAACACCAGCGAGGCGCCGGTGCTGGTCAGGCCCTGGTCGGCGGCCACGGAGACGGCACCGGCGTAGGTTTGCGCGCCGGCCGTGACGATGTTGCCGCCGTTCAGGCTGGCGGTGCCGCTGACCGACAGGCTCTTCAGCGCCTGGTTGGCACCGAAGGCGCCGGTCAAGGCGGCGTTACCGACCAGGCTCAGCGACTGGCCGCCGGCACTGGCACCGTCGACGCCGCCCGTCAGGGTCAGGGTGCCGCCGGTCAGGACCGTGTCGCTGCCCAGGGTCAGGGCGCCGCTGTAGGTCTGGCCGCCGGTGGTGGTGACGCTGGCGTTGGTCAGCGTCACCGGGCCGGTCACCGACATCTGGCGCAGGGCGGTGGTGCCGCCCAGGGCGCCGTCGGCGACCAGCGTGCCGGCCACGGTCAGGCCCTGGCCGCCCATGGTCTTGGCGTCGGCCCCCTGCGACAGGGTGACGGTGGTGCCGGTCAGCACCAGATCCGCCCCCAGCACCGCGCGCTCGCCAAAGGTCTGCGCACCGGTGGTGGTGACGCTGCCGCCGTTGAGGGCCAGCGTGCCCGGGGCATCGGTGGTCACCGACGCGGCCCGCACGGCGCCGCCGAAGGTGGTGGCGCCGCTGGTGTTGACCACCAGGGTGCCCAACTGGCCGCCCGCAGCACCACCTACAGCACCGGCGAAGGTGACGTCGCCGCCGCCGGCGTTGACCGCCAGCGCACCGCCATTGCCCAGCATCGCGAAGGTCACGGGGCCCTGGGTGGTGCTGACGGTGGTGTCGGCCGCCAGGGTGGCGGTGCCACCGACGGTCAGGGACTTGGCCGTCACGGTCAAGTTGCCGCCGCTGGTCAGGCTGTCGGCGATGGTGATGCCGCCAGCCGCCGTCAGCTGGCTGGCGCCGGTGAGGGTGACCGGGCCGCCCAGGGTGATATCGCCGCCGGTGCTGGTGACGGCCAGGCCGGACTTGGCGTTCAGCGTGCCGGCGAACGCGACGTCGCCCGTGGTGCTGATGGTGGTGCCGGCCGCCAGGGTGGCGGTGCCGCCGACGGTCAGGGACTTGGCCGTCACGGTCAGGCTGCCGCCGCTGGTCAGGCTGTCGGCGACGGTGACGCCGCCGGTGCCGGCCGTCAGTTGGGTGACGCCCGACAGGGTGGCGGTGCCGGCGACGGTGATGTCGCCGCCACTGGTGGTGATGAACAGCGTCTTGGTGCCAACCGTGCCCGCCCGCACCTGGCCGCCGTCGGTGGTGACGGAGGTGGTGCCGGTCAGGGCCAGGGTGCCCAAGGCGACGTCGCCGCCCGCCGTGGCGATGGTCAGGTCCGCCGCGCCGGTCGCGCCGGTGGCGAGGGTGAGGCCGTTGTCGGCCTTCAAGGTGCTGCCCCCGGCCACGGTCACCAGGCCGGTGTAGGTCTGCCGGCCCGTATGGATGGTGCCGCCGTTCAGGGTGGTTGCCCCCGTCACGGTCAGGGCGGCGAAGGCGGCGTTGACGCCGATGTCGCCCGTCAGGCTGGCGTCGCCCTGGATGGTCAGCGCGGGCTGCGCCGCCAGGGGGGTGGCCGCGTCGGCGCCGGCCGCCAGGGTGACCAGGCTGCCGCTCAGGACGGTGGTGCCGCCCATGACCGCCCGCTCACCGTAGGTCTGTGTGCCGGTGGTGTCGACGCTGCCGCCGTTGATCGCCAGCGTGCCGGCGGCGTCGGTGGTGACGGTGGCCGCTGTGACGGCACCGGTGAAGGTGGTGGCGCCGCCGGTGGTGACATTCAGGTCGCCCAGGCGGGTGGTGCCGCCCACGGCGCCGGTGAAGGTGACGTCCGCCGTGCCGGCCGCGATGGTCAACGCCTGCGCGCCATCCAGGGTGCCGGTGAAGGTGACCGCCCCGCCGCTGCCCAGGCGGGTGTCACCCGCCAGGGTCACGGCGCCGTCGTAGGTCTGCGTGCCGGCCGTGGTCACGCTGCCGTTCAGGGCGGCGGTGCCGGTGACCGACAGGGTGTTCAGCGCCGTGGTGCCGCCGAAGGCGCCGGTCAGCGCGGTGTTGCCCACCAGGATCAGCGACTGGCCGCCGGCGGTGACGCCGTCGGCGCCGGCGGCCAGGGTGATGGTGCCGCTGGCGCTGGTCAGGGTGGTGTCGGCGCCCAGGGTGACGGCGCCGGCATAGGTCTGGTCGCCGGTGGTGGTGACCGAGGGGTCGCCGAACATCGTGGTGCCGCTGACACGGACGGTGTTCAGCGCCGTGGTGCCGCCCACCGCCTGGTCCATCACGGCGTTGCCGATGATGGCCAGCGACTGGCCGCCGGCCGTCAGGGCGTCCAGCGCGCCGGACAGGGTGACGGTGGTGCCGGTCAGGACGGTGTCGGCGCCCAGGGTGATGGGGCCGCCGTAGGTCTGGGCACCGGTGGTGTCGACGCTGCCGCCGTTGAGCACCAGGGCGTTGCCGGTCCCGGTGGTGACGCTGGCGGCGGCGACCGTGCTGGTGACGGTGGTGGTGCCGCTGCCGTTGATGGTCAGGGCGCCCAGGCGGGTGGTGCCGCCCACCGCCTTGGTGAGGAAGACGTTGCCGCTGCCGGCGTTGATGGTCAGGGCATGGGCCCCGTCCAGCGTGCCGAAGCCGATGGAGCCGCCATCGGTGGTGGCCAACGTGGTGTCGGCCCCCAGGACGGCGGCGACGTTGTAGCTTTGCGCGCCGCTGGTGGTGACGGCGCCGCCGTTCAGGGTGGCGGTGCCGATGTTGACCGACAGGCGGGACAGGGCGGTGGTGCCGCCCACGACGCCGTTGAACACGCCGTTGGCGTTGACGGCCAGGATGTAGGCGCCGTCCAGCGTGCCGCCGAAGGTGACGGTGTCGCCGGTCAGCGTGGCGGCCCCGCCCAGGACCACGGCGCCCTGGTAGTTCTGCGTGCCGGTGGTGCGGACGTTGTGGCCGTTCAGCAGGGTGGCGCCGCTGACCGTCAGGGTGGTCAGCTTGGTGGTGAGGCCCACGCCCGCGTTCAGCACCGTGTCGCCCGTGATTGTCAGGGCATGCGCGCCGTCGACCGTGCCGTTCAGGGTGACGGTGCCGCCCTTCAGCACCGTGTCGGTGCTGAGCGGCAGGGCCTCGCCATACGACTGGGCGCCGGTGGTGTCGACCAAGCCGCCGGCCAGGCTGAGAGTGCCGGCGGCGTTGGTGGTGACGCTGGCCGCCTTGACGGTGCCGGCGAAGGTGGTGGCGCCGCCGCTGGTGACCGTCAGGGCCCCTAGGCGGGTGGTGCCGCCCACCGCACCCGTCAGGGTGACGTTGCCGGTGCCGGTGGTGACGGCCAGGGCTTGGGCGCCGTCCAGGGCGTTGAGGAACTTAACGGCGGCGTTGGTGGTGGCCAGGGTGGTGTCGGCGCCCAGGGTGGCGGCCCCGGTGTAGGTCTGCAGGCCGGTGGTGGTGACCGCACCGCCGTTCAGGGCGCTGGTGCCGCTGACGGTCAGGCTGGTCAGGGCGGTGGTGCCGCCGACGGCGCCGCCGAAGACGGCGTTGCCGGTGACGGCCAGGCTGGCCAGGCCATCCAGGGTGCCGTTGAAGGTGACGGTGCTGCCGGTCAGGGTGGCGTTGCCGCCCAGCAGGACGGCGCCGGTGTAGCCCTGGGTGCCGGTGGTCTTGATGACCCCGCCGTTCACGATGGTGTCGCCGCTGACCGAGACGCTGGTCAGCGCGGTGGTGGCGCCGACGGTCTCGTTGAAGGAGGCGTCGCCGGTGACAGTCAGGGCGTGCGCCCCGTTGACCGTGCCGTTCAGGGTGACGGCGGTGGCCTTCAGCGTGGTGTCGGTGGCCAGGGTCACGGCCTCGCCGTAGGCCTGGACGCCGGTGGTGTCCACGCTGCCGCCGGCCAGGGTGACGTTGCCGCCCAGGTCGGTGGTCAGGCTTGCAGCCTTCACGGCGGCGTTGAGGGCCAACGTGCCGCTGTTGTTGACCACGACATCGCCCAGGCGGGTGGTGCCGCCGACGGCGCCGGTGAAGGTGACGCTGCCGGCGGTGATGGTCAGGGCTTGAGCCCCGTCCAGCGTGCTGGCGAACGCCACAGCGCTGTTGGTGGTGGTCAGGGTGGTGGCCGCGCCCAGGGTGGCGGCCCCGGTGTAGGTCTGGCCGCCCGTGGTCCTGATCCCGCCA
This sequence comes from Nitrospirillum guaranorum, assembly GCF_034653275.1. Classification (NCBI taxonomy): domain Bacteria; kingdom Pseudomonadati; phylum Pseudomonadota; class Alphaproteobacteria; order Rhodospirillales; family Azospirillaceae; genus Nitrospirillum; species Nitrospirillum guaranorum. Next base: position 152,115 of record NZ_JAYEES010000002.1, on the reverse strand, counting down.
CCGTTTAGCGCGCTGGTGCCGCTGATCGACAGGCTGGTCAGGGCGGTGGTGCCGCCGATCTCGCCGTTCACCACGGCGTTGCCGGTCACGGTCAAGGCCTTGGCGCCATTGACCGTGCCGTTCAGCGTGACGGTGGTGGCGGTCAGGGTGTTGTCGGCGCCCAAGGTGAGGGCGTCGTTGTAGGTCTGGGCGCCGGTGGTGTCGACGCTGTGACCGAACAGGGCGGTGGTGCCGCCGGCGTCGGTGACCAGGCTGGCGGCCTTGATCGCGCTCAGCGTGGCGGTGCCGCCGCTGTTGATGGTCAGGGCGCCCAGGCGGGTTGTGCCGCCGACGGTGCCCAGGATCACGTTGCCGTTGCCGGTGGTGATGGTCAGGGCGTGCGCCCCGTCCACCGTGCCGCTGGCGATGACGGCGGCGTTGGTGGTGGCCAGGGTGGTGTCGGCGCCCAGGGTGGTGTTGCCGAAGTAGTTCTGGCCGCCCGTGGTGGTGACGCCGCCGCCGTTCTGGGTGGTGTCGCCGTTGATCGCCAGGCTGGTCAGGGCGGTGATGCCGCCGACCGCGCCGCCGAAGACGGCGTTGCCGGTGACGGCCAGGGTCTTGGCACCGTCCAGGGTGCCGCCGAAGGTCACCGTGTCGGCCGTCAGGGTGGTGTTGGCGCCCAAGGTGGCGGTGCCGGTGTAGCTCTGGGCGCCCGAGGTGCCGACGCTACCGCCGTTGATGGTCGTGGTGCCGCTGACGGTCAGGCTGGACAGGAAGCTGTTGCCGCCGACGGCGCCGTTCAGCACGGCGTTGCCGGTGACGGTCAGGGCCTGGTTGTTGTCGACCGTACCGTTGAAGGTCACGGTGCTGGCCTTCAGGACGGTGTCGGTCACCAGGCCGATGTTTTCGCCGTACGACTGGGTGCCGGTGGTGTCGACCGAGCCGCCGGCCAGGCTGAGGGTGCCGGCGGCGTTGGTGGTGACGCTGGCGGCCTTGACGGCGCCGGCGAAGGTGGTGGCGCCGCCGCTGGTGACCGTCAGGGCCCCCAGGCGGGTGGTGCCGCCCACCACACCCGTCAGGGTGACGTTGCCGGTACCGGTGGTCAGGGTCAGGGCGTGCGCCCCGTCCAGGGCGTTGAGGAACTTAACGGCGGCGTTGGTGGTGGCCAGGGTGGTGTCGGCGCCCAGGGTGGCGGCCCCGGTGTAGGTCTGCGCGCCTGTGGTGGTGACCGCACCGCCGTTCAGGGCGCTAGTGCCGCTGACGGTCAGGCTGGTCAGGGCGGTGGTGCCGCCGACGGCGCCGCCGAAGACGGCGTTGCCGGTGACGGCCAAGCTGGCCAGGCCATCCAGGGTGCCGGTGAAGGTGATGGTGCTGCCGGTCAGGGTGGCGTTGCCGCCCAGCAGGACGGTGCCGGTGTAGCCCTGGGTGCCGGTGGTCTTGACGACCCCGCCGTTCACGATGGTGTCGCCGCTGACCGAGACGCTGGTCAGCGCGGTGGTGGCGCCGACGGTCTCGTTGAAGGAGGCGTCGCCGGTGACGGTCAGGGCGTGCGCCCCGTTGACCGTGCCGTTCAGGGTGACGGCGGTGGCCTTCAGCGTGGTGTCGGCGGCCAGGGTCACGGCCTCGCCGTAGGCCTGGATGCCGGTGGTGTCCACGCTGCCGCCGGCCAGGGTGACGTTGCCGCCCAGGTCGGTGGTCAGGCTTGCGGCCTTGGCGCCACCGTTGAGGGCCAGCGTGCCGCTGTTGTTGACGGTGACATCACCCAGGCGGGTGATGCCGCCCACGGCGCCGGTGAAGGTGACGGTGCCGCTGCCGGCGGTGATGGTCAGGGCCTGCGCGCCGTCCAGCGTGCCGCTGAAGGTGACGGCGCTGTTGGTGGTGGTCAGCGTGGTGTCGGCGCCCAGGGTAGCCGCACCGTCGTAGGTCTGGGTGCCACTGGTCTTGACGCTGCCGCCGTTCAGGCCGGTGGTGCCGCTGACCGACAGGCTGGTCAGGGCGTTGGTGAGGCCGACCGTGCCGTTCAGCACGGCGTTGCCGATGATGCCCAGGGTCTTGGCACCGTTCAGCGTGTCGTTCAGCGTGACGGTGGTGCCCGTCAGGGTGGTGTTCACGCCCACGACGACGGCGTCGTTGTAGGTCTGGGTGCCGGTGGTGTCGACCGCGCCGAACAGGTCGGTGGCGCCGCCCACGTCGGTGGTGACGCTGGCCGCCTTGACGGCGCTCAGCGTGGTGATGCCGCTGCCGTTGATTGTCAGGGCGCCCAGGCGGGTGGTGCCGCCTACGGTGTTGCCCAGGATCACGTTGCCCGTGCCGGTGCTGATGGTCAGGGCGTGCGCCCCGTCCACCGCGCCGAGGATGAGCAGGCTGTTGGTGGTGGTCAGGGTGGTGTCGGCGCCCAGGGTGGCGTCGCCGCTGTAGTGTTGGGTGCCGGTGGTGGTGACACCGCCGCCGTTGAAGGCGGTGCTGTCGCTGACCGACAGGCTAGACAGGGCGGTCGTGCCGCCCACGGTGCCGCCGAAGACGGCGCCACCGGTGATGGCCATGGTCTTGGCGCCGTCAAGGGTGCCGCCGAAGCTGACCGTGCTGGCGTTCAGGGTGGTGTTGGCGCCCAAGGTGGCGGTGCCGGTGTAGGTCTGCGCGCCCGAGCTGCCGACAGTGCCGCCGTTCAACGCGGTGGATCCTGTGACCGACACGCTGGTCAGGAAGCTGTTGCCGCCCACGGCGGCGTTCAGCACGGCGTTGCCGGTGATGGCCAGCACCTGGGGCCCGTCGACCGCGCCGTTGAGGGTGACCGTGGTCGCCGTCAGGGTAGTGTCGGCGCCCAGGGTGGTGACGTCGTTGTAGGTCTGGGTGCCGGTGGTGTCGACGCTGCCGCCGTTCAGGATCAGGCTGCCGGCCGCATTGGTGGTGACGCTGGCGGCCTTGACGGCGGCACCGAAGGTGGTGACGCCACCGCTGTTGATTACCAGGTCGCCCAGGCGGGTGGTGCCGCCGACCGCGCCCGACAGGGTGACGGCCCCCGTGCCGCTGCCGATGGTCAGGGCATGTGCCCCGTCCAGGGTGCTCAGGAACTTAACGGCGGCATTGGTGGTGGCCAGGGTGGCGTCGGCGGCCAAGGTGGCGGCCCCGGTGTAGGTCTGCGTGCCCGTGGTGGTGACGTTGCCCGCCAGGCTGCTGGTGCCGCTGACCGACAGGCTGGTCAGGGCGGCGGTGCCGCCGACCACGCCGCTGAAGCCGGCGTTGCCGACGATGGCCAAGGTATGGGCCCCGTTCAGCGTGCCGCTGAAGGTGACGGTGGTGCCGGTCAGGGTGGCGTTGGCGCCCAGGGTGACGTCGCCGCTGTAGGTCTGGGTGCCGGCCGTGGTGACGCTGCCCGACAGGGTGTCGGTGCCGCTGACGGAGACGTTGTTCAGGCGGTGGGTGGCACCCAGGCCCCCGGTGACCAGGTTGCCGGTGACGGTCAGCGACTGCTGGTCCGCCGCAGTGCCGTCGGCACCGCCGGTCAGGGTGACGGTGGTGGCGGTCAGGGTGGTGGTGGCCGCCGACAGGGTGGCCAGGCCGGTGTAGCTCTGGGCGCCGGTGGTGGTGACGGCGACCGGCAGGCTGCTGGTGCCGCTGACCGACAGGCTGGACAGGGCGGTGGTGCCACCGACGGCGCCGCTGAAGCTGGCGTTGCCGGTCACGGCGAGGGCTTGGGCACCGTTCAGGGTGCTGGTGAAGGTGACGGTGCCGCCGGTCAGCGTGGTGTCGGCGCCCAGGGTGGCCGCCCCGGCGTAGGTCTGGCCACCCGTGGTCTTGACGCTGCCACCGTTCAGGGCGGAGGTGCCGCTGACCGACAGGTTGGTCAGCGTGGTGGTGGCACCGACCGCACCACCGAACACGGCGTTGCCGGTGACGGCCAGGGTATGGCCGCCGTTCAGGGTGCTGGTGAAGGTGACGGTGCTGCCGGCCAGGATGTCGTTGGCCGCCAGGGTGACGGCGCCGGTATAGGTCTGGGTGCCGGTGGTGGTGACGTTGGCGCCCAGGCTGCCGGTGCCGCTGACGGACAGGCTGGACAGGGCTGTGGTCCCGCCCACGGCGCCGTTCAGGACGCCATTGCCGGTGATGGTCAGGCCATGGGCGCCGTTGATGGCCCCGTCGAGCGTGACCGTGGTGCCCTTCAGCACCGTGTCGCTGGTCAGGCTGAACGCCTCACCCAGCGTCAGGGTGCCTTGAGCGTCCAGCGAACCGGTGCCCAGGGTCAGGGTGCCCGCGTCGTCGGTGGCGATGTTGACGGCCTTGACCGCGCCGTTGAAGGCGGTGGCGCCGCTGCTGTTGATGGTCAGGGTGCCGAGGGTGGTGGTGCCGCCGATGGCGCCACTGAAGGTGACGTTGCCGGAACCGGTGCTGATGGTCAGGGCCCGGGCGCCATCCAAGGTGCCGCTGAAGCTGACCGCGCTGTTGGTGGTGGTCAGGATGGCGGCGCCTGTCAGGGTGGCCGCCCCGGTGTAGGTCTGGATGCCCGTGGTGGTGATGTTGCCGCCCAGGCTGCTGGCTCCGGAGACCGACAGGGCCTTCAAGGCCTTGGTGCCGCCGACGGTGCCCAGGACGGCGTCGCCGGTGATTGTCAGTCCCTGGGCGCCGGCGGTGGTGGCGTTGACCGTGCCGCTCAGTGTCACGGTGGTGCCGGCCAGGGTGGTGTCGCCGGCCAGGGTCACGTTGCCGCTGTAGGTCTGGGTGCCGGCGGTGGCTGTCGTGCCGGTCAGGCTGGCGGTGCCCGTGACGGACAGGTTCTTCAGGCGCTTGGTGGCGCCAAAGGCGCCGCTGGTGCCCAGGTTGCCCACGACGGACAGGGACTGCTGGTCGGCGGTGGTGCCGTTGGCGCCGTTGGTCAGGGTGACGGTGGTGCCGGTCAGGATGGTGTCGGCGGCGAGGGTGACGGCGCCGGTGTAGCTCTGCGTGCCGGTGGTGGTGACGTCACCCGACAGGTGGGACGTACCGCTGACCGACAGGCTGGTCAGGGTGGTGGTGCCGCCGATGACGCCGCTGAAGTCGGCGTTGCCGGTGATGGCCAGGGCATGGGCGCCGTTCAGGGTGCCGCTGAAGGTGACGGTGGTGCCGGTCAGGGTGGCGTTGGCGCCCAGGGTGACGTCGCCGCTGTAGGTCTGGGTGCCGGCCGTGGTGACGCTGCCCGACAGGGTCTCGGCGCCGCTGACGGAGACGTTGTTCAGGCGATGCGTGGCGCCCAGGGCGCCGGTCACCAGGTTGCCGGTGACGGTCAGCGACTGCTGGTCGGTCGTGGTGCCGTCGGCGCCGCCGGTCAGGGTGATGGTGCCGCCGGCCAGGGTGGTGGTGGCCGCCGTCAGGGTGGCCAGGCCGGTGTAGGTCTGGGTGCCGGTGGTGGTGACGGTGCCGGGCAGGGTGCTGGTGCCGCTGACCGACAGGCTGGCCAGCGCGGTGGTGCCGCCGACGTTCCCGCCGAAGCTGGTGTTGCCGGTACCGCCGTTGCTGACGGCCAGGCTGTTGGCGCCATCGACGGTGCCGCCGAAGGCGACGGTGCCGTTGCCCGTGCTGATCAGCGTCGTGCCGGTGCCGAGCGTCACGGCGCCGGTGTAGGTCTGGCTCCCCGTGGTTCTGACGCTGCCGCCGTTCAGGCCGCTGGCGCCGCTGACCGCCAGGCTGGTCAGCGCGTTGGTGGCGCCGACGGTGTCCGCGAAGGTGGCGTTGCCGGTGATGGCCAGGGTGTGGCCGCCGTTGACCGTGCCGCCGAAGGCGACGGTGCTGCCGGACAGGACGTCGTTGGCGCCCAGGGTGACGGCGCCGGTGTAGCTCTGCGTGCCGGTGGTGGTGATGTTCTTCGACAGCGTGCTGGTGCCGCCAACCGACAGGCTGGTCAGGGCGTTGGTGGCGCCGATGATGCCGCTGAGGGTGGCATTGCCGGTGATGGTCAGGCTGTGCACGCCATCCACGGTGCCGCTCAGGGTGATATTGCTGCCCTTCAGCGTGGTGTCGGCGGTCAGGCTGAGCGCCTCGCCATAGGCCTGGGACCCGGTGGTGTCGACACTGCCGGTGTTCAGCGCCAGGGTGCCGACGGCGTCGGTGTAGACGGAACCCGCCTTGATCGCGCCGCCGAAGCTGGTGGCGCCGCCGCTGTAGAACTGCATGGACCCGGTGCGGGTGGTGGCGCCGATGGTGCTGGCGAAGGTGATGTTGCCGGTGCCGGCGTTGATGGTCAGGCCGTCGCTGCCCGACACCACGTCGCCGTTGCCGTCGACCGTGCCGCTGAATAGGACGTTGCTGTTGGTCGTGTTCAGGACGGTGGCGCCGGTGCTGCGCGCCAGGGTGACGGCCCCGGTGTAGGTCTGGGTGCCGGTCGTGGTGATGGCGGCAGCGCTGAGGGTGCTGGCCCCGCTGACCGACAGGCTGGTCAGGGCGGTGGTGCCGCCGATGGTGCCCGCGATGGCGGCGTCGGCGGTGATGGTCAGGCTGTGGGCGCCGTTGACCGTGCTGGCCAGGGTGACGGTGGTGCCGACCAGCGTGGTGTCGCCGGCCAGGGTCACCGCCCCGCCGTAGGTCTGGGTGCCGCCGGTGGTGGTGGTGCCGGTCAGGCTGGCGGTGCCGCTGATCGATAGGTTCTTCAGGCGTGTGGTGGCGCCGAAGGCGCCGCTGGTGCCCAGGTTGCCCGCGATGGTCAGCGACTGGGTGTCGGCGGTGGTGCCGTTGGCGCCGTTGGTCAGGGTGACGGTGGTGCCGGTCAGCGTGGTGTCGTTCACCAGCGTGACGGCGCCGGTGTAGGCCTGGGTGCCGCTGGTGGTGACGGCGCCGGACAGGCTGCTGGTGCCGCTGACCGACAGGCTGCTCAGGCTGGTGGTGCCGCCGATCGCGCCGCCGAAGCCGGCGTTGCCGATGATGGCCAGGGTCTTGGCGCCGTCCAGGGTGCCGCTGAAGCCAACGGTGGTGCCGGTCAGGGTGGTGTTGGCGGCCAGCGTGGCGGCACCGGTATAGGTCTGGGTGCCGGTCGTCCTGACGGTCGTCGTGTTGATGGTGGACGTGCCGCTGACGGACAGGCTGCTCAGGCGCGTGTCAGCCCCGACAGTGCCATTGAAGACGGCATTGCCGGTGACGGTCAGGCCATGGGCGCCGTCGATGGCGCCGCCCAGGGTGACGGTGCCGCCCTTCAGCGTGGTGTCGGTGCCGAGCGACAGGCTGTCGCCCAGGCTGATCGTGCCGGTGGCATCCACGCTGCCGGCCGTCAGGACGATGCTGCCGCCGGCGTTGGTGGTGAGACTGCCGACCTTCACCGCGCTGCCGAGGGTGGTGGCGCCGGTGGAATTGACGGTCAGAGCGCCCAGGCGGGTGGTGCCGCCCACGGCGCCGCTCAGGCTGACAGCGCCCGTGCCGCTGCCGATGGTCAGGTCATGCCCGCCATCGACGGTGGAGGTGAAGCCCACCGCGGTATTGGTGGTGGTGACGGTCGTATCGCCGCCCAGGGTGGCGGCGCCGGTGACGGTGAAGGTGCCGCTGCCGGTGCTGTAGGTACCGCCCAGGGTGGTGGCGCCGGTGTAGGACTGGTTGCCGGCGCCGGCGACGCCGTGGGTGGTGATGGTGGCCCCGCTGGCGGACAGGGCACCCATGCCGGTGGCCGCGCCGCCCAGGGTGATGTCGCCCGTGCCGGCCGTCAGGGTCAGGTCATGGCTGGCGCCGGTCACGGTGCCGGTGACGTCGATGTCCCCGTTGCTGGCGTGCGTGTCGATGGTGCGGGCGCCGGTGCCGCCCAGGGTCAGGTTGCCAGTGATGGTGACGGCGCTGGCCGTCAGGTCACCGGTGATGGTGGTGTTGCCGGTGTAGTTCTGGGCGCCGCTGGTGGACATGGCACCGACGCTGATGGTCGTGGCCGTGGCGTCCAGGCTGGACCCGGTCATGGTGCCGCTGACGCTGATGGCGCCGCCGCTGTTGGTCAGGGTGATGGCGTGGCCGTTGCCGGCGGTGATGCCGCCGGTGGAGGTCAGCGTGGTGCCCGACCCGCCGCCGGTGATGGAGACGACGCCGTCGGCGGTGGTGAGGCCCGCCAGCGACAGGGTGCCGGGGGCGGAGATGTAGATGCCGTAGTCGCCGGCGCCGTTGGCCAGCACCGTGCCGGTGACGTTGGCCGACAGGGTGGCGGCGGTGGCGCTCAGCGCGTTGCCGCTGCTGCCGATGGCCTTCAGGCTGGTCAGGTTCAGCGTGTTGGCCGTGATGGCGCCGCCGCCGGCGCCACCGATGGCGCCGGTGGTGGCGGTCAGGTTGACCGTGCCCGTGGCGCCGGCGCTGATGCCGCTGGTGCCCACGGCCAGGTCGCCGGTGCTGGCCGTCAAGCTGACCGTCGGCGTGGTGCCGTTGGCCGTGACCGACGTGGTGGTGAAGCCGACGTCGTTGGTGAAGGTGATGTTGCCCTTGGCGGTGCTGAGCGTCAGGCCGGACAGGCCGCCGGTGTTGCCGACCGTCAGGTTGGCGGCGGTGGTGGTGCCGGTCAGCTCGGCGTCCAGCGCCCCCACCGTGGTGGTCAGGCTGGTGTTGCCGCCGGCGGCACCGCTGATGAACCGCAGGCTATCGGCGGTGATGGTCAGGGCGCGCGGCGTGGCGCCGGCGGCGACGATATCGGTGACGCCCTTCAGGTACAGGTCGCCCGAGGTGCTGACGCCCGCCGTGGGCAGGGTCAGCGTGCCGCCGGCCAGCAAGGCCAGGTTGCCGGTGCCGACGTTGGGCAGGCCGGTGCTGACGTTGATATTGCCGGTGGCCTGCAGGTAGACGGACCCGTTGGCGCCCAGGGTCACGTTGGTGCCGGTGCCCAGGGTCAGGTTGCCGGTCTGCTTGACGTTGATGATGGAGCCGGCGTCGGTGGCCGACAACGCGGTCAGGTTGGTCACGGCGGTGACGATGGGGGCGCCGGCGCCACTGGCGAAATCGGTCAGCGTGCCGATGCCGCTCTTGGACGACAGGCTGGCGTTGTAGCCGGTCAGGTTGGTGGCGCTGCCGGCGCGGGCCAGGATGGACCCGTTGGTCGCGGTCAGGGTCAGCGTGCCGCCGTTGAGGCTGGCGGTATTGGTGCTGATGGCGCCGATGGTCAGGTTGCCGGTGGCGGCCGTGATGGTGATGTCGTTGCCGCCGCCGGTGGTGGAGGTGGCGGTGGCGCTGACCACCGTGGTTGGGCCCGCCGTGGTGATGACGGTGTTGCCGCCGGCGGCGGTGGAACTGGTGATGGTGACGCCGCTGGTGTTGTTATCGTCGACATAGATGCCGGCGCCGCCGGCGTTGTCGACCAAGGTCAGGCTGTTGGCGGTGGTCTGGACGGCGCGGGTGGAGCTGCCGACGCCGGTGGCCCCACTCAGCGAGACGGCGTTGCCGACGATGCGGGTCAGATCCAGCCCGTCGTCCATGATGGCACCACCGCTGGAACTGGCGACGATGGTGACGTTGCCGCTGCCGGCGTTGACGTTGCCGGCATAGACGGTGGTGCCGGTGCCGCCGGAAACGGTGATGTTGCCGCCGCTCGACAGGACGTTGCCCAGGTAGAGGCCGCCGTTGCCGACGATGTTGATGGCGCCGCCGCCGGAAGAGACGTAGGCGAGGGTGGTGGTGGCCTGCGGCGACAGGTAGACGGTGCCGCTCTGGCTGATGGCGTTCACCCGCTGGCCCACCAGGTTCAGGCCCTTGCCCGACCCGCCCAGGCCGCTGGTGGCGGTGGCGCTGACGGAGAAGGCGCTGACCTCGTTGCTGGTGGTGGGCGCGTTGCTGGCCAGGATGCTGCCGTTGTTGGCCGTCAGCGTGATGTTGCCCTGGGTGGCGCCGGCGGTGATGGCGCCGCCCAGTGTCAGGTTGCCGCCGTTGACGGTGACGGAGATGCCGTCGCCGGAGATGTCGTTGGACGAGGTGGCGCCGTTCAGCAGCAGGGAACCGGACGAGGTGATGACGATCTGGCCGTCATGGGTGGTGGTGGTCAGGCCACCCAGCATCGCCCCCTGGCTGTTGATGACGATGTCGCCGGTGCCGGTGACGGTGGCGTTGACCGCGTTGTTGGTCGCGGAAATCTGCAGCGGGGCGTCCACGCCGCCGATGCCGGTGCCGGCGGTCAGGTTGATGGCGCCGTAGCTGCCGCCGATGCTGGGGCTGCCGCCTTGCAGCACGCCGCCGCCGCCCAGGATGGCGCCGGCGGTGGTGACGGTCAGGGCCTGGCCGTTGCCATAGGTGACGCTGCCCAACGTGATATCCACCGCCGAGGTGGTGGACACCGTCAGCGCGCCGCCCGACGCGACGTTCGACAGGTTGATGTTGGAGGTGGGCGCGATGTAGATGCCGCCTTGGCCTGCGCTGGCGGTGAAGTCGGTGGCGGAAACCTTCAGCAGGGTGGCGGAACTGCCGATGCCGCTGCCGTCGGTGCTGTTCTCGGAGGAGACCTGCAGCGTCAGTTTGCCGGCGGTGATGGAGGAACTGCCGGCGGTCGCCGTGATGGCGCCGTTGCCCGACGCGGGATCGACCTCAAGGTCCAGGGAACCCGTGCTGCCGAGGTTGATGGTGCCGACGGCGACGTTGTGGTTGGTCCGCAGGGTCAGGTCCAGGCCGGACTGCGTCAGGACGCCGATGGTCATGGTGCTGGACGTTTCGGCCCAGGCGGCCGTCAGGCCGGTGGCGTTCAGCTGGATGGTCCCGCCGCCGGTGTAGTCGCCGGTGCGATCCAGCGTCAGCTTGGTCAGCGTGCTGTTGTCGTTGAGGTAGATGTTCTTGGTGTTGGTCAGCGACAGGACCGGGGTGGCCACGACCAGGACGTTGCCGGCGGCGCCGATGGAATAGCCGGTGTCGCTGTCCGTCACCAGGGTGACGCTGCCACCGGTGATCAGGTTGCCGCCGTTGATGGCGGTGATGTCGCCTTCGCCCGCTGTCAGGCTGACGGCGGAGGTGCCGGCGTTGATGGTGCCGACCGAAATGCCGCCGTCGCTGGTCTTCAGCGTGACGCCGCCGGGGGCGGCGATGCTGCTGGCGATCAGGTTGCCGTTGGTTTCGCTGACATTGACGCTGCCCGTGGCGCCGTTGGCCGCGTGCGCGGTCAGGTTCAGGGTGGTGGCGGCGCCGTTGGACGTGGTGGTGATGGCGCTGACGTTGCCGATGGACCCCTGGGCGATCAGCGTCACCGTGGCGGTGTCGTTCAGCGTGCCGCTGAGGATGGAGCCGCCTTCGTTGTCGACGGTCAGGTTGTGGCCGTTCAACTCGATGCTGCCCAGCGCGATGTCGCCGACGCTGTTGTTCAGCACGACGTCACCGCCGGCGGTCAGGCCCTTCAGCGCGGCGGAGGCGGAGAAGCCCAGGTTCACGGCGCCGCTCTGGGCGTTCGCCGTCAGGGTGTTGACCTGGGCGTCGATCTCGTTGCCCGCGCCCGAGGTGCCGATGGCGCCGCTGTCCGACACCAGCGACAGGCTGGCGGCGGTGATGCCGGTGCTGCCGTTGCCGTCGCCCTTGATGTCGCCGCTGGTTGTGTGCAGCGCCAGGGTGCCGGCCGTGCCCAGGTTGACGGTGCCCACCGTCATGCCGGCGTCGCTGGTGACGCTCAGCGCCAGGCCGGTGGTGTCGACGATGTTGGTCAGGCTGGCGCCGGTGCCGGCGTCGCTCATCCCGAAGGTCAGCCCGGGCGAGGTGATGCTGTAGGTGCTGGCGTTGGACGTCGGATGGCGGGTGTAGAGGTCCAGCGCGTCGATGTGCGTGTCGGAATTCAGGTAGACGCTGCCGCTGGTGTCCATGTCCAGCAGCGGGGTGGACAGGTTCAGCGTCGTGGCGCCGCTGCCGACCGATCCACCGCCGTTCCAGGTGGTCAGCGAGGTCTCCGCCGCCGTGACCCGGTTGCTGCCGTCGATGGCCAGGATGCTCTGGTAGTCGTACAGCGTGACCAGGCCACCGGCCGGCGCGCCGCTGGCGCGCGTGTCGATCGTGCCGATCTTCATGCTGTGCTGGGCGGTGGCGGAGAAGTTGATGCCCGTGGTGTCGCTGACCAGGTCGAAATGGGTGTAGGTGCCGTCATCGCCGCCCGTGAAGGTCAGCTGGGGCGCGGTGATGGAGAAGATGCCGCCGGTGGCCGTGCTCTGCGTCGTCCGCACCGACAGGGCGGACAGATCCAGGCCGTTGTCGACGTAGATGTTGGCGCCGGAGGTGACGCCCAGCGTCAGGGCGGTGGTCTTGATATGCGCGCCGGCCGTGCCGATGGAGCCTGTGGCGGCCAAGTCGACCTCGCCGCCCGCCAGCAGCACCGCGCCGTTGTCGCTCAGGCTGCCGTTGGTGGAGGTGACGCTCACCGTGCGGCCCTTTTGGCCGTTCACGGTGCCGATCTGGATGTCCTTGTCGCCGGTGAAGCTGAAGTCCACGCCGCTGGCGTCGACGACGTTGACCAGGTTGAACTGCGAGCCGGAGTCCGTGACCGTGAAGGTCAGGTGCGGCGCGGTGATGGACAAGGTGTTGGCGCGCGCCGTGGCGTGACGGTCGGTCACGTTCAGGGCGTAGAGGTCCGACCGGGCGTCGACATAGATGTCGTTGCCGCTGTCCAGGGACAGGGCCTGGGTGTCGACGCTCAGGTGGGCGGCGCTGGCGCCGATGGAACCGCCGGTCGCCTTGATGGTCACGATGGGGGCGGACACGGTGCCGCCGCCGCTGGTGATGGCGCCGCTGGTGGTGATCTTGGCCGTGTTGCCCACGGTGAGCGCGCCCAGGGCCAGGTCGCCGGTGTTCGACAGGTTGATGCTGCCGCCGGTGACCTTCTTCGTGCTGGGGTCCAGGGTCTGGATGGTGCCGGCCAGGCTGCTGGCCGTGGTCAGGAAGGGGTCGGTGCCGTCCTGGTAGATGCCGACGTTCGTGGCGTTCAGCGTCAGCGCGCCGGTGGTGATGCGCGAGGAGCTGGTGGCGGCCTGGATGGCGCCGGTGGTGGTCAAGGTGACGGCGGCGCCTGTGCCCGTGCCGGTGTTGATGGTACCGGTGGTGATCAGCTGGTTCGTCTGCACGCTCAGCGCGACGTTGCCGCTGTTGGCGGTGAAGGTGCCGATCTGCAGGCCATAGGGGCCGCTGTTGCTGTAGGTGATGCTGTCGGTGATGTTGCTGGCGGTGATGCCGAAGCCTGCGGACGGGGTGCCGGTCTGGGTCAGCGTGGCGTTCAGCGCCAGGGACGACAGCGCCGCGCTGTCGGCGACATACATGCTGCCGGCGGAGGCGATGGACAGGTTGGCGGTGCTGACCCCGACGGCCTGGCTGGACGTGCCGACGGATGCGTCCTTGGCCAGGGCCGACAGGCTGACAGAGGTGCCGGTGATGGTCTTGCCGGACGAGCCGGTGATGGACCCGCCGGTGGAGGTCAGCGAGATGGCGTTGCCGGTGATGTTGTTCATCACCGCGATCGCCCGGTCGGTCGTGTAGCTGAAGTTCAGCGCCGGCGTCCCGTTCTTGGCGGCGAAGACGCTGCCATTGGCCAGCGACTGGGTCGCGCCGTCGCCGACGATCAGGCCGGAGCTTTGCAGGAAGAAGCCGGTGACCTTGATGTTGTTGTCGTTGTCGGACGACGACACGTGCCGGCTGATGATGGACAGGTTGGCGAGCCCGGCGTCGTCGACATAGACCGCGCCGAGGGAATCGATGTTCAGCGTGGTGGATTCGATCGACACCGAATTGGTGCTGGTGCCGATGTTGCCGTTGCTGGCGTTGGCGCCCTTGGTCGTCAGGTTGACGGTGCCGCTGGCGGAAATGAGGCCGCCGAAGCCGCTGAGGAAGCCGATGTTGGCGGTGGTGTTGTCGGTGGTCACCGAGATGCTGTCGGTGGCGGACACGGTGCCGACGTTCACGCTTTCGCGGGCGTAGAGGCTGAAGGTGCTCAGGTCGCCGGTGCCGCCAGAGGTGGCGCCCGCCCGGTTGACGCTCAGCGTGCCGCTGGCGCTGGAGATGATGTAGGTCTGGGTGGGGGCGGTCAGCTTGAAGACGCCGGCGCTGTTGTTGCCGGTGAAGTTCAGCGCCAGCGCGGTCAGCGCGTGGTCATCCACCACATACATGTTGGTGGGGGCGCTGAGCGTCAGGTTGGTGGTGCCCGACAGGGCGATCCACTTGGACGTGTCGCTGTCGCTGGTCCCGGCCACGCCGATGGACCCGGTGCCGGACGTCAGCGAGACGGTGCCGGCGGTGATCTTGGTGGTGCTGTCGCCGTCGTCCTTGATGTTGCCGGCCTTGGCGTTGATCGAGACGCTGCTGGCCGTCAGCGCGCCGACGGTGAAGTCGCCACTGCCCACAGTGATGCCCAGCGCGCCGTTGCCGGTGTCCACGCCTGACAGGGCGGCCGTGGTGCCGGACGTCAGGGTGGCGGCGCCGCCCGAGGTGGTGAGGCCGGTCACGGTCAGGACGCCGCCGGCCGTGAGCGTGGCCGCCCCGCCGCCCGTGGCCAGGCTGGTGACGGTCAACGCGCCGCCGCCGCCGCTGGTGATGGTCGCGGCCCCGCCGCCGGTCGCGATGCTGCCGACGGTGACGGTGCCGGCGGTGGACGCCAGGGTGACGGCGCCGCCGCTGGTGCCGATGCCATAGTTGGCGGTGCCGGCGTTGCCGTTCACCGGACCCAGGACGGTGATGGCATGGCCGCCGGTGAAGGTGAAGTTCAGGGCGGAGGTGCTGGTCAGCTGGGTCAGGGTGTACAGGCTGCCGCTATCGCTCAGCGCGAAGCCGGTCAGGTTCGTGGCGCCGACGGAGAAGCTGTTGGCGGCGCTGGTGCTGGTGCTCGCCAGGGTCAGGTTGGACAGCGCCGCGCTGTCGACCACCTGGATGCTGCCCTGCGCGGTGATGGCGAGGTTGGCGGTGGTGACGCCCAGCGGGCTGGCCGAGGAGCCGACGCTGCCGGACGCGGCGGTCAGCGCGACGGTGGCGCCGGCGACCGTGGTGCCGCTGTCGCCGTCATCGGTCAGACTGCCGGAGGTGGCCGCGACGCCCACCGTGCCGCTGGCGCTGATGGCGCCCAGCTTCAGGGCGCTGGCGTTGGTGACATAGACGTCGCCGGCCGTGGCCGTGGCGTTCAATGTGCCGCCCGACGCGCTGATCAGGATGGGGGCGGCACTGCCGCCGATGGCGCCCGACGCGGTCAGGCTGACGGTGCCGCCACTACCCACCGTCAGTGTGCTGTAGCTGGGGGTGATGCCGCCGCTGGTGTTGGGATTGGTGATGGAACCGGCGTCGGCCTTCAGGGTGACGGACTGGCCGGTGGTGGTGATGGTGCCCAGGGCCAGGTCGCCCTGCAGCGCCTCGACCGTCATGTTGCCGCTGTTGTAGTTGCCGGTCTTCAGCGTCACCACGTTGGCGGTGGAGTTGACGGGCATGGACACGACGGCGTGCGTGTCGCCTGTGTTGGCCGCCACGCTCAGGGTGCCGGTGGCCAACTGCAGCGGATTGGCGCTGGTCCCCAGGCCGCCCGCGGTCCAGACGGCCGACAGGGTGATGGTGCCGGCCAGGGCCTGGGTCGCGGTGTTTGCGTCGTCCAGGATGCTGCCGTAGCTGGCCGTCAAGTTCAGTGAGCCCGTGCGGGTGACGTCGATGTCGCCCAGCGTGATGGTGCGGTCGTTGGTGTAGGTGAAGGCCAGGCCGGTGACGTCCGTCAGGGTGTTGAAGGACGTGGCGGCGGTGCTGTCGGTGACGTTGAACACCAACGACGGCGCCGTCAGCTGATAGGTGTTCACGCTGCCGTTGGTGGCGTGGTTGGTGGTCAGCGACAGGCGGGAGAGGTCGGCGATGTCGCTGGCGTACAGGTTGCCTTCGGTGGTCAGGCTCAGGTACGGCGCGTTGATGTTCAGCGGGTTGGCCGCGCTGCCCAGGCTGCCGTTGCTGGCGGTCAGGTTGACGTAGTCGCCGGTGACGCGGGTCTGGCTGTTGGCGTCGTCCAGGATGTTGCCCTGGGTGGCCGTCAGGTAAACGCTGCTTTCGGCGCTGCCCTGGATGTGGCCCAGCACCAGGGTCTCGTCGCTGGTGAAGCTCAGGCTGTCGATGGTGGTGCCGACGATGTTGGTCAGCGTGAACCGGGACCCGTCGTCGCTGATGCCGAAGGTCAGATAGGGCGCGGTGATGGCGACCGTGTTCGCCACGCCGGACGAGGTGTGATCGTCCGTGATCGACAGCTCGGTCAGCGCGACGGCGTTGTCCAGGTAGATGTCGCCGACGGCCGAGACGGACAGTTCCGTGGTGTTGGTCTTGAGGTGGGAGGCGGCGGTGCCGATACTCTGGTTCGCTTCCAGATCCACGCTGTCGGAGGTGATGGACGTGGTGACGCCGCTGTCCGCCCGGATGGCGCCGCGGGCCTCGATCTGCACCTGTCCGGGATAGGTGGTCGTGCCCAGCGCCTTGATGGTGCCGGCGATGGTGATGTTGCCGTCCACGGCGCCGACGATGATCTTGGGGCCTGAAACCTGATTGTCCAGGCCGGAGACCGGGACGTAGGTGGTGGCCAAGTCGCCCACCACCAGGTCGCCGGTCATCTGCGCGATGAGGGCGCCCTGGCCCACGCTGCCCGTCACCTTCGCGACGGAGGTGTACAGCTGCACATAGCCCTTGGACGAGGTGCTGAGCACCAGATTCTGGCCGGTGACCAGCGCCCCGGTGCCCATGGCGACGACGCCGTCGCCGCCGGAGGAACCGGCCGTGGTCGTCAGGGTGATGTTGCCCGATGCGCCGGCGTTGATGGTGCCGACGCCCAGGGCGCCGTTGGCCACCGTGATGGTGATGTTGTCGCCCGAGTTGCCGCCGGTGGAAACCTGGGCGGCGGTGGTGTTCGCGGCCGTTGCGACCTCGATCGCGCCCGTGCCGGTGTTGGCGACGCTGGACAGGGTCGTGGCGGTGGTGTTGGTCAGGTTCAGGTAGATGCCGGCCGTGCCGGAGGCCGCCTGAACCGTCGAGGCGTTGCTGGTCAGCGGGGTGGCATGGACGCCGATGCCGCTGGCGGCGCTCAGGTTCAGGGTGTTGGCGCTGATGGTGGTGGTGGCATTGGCGTCGTCCTGGATGGCGCCGCCCGTGCTGGCCAGCGTCACCGTGCCGCCGGTGACGGTGCCCACGGTCAGGGTGCCGGCGGTGGCGACGTTCACCGTGCCGCTGGCGACGGCGCTCTGCAGGGCCAGGGCGCCGCCGTTGGCGACATAAATGCCGCCCGAGCCGGCGCTGGCGCGCAGGCTGGCGGTGTCGGTCTGCAGGGGCGCGGCGCTGCTGCCGATGGCGCCATTCAGGCCGGTGGTGCCCTGGGCCGTCAGCTGGACGGAGGCGGCGGTGATGGGCGTGGCGCCCGTGTTGCCGGCACCGGCCAGGATGTTGCCGCCGGTGGAGGTCAGGGAGAAGACGCCGCTGCCGGTGACGTTGACGTTGCCGACGATCGCGTCATGGTCCGTGCTGACCTGGGCATACAGAAGCGACGACTGCTGCAGCGTGTTGAGGTTCAGGCTGCCCGTGTCGGTCGCGTCGAACGTCAGGCCGGGGGAGGTCAGCTGATAGGTGTTGGTGACGCCGGGACGGGCGTGCGTGGCGCTCAGGGCCAGGACGAGCAGCGTCTGGTCGTTGGTGACGTACAGGCTGCCACCCGTTTCCAGGCCCAGGCCCTGGGTGTGGGTGCTGATGGTGGAGGTGGGCGTGCCGATGCCGCCGCCCTGGGCGGACAGGACGACGCCGCCATTGCCGCCGGTGCCGCCGGTGATCAGGTTGGTGGTGCCGACGTTGGTGATGGAGCCGACCACCGACGTGATCGCGACGCCGCCGCCGGTGGTGACCGCGTTGGCCAGCGTCACGTTGCCGTTGGCCGTGATGGTGATGACGCCGGTGTCGCTGGTCAGCTTGGCGACGTTGGTGATGGTGCTGCCGATGCCCAGCGACTGGAGGGTGATATTGCCGCCGCCGCTGGCCACGATTTCCGTGGTGGACGGGTTGGTGAAGGTGATGCCGCCGGTGGCCGTGGACTGCAGGGTCAGGCTGTGGCCGCTGCCCAGGTTCACGGTGCCCAGGTTGTCCACGGTGATCAGGCCGCTGGCCTGCAGCACCACGTCGCTGGTGGCGGTCAGGGCGACGATCTTGCCCGAGGACACGGTGTTGAGGGTGGTGCCCGAGCCGGCATCCGCCGCGCCGGCGGCCAGGGTGCCGCTGGTGATGTGGCTGTCCTGGCTGCCGCTGTTGGCCGCGCCGTTGGTGATCTCCAGCGTCGTGGGGTCCAGCAGCAGGGTGCCGGTCTTGCCCTTGGGCGCCTGCAGGTTGACGTCGCCGTCCAGGGTCACGCCGTTGTGGCTGGACACCTCGGCGAAGCCGCCGTCGCCGCCCCGGGCCCCGCCCTTGGCGCTGACGGTGCCGGAGAACAGGGTGCTGTCCTGGGACAGCAGGCTGACACGGCCGCCGTTGCCGCTGGTCACGGCGTCGGCGTTCAGGGTGGCGCCCGCCGCCAGGCTGACGCTCTTCGACAGGGACTTGGCGGTGTCCAGCGTGGTGCCGGTGCCGTCGCTGCCGATGGCGATGTGGCCCCCACCGGCGTCGCCGCCGGCATCCACCACCGTGCCCGCGGCCACGGCCACGTCGGCGCCCATGGCCACGACGCTGCCGCCCGTCTGGCCCGCGTCCCTGCCGCTGGCGTTCACGGTGCCGCCCACGGCGACGGTGCCGGTGTCCCCGCCCGACAGCACGATCTTGCCGTTCTTGGCGCTGACGCTGGTGGCGACCAGGACACCGTCGGTGTTGATGACGTGGTCGATCACGCCCTTCACGGCGCGGGCCGACAGCTCGATGGTGCCGCCCTCGGCCGCGATCTGGCCGGAATTGACCACCAGCGCCTGCGCGGGCGTGCCGTCGGCGTTGTGGGGCAGGGCGGTGACGGCGGAGCTGGCGTCGAAGCTCAGCAGGCCGTCGCCCTGGAAGTCCAGGGTGAAGGTCTGGGCGCCGCCCAGGGCCACGCGGCCCAGCTTGGCGTGGATGACGCCGGAGTTCCGCACGCTGGGCGCCACCAGGGCGGCCAGGCCGCTGTCCTTGATGGTGATGTCGCCGGCGTTGACGATGGCGGCGTTGGGGTTGGCCGAGGCCTGGTTGAAGGCGTACCGGCCGGCCAGGAGGTCGGCGTCGCTGATGTTGGCGGTGGTGGCCACCAGGCTGCCCACGTCCACCCGTGACCCGGCGCCGAAGACGACGCCGTTGGGGTTGACCAGCATGACCGTGCCGTTGGCGGTCAGCTGGCCGAAGATGCTGGACGGGTCATTGCCGATGACCCGGTTCAGGATGACGCTGCCGCTGGACGGCTGCAGGAAGTCGACCTTTTCACCGGCGCCGATGCTGAAGGACTGCCAGTTGATGGCGGCCTTGTCGGTGCCCTGGGTGATGGTCAGGGTGTTGGGCTTGGACGCGTCGATGACCGCCTGGCCCACGGTCACCGTGCCGCCCGTCGGGTTGGCGTGCGCCGCCGACAGCAGGGACGAGACGATGTAGGCGCCCAGCGTGGTGCCGACGGCGATGGCGGCGCGGCCGGCGCGCCGGTTGCGGCGGTTGGCCATCTTGGGCGCCGGCGGCGCCAGCCCGGCGACCGAGGCCATCAGCGCGCCGCGCAGATCGGCGCGGAAACGCTTCATGCCCGGCAGGGCCTGGGATTGCCGGGTGCCCGGACGGTTGGCGCCGGAACGGGGGCGGAAAAAGCTGCCGTGGTTCATGATTGGATTTCCCCGTTCCGATTTCAGTAGTGCGCCGTGATGCTGAAGAAGACCCGGGTCGGCTTTCCGCCCTGGGTTTGGACCTGGCGGTCCAGCGGCTGGTCGACCTCAAGGGTCGTGAACAGCTCTTTGGCCATGTTGATGCGGACGCCGCCGCCCACCGACGCCACGGTGACGCGGCCGGTGGGACGGTAGTTGGACAGGCTCCACACCCGGCCGCCGTCGAACACGGCGTAGAACTGCATCCCCTCGGGGAACAGCTCGGGCACCAGCGGCGTGTAGCGCAGCTCCAGCGAGCCGGCCCAACCGTTGTCGCCGGAGATTTCGCCCTCGTCATAGGCGCGGCCGAAGTTGGGACCGCCCAGCGCCATCTCCTCGCTGGCCAGCAGGGGGGCCAGCGACATCTGCGCCGTGGCCGTGGCCAGCAGGCTGAAGTTGGCCGGCAGCTGCTGGACGCGGGTCACGTCCACCGTGAACTTGGTGAAGTCGGCGTTGCCGCCCAGGCGCGAGGCGTAGTCGGACTTGCGCGGTGTCGCGTCCAGGATGTCCAGGCCCTGGTGCACGGTGCCGCGCACGGCGGTGATGCCGTCCCAGGTGTCCGTCTTGTCGTAGCTGACGCCGGCGCGGAAGATGCGCAGGTGGTCCTGGTTGAACAGGTCGGCGCCCAGCGTGGTGCGGATGTCGCGGTACTCGAACTCCCCGAAGGCGCGCAGGTTTTCCAAGCGCGACCGGATGATGGGGTAGGTGACGGTGCCCATCTCGGACGCCACGCGGCTGTGGACGTTCAGCTGGTCCAGTTCCTGCCCCGGGCTGGCGCGGGAGAAGCTGGAGGTGAGGCCGGCGGTCAGCCCGTCGCTGCTGAACATGCCCTGGTAGCCGCCCTGGACGAACCATTCGCGGCGGAAGGGGGTGGAGACCTTGCTGGTCAGGGTCAGGCGGTCGGCATGCTCACCGAAGCTGTTGACCGAGACGGAGCCCACCCATTCGAAGGCGCCGACGTAGGGGGTGTTGCGGTTGTCGAAGGCCAGCGAGGCATCGACCGCCTTGCGCTCCGACTTCACCACGATGATGGAGGCGCCCAGGATGGTGGGCGACGGTTCCAGGCTGGCGCGCACCGTCAGGCCGGGCAGATCGTCGGCCAGCAGCAGGCGCCGCTCGATTTCACCCACGCTGATGGGGGTGACGCCGCGCAGGGGTTCCAGCAGGCGGGCCACGGCCGCGCGGGCCGGGCCGATGTCGTCGTCGAACCGGATGTCGGCGACGAAGCCTTCGATGACCTGGATGCGGAAGCGGCCGTCCTCGATGGTCTGCTCCGGCACCACGACGCGGCTGGTGATGTAGCCGGCGTCGCGGTAGCGCACCTCGATATCGTTGGCGACCTTGAACATGTCGGCCACGGTGACCGTTTTGCCCACCAGGCCGGCATAGAAGGCCGCCAGTTCAGCGGCCGGGAAGGCGGTGGCGCCTTCGATCACCACCCCCTTCAGCGCGAAGCTGTACTGCTCCGCGCCCTGCGGCGCCTGGGCCGCCGTCGCCTTGGGCACGGTGATGGCGGCGCCGGGCGCGCCGGGCGTGGGCATGACGGGCCGGGGCGCCTCGCGACCCGGTTCGGCGCCTGACGGCAGCCGCGGCGGCTGGGCCTGCTGCGCCATCGCCGGCAGGGTGATGAACAGGGCCGCCGTGGTGAGCGCCGCCGCCCGCAAGGCACGCCGGCCGCGCCCCGAGTCCGCCCGCTTGTGGGCCGTGCGCGCGTGGGGCGACAGGAGGGGCTGGGCGGTCTCGGTCATTTCCAGGGGCACCTTGGGGCTTAAGCGGCGGCGGACGGGATGGTGGCGGCAGACAACGGAAAACCCGGTCCCCAGGGGGCGAGCCTGGATGGGACCGGCGGACAAGAACGGCTCAGGCGAAAGGGGGGTAGGGGCCGGAAGGTCAGCTACTTTCGGACATATCGCTTTTGAGGGTGCCGGACAATGGCGCACAAGAATGGTGATAGTCAACAGGACGACACTTAATAAAGTGTGAATGTTGGAAGAGTGAACATTTACGACAATATGTGATTAATTGTGATTGTGCCTGTAAAGCGGAAAAATGAGCACCGTGATGTCAGATTTTGTCAGTTATCTTTAAGCCGGCTGTGTCGAAATATTGAAGCTGTGCCCGAAATTATCCCCTAGCGTTAACCAGTTTATTTTAAAGAAGTACACTAGTATGCATAATTGAAAGGGAAGCAATGGGTGCAAGGAATGTTCAAAACGGCAGTGCCTATACCGAAGGCATAGGTGGCCGGCCAGGTGGGCATCCCGGTCCGGGCGCAACGTCGACCGGACGCAGGGATTCCATCCTTGGCCGGCTACCGCGACGGCCACTTGGGCGCCCAGTCGGACAGCGGAATCAAGGCCGAAAATTTTTGCCTCGACCCCTGGGACACCCCTCTTGACATGGATTCCGGGCTGAATAATTTTTGCCGCGGCCCGGCCCAGAAGGGAGGGCCGCCTTAGAAATCCATGGCATTCGCTTGTAATGAGGAGTGACCCCCATGCGATTCCGCCCCTTGCACGATCGTGTCGTCGTGCGCCGCGTTGACGGTGAGCAGAAAACCGCCGGCGGCATAATCATTCCCGATACCGCCAAGGAAAAGCCCCAGGAAGGCCTGGTGCTCGCGGTCGGTCCCGGCACCCGTAATGAGCAGGGCCATGTCATCGACCTGAACGTCCGGGTCGGCGACCGGGTGCTATTCGGCAAATGGTCCGGCACCGAGATCAAGATCGACGGCGAGGATCTCCTGATCATGAAGGAGAGCGACATCCTCGGCGTCATCGACACCAATGCGGCCCGGAAAGCCGCCTGAGGCAGTACATCATTCACGGGAGAACGAAATGGCAGCCAAGGACGTGAAGTTCTCGGCCGATGCCCGCGCGCGCCTGCTGCGGGGCGTCGATATTCTGGCGGACGCTGTCAAGGTCACGCTGGGTCCCAAGGGTCGCAACGTCGTCATCGAAAAGAGCTTCGGCGCGCCCCGCATCACCAAGGACGGCGTGACCGTCGCCAAGGAAATCGAACTGGCCGACAAGTTCGAGAACATGGGCGCGCAGATGCTGCGCGAGGTGGCGGCCAAGCAGAACGACCTGGCGGGTGACGGCACCACCACCGCCACCGTGCTGGCCCAGGCCATCGTGCGCGAGGGCGCCAAGGCCGTCGCCGCCGGCATGAACCCCATGGACCTGCGGCGCGGCGTCGACTTGGCCGTGGAGGCCGTCGTGGCCGAGCTGAAGGGCAAGGCCAAGAAGATCACCACCAACGCCGAGATCGCCCAGGTCGGCACCATTTCCGCCAACGGCGAGGCCGAGATCGGTGAGATGATCGCCAAGGCCATGGAGAAGGTGGGCCACGAGGGCGTGATCACGGTGGAGGAGGCGAAGAGCTTCGACACCGAACTGGACATCGTCGAGGGCATGCAGTTCGACCGGGGCTATGTCTTGCCCTATTTCGTCACCAACGCCGACAAGATGACCGTGGAACTTGAGGATCCCGACATCCTCATCCATGAGAAGAAGCTGTCCGGCCTGCAGGCCCTGCTGCCGGTGCTGGAGCGCGTGGTGCAGAGCGGCCGGCCGCTGCTGATCATCTCCGAGGATGTGGAGGGCGAGGCCCTGGCCACCCTGGTGGTCAACAAGCTGCGCGGCGGCCTGCGGGTCGCGGCGGTGAAGGCACCCGGCTTCGGTGACCGCCGCAAGGCCATGCTGGAGGATATCGCCATCCTCACCAACGGTCAGGTCATCTCCGAAGACCTGGGCATCAAGCTCGACACCGTCACCATCGACATGCTGGGCCGGGCCAAGAAGGTGGTCATCGGCAAGGACAACACCACCATCGTCGAAGGGGCGGGCGCCAAGGACACCATCCAGGCGCGGTGCGCGCAGATCCGGGCGCAGATCGAGGAGACCACCTCGGACTACGACCGTGAGAAGCTGCAGGAGCGTCTGGCGAAGCTGGCGGGCGGCGTCGCCGTCATCCGCGTGGGTGGTGCCACCGAAGTCGACGTGAAGGAACGCAAGGACCGCGTCGACGACGCCATGCACGCCACCCGCGCGGCCGTGGAGGAAGGCATCCTGCCCGGGGGCGGCGTGGCCCTGGCGCGGGCGGTGAAGGCCCTGGATGGCCTGAAGCCGGTCAACGACGACCAGCGCATGGGCGTGGACATCATCCGCAAGGCCCTGCAGGCGCCGGTGCGTCAGATCGCGGCCAACGCCGGCTACGACGGGTCGGTGGTCGTCGGCAAGGTCACCGAGAACGGGGACTACAACTGGGGCTTCGATGCCCAGGCCGGCCAGTACCGCGACCTGGTGGCCGCCGGCATCATCGACCCGGCCAAGGTGGTGCGCACCGCCCTGCAGGACGCGGCCTCCGTTGCCGGCCTGCTGATCACCACCGAGGCCATGGTGGCCCAGATTCCGGAAAAGAAGCCCGCCGCCCCGGTATCGGCGGAATTCGACTGATGTAGTCTAATAAAAGTAACTAAGAAGACTTGGCCACGGTGGCGCTTGCTGCCGTGGCTATTCCTGCTCCATTTTTATTTCTGTGAAAACAAAACTACGCCAAATTTATTATTGATATATTTCAAGCATATTCTATATTCGCAGGTGTCGGATGCCGATTGCGGATCCGGCCCGAACCGGCTCCCGGGTGGGTCCCGGGGCCGCTCGTACCTCGTTGCTCAATGGAGGACATGGCTATGAGCGCTTTTGATTTTTCGCCCCTGTTTCGTTCCGGCGTCGGCTTCGACCGGCTGGCCACGGTGCTGGAGCATCTGTCCACCACCACCCCGGCGGACAGCTATCCCCCGTACGATATCCTGAAGACCGGCGAGAACGCCTACCGCATCGTTGTCGCCCTCGCGGGCTGGTCGGCCGAAGAACTGGCCCTGACCGCCCATCCCAACCTGCTCATCGTCCAGGGCCGCAAGGCCGCCGAGGAAAAGGCGCACTACCTGCACCACGGCCTGTCGGCCCGCTCGTTCGAGCGCCGTTTCGAACTGGCGGATTTCGTGTTCGTTGATCGCGCCTCGCTGGACAACGGCCTGCTGACCATCGATCTGAAGCGCGAGTTGCCGGAGGCCATGAAGCCCCGGCGCATCGAAATCCTGGCCGGCGGCGCCAATCCGCGCCTGGAAGAGCATCAGGCCGGCGAGAAGCAAGCCGCCTGAGCCCGAAGATGAAGGGAGCCGCCGCCGGCCTTCGCGCCGGCGGCGTGTTGCCGGGCCCCATCTTCGCGCGCTGCCGGTGCCGCGATAAGGCGCGGCTGTTCGAACAGGGGCGATGGGCCATCCTTGCCCTTCCCCTTCATTGATGCCTGCACGACAGATGCGCAATCCCTACGACATCCTGGGCGTATCGCGGACCGCCTCGGCCGAGGAAATCCGCCGGGCCTACCGCAAGCTCGCCAAAGCCCATCATCCCGACCTCAACCAGAACCGGCCGGAGGCGGAGCACGCGTTCAAGGAGATCACCGCCGCCTATGACCTGCTGTCGGACGCCGCCAAGCGGGCGCGCTTCGATCGCGGCGAAATCGATGCCGACGGCAATGAGCGGCCGCAGGCCTACTCCCGCCGCCACCATGCCAGCGCACCGGGTGGCGGCTTCCAGTTCACGTCCAGCGTGGGCGGAATGGGCGGCTTTGAGGACATCATCGCCGATATGTTCGGCGGCGGTTCCCGGCCCGGCGCCGGCCCGCGCAAGGGCCAGGACATCTCGGTCACCATTACCGTGGACTTCGTTGAAGCGGCGAAGGGCGGGCGTCATCGTGTGACCCTGCCCGATGGGGCGCGGCTGGACGTTGATCTGCCGCCGGGTTTGGAGGATGGGGGCAAGGTCCGGCTGCGCGGCCGGGGCACCCCCGGTGTCGCCGGCGGACCTCCGGGCGACGCGTTGGTCGCGGTGTCGGTGCGCCCCCATCCGTGGTTCAGGCGCGAACGGGACGACGTGCACCTGGATCTACCCGTCACGCTGCATGAGGCGGTTTTCGGGGCCAAGGTGCGGGTCCCGACCATCGACGGTCACGTCCTGATGACCATTCCCAAGGGGGCCAATAACGGCACACGGCTGCGGTTGAAGGGACGCGGCATACCCTCTGCGGGTGGTCGGGGCGACCAATATGTGACCGTGCGACTGGCCTTGCCACCGTCGGCGGACGCGGCGCTGGACTCCTTCCTGCGAACCTGGCAGCCCGCCGGGTACGCCCCCCGCGGGTCCATGGAGGAGTGATGGCAGCAGCCGCTGCCGTCTGCTGCTAACGCATTGGACTAGCTAGATAAATATTGACGCGTGGCACTCGGGTGATGCCAGAATTCCATCCTCCGCACCACGGTTGGAAGGACGTCATGACGGACTTGGAAAAACAGCTTTTGGGCTGGCGCCTGACCACGGCTGAGATCGTCTACCGCATGCCCGACCATCCCGGCCTGCTGCAAGCCTATGTCTGGCAGGAACTGGACCAGGCGCCCCGCTTCCCGCAGCTCCGCCGGTTCCTCGATTTTTGGGAGGCTCGGCTGGACGGCCGCATCCACCGGGTGCGGGTCGTTTCGGCGGCCCTGGTCCAAGCTGCGGAAATCCGTCACGGGCAGGACGTGGGCCGGCTGCACTGACAGTCCCCCGCTGTCCTGGCCCACCGCTGTCCCGGCCCACCGCTGTCCCGGCCCACCGCTGTCCCGGCCCGCCGCGGTGTGTTGGTCAGGGCGCCTTCGCGGCCCGCGCGGCGGCGATGGCCTTGACCAGGGCGTCCGGTGTCATGGCGCCGGAATGCACGGTGTCGCCGATGACCAGGCCGGGCGTGCCCCGGATGCCGATGGTCTGGGCCAGGGCGCGGGTGCGCTGCAGCCGGACGACGATGTCCGCCGACTGGCTGTCCCGCTCCAGCCGGGCGGTGTCCAGGCCGGCGCCGGCCGCGATCTCCTTCACGCGCGCCTCGGTCAGCTGGTGTTCCGGCGTCTTGTCGGCCATCAGGGCGGCGTGCAGCGCCAGGTATTTGCCCTGCTGCTGGGCCGCCAGGGCGTAGCGCGCCGCGATTTCCGAGCCGGGCCCCAGGACGGCCAGTTCCTTCAGCACCACGCGCACGCCGGGATCGGTCTTCACCACCGCCTCCAGCGTGGGCGCCATCATCTTGCAGTAGGGGCACTCGTCATCGAAGAATTCCACGATGGTGACGTCGCCCCTGGGGTTGCCCAGGACGGCGTCCCCGGCGTTGGCCACCAGGGCGTCGTGGTTGGCGGCCAGGGTGGCGCGGGTCTGCGCCTCACGCTCCACCGCCTGCTTGGCCGCCAGGGCCTGCTGCATTTCCGTCAGCACCTCCGGGTGGGACAGGAGATAGGCGTGGATGCGGGCGTCAAGATCATCCGGCTGCCGGGGGGCCGGTTGCGCGGCCTGGGCGGCGGTGCCGGCCAGCAGCAGGCAGGATGTCATCAGGGCGGAAAGTGTGGTTCGCACGGGCGATCGGTCCTGGATTGCGGCGGGGATCAGTGGGGGCCCGAGGGGGGGCCAGAGGGGGTGGCGCCGGTGCCGGGGCTGGCGGGCGCGGAGGTGCCCGGGCCCAAGGGAATGGGGCGCGAGGGCAGCTGGGAATTGCGGGCCGGCGCCTGGGTGAAGACCCAGTCGGCATAGCTGTCGCGGTTGCGGAAGTCTTGGTATGCGGCCGGGAAATCGTCCCGCTTGATGGGATGGCCCGGCGCCTGGCTGTAGATGCCGATGATGCCGGCGCCATCCGGGCTCATCACCAGGCCCCACGGGTGGTCGCCGCCCATGGGATCGGGCGGCACGCGGCGCAGGTAACGGCGCACGCCCGGGTAACGCGGGTCGCGCACCAGGTCCTGCAAGGTGCGGGGCGATCGGGGCAGGCCGGCGGGCGTGCTGTCGGCATAGCCGCGCAAGGCGGTGCGGAAGTCCGCCCCGATGTCCAACAAGCTTTCCTCCGCCGTGCGCCGCTGCATCAGGGCGCCGGCCTGCAGGCTGACCGCGGCCACCACCCCGATGATGGCCAGGATGATCAGCAGGCCCAGGTAGGTGAAGCCCGCTTCATCGGGGCGGATGGCGTCACGGCGGTCCCGCATCACATGTCCCCGAAGGCCTTGCCATCATGGCTGGTGCCCGGCGCCCCGCTTTTGATGTCGTAGACGTTGCCGGTGAACTGCTCCTCCGGTGGGACGATGATCCAGGCGCTGTCGCTGTCGGCCACCGGATCGAAAGGCAGGGCGCGCAGGTAGTGCTTCCGCACCAGCTCGTCCAGGGCCTCGGGATAGCGGCCGGTGTCGCCGTAGAACTTGTCGATGGCGTCGCGGGTGACGCGCAGGTTCTCCGCCAGCACCCGTTCCTTGGAGGTGTCGATGGCGTGGTAATAGCGGGGCAGGGCCAGGCTCAGCAGCATGCCGATGATGGCCATGACCACCAGCAGTTCCACCAGGGTGAAGCCCGCCGGGCGCCTCTCCGCCGCGCGTCGTGTCATGGCCCTCACCATTTGTTGTAGGGGATGCCGTTGAGGCCCAGCCGCGGGCTGGCGGCGTAGACGTCATAGACGTCGTCGCCCTCCTGCGGGTCGTCGGGTTCGCTGGCATAGCTGCGTTTGGCCCAGGTGGCGGCGTCGGCCAGGTCGGGATCGCTGGCCAGCGGGTTGCGCGGCACCCGGCGCAGGAAATAGATCTTGTGCTTCTCCGGATCCTTCTGGTCCTCCACCCCCGTCACCAGCACGTCCAGGTCGGGGGGTAGCCCGTGGTCCCGGCCTCCTTGGCGATGCGGCCGTCGTCGCTGGCGCGGTGATAGGCGTCGATGGCGGCGCGGATGTCGCGCAGGGCGCGGCGCAACTCCGTCTCCTGCGTCCGCTGGGTCGCCACCTGGGCCACCGGCAGGACCAGCGTGGCCAGCAGGCCGACGATGGCCAGGGTGACCAGCAGTTCCACCAGCGTGAACCCCGCCTGCGAGGTGCGCCGCCCCGTCATTTGGCCGCGACCTGCACGGTATAGGGGCTGGGCGACAGCAGGGTGATGGGCACACCGTCCACCCCGATGGGAGAGGCGGAGGCGACCTGCACGCTGGCCGGCCCGGTGGCCAGCGCTTTGAAGGTCACCGTGGCCAGGACGCCCTGGCTGGTGACGCCGGCGCCGCCGGTGCTGCTGTCGGCGATGATGACCTGGCCGTTGCCCAGGCGGCTGGAAAAATTGGTGCTGGCGCCGGTCTGCTTCAGGAAGGGCCCTTCCGCGATGTTGGTGACCTGCAGCTTGGCGGCATCGAAACCCAGGGTGACGGGGAAGCTGGTGACCCCCTGCGTCGCCTGCGCCAGCAGGTTCACGGTGACGGTGCCGCCTACCGCCGCCTGATTGGTGCCCTGCAGCTGCAGCTGGGCAGTGCCGGCTCCTGGCACCGCGCCCACGGCCCCTTCCTCTGCCGAGCCGCCGATGGCACCACCCACGCCGTTCTGGCTGAGGCCCAGGTCGTTCACCGCGCCGGTGCCGACGCCGCCCCCCGTCGCGGAGGAGCCGTTGACCCCGCCGGGGGCGGCCGGCGGCATGGGCGACACCGGCGCCACGGTGGTGGTGACGGTGGAGGTGGTGGAGACGCTGCCGCCGCCGGAACCAGGGACGGCGGTGTGCATGCTGGTCTCGGTGCCGGCGGTGAACATGGCGTCGTTCACGTCCGGCCGTTGCAGGTTGCGCACCAGGTGCGGCGTGATGGACAGGACGATTTCCGTCTTCTGGTCGTCGTCCGTGGTGGCGCCGAACAGGCGGCCCAGCACGGGCACGTCGCCCAGGCCCGGCAGCTTGTTACCCGAGGTGCGTTCCTGGCTGTCGATCAGGCCGGCCAGCACGTCGGTTTCCCCGTTCTTCAGGCGCAGGGCGGTGCTGGCCGTGCGGGTGCCGATCTCGTACGCGCTGGTGCCGGTCTGCGTCGTCACCTGGCGGATGATGCTGCTGACCTCCAGCGTCAGCTTGATGCCGACGTTGTCGTCCAGGTAGATCGTGGGCTCCACATTCAGGGTCAGGCCCACGTCGATGTAGTTCACCGACTGCGACAGGAACCCGGTCGAGGTGGCGGTGGAGGTGATGTTGGGCAGCCGCTGCCCGATCAGGATCTTGGCCTTCTCATGGTTGCGCACCCGGATGCGCGGGTTGGTCAGCAGGCGCGCGTCGGAATCCTGCAGGTTGGCGTTGGCCGTGGCGCTGCCCACGCTGACGCCGATGTTGCGCGTGGTCTGGTGCGTCAGGTCATACAGCGACACGGCGGAGCTGCTGTTGCCGCTGCCGCTGCTCGACGAGCCGCTGGAGGAGCTGTCCCCGCCCGTCGTGATGCTGCCCAGGGGGGACGGCTGGAAGCTGGCGG
Source organism: Nitrospirillum guaranorum (assembly GCF_034653275.1). NCBI lineage: Bacteria > Pseudomonadati > Pseudomonadota > Alphaproteobacteria > Rhodospirillales > Azospirillaceae > Nitrospirillum > Nitrospirillum guaranorum. Next base: position 122,111 of record NZ_JAYEES010000002.1, on the reverse strand, counting down.
AGGCTGGCCATTGGATGCCGAAGTTCTGCAGCTTGCTGCGCTGGATCTCCAGCACCTCCACGTCCAGCATGACCTCGGGGTCCGGCACGTCCTCCACCGCCACCAGCTTTTCCGCCATGCGGATGGCCTCGGGCGTGTCGCGGACGATGACCATGTTCAGCTTTTCGTCCACCGCGATGTCGCGCACCTTGATGATGGTCTTCAGGGTGTTGGCGATGGTCTTGGCCTCGGCGTTGGCCAGGTAGAAGGTGCGGACGCTCAGTTCCTGATAGTCTTTCTGCTTGGCCTGGGTGTTGGGGTAGATCAGCACCGTGTTGCCGTCCAACACCTGCTGTTCCAGCTGGTTGGTCAACAGCACCAGGCGCACCGCCCCCTCGATGGTGCTGTTCTTCAGGAAGATGGAGGTGCGCTGGTCCGTCTTCACATCCTTGTCGAACAGGAAGTTCAGGCCCGAGGTGTGGGCGATGACCTCGAACACCTGCTTCAGGCTGACGTCCTTGAACTCGATGGTGATGGGCTTGTGGTAGACCTGCGCCAGCCGCGCCTGGGGCGTCGAGGCGGCGAGGCGTGTGTCGATGGCATGCTTCAGCGCCTGGGCGCGCGGGTCGGCCGGCGCCTCTGTCAGCACGCGGGCCAGCTTCTGGCTGGCGGCGTCCACCTGGCCGCGCGACAGCAGGGCGTCGGCCTCGTTCATCCAGCCGGCCTGCCGGGCGCGGGCCTCCAATGCCGCCAGGCCGTCCTGCGCGCGCTCGTAATTGGCGTTCAGGCCCAGGGCGTGGCGGTAGAGGGCGCGCGCCTCGTCATACGAGCCGCTGGCCGCCAGCTTGTCCGCGCGCTCCACATCCGTGGTCAGGGCCCGCTCCCGCGTCTGCAGATAGGCGGTGCGGACCTGCACGTCGCGCGGATCCTGGCGATAGGCCTCCTGCAGCTTGGCCAGGCCGTCGTCCATCCTGCCTTCGGCCACCAGGCTCACGCCGTCCTGATAGGCGGAATGCCCGGCACAGGCCGTCAGCGCCACGCTGAGCAGCAGGGAAATCCCCTTGCGCGCGCCGGGTCGCCACCCCCTCACAACCCCCATCACTCTTCCCCGCCGATCGTCATCGTCTGTTGCTGCTTGGTTGGTAGGTAGGTCATCGTCAGTACCGGCGGCCTGATCTGGTTGACCGCGTATTTCTGGTCGATGACCGTGCCCTCGCGCACGAAGTAGGTCTGGTCCCCGATGGCCAGGTAGACCTCCCATGCCGCGTTCTCGTACTTCTTGCCCAGGTAGGTGAAGGGCAGCCCCGGCGTGGCGGGCGCCGCCGCCACGGGCATCTGGACGCCGGCCCCCGCAGGCGCCCGGTCCAGGCTCTGCGCGGCGAACAGTGAGGACTCCGGCCGCTCCTCATCGCGCGGGCCCATCAGGTCTTCGCGCGGCAGCAGGGCCAGGATGACCGCCGCGCGCTTATGCTTGGCGGTGGGCACGGCCGCCTTGGGTGCCGCCGCCGCCGGCTGCGGGCGCGGCGCCGGCTCCACCGTCTCGCCGCCCTTCGGCGTGTGGTCGCCGAAGATGGCCAGGCCGGCGGATGCGGCCAGGGCCGCCAGCATCAGGGCTTGGCGGGCCTTCATCGCGCACCCCCTTCCACCGGCTTGCCCGGCGCGTAGTCCGCCGGGCCGTCGAGGTACAACGCCAGGCGCAGCCGCGCCTCCACCGTCGCGTCACCGATGGCGGCGCGCTTGACGCTGAACTCTTCTAGGGCGGCATAGGGCAGGGACAGCAGCACCTGCCGGCAGAAGGCGCGGATGGCGGTATAGCTGCCCGTCACCGGCATCTGCATGGTGTAGACGTGATAGAGCCCGGCCTTGTCATAGCCCAGCTTGTAGTCGGCCTGGGCTATGGTCAGGCCCTCGCGGTCGGCCTCGTCCAGGATGACGGCCACGTCCTGGTCGACGTAACGCACGTCGCCCAACGCGTCATAGAAGGCTTGCAGGTTGCGCTGCGCCGTGGGTAGGGGCGGGGCGGCCGGTGGCGGCAGCCGCCCCGCCTTGGCCACCCGCGCCGTCAGCTGCGCCAGGTCGGCCTGGCGGGCGTCCACCCGCGCCTGTAGCGCGGGCAGGCCGATGAGGAAGGCGGTGGCGCCCGCGATGAACAAGGCGCCGGCCAGCAGGCTGGTCCAGCCGGCGCGGCCCAGGGCCAGGCGGGCGCGCAGCAGCAGGGTGGGGGCGGGGGTGGACAGCAGGCTCATGGCGCCCCCCCGGCGGCCAGCCCGGCCTCGATCTGGAAGCGCAGGGGGCGGCGCGCCTGGCTTTCCTCCGTCCGGTGCTTCACCAGCACGGCGCCGGCCAGCAGGGGCTGCTGCTTCAGCTGCTTCACGTAGGCCAGCATGGCCTCGCCATCCGCCGCCTCCGCCTCGATGCGCACCAGGCCGCGCCGGGCATCGGGTTCCAGCGATAACAAGGCGACGGTCTTGGGCGTGCCCGCCTCCACCGCGTCCAGCAGGGCGCGCCAGGGAAGGTTCAGCTGCCGCACCGCACTGTTCACCGCCGTGGCTTGCGCCTCGGGAACGGGGATGTCGGGTGGCGGCGCCCGGCTGCCAGTGCGTGCCGCCAGGTCGACTTCCGCCTGCGCCACCGCGTGGTCCAGGGCCGACAGGCGGTCCAGCCGGTCCCGCGCTTCCAGCGCCGCCGCCAGGCAGAGGCCCAGGCCCAGGATGCCCAGCACCTTGGCGGCGGCGGGGGTCTCCTGCTTCAGCCGGGTGTAGCCGCTGGGCGCGAAGTTGATGTTCTGCCGTCTCATCCCGCGCGCTGCCCCCCGCCGAAAAGGTAGGCGAACGCCTGGGCGGCGGTGGGCCGCGGCGCCGGCTGCTGCCAGGTCAGGATGGGCGTGCCGGCGGCGGGGCTGGCCAAGCCGGGCAGGGGTCGCCCCACCAGCTTGACGGCCACCGGATCCGCCAGGCCATGGCGCAGCGCCACGGCGCGCAGTTGGCCACGCAGCCAGCGAGCGTCCGCCCCCGCCGGCAGGGCCAGGCGGTGCACGGCCATCAGGCTGGCGGTACCACCGCCGGACGGAACGTCCACGCAGCCCAGGGTGATCGCCCCGTCCTGCGCCACGCCCAGCCAGGCGCCATCCAGCCGCCGGTGTTCGGCGTTCCAGGCCGTGACGAAGCGCGGGGTGAGGACGATCAGCGCCAGCCGGTGCGTCCGGGCCAGGTCCAGCAGGGCGTCATACAGCCCCTGGGGCATGGCGCAGGCCAGGAAGGGCCGGTCCACCGCCGCGTCGAAGGTCAGGCGCCAGGCGGCCAGGTCGTCGCCGTAGAGGCGCTGGAAGCGCAGCGCCGCCACGGCGCGGATGTCGCCCAGGCCGCGCGCGTTGCCGGGCGGCGCCACCATGAACAGCCGCACCAAATCGTCGTCCAGCGTGACCGACAGCGGCAGGCCGGCAAGGCGGCCCGCCACCAGGGTGGGGGCCAGCACGTCGGGATGGAAGGTGCCGGCCAACGACAGCTCCGCCAGGGGAAGGGGGGCCGCCCAAGCCGTGCGCCGCAGGGCCAACGACAGGCTGGCGCGGCTCAGCGTCAGTTCCAGCCGGCCGCCCAGGAAACGGGTGAGGGAGGGGGGCTTGGGCTTACGCATGCTGGGTCACCCGCTTGACCTCGGCCAGGGTGGTGCCGCCCTCGCGCGCCAGGGCCATGGCCACGTCGCGCAGGCTGCGCGTGCCGTTGCGGTAGGCGACATCCTTGATCTGGCGGATGGGGCTTTTCTCCACCACCATCTCGCGCAGTTCATCCGTCAGGGTCAGGATCTCGGCGATGGCGCGGCGGCCCTTGTAGCCGGTGCCCCGGCAGTCGCCGCAACCCATCCCGCGGCGGAAGCGGAATCCGGCGATGGCCTCCACCGTCAGGCCCAGGCGCTGCAGTTCCCCGTCCTCTGGCATGTAATCGGCGGCGCAGTGCGGGCAGTTCACGCGGATCAGGCGCTGGGCCCAGATGCCGTTGAGGGCGGAGACGAAGGCGTAGGGGTCGATGCCCATGTGGGTGAAGCGGCCAAAGACGTCGAAGACGCTGTTGGCGTGCACGGTGGTCAGCACCAGGTGGCCGGTCAGCGCGGACTGCACCGCGATTTCCGCCGTTTCCCGGTCGCGGATCTCGCCCACCATGATCTTGTCCGGGTCGTGCCGCAGGATGCTGCGCAAACCCTTGGCGAAGGTCAGGCCCTTGCGCTCGTTCACCGGGATCTGGAGGATGCCCGGCAGCTGGTATTCCACCGGATCCTCGATGGTGATGATCTTGTCCCGCCCGTTGTGGATTTCCGTCAGTGCGGCGTACAGCGTCGTGGTCTTGCCCGAACCGGTGGGGCCGGTGACCAGCAACATGCCGTGCGGCTCCTCCGCCAGCTCCCGCAGGATGGCCAGCGAGGCGGCGTCGAAGCCCAGCGTTTCCAGGCTGAGCGCGCCGTAGGCCGCCATCATGGCGCGCTTGTCCAGGATGCGGATGACGGCGTCCTCGCCATGGATGCTGGGCATGATGGAGACGCGCAGGTCGATCTCCCGCCCCGCCGCCTCCACCCGGAAGCTGCCGTCCTGCGGCACGCGGCGTTCGGCGATGTCCAGTTCGGCCAGCACCTTCAGGCGGCTGATGACCTGCTCCGCCGTTTCCGTGCCGTTGATCGCCGTGCCCCGGTCCAGCACCCCGTCGACGCGGTACTTGATGGCCAGGCCGGTGGCCGTGCTTTCCATGTGGATGTCCGACGCGCCGGCCTTCAGCGCGTCGTAGAGGGTGGAATTGACCAGCTTCACCGCCGGGCTGGCGGCCTCACTGACGCTGGCGAAGGACAGGATGGCGGCGGTGCGGCCGTCGCGGCGGTCGCCGTCGCCGGCCTGCACCACGCTGTCCATGGCGCGCACGGACTCTTCCAGCTTGGACAGATAGGCGTGGATGTCGGCCGGCAGGGCCAGCGCCACGCCCAGCTCCGCCCCTGCCCCCGCCTGGGTTTCCAGCCAGGTCAGCAGATCGGCGTCGAAGGGGTCGGGGACGGCGGCCAGCAGTCCGCCGCCGTCCCGGCGCATCAGGGCGCAGTGGCGCTGCATGGCGCGGGGCAGGGGCAGCAGGTCCAGGGCCGGCGCCATGGCCAGCATGGCCGCCGTTTCCAGCACGGGCAGGCCCAGCACCTGGCCCAGGCGGTGCAGGCGCTGGCGCGGTTCCCCGCCGGCCAGGGCGTCGAACTCCGCCAGCGTGCCGCGCTGGCTGGTCAGCGCGGCCTGCCGCGCCCGGCGCAGAAGGGCCTCGTCATCCCAAGTCAGGAGAGGGGCGTCTTGGCTCATTGCAGGCTGTCCGCCAGGTCGAAGATGGGCATGTAGAGCAGCACAACGATGGCGCCGACGATGATGCCGATGGCGGCCATCAGCAGCGGCTCGAAGACGCGGGTGAAGCGATCGATCCAACGCCCGATTTCCCCGTCGTAGAACTCGGCGGAGCGGGTCAGCATGGCGCCCAGCTCGCCCGAGCGTTCGCCCACGCGCAGCATGCGCAGCGAGATGGGGGTGGCCAGGCCCTGGGCCTCGAAGGCGTCGGACAGGGGCGTGCCGGCCTGCACCGCCTCGCAAGCCCGGCGCAGGCGGGCGGCCACGTCGGCCGACATCATGCCCTGGATGGAGATCATGGCGGCGACCACGGTGATGCCGCCCTCCAGCAGCATGCCCATGGTGAGGTAGAGGCGCGACAGCTCGTAAATCCGCACCCGCGCCGCCATGCCGGGGATGAGGGCCAGCAGCCGGCCCACACCGCCGCGCCGGACAGCCTGCCGAACGCCCAGGGCCAGCAGGACCGCCAGGGTGGCGATGCCCGCCGCCAGTGGCGCCGCATGCGCCCCGGCGAAGCGGCCCCAATCCATCAGCAGGCGCGACAGGAAGGGCAGGGAACGGCCCGTGCCCTGGTAAATCTGGGCGAAGCTGGGAACGACGTAGCCCACCAGGAAAAGGGACACGGCGCCGCCCACCAGGGCCAGGATGCAGGGATAGATGGCGGCGCTGACCACCTTGCCGCGCACGCCGTCCACCCGCTGGCGATAGTCGAGATAGCGGGCCAGGGAGCGGGGCAGGTCGCTGGTCCCCTCCGCCGCGCGGACGATGCCGACGTACAGGGGCGGGAAGTGCGCCGGCTGTTCCGCCAGCACGACGGACAGGCGCTTGCCGTCGCGCAGGCCGGCCAGCAGGCGCTGCAGGATCGCGCGCGCGGTTTCGTTCGCCTCCTTCTCCAGCAGCGCCTCCAGCCCTTCGACGATGGACAGGCCGGCGCGCAGCAGCGCCAGTAGCTCCTGGCTGAACAGCACCAGGGACCATTGCCGGGCTGTCGCACCCCCCAAGGCCCCGCCAAGGGCGCCTGGCATCCGCAGACCCTTGGCCGGGCGCACCTCGGCCACGGCCAAGCCGCGCGTCGCCGCCTGGCGGCGCGCGTCGTCCTCGTCCTGGGCATCCAGGACCAGCTGGGTCATCAGGTGATCGGGCGACAGCGCCCGGACCTCATACCGCATTCGAAATGATCCCCGCCAGCCTGGCTACTCGTTGCTGATGTCGGCGTCGGGGCCGCTGCCGCCCGGCTGGCCGTCGCGCCCGTAGGAGGTGATGGCGAACTCCCCCTTCTCGCCGGGCGAGCGGTAGAGGTAGGGGTGCCCCCAGGGATCGGGGATCACGTCCTTGCGCAGGTAGGGGCCGTTCCATTTGTCGCCGTCGGTGGCGGGGCGGGTCATCAGGGCGGCCAGCCCTTCCTCCGTCGTGGGGAAGCGGCCCACGTCCAGGCGGAAATTATCGACAGCCTTGGCATAGGCCTCGATCTGCGCCTTGGCCGTCGTCACCTCGGACTTCGACACCTGCGAGAAGTATTTGGGGCCCACGTAGGAGGCCAGCAGGCCGATGATCAGCACGACGACCAGCAGTTCCAGCAGGGTGAAGCCTTGTTCCCGCGCCCTGTTCTTGAAGCCCCTCATTCCCTTTACCCCCAAAGATCACTGGTTCCAAAACGCGAAGAAGCGGCGACGCCCCGGGGCGCCGCCGTTCCTTTCAGTCCTTGATGGCCGCCGCCATCACCAGCCGATGCCGAACACCGCGTGCTCCGGCTTGTCGGTGGTGATGGTGGAGCTCTGGTCCGACACGTCGTCGTAGGCGAAGCCGTAGGCCAGGCCGCCAACGCTGTGGTCGTGCCAGAACTTGGCGTAGAAGTTGGCCGGCGCCGCGCTGTACCAGACGGACGGCGTGGCCCAGGCCGCGGCGTTGTCGGTGATGTGGCGGTTGAAGGCCGCGCACAGCTGGGCCTCCAGGGCCAGCTCGGTGGCGTTGCCGGTGGCCAGCGCCCCGGCACCGCGCAGCACGTCCTGCGTCGTCGGCTTGTTCACGATGTAGCTGCCGCCGACATAGGCGCCGTTCTTGAGGTCGACCTCGCTGAACACCATCTGGCCGCCCTGGACCTGGCCGGTGAAGCGGCGGGCGCCGCCCCACATGTCGATGGTCAGGGTGTTGGTGGCGTAGAAGGCCCAGATCTGGTCGACGTACCCATCGAAGTAGGTGGCGTTGGCCTGGCCCGCGTCGAAGGTGCTGTTGTACGGCGCCATGATGCGGTAGGGCGACAGCGGGGCCGAATGGAAGGCCGCCGGCGTCTCCGCGACATAGGCGTCATACAGGGCCGCACGGCTCTGGTTGATGCCGGTCTGCTTGTGGAAGCTGTTGTTGGCCCCATACACGTCCAGCAGCAGCGGCAGGCCGAACTGGTCCACCTGGGTGGTGTTGATCCACAAGCCGGACGCGTTGTAGGTGAACTCGTACCAGTCGTAATAGACGTTGATGTTGGGATCGGTGCCGTTCAGCGGGTTGGGGCCCGCGTAGCCGACCTGGTTGTTCGCATCCATCAGGATCTTGATGTACAGGGGCTCGCCCAGGGCGATGAACACGCGCCCGCTGTCCATCTTGGGCAACTTCAGCTGCTTGGCCTGGGCCAGGGTGAAGAAGTAGTTGCTGTAGTTCTGGCCGTTCTTGGTCAGGTGGCCGGCGCCGTCGTTGTCGGCGGCGCTTGCGGCCGTCAGGGTGCCGTCCGGCTTCAGCCAGGCGAACTGCCCCGTGGCCGGGTCGCGGCCGATGACGGCCACGTACACCTGGTCGTCGCTGTAGGCGCCGTGGGTGTTGTTCTGCAGGTCGACACCGACGAAGCCGGGGAAGACCGTGTAGGGCAGGCCGCTGGTGTTGACCGTCAGGATGGCCGGGGCGCTGGTGACCTTGGTTCCCTGCGGGCCCGTCACGACGACGGCGTACTGGGCGTTGTTGTCCGCGCCGGTGGTGGCCGGCGTGCTGTAGCTGGCGCTGGTGGCGCCGGGGATGTCGGCCCCGTTGCGCTGCCACTGGTAGGTGAAGGGACCGGTGCCGCTGACCGTGACCGAGAAGCTGGCGCTCTGGCCCAGGCCCACGGTCTGGTTTTGCGGTTGGCTGGTGATGGTGGGCGCCTGGTCCGCCTGGTTGTTGAACACCTGGAAGCTGAACAGGCTGTAGCCGTAGGGGCTGGACCGCTGCGTGCCCAGCAGGCGGACATAGCGGGCGGTCACGGGCGTGAAGCCCAGATCCTCCACCCCGCCCTTGCCGGCGGCCTGGGTGTAGACGGTGGTCCAGTCCTTGTCGTCGGCGCCGCCCACGTTGGACACCTGGATCAGGTAGGCGACGCCGTGCGCGTTCTCCCAGCTCAGGACCACGCGGTTGAAGGTCTGGGCGGAGCCCAGGTCGATGGCGATCCACGACGGATCGAAGGCGGAGGACCAGCGGGTGTTGGGATTGCCGTCCACCGCGTTGCCGGCGGGATAGCCGTCATTCTCCGTCCCGCTGGCCGTGGCCGCCTTGCCCGCCGCCAGGTCGACGCCGGCCGAGGCCGGGCCGAAGGTGACGGCCAGGCTGTGCGGCGCCAGGACGTTGGTGAAGGTGTAGCCGGCCTGGGGGCCGATGTCCTGCCCGTCCACCGCCACCTTGGTGACGACGAAGCCGTCGGCCGCGGTGAAGGTGTAGCGCGGATCCGCCCCCTGCAGCACCTGGGTGGCGCCGGACGGGGTGATGGCGCCGTTGTCGCCCGCCGTCGCCGTGACGGTGAAGCGGGGCGTGCTGGCGGCGTTGTACACCTCGAACTCGAACAGGCTGTAACCGTAGCCGGAGGACCGCTTCACCCCCTGCAGGCGGACATAGCGGGCGTTGACGGTGGCGAAGGAAAGGTCCTCGTCCCCGCCCTTGCCGTTGGTTTGGGTGTAGGCGGTGTCCCAGGTCTTGCCGTCGGTGGAGGTCTGGATCAGGTAGCCCACGCCGTAGGCGTTCTCCCAGCGCAGGACCACGCGGTTGACCGCCCGCACGGCGCCCAGGTCGGCCTGCAGCCAGGCCTGGTCATCGAAGTTGGAGGAGAAGCGCGAGTTGGTGCTGCCGTCGGCGGCGTTGCCGGCGGGGTAGCCGTCGTTCTCCGTGCCGCTGGCCGTCATGGTGACGCCCAGGGCCAGGTTGGCGTTGGTGGAGACCGGCGGCGTGCCGCCGGTGCCCGTGTTGCCATTGCCTGTATTGCCGTTCCCGGTGTCGCCCGTGCCCGTTTGGGGCGGGGTGGTCACCGTGACCGTGGCGCTGGCGCTGGTGACGGTGCCCGCCACGTTGCTGACGACCACGGACACCGTGGTGCCGCTGTCGGCGGTGGTCAGGCTCTTGGTGGTGAACAAGGGGGCGTCGGTGGTCGCCGCCAGCGTGCCGTTCACATACCACTGGTAGGTGAAGGGGGCGGTGCCGGTGGCGGCCACGGTGAACTGCGCGGTCTGGCCGGCCGTCACCGCGACGTTGGTGGGCTGGGCCGTCAGCGTCGGCGGGGTCGGCATGTCGTACACCTGGAAGGACCAGAGGCTGTAGCCGTAGGGGCCGGACCGCTGGGTCAGTTTCAGGCGCACGTACTGGGCGGTCACCTCGGTGAAGGTGATGTCCTCGATCCCGCCCTTGCCGTTGGTTTCGGGATGGACCGTGGTCCAGTTCTGGTCATCGGCGCCGCCCACGTTGGACACTTGGACCTGGTAGCCGACGGCGTAGGCGTTCTCCCAGCTCAGCACCACGCGGTTGAAGGCCTTGGGCGCGCCCAGGTCCACCTGCAGCCAGGCGGTGGGCCCGACGGCGGACGACCACCGGGTGTTGGGATCACCGTCGACCGCGTTGCCGGCGGGGTAGCCTGCGTTCTCCAGCTCGCTGGAGGTGGCGGGCTGGTGCAGGGCCAGGTCCACCGCCGCCGAGGCGACGCTGAACGTGGCGGCCACGGTGTGGGCGGCCTGGATGTTGGTGAAGGTGTAGCTGGCCACCTGGCCCACGCTCTGCCCGTCCGCCGTCACGCCGGTGGCGGCGAAGCCCGCGGCCGGCTGGAAGGTGAAGGTCTGGGTGGCGCCGGCCAGGACCGACACCGTGCCCGGCAGGATGGCGCCGTTGGCCCCGGCCGTGGCGGTCAGGGTGTACTGCGGCGTTGTGGCGGTATTGTAGACCTCGAACTCGAACAGGCTGTAGCCGTACTGGCTGGAGCGCTTGGTGCCGCTCATCCGCACGAACTGCGCCTGGGTGGCGTCGAAGCGGATGTCGTCGACCCCGCCCTTGCCCTGGGTTTCGGTGTGCACCGTCCTCCAATGCTGGTTGTCGGTCGACACCTCGATCAGATAGCCGACACCGTAGGCGGCCTCCCAGCGCAGGACCACGCGGTCCACGGTCTGGACGGCACCGAGATCGACCGTGATCGATTCCGTGTCGCTGAAGCCCGAGGACCAGCGGGAGTTGAGGTCGCCGTCCGTCGCGGCCGACGCCGGATAGCCGTCGCCCTGGTCGCTGGTGGCCGTGGCCTTCTTGCCGGCGGCCAGATCCGACGCCGGGGACTTGGTGGGGGGCGCCAGCGGATCGACGGTGCCGCCCCCGCCATTGTTGCCCCCGCCCGTGTTGCCGCCGTTGCCGCCGGTGTTTCCGTTGCCGCCGTTACCGGTGTTGCCGTTCCCGTCGCCGGCGGTGCCGTTCAGGGTGAGGATGGCCGTGGCGCTGGTGGCACTGCCGCCGCCGTTGCTGACGATGACGCTGAAGGACGCGCCGTCATCGGTCGCCTGCAAGGGGGCGGTGGTGAAGGTGGGGACGGTGGTGATGCCGATGGGCGCGCCGTTCTCCAGCCACTGGTAGCTGAAGGGGCCGGGGCCGCCGACACCGACGGTGAAGGTAGCGGTGCCGCCCAGCGGCGCCGTCTGGTTGGCGGGTTGCGCCGTGATGGTGGGAGCCGCCAGCGACTTGCCCATCACGCACAGGGCCCAGCCCGGCGAGTTGTCGGTGATCTGCGAGGACGACTGGCCGGCGGAGGAGACGAAGTAGGACCGGTCGGTCTCACCCGCCACGTCGGTTTCCGTCCAGGTGGTCCAGGGGTTGGGGAAGGCGCAAGCCGAATAGTTGTTGCCGGCGATGGTCAGCGCCTCGTCCTGGGTGGGGACGCGCATGCCCACGGAGGCGCAGTACTGCTCGGCCACCGGCCGGGTGAACTGGGCACCCGCCTGGGTGAAGGTCGTCACGTACTGCTGCCAGGTCAGGCCGCTGATGTTGTCGACCACGGTGGGCACGAAAGGCCCGTTGGGGATGCCGGCGATGGGCGAGACATAGGTGCCCGACTTGGCCGGCTGCAGGGTGTAGCGTTCCGTCGCCGTGCCGCACTGGGGCACGTCGTAGACCTGGAACTCGAACAGGCTGTAGCCGTAGTCGGTGGCGCGCTTGTTGCCCAGCATGCGCACGAAGCGGGCGGTGGTACTGGGGAAGGCCAAGGTTTCCGTGCCGCCGTGTCCCACGGCCATGCTGCCGTCCGCGGGGTACACGGTGGTCCAGGTCTTGTTGTCGCCTTCGTCGTTGGAAACCTGGATTTGGTATTCCGAGGCGTAGGCGTTCTCCCACACCAGGACCACCTCGTCGAAGGTCTGGAGGGAGCCGAGGTCCACGCCCACCCAGGATGGGTCGATCTGCGGGGCGGAGGACCAGCGGGTGGTGGCGTTGCCGTCGAAGGCGTACTTCGCGGTCAGGCCGCCGTTCTGCTCGCTGCTTTCCAGCGGCGTCTTGCCCTGGGCCAGGTTGGTGCCGTTGCTGCCGCTGACCGACAGGGTGGCGGCGGGTTTGGAGGTGATGGTGCCCGCCACGTTGGTGACGGTGACCGTGTAGGCGCCGGCGTCACCCGTCTGCACCGACGGGATGACGAAGTTGGCGGCGTCGGGGCCGACGGCGACACCATCATGCGTCCACTGGTAATGCAGCGGCGCCGTGCCCGAAGCCAGGACCGACAGCACCACCGTCTGGTTCACCGGCACCGCCTGGCTGGCGGGCGGGGTCAGGATGGTGGGCGGCGTGGCGGCGCCCACGGTCAGGATGGCGGCGTCGGAGGTGACGCTGCCCGCCGTGTTGGTGATCACCACCGTGTAGCTGGCGCCGTTGTCGTCCAGCGTCAGCACGGGCGTGTTGTAGATCGCCCCCGTGGCGCCAGCGATGGCCGTCTTGTTCTTGAACCACTGGTACTTCAACACGGGCGAACCGTTGGCCTGGACGCTGAAGCTGGCGTTCTGGCCGGCGATGACCGTCGCCCCCTTGGGCTGGGTCAGCACGGTGGGGATGGTGGGGGGCACCACGGACAGGAGGGCGGCCGTGGAGGTGACGCTGGCGCCCGAGGCGTTGGAGACGATAACGCTGTAGGTCGCGCCGTTGTCGCCTAGGCTGGTGGCGGGGGTGGTGTAGCTGTAGCTGGTGGCGCCGGGGATGGCGACGCCGCCCCGCTGCCACTGGTAGCTCAAGGGCGCCGCCCCCGCGCTCAGCACCGTGAAGGTCGCCGTCTGGCCGACGGTGACCGTCTGGTCCTGCGGTGGGGTGACGATGGACAGCTGGCCGGCCGGCGTGGCCGGGACGGACAGGTTGCCGTTGCCGCCCAGGCTGGGCCCGGTGGTCGGCACGGTCTGGAAGCTGGCGGTGCCGGCGCGCAGGCCGGGGGCCGTGGCGGTGACCGTCACGGTGCCGGGGGTGAACTGGGCGCGCACGGCGATGCGGGTGACACCACCCTCGGCCGTCAGGTTGACGTCGCCGGGGGCGTGGTAGCCTTCGGGCTGGCTGTCATTCACATAATGGTCGGCGCCGCCCCGGTAGGTGCCGGGCCCGCTGACCGCGAAGGTCAGGGTGGGGGCGACGTTGGGCACGCGCACATTGTTGGCGTCCACCACCTCGGCCGTGATAAAGGCGGCGTCGGTGCCGTTGGCCTGCACGGCGAAGGGCTGGCCGCTGGGGCGCACCAGTTCCGGGGTGACGGTCAGGCGGATGTGATCCGGCGTCCCGGCGGTGACCTGGGTGTCCTGGATGGGGTTGCCGGCGGCGTCCAGCACCACGCGGGCGTTGGTGTCCAGGCACTGGGCGGTCAGGGTGCCGGCGGCCCACATCACGTCCCAATGCACCTGCGTGGGCAGCAGGGTGGTGTTCTGGGTCATGTCCGGGCTGACGTCGCTGGTCAGCGGGTTGGGCGTCATGTCGCCGCCCTGGCGCTGGCCGTTCAGCAGCAGACGCACGGACGGGCAGTTGGAGAAGGCGTTGACCCGCACCTGGCCCATGCGGTTCCAGTGATAGGCCAGCTTCACCACCGGCCGGGTGTCGTACGGGGTCCAGGCCGCCTGGTAGATGTAGTAGAGCAGGCGGGGAATGCGGTTGGCGTCCATCATCGACGCGCCGTTGCCACGGATGCTTTCCGGCGTATGGCCGCTGGCGGAACCGGTGGGGGAGCCGGGACCGTCCACCTGGGTCACGATTTCGCCCGGGGTGTCGGCCAGGTACCAATGGGCCATGCCGAAGGACTTCATGGCCACGCTCTGCACCCACTGCTTCATGTACAGCGCGGCGAAGGGCAGTTCGAAGTCATAGAGGTCACGGCCGACGCCGTTGTCCCAGTATTCCGAGCCCCAGGCCGGAACGTTGGGGTTGTCGCGCTTCACGCCGATGTCGCAGCCGTCGCCGGAGCAGCCCAGGATGTCGCCGTTGGCGGCATCGGGCGTGCGGTCGGACTGGGCGCGGGTCAGCACCGGGTCCCAGGTTTCCGACAGGGACTTCAGGGCGCGGGCGAAGCCGGTGTCCGTGACGCCGTTGTCCGCCTCCCACGCCAGCACGGACGGGTTGTTGCGGTCGTGCACGATCATGTCACGGTGCACCTCCTTCTTCATCTCGATGTCGAGGGTGGAGGCGGTGCAGTTACCGACATAGGTGTCGCCCGGGCACAGGTGGGCGAAGCCGTTCTCGCCGTCGCCGCTGGGCTGGACCATCATCACGCCATAGGCGTCGGCGGCGGCCAGGAACTCCGGTCCCTGGGCGGAATGGCCGGGGCGGTACAGGCTGCCGCCGGCGTTGGCCAGCAGGGCCACGTCGCGCCACTGCTGCTCCTCCGGCACGGCGGATCCCAGGGCGGGGTAGTCGTAGCGGCCCGAGGCGCCCCACAGGTAATGGGCGTGGCCGTTGATGATGGGGAAGTTCTGGTCCCAGGCGATGGTGCGGATGCCCAGCGGCGTCGTGGTGGCGTCGACCACCACGCCGTCCACGCTGACGGTGTGCACCACCGTGTACATGTAGGGACGGCCCCACTGGCTGTTGTTGGGGTACCAGAGGGTGGGGTGGTCGACCGTCAGCGTCTGGTCGAACGTGGCGGGCGGCGGGGCCGTCTCGGGTGCGTTCTGCGCCGGCACGGCCGGCAGCGGCGCCGAGGCCAGCGTCTTGGTGTCCTGGGCCGAGGCCACGACATTTCCGGCCGCGTCCACGATCTGGGTGTTCAGCGTCACCGTCTGGGCGTTGGCGTACTCATTGGCGACGTTGGTCTGCACCCGGACGGTGGCCGACGCGTCGCTGGCGCTGAGCGTGGAGACGTAGGTGCCCCAGGTGTTCAGCACGGCGTAGGTGTTGCGGGGGATGTGCACCCGGTCGGTGATGTACATCCACACCGGGCGGAACAGGCCGCTGTCGGCCTGGCCGAAGCGGAAGGCGCCGGAGAAGTTGGGGTTGGTGAAGAAGGTGTCGCCCCGCGCCACCTTGACCGCCAGGACGTTGTCGGCGCCGTCGAACTTCACATAGTCGGTGATGTCGACGATGAAGGGCACGAAGCCCACGACGTGGGTGGCGTTGGGGTTGACCAGGCTGTTGCCCGGGATGAAATGACCGTTGATGAAGACGCGGGCACCCATGTGCGCGCCCTCGAACTCCACGAAGATCTTGCGGGTCTTGTAGGCGTTATCGAGGGAGAAGTGCTTGCGATACCAGGTGATGTTGCCTGTCAGCTGGCCCTGGCCGCCGCCGGACTTCACGTTCAGGAAGGTATCGTTGTCGCTGGGCGAATGGGGCACGCCGACCGAGGTCCATACCTCGTTCGGGTTCGGATTGCTGGGGGTATCGTTATAGGCCGGATCCATGGCGTTGGCCGGGTCGCTGTCCTTCAGGAAGCGCCACGGCGTTTCGCCCAGGTTGATGGTGATGCGGTTGGACGGCGGTAATGCCGTGCCGTTGTCCGCCCAGGCGGCGGACATTCCTAAAATACCGCTAATAATTAACCCAACAAACAAAACCCTCAGCGCCCGTAAGGACGCGAGCAAGGCACGAGCTGTCATTTTAAGCCCCCAACTTGCGAGAGACATGCCCCGTCTTCTCTTGCAGTAGCGCCGCCTGAGCGGGCGCGTTTCTTCGGGAGGCTGTATAAGCCGGCACTGTCGAGTCAAAGAAGTGGTTAATTCCTAAAATGTTATCGATGTCGTTCCCAACGTTACTCCACCATGTTCTGATTTCGTATGGCCACAATGGTTACAAAATTCGAATGTAACTGTCCAAAAGGAGAAAGTCCTCGCTTACAACTTCGAACATGATGCAATGGTTTACATCGTTACCTGGAACACCGAGAAGTGCTTCGCCAGCGCGCAAGCCATCGAAAGGATGGGTGCATCGTCTATCCGGACAGGTAACCGGTGGCATCGAACCTGTACTTAAAATTTTGAAGGATTCAAAAGTGTGGCGCCGTTCCGGCGGTGTTAACGGCTCATTTCCATCGGCTGGGACCGATTGGCTGTTGAAATCCCTCGCGAATCGGAGGGGTATGGCGGGCGGTTCTGCGCGGAGCCCGGGACGCGTCGAGGGACGGGAAAGTGGACATCATCACCCTTTGGACATTGCTGATCGCCGCCCCCTTCGTCGGCAGCTTCCTGGGGGTGGTCGTCACCCGGCTGCCGGCGGGGCGCTCGGTGGTGTGGGGGCGCTCGGCCTGCGACCGGTGCGGCCAGACGCTGGGTCCGGCCTCGCTGGTGCCCGTCCTCTCCTACCTATGGTCCAAGGGACGTTGCCGGTACTGTGCCGCGCCCATCGGCGCCTTTCATCCGGCCATCGAGGTGGCGGCCGTCGTGCCGCCCCTGTGCCTGGCGTTCCTGATGCCCTTGGATTCCCTGACGCTGTGCGCCGGCGCCGGCCTGGGATGGGTCTTGCTGGCTCTGGCATGGATCGACCTGCGTCACATGATCCTGCCCGACGTGCTGACCCTGCCGCTGGTCGCCGCGGGCATCCTGGTGGGATGGGCCCGGGATGGGCGTTTACCGGTCGACCAGCTGGCGGCGGCGGCCGTGGCCTATGCCGGGCTGGTCCTTCTGGAGACCCTGTACCGGCGTTTCAGGGGCCGCGACGGCATTGGCCGGGGGGACGCGAAGCTGCTGGCCGCCGGTGGCGCCTGGGCGGGACCCGCCGCCGTGCCCCACGTGCTGTTGATCGCGGCCCTGGCCGGCCTGTTGGCCATGGCGGCGCTGCGCCTGGCCGGCCGGCGTGTGGACGGGACCACCCCCATGCCCTTCGGCCCCTGTCTGGCGCTGGGCATCTGGGCCGCCTGGCTGTTTACTCTTTGGGACCTGTGACGGATGGGGGTGACATGGACGCCTTGATGGACCGCTTGTCCGGCCTGCTGGGGCGGCGTGTGGTGTCCCTGCGCCGCATGGCGGGGGGCGACCTCTCCGTCGTTTATGAGCTGGCGCTGTCGGATGGCGCGCGGGCGGTCGCCAAACACGGGAACGGCGCCGCGCGGGAAGGCGCCATGCTGCGGGCCATCGCCGCCACGGGCGTTCCGGCGCCGGCGGTGCTGGCGGTGGATGACGTATGGCTGGTGATGGAAAAGTTGCCCGCCGATGGCGCGCTGCCGGCGGCGTGGGATGACCTTGCCCATCAGCTGAACCGGCTGCACGCGCCGGCGGAGGAACCCTATGGTTGGTCCCACGACCACAGCCTGGGTTCTGTCGCCATGCCGAACCGTCGCGCCGAGGACTGGCCGGGCTTCTGGGCGGAACATCGGTTGCGCTGCCATATCCCCCATCTCGACACCGGCCTCGGCGTCCGCGTCGGGCGTTTGGCCGACCGGCTGGGTGACCACGTTCCGCGAAGCCCGTCGGCATCGCTGCTGCATGGGGACCTATGGGGCGGCAATGTGCTGGTGTCCGGCCCCCGGGTCTCCGGTCTGATTGATCCGGCCTGTTACTTCGGTGATCGCGAGGTGGACGCGGCCATGCTGACCCTGTTCGACCATCCGCCCGCGTCTTTCTTCGACGCGCTGGCCTTGGCGCCCGGGTGGCGCGAGCGGTTGCCCGTCTATCGGCTCTGGCCACTGCTGGTCCATCTGCGGCTGTTCGGCCCAGCCTACGCCGCCGCGGTCGACGCCGATCTGCGCCGGCTGGGTGCCTAAGGCGCGTGCGCGCGCGCATTAATTCAGGTCCCGCATGCCACGTGGATTGGGTCGCGCTGGACGCCATACCCCGCATGGGAGAGCCGGCGTTTTGCAGCCATGTCCTAAACGGCATGCCGAAAATGCTTGTGGTTCGGTCCCGTGAGGTTGATGCTGGGATGGTCGACTTTGCTACTGGGCTATCTACCGGCTGATGCCGGTTCTGTTCCCTGTCGTAACTTTGATGCCCGTCCGCACTCTCGCGGCGGGCAGCTCCGAACGGGAAAAATCCCAGAAGGCCTCCCATGTCCACCGGTACCGTCAAGTGGTTCAACAGCACCAAGGGTTTTGGCTTCATCCAGCCCGAGGATGGCTCCGCCGACGTTTTCGTCCACATTTCCGCCGTTGAGCGCGCCGGCCTCAGCGGGCTGAATGAAGGCCAGAAGGTCAGCTTCGATTCCGTGCGCGACCCGCGCAAGGGCAAGACCGCCGCGGAGAACCTGCGCGCTATCTGACCTCCTCCCGATCCGGACGAGCGGCGGCGGCCTGTATGGACAGGCCGCCGCTTTTTTTACTGTCTTGGGAGAATGTCATGGCCAAGGAAGAATTTCTCGAATTCGACGGCTATGTCGAAGAGGCGCTGCCCGATGGCCGCTTCCGCGTGAAGCTGGAAAATGGGCATGAGATCATCGCCTATACCGCCGGCAAGATGCGCAAGAGCCGTATCCGCTCCCTGGCGGGTGACCGTGTCACGGTGGAGATGACGCCCTATGACCTGACCAAGGGCCGCATCACCTACCGCCACAAGGATGAGCGGCCCGGCGGCGCCACCCCCGCCCGCCGTCCCCCGCCGCGTCGCCGGTGACGTGACCGTCCATCCAGAGCCAGGCGCGTTTATCCAGAGACGCGCTTGCGCGCTGGCTGTATGAGCCCTTTCAGCTCGACGCCCCCCATGCCGGATCGGACCGGCCCGGCCTGCCGGTTTCGATATGGCCGGCCAGGCGCCAGCTCAGCTGGCCGGCGGACGCCGCCAGGGTCAGCGTGGCGTCGTACCATCCGTCACTGGCCGCGGTGGGCCAGGACAGCGCGCCGGATGCCCCGGCCGCCACCGTCGCCGTGACGGGCGCGGCCCCGTAGGCGCCGTCAGTCACCTGCGCCCGCACCGTCCCGCCACCCTGGTTCCGCACCGTCAAGGCCAGCGTCATGTCGGCCGTGCCAGGCGCGGCCGACAGCGACAGGCGGGTGGCCATGTCCGCGCCGGCCGTCAGGTGGCGCAGGAAGCCATTGGGCCCCAGCACCAGCACATCGCACCCCTGTCCGGCTGTCAGCGGCAACGGCATGGGCAGGCTGGTGCCGGCGGCGAGCGTGTGCCGGGCCGGGCCGGCGCCGGGCGTCAGCCGGTCGAAGACGTGGAAGACCGCGGCGGTCCGGCCCCTGTTGTGGAAGAGCAAGGTGGCCGGCTGCCCCCCTGCAGCCGCGACCAGATCCACCGCCAACTCATACGGCGTGGGCCGCAGCGGGCGCTGACCGGGTTCCTGGGGCAACGGCGTCTCGTGGCGGCGGGGTGTCGGGTCCGGCCGGTGGGCCTGCGCCTCGACCTCGGCGCGATAGCCGCGCGTGTCCGGCAGGGTCACCGGCATCTGGGGCGCCCGCGCGAAGTCGAAGGCGCTGGTCAGGTCGCCGCACACCGCCCGGCGCCAAGGACTGATGTTGGGCTCCGCCACGCTGAACCGCGCCTCCAGGAAGCGCAGGACGGAGGTGTGGTCGAACACTTCCGAGCAGACGGCGCCACCCGTGGTCCAGGGGGAAACGACGATCATGGGCACCCGGGCGCCCAGGCCGAAGGGCTGGCCATCGCCGGCGTTGATCTCACCGGCCAGGTCCACGTTCGACTGGCCGCCGCCCGGTCCCGCCGGGGGGGCCGGCGGCAGCACATGGTCGAAGAAGCCGTCGTTCTCGTCGTACAGCACGAACAGCGCGGTATGGCGCCACGTTTCCGGATTGGCGGTCAGGGCCTCCAGCACCGTGGCGATGTAGGCGGCGCCGTCCAACGGGGCATAGCGCGGATGTTCGGAGTGGTTGTGCGGCGGCATCAGCCAGGAGACGGCGGGCAGGCGGCCCGCCTTGGCATCGGCGGCGAAGACGCTGGGTGGTCGGCGGGTCATCGCCTTGGTGTGTAGCGGCGACCCCACCGGAGCGTGGGCGAACTGCGTGAAGAAGCGCAGGGCGTTGAAGCAGCTGACGCCGTCGTTCTCATCCACCGCCGGGCGGTGACGCGGCCGGATCATGTCCTGGACGTCGATGGTGAAGGGGCCGTCCGCGTCCACCCCCTGATAGACGCACCAGGAGATGCCGGCCTGTTCCAGGCGCTCAGGGTACGTGGTCCAGGAGAAGGGCGGACCGTTCAGCGGCTGGAAGTCCGGCCCTTCCGCCGGTTGTTTCAGCACCGGGCCGCCGGCCCTGCCGAAGGGATCGGCCGTGCCCGTCATCAGATGGATGCGGTTGGGATTGGTGGCGCTGGGCGTGGAGCAGAAGAAGGCGTCGCAAATGGTGAAGGCGTCCGCCAGGGCGCAGTGGAAGGGGATGTCGGCGCGGGTGTAATGCGCCATGGTCAGCGGCCCCTTGGCCGGCACCCAGTTGTCATTGCGGCCCCCGTTCCAGGCGGCATGCCCATCCACCCAGGAATGGGGCAGGGAGGCGATGTTCTGGGCGGCGGTCGCGGCCCCGTCCAGGGGGAAGGGGCGCACATGCCCGCCCTGGCCATCCGCCTGGCGCCAGATGTCGCCGTTGCCACCGGGCGCCGTCGCCCGGTCGTGGAAGCCGCGCACGCCGCGCAACGTCCCGAAATAATGATCGAAGGAGCGGTTTTCCTGCATGAGGATGACGACATGGCGGATGTCGCCCAGGCCGCCGCCGGCCGGGGGCGGCGACAGGGCCAGCGCCCGCCGGATGGGGGCGAGCAGGGCGGCACCGCCGGCGGCGGAGAGGAGATGGCGTCGGGTGAACCGCACGGCGGTGGTCTCGCGTCGATAGGGTGAAAAAGCGCCCCGGGGACCATTGCCCCCGGGGCTTACGGTCCGTCACAGGTCGGGCGTGAACCGCACGCCCACCCAGAACACGGTGGGGACGGAGTAGCTGTCCTTCAGCAGGTTCTGGTTGGGGCCCACCAGGCTGGTCAGGCGGCTATGGGTCAGGTTGCTGGCCTCGCCGAACAGGGTGACGCTGTCGCGCACCTTGTAGCTGGCCTGCAGGTCCAGCTGTTCGCGCGGCGCCCAGTACAGGTCCTGCCAGGCGATGTCCGGCACGATGGACCGCAGGGCCTTGCCCTGGCGGTTGTAGGCCAGGCGCACCTCGAAATCGCTGTCGCTATAGAACACCTGGACGTTGCGCGTCTGGTTGGGCTGGCCCACCAGGCGGCTCAAGGTGCGGGTGGCGCCGTTGGACCGCAGCACCGACAGCTCCCCCTCCATGAAGGACCAGTTGCCGCTGACGCCGAAGTCGCGCAGCCACGGATGGATCCATTCCAGCGAGTTGACGATGGCGTTCAGCTCCACCCCCCGGATGGAGGCGTTGCTGGCGTTCTGCGGGGTGGAGACCACGGCGTTGCTGTAGGTGACACCCTGGTAGGTGTACCCGATGGAACTGGCGGTGAAGATCTCGTCCTTGATGTCCTTGTTGAACAGGGCCAGCGACAGCAGGCCGCCGCCCTCGTTGGGCAGCTTGTAGTCGAAGGCCAGGTCGACGTTGGTGGACAGGCGCGGCTTGATGTTGGGGTTGCCGATGGTGACGGACACGCCGGTGGCGTTGGGATTGCCCAGATCCGAGGCGTTGGTGAAGCTGATGGAGGTGCGCGCGGCGTAGGCGTCGTAGCTGGGCCGGCCGATGGTCTGGCTGGCGCCCACGCGGACGTCCAGGTCGTGGGTTATGTCATAGCTGGCCAGGGCGGAGGGCAGCAGGTAGTCATAGCTGGAACTGGTCTTCAGGTCCGTCCACGCGCCGGAGATTTTGGCCCGGCTGATCGTGTCCTGGTCGGTGCTGTCGTTATGCAGGCCCACCTGGGCGTGGAAATCGTCCAGGGCATAGGCGACCGTGGCATAGGCGCCCACCGTCTGCTCGACGTGCTTGAAGTTGTCCTGATTGTTGAAGGACGACTGGTCGGTCAGGTTGAACCAGGACGGGTTGGCGTTGAACACGGCCCAGGCCTTGGCCGGATCGATGGTCAGCAGGTTCAGGCCGTTGGAATATTTCATGGGCGCGCCGGCCGGCCCGGCGGCGTCCACCAGCAGCACGCGGCCGGCGGTGTTGTTCGGCTCCCAATCATTGCGCCAGACGTTGTAGTCGGGGCGGTCGTCGGTGAAGCTGGCGCCCACGGCGAAGCCCAGGCCCTGGTCCTTGGCCCCCATGTTGTAACGATAGTCGGTGCGGGCGTTCTTGATGTCGTCGTCGGCCGAGCGCTTGGCATCGCGCCAGTACAGCCCGCCGTAATTCGACAGGTTGTAATAGGCGCTGGGCGGCATGGCGAACTGCTGGTTCAGCTGACTGGTGTCGTAGCTGAAGCCATAGGCGGGCTTGGCCGCGCTGGAGGTGATGGCGCCGGCGGAACCGGGGGCGGGATAGCTCACCCCGCTCATGTACTTCACCATGTTGAACGGCTCGCGGTAGGTTGACCGCGACATGTCGCCCCGTACCGACAGCACCTGGTTGTTGGCCGGGCGCCAGTCCATGCCCGCCTGCGCCAGGTTGGTGCTGGTGATGATGTTGGAATGCTCGAACCCCACCTCCACATCCCCGCCGGGATAGCTGCCGGAGGTGGGGGTCTGGTTGTAGACCCGCGCGGTGTTGCGGGGATCCAGGATCACCTCGTTACGCTCCATCGTGTCGACGAAACGGTAATGGCCCAGCGTCAGGAAGCCGTAGAGGCTGTCGGTGGGCTGGGCTTCCAGCTTGGTGGTCACGCCCACGCGCTGGCGGCTGTCCTCAACATACCAGTACTTGTCCTGCTGCGGCACGGCGATGCCGTTGCCCAGGTTGTTATTGCTCTGCAGGACGCCGGCGCTGTTGTAGAAGTTGTAGTGGACGGTGTCCGTCGTCATGTGGGTGTCGGTGAAGCTGTCCATCTTCTGGTAATTGGCCGACACCACCACGCCGAACATGTGGTCGGGGCCGAAGGTCATGCTGCCCGTGCCGCTGATGCGCCGGCCCAGCGGGTCCTGGCTGCGCGGCTGGCCATGGTCGTTGGCCATGCCCAGCGCGCCCTCGGCCGTGAAGAAGGGGCGGCCGCCGTTGTCGAAGGCGCTGCGCGTCTTCAGGTTGATGGCGCCGCCCACGGCGTTGGGGTCGAGATCAGCGGTGAAGGTCTTGGTCACCTGCAGTTCGCTGATCATGGAGGTGGGCAGGATGTCCAGCCGCACGCCGCGCCCCATGGAACCCAGGTTGCCGTTGGGCGTGCCCGGGCTGGCGATGGGCACGCCGTCGATGGTCACGTTGTTGTAGGCGGGCCCCAGGCCCCGGATGACGGGGGTCGCCGCCTCGTCGCGTGGATGCTCGTTGTCGGTGGCCGGCAGGACCGACAGGCCGGGCACGCGCCGCAGCGCCTCGACGATGGTGCGGTCCGGCAGGGACTGAGCGTCGTCGGCGCTGATGACGTCGGTGACGCCGGGCGTGTTCAGCTTGGTGTCGATCGCCTTGGCGTTGGACCGGCGCACGCCGGTGACGATGATCTCTTCCGGGCTGTCGGCGGTATCGGCGGGTGCCGCCGTTTCCGCATCCGTGGCCGGCTGCGCCCAGGCGGTCGTCGCGTGCAGGAGCCCCCAGGATAGCGCGGATCCCATCAGCACGCGTCGGCGGCGTTTATCACAGAGCATGGTCCCCAACCTCATTTCTTTCCCCTGGCCTGTTCCGGCCCTTGAACCGCGGATGGAACCGCAGGCGCCCATGGCGCGTTAAATGTATGCAGTATGCATACTATGCGGAATGTATGACGTCTTGATGACGGCGCGGGCTTATGTCTCTATGACGCTGTCGTCACCGTTACCGGCTGCCTGTTCCCATGCGGATGTTCCCCGATCCCGATCCCGCCCTTCCCATGGTGTCCGTCACCCGGCCCGTCAGCGAGGGCGGGCGGCGTATCCTGGATCTGCTGTTGAAAAGCGGGGGCTTGAGCCAGGCGGAACTGACCCGCTCGCTGGATCTGTCGCAGCCGACGGTGACGCGGTTGCTGCAGGGGTTCCACCAGGACGGGCTGGTGCGCACGGCGGCGCGGCAGGCGGACAGGCCGGGCCACCCCAGCGTCCACGTCTCCCTCAATCCCGACTTCGCCTATGCCCTGGGCGTGTCGCTGCTGGGCGACGCCGTGTCCATGACGCTGATGGACTTCACGGGCAAGGTGCGGGGGCAGCGGCGCGCCGCCATGCCCACCATGGCGCGGCCGGTGGTGCTGGAGCGGTTGCGGGCCTTCCGCCGGGAATTGGAGGAGGAGACGGGCATCGATCCCCGGCGCCTGGTGGGCGTGGGCGTGGGCATTTCCGCCTTCTATGTCGGGCGGGGGCGGCTGTTCAACCCGCCGGCCTACCTGGACGATTGGGCGATGGTGGAGATCGAGCCCATTCTGGAAGAGGCGCTGCGCCTGCCGGTGCGGGTGGACAACGACGGCACCGTGGCCGCCATCGGCGAAAGCCTGTTCGGCGTGGGCCGGCGCTGCCGCAACTTCGCCTACCTGCACCTGACCAACGGCTTCGGCGGCGGCATCATCGCCGATGGCAAGCCCTTCCGGGGCCAGAACGGCAACGCGGGGGAATTCGGCGGCATCTGGACACTGGCTGGCGTGACCTATGCCAACCTGGACCTGTTGCAGACCTGCCTGAAGAACCACGGTCATGTTTTCGCGACGGTGGAGGACATGGTGCAGGCCATCGACGTGGGCTGGGACGGCGTGGCGGATTGGCTGGACCAGGCGCAGCCGTCCTTCGCCATGCTGTGCGGGCTTCTGGCCTACAGCATGGACCCCGGCCTCATCGTCATCGGTGGCCGGCTGCCCCGTCCATCGCCCAGGCCCTGGCCGACCGTATCGTCGTGCCGGTGCCGACCAACCGCCGGGGCTATCCGCCCCCGCTTCCCGCCGTGGTGATGGCGGAGGCGCCGGGAGACCCGGTGGCGCTGGGCGCCGCCGTCATGCCCCTGCGCGAGGCGTTCTTCGCCTAACGTCCTGTCATAAAGCCGCAATGGCGCGCGGGCTAGTGTGCCGCCCGAACAAAGCCGGGTGGGCCGGATGTCCAGCGTGGATGGGAATGGCGGCCCGGAATGGGCGCGGATGCTGCGGGTGGCCGTCTGGCGCGCCTACAGCGTCGGCCATTATGGCAAGAGCCTGATCTGGTACAGCAGCGAGCTGCTGTTCGCCTATTTCCTGACCGAGGCGTGCGGCCTGCCGCCCCGTGCCATGGGGGCCGTGCTGGCGGTGTCGCTGGTGATCAACGGCGGCACCGACATGGTGATGGGCCATGTGCTGCGGCGCCGGGCGGCCACCATTCCCGCCGCCGCCCGCCTGCACGCCCTGGGCAGCGTCCTCGCGGGGGCCTCGCTGCTGCTGTTCCTGGCCACGGGGCTGGTGCCCGCCGGTTGGCGTATCCTCTACGCGTTCGCCACGGGGCTGCTGTTCCGCCTGACCTACGCCCTGTACGACGTGCCGCAGAACGCCGTGCTGGGCATGGTCGCCGGTGACAGGGCGCGCACCGCCCTGTCGGCCCTGCGCTTCGTCGGCGCCGGTCTCGCCACCCTGTCCATCGCGGTGGCGGCGCCGCTGCTGCTGGCGCGGAGCGGGCCGGAACAGGCGCGCGCCTTCGCCGTCTTCGCCCTGGTGCTTTGGGTGCTGGGCATGGCCAGCGCCGGCTGGTTCTGGTGGGCTGCGCGTCGCGGCCTAGTCCTTGAACCTTCGATGCCGGCGATGACGCGCCCTTTCCTGTCGCAATTTCGCTTCCCCATGGCTCTGGCCGCCGTGCTGGCGGCGGAGTTCGTCCTGTCTGGGACGGCCTCGGTGTTCACGCGGCTGGAGCCTTATTTCGCCGCCACCGTCCTCACCTCCTCCCTGGCGCGGGGAACCGTCATGGCCTGTGTGGCCATCGGCGGCCTGGTCGGGCAGCCGCTGTGGACCCTGGTGGTGGACCGCCACAACCCGTCGGCCGCGTTTCGCGCCTCGGCGGCGGCGGCCATCACCGGGGCGTTGGCCTTTCTGGTCTTCGGCGCCCACAGCCTGCCGCTTACGGCCGCCGCCGCTGGCCTGTTGGGGACGGGCCTGGGGGGCATGAGCATGCTGTTATGGGCGGCTGCCGGGGCGTGCGCCGCGTCGCCCCCGCCGTCCGGTCATCGCCTGGCGCCGACGCAGGTGTTCGGGCTGTTGACCTTGTGCATCAAGGTGGCCTGCGCCGTGGCCATCCTGGTGGTCAGCGAGGTCCTGGTCTGGCGGGCGGGGGATCGTCAGGCCGTCGTTTCCACCCTGGGCCTGATCGTGCCCATGACCATCCTGCCTTCCCTGGGGGCCATGCTCTGCCTCATGCTCACCCCCAGCCTGCGTTTGACATGACGAGCCTATATAGAATGGAATTTCTAAATAATATAAATATGAAATAGCCGTTGCGACTTCGGAAGCCGCCCGCTAGCATCCACCGAGGAAATCAGCGGGGGAGGGCGCGGTGGGGATCAGCGGCAGGGACATCAGCCGGCGGCAGGTGTTGAAGACGGGTGCCGCCGTGGCCGTGACGGCGGCCGGATGCGGTCCCATCCATGCCGCGCGGGCCGTCGCGGCGACGGCCGGGACGGCACGGCCCCCCGCTTCGTCCCGCGAAGTACTGGCAGTGGACCAGGGCTGGCGCTTCTTCGAGGGCGACATCCCGTTCCCCGAAATCCTCAGCCAGGATGATTCCTACGACAACGCCAAGGCGGGCAAGGCCTGGGGGGCCGCCGCCCCCAGCTTCGATGATTCCGACTGGGCCGACGTGCGCCTGCCCCACGATTTCGTCAGCTTCCAGCCCATCGAGGCCGACGCCAACCGCGCCCAGGGCTACCGCCGGCGGGGCATCGCCTGGTACCGCACCGCCCTGCGCTTCGATCCGGCCGACCAAGGCCGCCATATCGAACTGCAGATCGACGGCATCGCCACCCACGCCACCCTCTGGTTCAACGGCACAGTCGTGGACCGGAACTGGAGCGGCTACAACGGCATCACCATCGACCTGACGCCTTTCGCCACCTTTGGCGACGATCTGAACACCCTGGCCATCCGCGTGGACGCCCACGCCATGGAGGGGTGGTGGTATGAGGGCGGCGGCCTGTACCGCCCTGTCCGCATCGTGAAGCGCGATCCCGTCCACATCGTCACCGACGGCGTCTACGCCCACCCCGTGCCGCGGGGGGACGGCTGGATCCTGCCGGTGGAGGTCACCGCCTACAACGCCGGCAAGACCGCCGCCGCCATGACCGTGGTCAGCACGCTGGAGGATGCCGATGGCCGGGTGGTGGCCAGCGGCCAGGCGCCGGTGACCATCCCATCCCTGGACCGGGGCGTCGCCCGGTTGGACCTGCCCGTCGCCAGCCCCCGGCTGTGGAGCGTGGAGGCGCCCACCCTCTATCGTGTCCAGACCCGGCTGATGGCGGGGGACCGGTGCGCGGATGCCGTCACCACCACCTGCGGCTTCCGCACCACCCGGTTCGACAAGGACAAGGGCTTTTTCCTCAACGGCCGGGCGCTGAAGATCAAGGGCGTGTGCGTGCATCAGGACCATGCCGGCGTCGGCACCGCCATCCCCGATGCGCTGTGGGACTATCGCATCCGCCGGCTGAAGGAGCTGGGCTGCAACGCCATCCGCTGCACCCACAACGCGCCATCGGCCGTGGTGCTGGATTTATGTGACCGGTACGGCCTGCTGGTGATGGATGAGAACCGGCAGTTCAACCCTGCGCCGGACACCCTGGCCCAGCTGGAATGGATGGTGCGGCGCGACCGCAACCATCCCTGCGTCATCCTCTGGTCGGTGTTCAATGAGGAACCGATGCAGGGGTCGGCCGCCGGTTATGAGATGGTGCGGCGCATGGCCCACGCGGTGAAGGCGCTGGACGCCACCCGCCCCGTCACGGCGGCCATGAACGGCGGCCTGTTCACCCCCGTCAACGTGTCCCAGGCGGTGGACGTGGTCGGCTTCAACTATCAGCAGGACAAGTACGACGCCTTCCACGCCGCCCATCCCGACGTGCCGTTGATCTCGTCGGAAGACACCAGCGCCTTCAGCACCCGGGGCGCCTATGTGACGGACAAGGACAGCCGCACCATCGCCAGCTATGACGACCCGGTGAAGGACTGGAACACCCACCGCGCCGCCTGGAAGGCGATCGCGACGCGCGACTTCATCGCCGGCGGCTTCGTCTGGACGGGCTTCGATTATCACGGGGAGCCGTCACCCTGGGGCTGGCCATCCAACTCTTCCTTCTTCGGCATCATGGATCTGTGCGGCTTCGCCAAGGCGGCCTTCCACATCCACCAGGCCCAATGGGTGACGGCCCGGCCCGTGCTGGCCCTGGTGCCCCATTGGAACTGGGCGGGGCGCGAGGGCCAGCCCATCAAGGTCATGGCCTGCGCCAACATGGAGGAGGTGGAGCTGTTCCTGAACGGCCGTTCCCTGGGCCGCCAGGCGGTCGATCCCTACGAGATGAACCACTGGATGGTGGCCTACGCCCCCGGCAGGCTGGAGGCGGTGGGCTACACCGGGGGCGCGGTGACGGCGCGCACCCAGGTGGAGACGACGGGCCCGGCCGTCGCCCTGAAACTGACGCCCGACCGTGACCGCCTGCGCGGCGACGGTCTGGATGCCATGCCCGTCACGGTGGCGGCCGTGGATGCCCAGGGCCGGCCCGTGCCGCTGGCCCAGGACATGGTCACCTTCGCCATCGAGGGCGGTGACATCATCGGCCTGGGCAATGGCGATCCCAATAGCGCGGCCCCTGAGAAGGGGGACCGCCGCGCCCTGTTCAACGGCCTAGCCCAGGTGATCGCGCGGACGCGGGCGGGTGGGCGCGGCCCCCTCACGCTGACGGCCACGGCACCAGGCCTCAAGCCGGCGAGCACGCGCGTGGCGATTGAGCCGGCGGCGGCCCCGGCGGGACAGGCGACGGCGCCCACCGACCTGATCCTGGACACCTGGTACGCCGCCCCCCTTGCCGCCACGGCGGAAGCGGCGCTGGCCTACCAAGGGGCGGACATGGCCGGTTGGGATGATTTCGGCACCCGCTGGGCGCACGACCCGCAAACGGCGGATGGCTTCACCCTATGCTCCGTCCGCTTCACACCGCAGGCCAAGGTGGGGCGCCAGGGTGGGCGCGTGGCCTTTCTGAGCCTGGTCGGCGCGTGCGACATCTATGAGGGCGGCCGCCTGCTGGGCCGCAAGACGGAAACGGCGCCGGGGCCGCTGACGGTGGACCTGGCCCCCAGAGCCGGCGACCGGCGCCTGGACGTGCTGTTCCGCACGCCGGCCGGGGCCGAGTTCGGCTTCAGCCGCAACGTCGCGGTGCGTCAGGCCTGACCGCTGGCCGGGGTACCGCGCTGGGCTTCCCCTGGGGCCCCCCGTTGGGCCCGCTGCGCGGCGGTCTTGTGCAGGACGTCGTGCTTGGGCAGCAGCCGGTGCAGGAAGGGCAGGGTGGCGGCCCCTATGGTCATGGCATCGGGCGCCACCACGATGCGAACGCGGCCCGGCAGGTGGGTCATCCCGTCCAGACGCCGGTTCAAGGCGCGGGCCAACTGATCCAGCAAGGGGCCCGGCAGCTGGCCGCTGAGATGGATGGCGGGTGGGTTCACCAGGCAGGTGATGGTCACGATGGGCCCTTCCAGCAGGCGGGCGCAGGTGTCGACCCAGTCCGCCGCCAGGGCTTCGCCCTGCCCCGACAGGGTGGACAGGCCCTCCAGGCTGTCGGTGGTCAGCCCATGGGCCGCCATGTGGCGGTGCAGGCCGGGCAGGGAGACGATGCCGCCCATGCCTTGAGGGCCCATGCCCTGGGCGGCCGACGGCCCGCCGTGGGGTATCAGCAGACTGATGTCGTTGCCGTGCCCCCCGGTCCCGGTGAAGGGCCGGCCGTGCAGAACCAGGCCGCCGCTCAACTCCCGCCCGATCAGGATCTGGAAAAAGCTGGGTTCATGCAGGCCGGGTCCGAAATGCAGGTCACCCGCGGCGGCGGCGACCGTCATGGTTTCGGTATGGATGGGATAGGGCAGCCGCGCGGCCAGCCGGCGCACAACCTCCGCCGCCAGGGCCTGGCCGGGATCCGACGCATAGGCCAGGCCCAACCCCATCGGCGCCGTGGGCCCGGCGTCCGCCGGACCGCACAGCTCCTCGACACCGCTTTGGATGGCGTCCGCCCAGGCGGCGGGCGCCTTGCGCGGGATGAGCCGGGTCAGGCGGTCCACGACCCGCCCGCCCAGGTTCATCAGCGTCAGGGTCAGCCGGTCCCCTTCCATATCCGCGCCCAGGGCCAACGCCCCCGTGGGGTTGATGGACAGAAGCCGCCCGGGCCGGCCCCGGGCGTGGACCGGCGGGTCCCGTTCCAGCAGCAGACCATCCCGTACCAAGCGCCGGCAGATATAGGCCACCGTGGGCCCGGTCAGGCCGGTGATGGTCGCAACCTCCGGCCGGGACAGCGACCCGGCGGCGCGGATGCATTGCAGGATGATGCGCTGGTTGTGGTCCCGCGCCTGGGCGCCGGTCGTCCCCGACAAGCCTTCGCCCACGGATACCCGGCGGGCGGGGTGCGGGGGTGCGGGCGATGGGCACATGGGCCGTCCTCTCCCTCGCGAGGCTGGGATCAGCAGTGGATGCAGCGGTCCAGCAGATCGTGCAGCAGAGGGTCCGACGGTTCCCATTCCCCAATGGCGGGATGGATCAGGAAGGCCATGCGCGCCGTCAGGCGGTCCGTGTTCATGGCGGACCGGATGGCCGCCCGCTCATAGGACTTGACCGACTGCACCAGGCCGTGGACTTCGTCGGGCAGGGGCTCCAGCGGTTCGGGGATGATGCTGTCGCGGCTGATCTGGCAGGGCGTTTCGACGATGTCGCCGTCCGGCAGGTTGGGCACGGCGCCGTCGTTGCGGGTGTTGACGATGATGCGTTTCGGCTTGTCGCCGCACAGCGCCGTCATGACGTCCAGGGCGATGCGGTGATAGCCGCTGGCCACGCGGAAGGGATCCTCATCGAAGGGCGCGTCCTTGTCGAAGGCGGAACCGGCCGAGGCCTCCAGCTTCATGTAGGAGCCGGAGCGGCGGTTGAGGTAGGCGGCGTAGGCGGCGACCGCCCCCTCGCCATCGTCGGCCCCCAGCCGGTCCTTCAGGGTGGCGAACAGCTGTTGGTTCAACTGCTCCACCTCCGTGCCCCGGCTGCTGCCCTGGCGCTTCTGGTTCTCCAGCGCGCGGCGGCGGCTGTAATAGAAGAACAGGTACTCTGTGGGGATCAGCCGCAGGGTGCGGATCATGGCGAAGTCGAACAACGGGGCGGTGTACAGCTGCGACAGGATGCGGTCGTCGTCCAGCACACGGTCGGTCACGTCCTCACCGCGCAGGCGGATGCGGCGTACCCAGCCCAGGTGGTTCAGGCCGACATAGTCGCACACCACCTCGTCATGCCGGGCGCCCAGCGCCAGGGCGATGCGGTGCAGCAGCTCGGTGGGGGTGTCGCAGATGCCCACCACCCGCGCCTTGGTATGGGTGCTGATGGCCTGGGTGATCAGGCCGGCGGGATTGGTGAAATTGACGATCCAGGCGCCCGGCGCCAGCCGCTCCACCACCCGCGCGTGGTCCAGGGCCACGGGCACGGTGCGCAGGGCCATGGCGGCCCCGGCCGGGCCGGTGGTCTCCTGCCCGGGATAGCCGTGCTTGATGGCCGCCAGCTCATCCGCCGCGCGTGAGGCGATGCCGCCGACCCGCACGCTGTTCAGGACGAAGTCCGCGCCCGCCACCGCGTCCTCGATGGAAGCGGTCTCCCGGATGATCAGGCTGCCGCCTTCCTTGGCGACGACGGCGCGGCCCAGGGCGGCGATGACCTTCAGACGCTCCTGGTCCGGGTCGTACAGCACCATCTCGCGGGCGCCCAGGGCCGCCGCCGCCTCGTTGATGCCGAAGATGACCAGCGGGGTGCGCACGCCGCCGCCGCCGATCATCGCGATCTTACGATCGGTAGGATTGCTCATAAGTGCTCCATAGTTCCGTTCGGTCGGGGATGCCCCCCAAGGCGCCCGCCACCCGGGTGGACAGGGCGCCGCAAATGCAGGCGCGGCGCAGGCGTTCCAGCACCGGCGCGCCGTCCAGCAGCGCGTCGATGTAGCCCGCGTCGAAGGCGTCGCCGGCGCCGGTGGTGTCGATGGCGTCCACGGCCGGCGGGGTCGCGGTGACGGTGACGTCGCCGTCCAGGCCCATGGCGCCGCGCCGTCCCAGTTTCAGGACGGGGTTGGGCAGGGCCAGGCGGCGGACCAGGGTGAGATAATCCTCCGCCGCGTCACTGCCGCAGAACAGCGCCGCCTCCTTCTCATTGGGCAGCAGGTGATCCACGGCGCGGCAGGTGGCGTGGTTCGCCGGATCGGGCAGCCAGCCGGGCTGGAAGCCCACGTCCAGCGAAGTGGTGCAACCGGCGTCCCGCAGGGCGGGCAACAGGGCGCCCGCCGCCGCGCGATCCAGCGGCAGGGCGAAATGGACATGGCGGGCGCGGGCCAGGCCGGCCACCGTCACCGGGTCGGCCAGCAGGGCCGGCAGGGCGCGGTTGACGCCGATATGGGTGAAGAAGGACCGGTCCTCGCGGGTGGAAACGCTGATGCTGATCCCGGTGGCGCCGTCACCGACGCGCAGGCCGCCGGTGTCCAGGGCATAAGGGGCCAGGCGCTGGCGGAACCAGGCGGCGTCCACCTCGCCCACCAGGCCCACCAGCTGGACCGTGCGGCCCAGGCGGGCTAGGCCGCAGGCGGTGTTGGCGGCCCCGCCGCCCACCTCGCGGGTGTAGGCGTCGGTCACCACCTCCTCCCCCGGCCGGGGCCAGGTGGTGAAGCCGCTCAGCACATGGTCGATGTACAGTTCGCCGACCACGGCCACGTCGTGGGTCTTGGCCACGGTCATGGCGCCCGCCAGGCCGGCACCCGGAAGGGCCAGGCCCCCTCGCGCCGGGATTGCGCCAGGTAGATCGCCACGCCCAGGGCCAGCATGCCGATACCGATGGCGATGTGCCGGGGCTGGCTGGTGGCGACGATGTACAGCCAGCCGGCGATGGTGATGATGACGGGCAA
The DNA here is from genome assembly GCF_034653275.1 of Nitrospirillum guaranorum. Classification (NCBI taxonomy): domain Bacteria; kingdom Pseudomonadati; phylum Pseudomonadota; class Alphaproteobacteria; order Rhodospirillales; family Azospirillaceae; genus Nitrospirillum; species Nitrospirillum guaranorum. The sequence continues at coordinate 89,097 of NZ_JAYEES010000002.1, read as the reverse complement.
GGGGTACAGCGGCATGCGGAACTGTCCCGGGGCAGTCGCACCCTGGGCCGCCCCCTGCCGGCGCAGCATGACCACGGCCACGCATTGGGCGGTGAACTGGAACAGGGTCTGGATGACGATCAGCACGGCGATCAGGTCGGCCAGCGAGAAGAAGCAGGCGATGGCCGAGGCCACGCCCATGAACAGCAGCGACACGGTGGGGAAGCGGCCCGTGGGATGCAGCCGGGCGAAGGGCTTGAAGAAGCGCCCGTCCACCGCCGCCGTGTAGGGCACGCGGGAGAAGCCCAGCAGCACCACCAGCGCCGACCCCCAGCTGGCGATCAGGATGAGGACGGAGACGACCACGCCGCCCCAGTGGCCGTAGATCACCTGCATGAAGTCCGCCACCACGGCGCTGGACTTCTGCGCCGTCTGCCAGGGCAAGGTGCCCAGGATGGACAGATTCAGGCCCAGGTACAGCAAGGCCACGATGGCGATGGACAGCAGCACGGCGCGGGGGATGGTGCGGCCGGGGTTCTTTATCTCCTCCCCGATCATGCAGACGTTGTTGTAGCCGCCGTAATCATAGACGGCGATCAGGGTGGCCGAGCCCATGCCCATCCAAAAGGCGCCGGTGGGCCTGAACGCCCCGTCAGGGAAGTCGAAGGCCAGCCTGGCGTCGAAATGCAGGGCGCCGCTGAACACGATCCACAGGCACGCGGCCACCACCACCACGGTGATGGCGATGGACAGGCGCTGGATGGAGCGGATGTCGCGGTACAACAGGGCGGTGTTCACCAGGCAGACGGCCGCCGCGATGGCCATCATGTGCCAGGGCTTCATGTCCGGGGCCAGGAAGCTGGCGTACTGCGCCAGGCCCACGGTGCCCGAGGCGATGGACAGGGGGCCGATCAGCAGCGACTGCCACAGATAGAGGAAGCTGAACAGCCGGCCCAGGCGGGCGGGTCCGAAGGCGTGCAGCAGGTAATGGTAGGGCCCGCCGGAGCGGGGGAAGGCGGATCCCAGCTCCGCCCACACCAGGCCGTCATAGGCGCACAACACGGCCCCGAGCAGCCAGCCCAGCATGGCCTGTGGCCCGCCCATGGCGGAAATGGCCAGCGGTATGGTGATGAAGGGGCCGATGCCCACCATGTTCAGGATGTTGGCGGCCAGGCCGCCACCCAGGCCGATGCCGCGGACCGGTTTCAAGGCCGGGGCTGAAGAAGGCTCCGCCGCCGTCATCATAGGCGCACGGCCTGGCCGGTGGCGGCGGACCGGGCGGCGGCCTCCGCCAGGGCCAATGCCGCCACGCCGTCGGCATACCCCACGCCGGGTTTGGCCGTGCCGGCCAGGATCTCGGCGAAATGGACCACCTCTTGCCGGTAGGCCTCGGCATAGCGGTCCAGGAAGAAGTTCTGGAAGGCGTCGCTGGCCGTGCCGGGGTTGCCGCCGGCGCCGCCCCAGGTGGAAACGCTGCTCTCCAGGATGTTGTCGGCGCGCAGCAGGCCCTTGGAGCCGAATGCCTCGATACGCTGGTCATAGCCGTAGCCGGACCGGCGGCTGTTGCTGATGACGCACAGCTTGCCCGTGGCGGTGCGCAGGATGGTCTTGGCGGTATCGACATCGCCGGCGGCGGCGATGGCCGGATCCACCAGGCAGCTGGCGGCGGCGTAGACCTCCACCACCGGTTCGCCCAGCAGCCAGCGGGCCATGTCGAAATCGTGGATGGCCATGTCCTTGAACAGCCCGCCGGACACCTTGATGTAGCTGACGGGCGGCGGGGCCGGGTCATGGCTGGTGATCTGCAGGGTTTCCAGCACCCCCACGGCGCCGGCCTCGAGTCGGGCCTTCAAGGTGGCGAAGTGCGGGTCGAAGCGGCGGTTGAAACCCAGCATCAGGGGAACGTCGCCACCCAGGACGGGCGCGGCGGCCTGGGCGCGCGCCAGATCCATGTCCAGCGGCTTCTCGCACAGCACGGCCTTGCCGGCCGTGACAGCGCGGGCGGCCTGGTCCAGGTGCAGGTCGGTGGAACTGGCGATGATCACGCCCCGCACACCCTCGTCCGCCAGGACCGTGTCCAGGTCGGTGACCGCGGCGCCCGTTTCCGCCGCCACGGCGTCGCTGGCCGCTGTGTTGGGGTCGGTGACGTACTTCAGGCGCAGGGCCGGGTGGGCCGCGACGTTGCGGGCGTGGATGCGGCCGATACGGCCGGCGCCCAGAATGGCGATGTCGAACATGCAGGCTCCCTGTCAAGGCCCGGCCGCCCGGCTGGCGGGCTTTTTCGGCACCAGTGGGGCGGTCATCAACACATTATGGAATGAAAATATCATACCATGGGGTATGATGGAATATCCATAACGCCGGGTGGCGTTGCCTTCACCCGGTGAGCGTCTATTCTGGGGCCACATAGGATTTTGGAGGGGCAATGACGGGGAGTGCCACCGTGCCGCGCACGGCCGAGGAACTGCGGGCCGCCATATTGGAACGCTACGACACCTTCAGCAAGCGGCTGCAGCAGATCGCCCGCTTCGTCCTGGACCATCCGGACGATCTGGCGCTGGAGACACTCGCCGTGGTGGCGGAGCGGTCGGGCGTCCAGCCCTCGGCCATTGTCCGCTTCGCCAAGGCGCTGGGCTATTCCGGCGCCATGCCCATGCAGCGCCTGCTGCGCGACGGCCTGCTGGCCAACCACACCGCCCTGGGCTATGGCGAGCGCGTGCGCCAATTCAACGCCGCCCTGGACCACCAGGCGGGGGCTGGCGACGACAGTGACCTGCTGGCGGAATTCGTGGAACGCGACACGCTGGCGCTGGAAAACCTGGGCCAGACCATGACCAAGGCCGACCTCGCGCGCGCCGTGAAACTGATCGACCAGGCGCAGATCCTATACGTCATGGGCTTCCGGCGCGCGTTCCCGGTGGCGTCATATTTGGCATATTCATTCCAACAGGTGGGCAAGCGCACCATCTTCGTCGATGGCGTGGGCGGCCTGACCAGCCAGCAGATGGGCGCGGTCGGGGAAACCGACCTGCTGATCGCCGTCAGCTATCACCCTTATGCCGAGGAAACGATGCATGCCGTCGAGGCCGCCGTCGCCGCCGGCGCCAAGGTCCTGACCATCACCGACAGCCTGGTGAGCCCCATGGCCAAGATGGCGGCCCATGTCCTGCAAGTGCGCGAGTCCGAGGTGCGCGGCTTCCGCTCGCTGGCGGCCTCGCTGTGTCTGGCGCAAACCCTGGTTATCAGCCTGGCGTTCGAGCGCGAGCGGGTGGGCGCCAAGGGGGTGTCGCGACCCCGCCGCCGGAAAGCCTGACCTATTTGGCGATACGTTATTTACAAAAACCGGAAACGTGGAATATATGTTCCATTCTATCGGGCGCCGATCCGGCGCCCCCAAGGCTGGAACCGGCATGGCGTCTTCTGCGCAATCCCCCGTCCAAACCCTTCCCAAGTCGCTGGACCTGATCGCCATCGGCCGATCCAGCGTCGACCTATACGGCCAGCAGGTCGGTGGTCGGCTGGAGGACATGGCGTCCTTCGCCAAGTACCTGGGCGGCAGTCCCACCAACACCGCGGCCGGCGGCGCACGCCTGGGCCTGCGCACGGGCCTCATCACCCGGGTGGGGGCGGACCACATGGGCCGCTTCATCCGGGAAGAGCTGGAGCGGGAAGGGGTGGACGTCACCGGCGTCGTCTCCGACCCCGACCGGCTGACCGCCCTGGTGGTGCTGGGCATCCGCGATCGGGAAAACTTCCCCCTGATCTTCTATCGCGAGAACTGCGCCGACATGGCGCTGGACGTGGCGGACCTGGACCGCGACTGGCTGCGCCACACCGGCGCGGTGCTGATCAACGGCACCCACCTGTCGCGGCCCCAAGCCTTCGCCGCCAGCGTGGCGGCGGCGCGGCTGGTGAAGGAGAATGGCGGCCGCGTCGTGTTCGACATCGACTACCGCCCGGTGCTGTGGGGCCTGGCCGGCCGCGACCGGGGCGAGGACCGCTTCGTCGCGCACGAGGGCGTCACCCAGCGCCTGCGCGAGGTGTTGCCCCTGTGCGACCTGATCGTCGGCACGGAGGAGGAAATCCATATCTTGGGCGGCGTGACCGACACGCTGGCGGCGCTGGGCGCCATCCGCGCCCTGACCGGCGCCCTCATCGTCTGCAAGCAGGGGGCGGGCGGCTGCACCGCCTTCCCCGGCGCCATTCCGGCCAGCCTGGCGGACGGCGTCGTGGTGCCCGGCTTCCCGGTGGAGGTGTTCAACGTCCTGGGCGCCGGCGACGCCTTCATGGCGGGCTTCCTGCGCGGCTGGTTGCGGGATGAGCCGCTGGAACGGTGCTGCGCCTGGGGCAACGCCTGCGGCGCCATCGTCGTGTCGCGCCACGGCTGCGCCCCTGCCATGCCCACCTGGCCGGAACTGGAATGGTTCCTGGCCCAACCCAGCCTGCCCCACCGCCTGCGCGACAGCGCCGAGCTGGAACACATCCACTGGGCCACCACCCGGCGGCACCGCTATGACGAGCTGACCGTGTTGGCTGTGGACCACCGCAGCCAGTTCGAGGACCTGGTGCGGGAGCTGGGCGCCGACCCGGCCCGAATCCCGGCGTTCAAGATACTGGCCCTGCGGGCGGTGGAGACGGTGGCCGGCGGCGACGACCGCTTCGGCCTGCTGCTGGACGGCCGCTACGGCTTCGATGCCCTGGCCAGTTCCGCCGACGACGCCTATTGGATCGGCCGGCCGATCGAGGAGCCCAAGTCCCGCCCGCTGGTGTTCGAAAGCTCCGCCGACGTGGCGACGGAACTGGCGGAATGGCCGCTGCACCATGTGGTGAAATGCCTGGTCTTCTATCATCCGGATGATGCCGCCGACCTGCGCGACCGGCAGGAACGGCAGCTGCTGCGCCTGTTCGACGCCTGCCGCAAGACGCGGCATGAGCTGCTGGTCGAATTGATCGTGCCGGCCGGATCCAGCGTCGACGCCCTGACGGTGGCCCGCGCTATCCGCCGCCTGTACGCCCTGGGCATCAAGCCCGACTGGTGGAAGCTGGAACCGGTGACCAACCCCGAGGCCTGGCGTAACATCGAGGGGGCGGTGCTGGAAAACGACCCCTATTGCCGGGGCGTGGTGCTGCTGGGCCTGTCCGCGCCGGAGGAGGAGTTGCTGGCCTCCTTCCAGGCGGCGGCCCCGTCGGGCATCGTCAAGGGCTTCGCCGTCGGGCGGACCATCTTCTATGATGTCGCGCGCGGCTGGCTTGCCAACCGGCTGGACGATGAACAGGTGGTGGCCATGATGGCGGGCAAGCTGAAGACCCTGGTGGACGCCTGGCGACAGGCCCGCGCGGCCGTGGCCTGGGGTGGGGGCAAGTGACCGCCGGGACCCTGCGCCTGACGGCGGCCCAGGCGATGGTGCGCCATTTGGCGGCGCAACGGGTCGAGGGGGCCGATGGACAGCCGGCGCCCTACTTCGCCGGCTGCTGGGCCATCTTCGGCCATGGCAACGTGGCGGGATTGGGGGAGGCCTTGCAGGCCAGCCAGGACGCCCTGCCGACCTATCGCGCCCATAACGAGCAGGCCATGGCCCACGCCGCCATCGCCTTCGCCAAGCAGGCGCGCCGCCGGCGGGCCATGGTCTGCACCACCTCCATCGGGCCGGGCGCCACCAACATGGTGACGGCGGCCGCGCTGGCCCATGTCAACCGCCTGCCCGTGCTGTTCCTGCCGGGTGATGTCTATGCCACCCGCCGGCCGGATCCGGTATTGCAGCAGATCGAGGATTTCGGCGACGGCACCGTGTCGGCCAACGACTGCTTCCGGCCGGTGTCACGCTATTTCGACCGTCTGACGCGGCCCGAGCAGATTCTGGACGCCCTGCCCAAGGCCATGGCGGTGCTGACCGATCCGGCCGCCTGCGGCGCCGTCACCCTGGCCTTCTGCCAGGATGTGCAGGCTGAGGCCTGGGACTATCCGGAGGATTTCTTCGCCCCCCGCCTGTGGCGGTTCCGCCGCCCGCCGGCCGATCCCTTCGATCTGGCGGATCTGGTGGTGCGCATCCGGGCCGCGCGGCGGCCCTTGATCATCGCCGGCGGCGGCGTACTGTACGCCGGCGCGGAAACCCTGCTGGCCGACCTGGCGGCGGCCACCGGCGTTCCGGTGGCGGAGACGCAGGCGGGCAAGGGGGCGTTGCCCTGGGATCATCCGTCCAATCTGGGCGCCGTGGGCGTCACCGGCACCGGCGTGGCCAACGCGGCGGCGTCCGAGGCGGACTTGGTCATCGGCATCGGCACGCGCCTTCAGGACTTCACCACCGGTTCCCGCGCCCTGTTCCGGGGTGCCGCGCGCACGCTGGTGCAGGTCAACGTCTCGGCCCATGACGCGGCCAAGCAGGGCGCCGTGGGCGTGGTGGGCGATGCCGGCGCCGTGCTGGCCGCCCTGGCGCCGCTGCTGGCCGGCTGGCGGGTCCCGGCGGAGTGGACGCAGGTACTGGCGGCCCCGGCACGGGCTTGGGAGGAGGCTTGGCAGGCGGCGACGGCAGCCCCCAGGGGCGACGCCGAGGCCTTGCCCACGGATGCCCAGGTGCTGGGCGCCGTGTGGCGTCAGGTGGGGGAGGACGCTGTGGTGGTCTGCGCCGCTGGTGGCCTGCCGGGGGAATTGCACAAGCTGTGGCGGGTGCGGCGGCCCGGCGGCTACCACGTGGAATACGGCTATTCCTGCATGGGCTATGAGATCGCCGGCGGTCTGGGCGTGAAGATGGCGGAGCCGGCGCGCGACGTTCACGTCGTGGTGGGCGACGGCAGTTATCTCATGATGAATTCCGAGATCGCCACGGCCGTCATGCTGGGCCTGAAGCTGACCATCACCGTGCTGGACAACCGTGGCTACGGCTGTATCAACCGCTTGCAGCGGGCCACCGGCGGCGCGCCCTTCAACAATTTGCTGGCCGACGCGCGCCACGCGGCCCTGCCGGTCATCGACTTCGCCGCCCACGCCGCCAGCCTGGGTGCTGCGGCGCGCAAGGTGGCGGATATCGCTGGACTGGAGGCCGCCCTGGCCGAGGCGCGGTCGGGCACGGGCGTGCACGTCATCGTCATCGACACCGACCCGGCCGTGTCCACCGCCGCCGGCGGCGCCTGGTGGGACGTGGCGGTGCCCGAGGTGTCCGACCGCGCGGCCGTCCGCCAGGCCCGTGCGGCGTATGACGAGAAGACAAAAGACCAACGTTAGGGAGGTCAGCCCCCATGTCTACCCGCTTAGGGTCCATTCGCTTCGGCGTCAGTCCCATCGCCTGGATCAACGACGACATGCCCGAACTGGGTGGGGCGACGCCGGTGGAAACGGTGCTGGCCGACGCCCGCGCCATCGGGTTCAGCGGCATCGAACTGGGCGGCAAATTCCCCCGCGATCCGCAGGCGCTGAAGCCCCTGCTGGCCGGCCATGGGCTGGACCTGGTGGGCGGCTGGTACAGTGGCAACCTGCTGGCCCATGACGCGGCGGCCGAGATCGCCGCCCTGCAGGGGCACCTGGCCCTGCTGAAGGCCATGGGCAGCACCGTCTTCGTCCATGCCGAGACCAGCAACGCCATCCATGGCGACCGCGCCCGCCCGTTGGCGGAGACGCCCCGGCTGGACGCGGACGGGTGGGCCGTCTTCGGCCGGCGCCTGACCGAGGTCGCCGACTATATCGCGGGGCAGGGGCTGCGCTTCGCCTATCACCACCATCTGGGCACGGTGGTGGAACGGCCGGACGATCTGGCCCAGTTCCTGGCCCATACCGGCCCGTCCGTCGGCCTGACGGTGGACACCGGCCACGCCGCCCTGGGCGGCATCGACGCGGTGGAGGTCATCCGCGCCCACCCCGCCCGCGTCGCCCATGTCCATTGCAAGGACGTGCGCCAGTCCGTGTTCCAGGCCCTGAGGGACCGGGGCGGCAGCTTCCTGGATGGCGTGTTGGACGGCATGTTCACGGTACCGGGCGACGGCCGCCTGGACTATGCCGCCGTCATGCGCGCCTTGGCCGACATCGGCTATGCCGGCTGGGTCATCATTGAGGCGGAGCAGGATCCCGCCAAAGCCGACCCGCGCCAGTACGGCGAGATGGGCCTGCGCCACTTGCGCTACGCTGCGGCCGGCGCCGGCCTGACGGTGGCGTCATGACCGCGTCGCCCCTGCTGGTGCGTTCCCAAGCGCCCGATGTCACTGGCTGTGTGTTGGAGGTGACGCCGGAAAGCGCCGGCTGGACCCATGTCGGCTTCCGCCTGCACCGCCTGACGCCGGGACAGATGTTGGAGGGGACGGAGCCGGGGCGCGAGGCCTGCTTGGTGGTGCTGTCCGGCACGGCGCGGGTGACGGCGGGGGACCAGGACCTGGGTCCCGTCGGCGGCCGCACCAGTGTATTCGAGGACAAGGCACCGGGTGCGGTGTATGTCCCGGCGGACCAAGCTTACCGCGTGGTGGCGATCGACGCGGTGGAGCTGGCGGTCTGCACCGCCCCGGGCCATGCCGGCGCCGAGGCCCGGGTGATCGCGGCGGATGAGATGCCGCGCGAGGTGCGGGGCCAGGGCGCCAACACCCGCCACGTCCGCAACATCCTGCCGGAGGGCAAGCCGGCCGACAGCCTGCTGGTGGTGGAGGTCATCACCCCCGGCGGTCATTGGTCCAGCTATCCGCCGCACAAGCACGACACGGCCGAGGCCGGCCACGAGACGGCGCTGGAGGAAACCTACTACCATCGCCTGAACCCGCCCCAGGGCTTCGCCTTCCAGCGCGTCTACACCGACGACCGCAGCCTGGATGAGACCATCTGCGTGCAGGATGGCGACGTGGTCATGGTGCCCCGTGGCTATCACCCCGTGGGCGCCCCGCACGGCTACGATCTTTATTACCTGAACGTGATGGCGGGGCCGGAGCGGCGCTGGATCTTCCGCAACGACCCTGCGCACGACTGGATCATGCGCCGCTGACGTCTCAGGGGCCGAGATCCAAGCGGATCACCCGGTCCCAACCGTCCATAGCCTCGCCTGTCGCGGCCGGCAGGGTCAATTCCAGACCGTCGGGCCGGGCCTGGACCGTCACGGCGCTGCCGTCGCGCAGCAGCGTCGCCTTCTTGACCGTTTGGGTCAGCGGCAGGAATAGGGGGCTGTCCTTCCAGTCCAGGACGTGGACGTAGACGCGCCCCGGCGCCTGGGTGGTGACGCCCCAGGGGCGTGGCGCCAGGGGGCCGCCCCGCGTCTGGTAGACGCTTTCGCCATAGCGTTTCAGCCATTGCCCCATGTCCTTCAGGGTCTGCACGTTTTCCGGCTGCAGCTCACCATTGGGCATGGGGCCGGTGTTCAGCAGGAAGTTGGCGTTGCGGCCGGCGGCGCCCACCAGGCTGCGCACCAGGGTCGCGGTCGACTTGTACTGGTCGTCGATCATGTTGAAGCCCCAGGAGCCGTTCATGGTCTCGGCCATTTCCAGGGGCAGGGCGCTGACGCCGGCCTTGTTGAAGCCCATGCTGTTCTCGCCCGGCAGGTCACGCTCGAACATCTGGAAATCCTCACCGGGGAAGGGCGCCTGATGGTGGTTGTTCCCGATCAGGGCGGCCGGCTGCAGGCCGTGGATCAGGCGGTAGGTCTCATCCAGGCGCCAGCGATCCCTGTAGGCCGTGTCCTTCTGGTCCCACCAACCGTCGAACCAGATGCCGCCGATGGGCCCGTAGTGGGTCAGCAGTTCACGCAGCTGCGCCTGTTCGAAATCGATGTAGCGGTCCCAGTCGCCACCGGCCGGCCGCTCCGAGGCATGCCCCGTCGTTCCTTGGGGGAAATAGTCGGGATGGTGCCAGTCCAGCTGCGAGTAATAGAAGAACAGCTTCAGCCCGGCCTTGCGGCAGGCGGCGGCAAGTTCGGCCAGCGGATCGCGATGGAAGGGGGTGGCGTCGACGACGTTGTAAGGGCTGGCCTTGCTGGCGAACATGGCGAAGCCCTCATGGTGCTTCGACGTGATGACGACGTAGCGGGCGCCCGCCGCCTTGAAGGTCTGCGCCCAGGTGTCCGCGTCGAAGGCCGTGGGGTTGAAGAACCGGGCCAGGCGTTCGTAGTGGCGGGCGGGGATTCTGGTTCTCATCCATGATCCATTCGGCGATGCCCATCTTGCCGGCGCCGCCCAGTTCGCTGTACAGGCCCCAATGCAAAAAGACGCCGAACCGGGCATCCTGGAACCACTGCCGCGCGGCCAAGTTCTCCGCCGTCGGCGTATAGGCCTGGGCCGCAGCTGGCGGCGCGGTGTCCGCCCTGGCCCCAGCGCCCAGCGCCATGAGCGTGGCGAGGGCGGTGCCGGCCAGGATGGTGGCGAGGCGGCGGCGGATGACGGCCATGGCTGCGGCTTTCCCTGTCGTGTGGCGGGGGTTATTTCGATAAATATATTCCTAATTTCAGAATAATGGAAATTATTTTCCATTCGATGGTTGTGTTGGCGATCTCCGCGAGTCGGAAAAGAAGCGGGGTCCTGCGCGCCGCCTAAAACCGTGTGAATGCACCTCAAGGGTTTTCTCTGGTCCGGGGCTTTGCATCGGCAAGTGGCGCGGCCTCAATGGAAGCGTAGGGAAAGCGTCCTTTTCCGCCCGTTGTGAAACGGTGCCTTGCGGCATGGTCCTTCTGTTGCGCGACGCGGCCGTATGTCTTGCCCCGGCGATGCAAGCGATTCCAATATCTTCGCCGGCGGTCCTTCCCACCTCTCTGAACTTTGGTTTCATATGGGAGGGGGCTTGGAATGGAATTTTTAGATCAAAAATAAAGAAAATAGAAAAAATGAATTGACTTGGCCGCCGGCCGGGCGTTCCTCTGTAGGTAGAACGGCGCGCTTAACCATCCTTTCCCCGGGGACCGATGCCCCGGTGAAACCGGCCGCCGCTCCACTAAAATCGGGGAGCAAGACATGGGCCTGGGCAAATTCAGGGCTGGCCTTCTGGCGGGATCGACGGTGATGGCGTTCTCGCTGCCGGCCATGGCAGGTAGCATCACTGGCACGATCGTGGACCCGGGCACGGGCAAGCCGCTGGCCGGTACGGCCATCACCATACCCGGTACCGGCTATTCCACCGCCTCGGGTGAGGACGGGACCTTCACCCTGGCAAACGTTCCCGAGGGCAGCTACACGGTCACGGCCTCGCGCTCTGGCCTGCACACCAGCTCCACCCGCGTGACCGTGCCTAGGGACGGTGCCGTGACGGTCAGCTTCGAGGCCTATACCGCGGCGCTGCAAGAGATCATCGTCGCCGCCAACCGCTACCAGGCATCCAGCCTGCAGATGAACGCCAGTAACACCGTCGACGTCATGTCGGCGGCCGACCTGGAGCACACGGCGGTGCACAACGTGGCCGAGGCGCTGGGCCTGCTGCCCGGCGTGAACGTCATGAGTCAGGGACAATCCTTCGTGGGCGGCATCGGCGCCGCCTCACGCGGCGAGGGCATGTTCACCTCCATCCGTGGCCTGAACGGCGAATACAACGTCAACCTGATCAACGGCGCCAATGTCGCCCAGGGCATGCCTTACAGCCGCGAGGTGCAGCTGAGCCTGCTGCCGCCGTCCGGCCTGAACACCATTGTCGTCAACAAGACGTCCAAGGCCGACATGGATGGCGACGCCATCGGCGGCACCGTCGATTTCCGCACGCCCACAGCCTTCGATTACAGCGAACCGCTGATGTTCAGCTTCACGGCCAGCGGCCGGCTGGAAACCCGGGCGCAGGATTACAAGAAGGACAGCCTGGGCTATGGCCTGGCGGGTGAAGGGGCGGGCAAGTTCGGCCGCGACAACCAGTTCGGCGTCTATGTCAGCGCCTATTACGATATCCGCCACTACGCCAACAGCGAAATGGGCGCCGTCGCGGAAACCACCTGTTGCGACAACGCCTGGGCCTTCGCCGTGGCCAATGCCGACGGCACGAACCCCAGCAACCTGAACCCGGCCAAGAACCTGGAAACCACCGGCTTCAACGTCGGCGTCTCTACCGGCTTCACCAAACGCTATGGCGGCAACGTCTCGTTGGACTGGCAGCCGGACGAGACCGCCAGCGCCTATTTCCGCCTGAGCTACGCGGTGGCGGAGACGCAGCAGAACAGCAATTTAAGCCAGCTGATCGGCATGAACGTCACCTATGACCAGATCGGCAGCACGCCCCTGTACCACCCCAACATCCAATACCTGTCCACCCGCTTCTGGTATGAAACCAACCCTGAATATTCCGACCTGGCGACGGCCCAGTTCGGCGGCGAGAAGAAATGGGGCAACTGGACCTTCAGCCCCAACGTCTTCATGAGCTGGGGTGACAACGACCGCCCCGACCATATCGAGATTTCCACCCGTTCGGTCCAAAACGACGGCAACGGCTTCGCCTACGGTAACAACACCCTGGCGACCTACGTGAATGACTTCCCCTATCCGCTGGTCGGTTCGGATGTCATCGCGCAGCTGGGCAACGTCGCCAGCTTGCCGGCCCGCGACCGGGGTGAGATCACCGCGCAGCTGAGCGGCCAGGTGAAAGGCGGCGGCAAATTTGATACCCGCTACGATGTCAACGCCGGCCCGCTGGAATTCATCAAGTTCGGCGCGAAGTATCAGGTCAGCGAGCGCCAGGTGACCAACCGCGACTGGTACAACGGCAATTTCGACGACGGCCGCACCTTCGGCTCGCTGGGCATCATCAGCGGCAACTATTCATCGGTCTATCCCGGCATCTACAACTGGTCCGTGCCGATCATCGACCAAGCGGCGCTGTTCCGCCTCTACAACACCTATGCCTATCCCGGCAATCTGGACAGCTGCAGCAGCCTGTACATCAACAACTGGAACTGCAACACCCAGAAGGGCACCGAGGCCGTGTCGGCGGCCTACGTGATGGCCAACCTGAAATTCGACGATTTGGAAATCGTCCCCGGTTTCCGCTTTGAGCACACGTCCATCCACAACACCTTCTGGGTGACTCCGCACGATGCCGACGGCAATGAGCTGGCCGGCCATTGGGGCTATAACTCCACCCACTACAACGAACCCCTGCCCAGCATCTTCGCCAACTATCGGCCCGATGAGAATTCGGTCTACCGCGCGGCCATCTGGACCAGCTACACCCGCCCGCCCTTCGTGCAGCTGGGCGGCGGGTCGCAGACCAGCATCTCCAACGGCGTCACCACCATCACCGAGGGCAACCCCAACCTGAAGGCCATCACCGCCGTCAACTACGACCTCTCCGGCCAGTGGGACAGCGGCCATGGCGGCACCCTGGTGGTGGCGGGTTACGCCAAGCAACTGTCCAACTACATCTATGACAACGGCAGCACCTACAGCAATCCGGCGGTGGCAAACAGCGGTTCGGTGATCTTCCACCACCCCACCAACGGCGGCGACGGCCAGGTCTATGGCATCGAACTCTCCGCCCGGCAGAAATTCCAGGACATGCCGGCCCCGTTCGACGGCTTCGGCATCGGCGCCAACCTCACCCGGCAATGGACGTCGGTCGATACCAAGGCGCCGGGCTTGGACCCCAACGAGCGCATCCAGAACGCCCCGGAATGGATGGCCAACATCGAGGCCTTCTACGAAAAGGACGGCTTCACCCTGGACCTGATCTACCACTACACCGGGGCCTACGTGACCCAGTACGATTACCTGGGTCTGGGCGGCAGTTGGGACGACCTATGGATCCGCCCGGTCCAGCGCGTGGATCTGCATGCCGGCTACGATTTCGGCTACGGCGTGCGGGCCGACGTTTCGGTGTCGAACCTGTTCGACGATATTTCTTACTGGTCGCATATCGGCAAGGAGAGCCTGGCGATTTCCGATATCGTGGATACCGGGCGAACCATTCTGGTCAGCATGAAGTACAGCTACTGATCCTGAAGCGGGACGAAAGGTCCTGGTGGCGGTCACCAGGGCCTTTCCCTATTCTGCGGGGATAAGGCCGGGCGGAACCGGCCCGCCCCCATCACGGGCCCGGGATATGGGATGCAGATGCCTAATCGCCGAGATGTGCTGACGATGGCCGTGGCCGGCGCAGGCTTGGGCTTGACGGGTCCGCTTCGCGCCGCCGGCGCGCCCGTCCTGGCTTCCCGGCGACCGGCACCCGGCGCCCGGGGCTATGTGAGCCCGGCGGTGGAGGCGGTGATACGGGATGCCCGCGCCGCCATCGCCGATCCGGAGCTCTATTGGCTGTTCCAGAACTGCTATCCCAACACCCTGGACACCACGGTGTCCCTGGGCACCTTGGACGGCGGGCCCGACGCCTTCGTCATCACCGGCGACATCCCCTGCCTGTGGCTGCGCGACAGTTCCGCCCAGGTGTGGCCCTACCTGTCGCTGGCGCGGCGGGACGCGGCCCTGCGTCACCTCTATCAGGGGCTGATCCGCCGTCAGGCGCGCTGCATCCTGATCGATCCCTATGCCAACGCCTTCAGCCGCGACGCCGATGTCCCGACGCCCTTGAGCTGGGCCAAGGACGACATGACAGGAATGAGGCCCGGGGTGGCCGAGCGGAAGTGGGAGGTGGACAGCCTGTGCCACGTCATCCGCCTGTCCCACGGCTATTGGCGGGCGACCGGTGACACCATCCCCTTCGACGCCGCCTGGCGCCAGGCCATGGCCCTGGTGGTGCGCACCTTCCGGGAACAGCAGAGGCTGGACGGCCCCGGCCCCTACCGCTTCCAGCGCACCAGCGAAACACCCAACGACACGCTGCCGCTGGACGGCTACGGCGCGCCCACGGCCAAGGTCGGGCTGATCCATTCCATGTTCCGGCCCTCGGACGACGCCTGCGCGCTGCCCTTCCTGGTCCCCGCCAACCTGTTCGCCGTGGCCAGCCTGCGCCAGCTGGCCGACATGGCGCAGGCCATCCATGGTGACGTCACCCTGGCCGCCGCCTGTCATAGCCTTGCCGACACCGTGGCGGCGGCGTTGGCGCGGCATGGCCGCATGGCGGACGGGGAAGGCCAGGACGTCTGGGCCTATGAGGTCGATGGCTACGGCAACGCCCTGTTCCTGGACGACGCCAACGTGCCCAGCCTGCTGAGCCTGCCCTACCTGGGCTGCTGCGACGCGGGGGACCCGCTGTACCGGCGCACCCGGGAACGGGTGCTGAGCGGCCGCAACCCCTATTTCTTCCGGGGCCGCGCGGCGGAGGGCGTGGGTGGGCCGCACGTGGGGTTGGGCATGATCTGGCCCATGTCCCTGATCGTCCGTGCCCTGACCAGCGACGACGACGCGGAAATCCGCCAGTGCCTGCGGTGGCTGAAGGGTACGCACGCCGGCACCGGCTTCATGCACGAAGCCTTCGGCCAGGACGATCCCGGCCACTTCACCCGACCCTGGTTCGCCTGGGCCAACAGCCTGTTCGGCGAACTGATCCTGGACCTGATGGCGCGCAAGCCGGCACTGCTGCGCCAACCTTTGACCTGAGCCGGCGTTGACGGAGGGCCTTTCCATGATGACACGGCGTGACCTGCTGGGCGGCGTGGCCGCCGCGGCCCTGGTGCCGCTGGCGGGCGGTGTCGGCATCGCGTTCGCCGGCACGGGGCGGAAAGCCGGTGCCGGCTTCTGCCGCCATGTCGATCCCTTCATCGGCACTGGCGGCCATGGCCACACCTACCCCGGCGCCACCGTGCCCTTCGGCATGGTGCAGCTGAGCCCCGACACCAACACCGCCGGCTGGGACGCCTGCTCGGGCTATCACATCCAGGATCGCAGCCTTTTGGGCTTCTCCCACACCCATCTCAGCGGCACGGGCGTGGGCGACATGCTGGACGTGCTCGTGGTGCCCCGTGTGGGCCCGGTACGCCTGGACCCCGGCACGCTGGAGAACCCCGATGAAGGCTATCGCGCCCGCTTCGACCATACGGACGAACAGGCGACGCCGGGCTACTACCGCGTGCGGTTGAAGGACAGCGGCATCGAGGCCGAACTGACGGCCACGGCGCGGGCGGGCCTGCACCGTTACCGCTTCCCTGACGCGGCCGGCGCCCACCTGCTGATCGACTTCGCCCACGGGTTCCAGGACCCCGCCGGCTCCGTCACCCGTATCACCGGCGCCTCGCTGCGCCTGGTGGGCAAGGACACGCTGGTGGGCGGCCGCCATGTCCATCAATGGGGGCAGGGGCGGGTCATTTATTTCGCGATGAAGCTGTCGCGCCCCTTTGCCGGCGCGCGCCTTTACAGCAACGACCACGCGCTGCCCGAGGGCGCGCAAGCGGTGGAGGGGGCCGCGCTGAAGTGCGTGCTCGACCTGCCCGACGCCCACAGCGGCCCACTGCTGGTCAAGGTGGGCCTGTCGGCCGTCGACATCGACGGCGCCCTGCGCAACCTGGACGCGGAAATCCCGGGCTGGGATTTCGACGGGGTGCGCGCGGCGGCGGCCGCGGCATGGGAGGCGGAGCTGGGCCGCCTGGCGATCACCAAGGGCGGCGACGACGCCGACATCAAAATCTTCTACACCGCCCTCTACCATGCCCTGTTGGCGCCCACGCTGTTCAGCGATGTGGACGGCCGCTACCGCGCCATGGACAGCACGGTGCGCCAGCTGCCGACGGGGGCCAACAACTACTCCACGTATTCGCTGTGGGACACCTACCGCGCCCTGCATCCGCTGTTCACCCTGGCCCAGCCGCCCGGCCGGGTGGGCGACATCGTGGGCGGCCTGGTGCGCATGGCGCAGGAAAGCCCCGCCGGCCCGCCGGTGTGGCCGCTGCAGGGTACCGAGACCGGCTGCATGATCGGCTGGCATTCCGCCGTGGTGGTGGCCGAGGCGGCGGCCAAGAACATACCCGGCGTCGATTACAAGGCGGCTTGGCCCATTTTCCGCAAGCAGGCCCTGCAGGGTCAGACCAGCGGCCTGCCGGAATACCGGCGCCTGGGCTACATCCCCAGCGACACGGTGGAGGAGGCGGTCAGCAAGACGCTGGAATACGCCTATGACGACTGGGCCATCGCGGGCCTGGGCGACGCCGTGGGCGCCACGGAGGACGCCAACGCGCTGCGCAAGCGCTCCCTGAACTATCGCAACCTGTTCGATCGCGACATGACCTTCATGCGCCCGCGCTTCACCGACGGCAGCTGGGCCCAGCCCTTCGACCCGCGCGGCATGGGCCATAGCCGCAAGTGGCGCGACTTCACGGAAAGCAACGCCTGGCAGGCCACCTTCCTGAACCAGCACGACGTCTACGGCTATATGGAAATGTTCGGGGGGCCAGCGGCGTTCGAGCGCAAGCTGGATGAGCTGTTCACCACCAGTTCCGACCTGCCGGACGACGCGCCGCCCGACATCGCCGGCCTGGTGGGGCAATACGCCCACGGCAATGAGCCCAGCCACCACATCGCCTATCTCTACGCCTACACCGGAGCCCAGCATAAGACCCAGGCGCGGGTGCGCAGCCTGCTGAAGACCATGTACCGGGCGGATCCCGACGGCCTGGCCGGCAACGAGGATTGCGGCCAGATGAGCGCCTGGTATTTGATGAGCGCGCTGGGCCTGTACGCCGTCGACCCGGTCACCCCCATCTACGTCTTCGGTTCGCCCCTGTTCGACCGGGTGGACGTGACGGTGGGCGAGGGCCGGACCCTGACCATCGAAGCCGCCGGCAACGCCCCGGACAGCCCCTACATCCAGTCGGTCACCTGGCAGGGCAAGCCATATACCCGCACCTGGATCCGCCACGCCGACCTGGTGCAGGGTGGCCGCCTGGTCTTCACCCTGGGCCCCAAGCCCAACCCCCGCTTCGGTGCCGACCCCGCCGACCGGCCGCCCTCCTTCACCGCCACACGGGCTTAAGGTCTTTAAACGGTTCCCCGAGCATGGCATCATTAATTTAATTCAGTTTCATTAATGATACACCATGCCGGGGAGCTTGCCGATGTCCCGCCCGTTCCTGCCGTCGCGCCGCGCCGTCCTGGCGACCGGTGCCGCCTCCAGCATCCTGTCCCTGGCCGGCGCCACGGCGGGCCAGGCGCCGGCGCCGCAGCCATGGGGCGCGGTGCCGGCGGCGCGGCAGCAGGCCTGGCATGAGATGGCGGCCTACGCCTTCGTCCATTTCAGCATCAACACCTTCACCGACCGGGAATGGGGGTACGGCGATGAATCACCGGCCCTGTTCAACCCCACCGACTTCAGCGCCGACCAGATCGCCGGGGCCGCCAAGGCGGCGGGCCTGACCGGCCTGATCCTGACGGCCAAGCACCACGACGGCTTTTGCCTCTGGCCCACGCGGTACACCGAGCATTGCATCCGCAACAGCCCCTACAAGAACGGGCAGGGGGATATCGTGGGGGAAATGGCGGCCGCCTGCCGCCGGGCCGGCTTGCGGTTCGGCCTCTACCTTTCCCCCTGGGATCGCAATCACGCGGAATACGGCCGGCCTGCCTACATCACCTATTACCGTAACCAGCTGCGCGAACTGCTGACGGGCTATGGCCCCCTGTTCGAGATGTGGTTCGACGGTGCCAACGGTGGCGACGGCTTTTACGGCGGGGCGCGGGAGAAGCGCTCCATCGACGCCGAAAGCTATTACGACTGGACCAACACCTGGGCGCTGGTGCGGCAGTACCAGCCGGATGCCGTCATCTGGGGCAATTGGGGTCGCGACGCCCACGGGCCCTGGGGTGCCGATGCGCGCTGGGTGGGCAATGAGGAAGGGTATGCCGGCGACCCCTGCCGCGCCACGGTGGGCGACGCCCCCTACACCCAGGAGATTGGAGAGCATGGCACGCGGGGCGGGGCGCACTGGCGGCCGGCCGAGGTCGACGTGTCCTTGCGCCCCGGCTGGTTCTGGCACGCGCAGGAGGATGCCGATGTGAAGTCGGTGGGGCGGCTCGTGCGCTTGTATTTCGAGTCCGTGGGCCGGGGCGCCAACCTGATCCTGAACCTGCCGCCCGACCGGCGCGGCCGCGTACCCGACCATGACGCCGCGATGCTGAAGGGCTGGGGCGACCTGCTGCGCGCCACCTTCGGCACGGACCTGGCCCAGGGGGCCGTGGTTCAAGCGAGCGCCGTGCGCGGGCCCGGCTTCGACCCCCGTAACGTTCTGGACGGACGGGCGGACAGCTATTGGGCGCCGCCGGATGCCGCCCACGTTGCCGACCTGACACTGGAATGGCCCCAGGCGCGTAGCTTCAACGTCGTGCGCCTGCGCGAATATTTGCCGTTGGGCCAGCGGATCGGCGCCTTCGCGCTGGAGGTTTGGGACGACGGTCAGGGAAGCTGGGCGGAGGTCGCCCGCCACACCGCCATCGGCAGCCAGCGCCTGGTGCGGCTGACCGCCCCGATCGCCACCACCCGCCTGCGCCTGCGCATCCTGGACGCGGACGCTTGCCCAGCCATCCGCGAGGTGGCGCTGTTCCGCCTGCCTGACCTGGTGGAGGAGCCGGGCATCCGCCGCGATCGCCACGGGCTGGTGACCCTATCCAGCGACATTCCGGGCGCCATCCTGCACTACACCACCGATGGCGAGGTTCCGACCCTGCGCTCCCCCCTCTACCAGGATCCGTTCCCCTTGCCGGAGGGCGGTATCGTTCAGGCCATCTGCCATCTGCCGCGCACCGGTGCCAGCAGCGGCGTGGCCATGCGGGGGTTCGACGTTTCCAAGGCGGACTGGCGGGTGGTGTCGGCCACGGCGCCGGGGGCCGAGGCGATCATCGATGAAGACCCCGGCAGCCTATGGGTCACCAGCGGACGGCCCTTGCCCCATGAGGTCGTGCTGGATTTGGGGGCCATGCGCCCCCTGAAGGGCATCACCCTGCTGCCGGCGGGCCAGCGTCCGCCGGGCGTGGGCGCGCCGGGGAATTACCGCATCCAGGCCAGTGTCGACGGCAAGGCCTGGGGGCCGGTGGTGGCGGGCGAATTCGCCAACATCGCCGCCAATGCCGGGGAGCAGCGGGTGATGTTCCCCGAGGCGCGCCCCGGGCGGTTCGTGCGGCTGGAGATCACCCGGGCCGCCGGTGGCGAGGGGCTGGTGGCCTTCGCGGAACTGGGGATCGTGACGCGCTGACGGGTCAAGGCTGGGGCATCAGCCAGACCTCGGCCACCTGGTGCCCCCGCCCGCTGCCGCCCAACCCCGGGGGCCGCGTCCATTCCAGATCCAGCCGGCCGTCGTGGGTGGCCTGTTGGGGGATGTCGAATTCCAGGGTCGCCGGGTTCGAGGGCCGAGGCAGGGCCGCATGGATCTCGATGCCGCCATTGGCGGTCAGGCGCATGGGCAGGGCGTAATCCTCGCCCGCGTATGTGACGCGCAGGGTGTAATGGCGTGTGGGATCCAGGCGACGGTAGCGCAGGTGGATGGGGCGTTCATACAGCGTCTCGGCATAGGTGACCCAGGACAGCCGCCAGCCGTCGTCCGGTGTCCGGTCGGCGATGCCGTCGATGTCGCTGTCGTATAGTTCCGGATCCTGGCCGTAGGCCTTGCCCCCCACCAGGTGCGGCTCCTGCCCCGGGTCGCCCAGGTCATCGTACAGGCTGCCTGGCACCGGTCGCCGCCAGGTGACGATCTCGGCCAGGCGCGCCTGGCGCGCCGCCTCGTCCGGCAGCTGGGCGATGTCGGCGAAGCGCCGCGTCAGCCAGACGCGGTCGTTCAGGCTGGTGTCCACCCGATCCAGGTTGGCACCCCGCTCGACGCCCGAGGCGCCGTAGCGGGTGACGCTCAGCTGCAATCCCACGTGCGCGTAAAGGCGGCCGGCCAGGTCGAACAGCTGGTCGCGCAGGCGGCCGGTTTCGGCATCGTCGGGTTGGGCCAGGGCGATGGTCGCCGCCGCCATGACGTCGCGGCTGCCCCGGGCCGGGGCCTGGGCCAGGGTGTCCAGGGCCTGGGCCTCGCGCCGTGCCTCGGCCCTGGCCCGCGCCTGGGCATAGGCATCGTAGGTGGCACGGTAGAGCAGGGATTCGAAGCGCCAATTCTCCCTCAGGTCGGGGCGGTCCTTAAAGCCCTGGAAGTCCTGCAGCGTGGCGGCGATGCCGCTGTTGTCCGTGATGGGACCCCGCCAGTCGCGCTCAAGCGCCAGGATCAGGGCGGCCAGCCTGTCCCCTTCCGCCCCACCCAGGAAATAGCGGGCGTAGTCGCGCAGCGTCTCCTCCGGCGGGGTGGCGGCGGACCAGCCCAGGCGCGTCCACAGCACCTTGTTGACATCGTCGTTCACCCCCTCCGAATAGGTCACGAACCCGACGGTCAGGCCGGCGAAATGACGGAAGATGAGTGTTTCATCCCGGGGGCGGGGGTTGATGGGCTCCCGCCCCTCCAACAAGGCGAAGGCGGGATCCCAGCGCGGTACGGGGAACTGGGCGTGCAGGGTGTGGCCGATATCCGGGTAGAACTGGATGGGGTAGCGCCGGGGAATGCGGGCGCGCTGCACGGGCAAGGGGTCGCGCGACTGGGGGCCGAAGAACACCCCCGTCAGCCAGGCCGGCCGCCGCGCTAGCAGATGATAGAAGGCCTCATAGTGCGCCTGGTCGAAGCCCTGGCCCGATACCCACAGCTGGGCATGGGGATGATACCGTCTCAGGATGCGCGCCTGCCGCTCCAGCAGGGGAAACAGCAGATCCGGCGGCGTGTGCCCCGGATCCCCGCCCGGCACGTAGACGGCGTGGAGATGGGCGAAGCGCCGCACCAGGTCCTCGAACGCCGCCAGTTCCGCCGCCACCGTCGCCGGATCGGCGTAGTCCTGGCGCATCTCCGGATAAAACAGGTCGCAATCCAGGCCGTATTTGTCCAGCAGGCGGGCGATGCCCAGGGTGGTTTCCAAGGCCGGGGCCGGGAACAGGGGGCTGGTCGGCTCGTCGTCCGAGGCGGGGGCGATCAGCTGGACGGCGTTGGCGCCGAACACCGCCAGGTCGCGGATTTGCTGTTCGAACTGCGCCAGCGTCCAGGCGTCGTAGGTGTTGTTCTTGTAGCGATAGCCGATCTGATGGCCGCGTACGGGCTGGGCCGGGCTGGTGGACAGGTTCAACGGATGATCCAGGACGATGTGCCCGGGCGTCATGGTCAGCGTGCGCAGCAGGTGCCCAATGCCGAACAACACGCCCCGGCTGTCGTTGCCGGCGACCACCAAAACGGTTTCCCCACCGCGCCGTTCGGTTGTTAGGCGATAACCTTCCGGCTTGCCAACCGCGTGGGTGATGACGATGCGGGCTGCTGCCCCGTCGGGCGCCACCGACACCTTGGGCCAGGCAACGCCGGTACGCTTGCGCACCTCATCCACCAGCATGCCCACGGCGGCGGCTTCCGGCCCCTTGATCCCGGGTGCCACGACCACGGCCGCCGACAGGTCCAGGGGGGAGGCGGCCCGTGCGCTGAGTGACACGGCGGCGGCCATGGCGGTCAAGACCACCGCGACCCAGTGCCGAGGGGGCAGCATTACAGCGCGCGTTCCCACAGGCGGGCGGCGCCGCGCACGCCGGAGGAATCACCCCAGCGGGCCGGGACCAGCTTCGCTTCCCAGACGTCGGTGAAGAGATAGGGCCGGATGGCGCCGGCCAGCCGGTCATAGATTTCGGTGACGTTGGACAAGCCGCCGCCGAAGACGAAGACATCCGGATCGACGATGTTGCTGACCACGGCCAGGCCGCGGCCCAGTCGGTCGATGAAGCGGTCAAAGGCGGCCACGGCATCCGGCTCGTTGCGGCGCATGCTCTGGATGATGGTCTCGGCATCCATCTTGCGGCCGGTGACCGCCCGGAACTCCCGGCTCAAACCGGTGCCGGACACCCAGGTTTCAAGGCAGCCCTTGTTGCCGCACCAGCAGTCGGGCGCCGGCACCTCATCCGCCTTGGGCCAGGGCAGGGAGATGTGGCCCAATTCCCCGGCCAGTCCGTTGGCGCCCTCGATCAGGCGGCCATCGATCACCAGGCCGCTGCCGCAGCCGGTGCCGAGGATGACGGCGAAGGCGATGCGCGCGCCGGCGGCGGCACCGTCCACGGCCTCGGACAGGGCCAGGCAGTTGGCGTCGTTGGCGACCCTGACCTCACGGCCCAGGGCGGCGGCGACGTCGCTGTGAAAGACGCGGCCGTTCAGCCAAACCGAATTGGCGTTGCGCATGAGGCCGGTCTGTGGGGAGATCGAGCCTGGAACGCCGATGCCCACGGTGCCCTGCGTCCCCGCCTCCGTCTCCACCCGATGGATCAGGCGGCAGATGGTGGCGATGGCGGCGTCATAGCTGCCCGGATTGGGTTCGCGCAGGCGCGACAGGAAACGGCCGTTGAGATCCAGGGCGGCGGCCTCGATCTTCGTGCCGCCGAAATCGACCCCGATTTGAATCATGCGTAAGCCCTCTCGCAGGCCATCTGCTAACGGATGGGAATGGTGCGTCTGATGGTGCGTGGTCCGGGCCCCCTCCCGTGCGTGGGGTCTTCGGATGTCTCCCTAGACAGGACCATACTCATTAAAAAGGAAAAATGAAATAATTAATACAATCAGTCGGCCGCCGTTTTCATGAGCGTCGTCCGGGTGGGCAGCAAACGGTCGCTGAAGGGCAACAGGGCCGCCCCCACCGCCGGCGCGTCGGTGGCCGTGGCCGCGCGGCGGACGGGAACGATGACGGGGATGGCGCCCGCGTGCGCCCGTAGCCGGTCGTTGATCATTTGCGCCAGGCGGTCGATCAGCGGGGCCGGCAAGCGGCCGCCGAAGAACACCGCCTCCGGGTTCACCAGGCAACTGACCGCCACAATGGGCGTGGTCAGCAGCTCGGCCGCCAGATCCAGCCAATCGTTCAGCAGCTGCTGGCCCACGGGGTCGAATTCCAGCAGTTGCTCCGGCCGCGTGACGGCGCGGCCCCGGGCGGCGAGGTAGGCATACAGGGCCGAGAGCGACACCGCCTCCTCCAACGTCCGCGCCAGCGTGCGGGGGGAGGTGATGGGCAGGAATCCCAATTCGCCGCTGCGGCCCTGGGCCCCCCGGAAATACTGGCCGTCGATGACGATGCCGCCGCCCAGGCCCTGGTTGACCAGCACGTAGAAGAAGCTGGGGTCGCTCAGGCCGTGGCCGAACTGCAGTTCCCCCAATGCCGCCGCCGCCGCGTCGTTTTCCATGAACACCGGCAGGGGCAGGGTGGCGGTGAACAGGTCGGGGATGTCCGTCGTGCTCCAGGCTTCGAAGCTCTTCGGCCGGTTGGGCAGGTTCACCCGGCCCAGGTCATCGGGCAGCGCCACCCCGATGCCGATGAGGCGGTTGCGCGGGAAGGTCTGGCTTTCCACCAATTCCTCCACCTGCGCCTTGAAGAAGGCGGCGACGGTGTCGGGCAGGGGGAAGTCCACCTCCAGCACGGCGCGGTGGCGCACCTGGCCCAACAGGTCCAGGACCACCAGGGTCACATGGTCGCGGTCGACATTGACGCCGATGGCGAAACAGCCGTCCGGGTTGATGGCCAGGCGCATGGCGGGCTGCCCGCGCGTGCCCTGCAACCGGCCGACCTCAAGAATGAGACTGTCGTTCAGCAGGCGCCGCGTGATGTTGGCGATGGCCGGCGGGGTGAGGCCGGTGATTCGTCCCAGGTCGGCCCGGGTCAGGGGACCGCTGACGCGAATGGCCTGCAGCATGACCCGCTGGTTATGGTCGCCGGCGCGTTCCAGATTCGTGCCGGAAAGGCTGGCCCCCAGGGTGGGGTGAAGCTCAGGCTGTTGGTGGGCGAGGGGCGGCTGCATCCGGCCGGGTTCCCTTATGCAATTTAATTTCTTTATTCCACCTCATGATGAGACACCGCTGTCAGAGACACAATGACGCAATTGCGAACGGGCAAAGAAAGTTCGCTGCACATTTGTACAGTGGGATAGCATATAAAATATAATGCCCTGTCCAGGTGCCCGATCACTCAGGCGGGCGAGGCTGCTCCGTCCCGCTGGCCGGCGACCCAGGTGCCCAGCACCCGCTGCTGCGTGTCCAGCAGCACCAGGTCGGCTTGGAACCCGGCGGCCAGTTGTCCCAGCCGCCCGTCCATGCCCAGGAAGCGCGCGGGATAGAGCGATGCCATGCGCAAGGCTTCTTCCAACTCCACGCCCAGCAGACGCATGGCGTTGCGTACCGCCTGCGCCATATCGATGTCGGCGCCGGCCAGCACCCCGTCATCGGTCACCAGCCGCCCATCGTGCCGGTGGATGCGCTCGCCGTACAGGGTGAAGGTGGTGGCGTCGGTGCCGGTGGGCGGCATGGCGTCGGTGACCAGCATCATCTTGCCCCGGGGCTTGGCGGCCAGGGCCAACGCCAGCAGGTCGGGATGTACATGCACGCCGTCGACGATCAGGCCGCACCAGGCGTCCTTGGCGGTCATGGCGGCCAGGGCGATGCCGGGCGTCCGGTTGCTGATGGGGGGCATGGCGTTGAACAGGTGGGTGAAACCGCGCAGACCGGCGCGCAGGGCCGCTTGCGTGCGTTCATGACTAGCGGCGGAGTGCCCCCCGGCCAGGATCAGCCCGGCGCGCACCAGCCGCGCGATATCGCCATCGTCCACCTGTTCCGGCGCCAGGGTCAGCAGCACGCGGCCCAGGTCGCCGAAATGCCGGGGCAGGGCGCTCAGCCGGTCCAGATCCACGCCATTGGGACGGCGGATGTGGGCCTCCTTATGGACGCCGCGCCGCGTGGGATTGAGGAAGGGCCCCTCCAGATGGACGCCGATGATGCCGCTGCCCGGCACCGCCGCCGCCTCGGCCGCCGCCTCCGCCGCCGCCATCATGGTGTCCAGGTCGTCGGTGATAACGGTGGGCAGCAGCGCCGTGGTGCCGAACCGCCGGTGGGCGGCGGCGATGGCCAGCGCGCCGGCGGTGGTGGGCGTGTCGTTGAACAGCACGCCGCCGCCGCCGTTGACCTGGGTGTCGATGAAGCCCGGGGCCAGCAGGCTGCCCTCGGGCAGGGGCACCCGCGCCGCGCCCGCCACGCTGGCGACGGCCGGCACGATGTCCAGGATGTCGGTCCCGGCCAGCAGCAGCGCGTGGTCATCCAGCAGCACGTCGCCGGTGAACAGCCGGGCTCCCGTCAGTAGATGGCGCATGTCACACCGTCTCCGTCACCTTGGCCAGGTTGGGGGGAACGTCGGGGTTCAGGCCCCGGTCGGTGGCGATGCGGTGGATGCCCATGTAGAAGCTTTGCACCGCCGTCAGCGGGGCCAGTTCCGCCGGCACGCCGGCCACGGCGGGCAGCGGCACCACGCCCGGAATGTCGCCGGCCGTCGACAGCACGGTGGCGCCCAGGCCGACCATGCGGCGGATGGCGTCGCTGGTGGGGGCCAGGGTCGCGTCATCCTGCGTCAGCGCCAACACGGGGAAATCCGGTCCCACCAGCGCCAGGGGGCCGTGGATGACCTCGGCCGCGCTGAAGGCGTCGGCGTGCAGGCGGCTGGTTTCCTTGCACTTGAGGGCCATTTCCTGGGCGGCGGCGGCGCCCAGCCCCCGGCCGATGATGTAAAGCCCCCGGACAGCCGCCAGGTGCGACAGGCCGGGGTACCAGTCCAGCGCCGCGGCCTTTTCCAGCCAGCGGGGGGCGTCCGCCACCGTGGCCAGCAGGGCCGGGTCCGCCTTCCAATGCGCCACCATCTGCAGGAAGGCGAACAGCGAGGTCAGGTAGGACTTGGTCGCCGCGACGCTCTTTTCCGGCCCGGCGCACAGCGGGATGGCCACGTCCACCATCTGGAACAGGGGCGAGGTCTCGTCGTTCACGAAGGCCACGGTCAGGGCGCCGCCGGCCTTGGCCGTCTCCGTCAGGCGCAACAGGTCGGGGCTGCGTCCCGATTGCGACACCGCGATGTAAAGCCCGTTCTTCAGGTGCAGGGGCGTTTGGTACAGCGACACCACGGACGGGCCGATGGAGGCCACGGGCAGGCCCAGCCGGGTTTCGATCAGGTACTTGCCGTAGGTCGCGGCGTGGTCGCTGCTGCCCCGGGCGCCGGTCACGACGAAGCGGGGGGCCAGGCGGCGCAGGCGCTCGCCCAGATCCCGGAACAAGGGCGTGCAGCGATCGATCTGCCGGCGCAGGGCGTCCGGGGTCTCGGCGGCCTCGCTCGCCATAAGGGGGGCCATCAGGGTTTCACGGGTCATGGCAGGGCGCTCTTGGCGATGGGGGTGGGAATGTTTTGGCGGGCCATCAGCAGGGCCCCTTCCAGGGCGTCGCCCTCGGGGGCGGCCAGCAGGGATCGTGCCCAGGGGCTGAGCCACGGGGTCAGCGGGGCGGACAGCCCGCCCATCAGGCACAGGTTCGGGGCGCCCAGGGCATGCAGGTGGCGGATGTAGGTCTCCAGTTCCTTGGCGGCCTTGGCGATGATGGTGCAGGCGACCACGTCGCCCTTGGCGGCGTGCGCCAGGACATCCGGGGCCAGGCGGCCATAGTCGGCGGGGCCGGCATCGTTCACCCAGGCGACGATGGCGGCGGGCGAGCCGCCCAGCCGCTGCCGGATTTGCCGGGTCAGGCCGGTTTCGGGGGCCAGGCTGTCGTGGGCGCGCAGGGCGACGCGGATGGCCTCGCGGCCGATGCTGGCGCCGCTGCCTTCGTCGGAGACCTCGAACCCCCAGCCGCCGACGGCGTGGCCTTGGCCGTTGATCAAGGCATAGCCGGCGCTGCCGGTGCCGGCGATCAGGATGGCGCCGTCCCGGCCGGAGAAGGCGCCCAGGCAGGCGGCGTGGGCGTCCGTCTCGGCGGACAGGCTGGCGAAGCCGGGCGCCGCGGCGCGGGTGCGGACACCGTCCGCCGCCGTCACGATGCCGGCTAGCCCCAGGCCGACATGCAGCCGGGGAAGTGCTGTGGCGTCCAGGCCGGCCTGCGCCAGGGCCGCCTGTATGGCCTCCATGATGCTGGCCCACGCCCGGTCAAGGCCAAGACGGATGTTGGCGGGACCGCCCAGGCCTTCACCCAGCAGCGTGCCGTCGGGGGCGCGCAGGCGGGCGCGGCATTTGGTGCCGCCGCCATCGACGCCCAGATAGTAGCGATCGGATGTCATGAGCTTTTCGAAAAGAAGCGATAAGGATCAGGCGAGGGAGGGGACGGGCGCCTTGCGGCCGACGCGATGGCCGTAGAGGGCGAAGAACAAGATGTAGAGATAGGCCGGCGCCATCAGCGCCAGGAAGACGGCCTGGAAGGGGAAATGCTGTTTCAGCTGCACGAACAGCTGGGGCAGGACGGCGCCGCCGGCGATGCCCATGACCATGAAGGCGGAGCCGATCTCCGTGTGCCGGCCCAGGCCGCGTATGCCCAGGGGGAAGATGGCGGGCCACATCATGGCGTTGGCGAAGCCCAGCGCCGCCACGCAGGCGACGGAGGCGTAGCCATGGGTGGCATAGGCCGCGAGGGTCAGCACCACGCCCAAAGCCGCGGAGAGGGCCAGATAACGCTCCTGCGACAGCACGCGGGGAATCAGCACCAGGCCGCCCAGGTAGCCCGCCAGCATGGCGGCCAGGGTGAAGGAGGTGAAGAACTTGGTTTCGTCCAACGGCAGGTCGAAGCCGTGACCGTAGGTGCCGATGGCGTCACCGGCCATGACCTCCACCCCGACATATAGGAACAGGCACAGCACGCCCAGCCACAGATGGGGAATGCGGCTCAAGGGCGGGGTGTCGCCATCCCGCGCCTCATCGCCAGCATTGGAGTCGGCCGAGATTTCCGGCAGGGAGGAACGGACGACCCAGACGGCCAGCAGGGCCAGCAACGCCGCCATGGCCAGGTAGGGCAGATGAATCTTGGCGGCGAAGGCGGACAGCAGCGCTTCCCGCGCCTCGGGCGTGGGGGCGGCCTTGACCTGCTGATCCAGGGTGTCGATGCCGCTCAGCACCAGCGCGCCGATGGCCACCGGCGCCAGCATGCCCGCCACCTTGTTGCAGATGCCCATGACGGCGATGCGCTGGGCGGCGCTGTCGATGGGACCCAGGATGCTGATGTAGGGATTGGCCGCCGTCTGCAGCAGCGACAGGCCGGCGCCGATGACGAACAGCCCGGCCAGCGCGCCGGGATAGACCCGAATCGTGGCGCATTCGCCGAAAAGCGCGGCGCCGACGGCCATGACGAACAGCCCGGCCCCCATCCCCTTCTTCATGCCCGTCCGCCGCAGCACCCAGGAGGACGGCAGGGAAAGGAACAGGTAGGACAGGTAGAAGACCATGGGAATCAGGAAGGCGTTCACGTCGTCCAGCGTGAACGCCAGCTTCACGAACGTGATCAGCGGTCCGTTCAACCAGGTGACGAAGCCGAAGATGAAGAAAAGAACCCCGATGACGACCATGGACGCGCGGTTCTGATGGGGGGAGGGGGACGGTTTCACAGGGGCCATGGGCGCCATCCTTGTCCGTGATCGTGAATGGAACGGGTGGGGGGGTCGACGTCGGGGGCGTTGTCTCCGCCCCCTCGGACCGGATGGGCCGGCCGGCCCGTATCCTGCTGGTATTCCTCACTTCCGCCATCGCCCGTTGCCCCCATCATCAGGGCAAAAGGGGAATTATGAAAGCAAATTAAAAAAAAATTGACGAGCGCGGGGCTCTGCGGCACTTTGGTTACCGCTAACACCGACTCAGTAATGCCGATACGGTTCGGATCGAAATCAAAGACATCGGCAGAGCTCAGAAAAATAAAGCGCAGCAGGGGAAACCACATCATGGGAATTAAGAAGTATGCCTTGGTTACCACCATGCTGATGGGCATGGGGGCGACATCGTTCATACCCGTCCGGGCGTACGCGGCGGATGCCAATGCTGACGACGAACTGCAAGAGATTGTCGTCACAAGTATCCGCAAGAGTTTGGAGCGCTCCATCGAGGTGAAGCGCGAGGCGAATGCTATCGTCGACGTCATTTCGGCTGAGGGCGTGGGCAAGTTCCCCGACACCAACGTGGCGGAATCCCTGTCGCACCTGCCCGGCATCAGCGTCGACCACCAGTTCGGCGAAGGCGAGAAGATCAGCATCCTGGGCACCGACCCGGCGCTGAACCGCATCCTGGTCGACGGCCAGACCATCGGCTCGGCCGACTGGGGCGGCAATCCCAACGACCCGAACAGCCGCACCTTCAACTACAGCCTGCTGTCGCCGGAAATCATCGACCAGGCCGAGGTGTACAAGTCGACGGAAGCCCGCATCGACGAAGGCAGCCTGGGCGGCACGGTCATCATCCACACCCGCAAGCCGCTGGACCTGGACGCCAACACCCTGCGCGGTTCGGTCGGCTATTCCTACAACACGCGGTCGGAGCTGGGGAATCCCCGCGGCTCGCTGCTGTACAGCTGGAAGAACCCGGCCAGCACCTTCGGTGTGATGGTTGCCGGCACCTATGACAAGCAGGACCTGTCGCGCGCCGGTATCGAGTTCTTCGGCTACCAGAAGGGCGACACCATCACCTCCAACCCCACGGTTTCGGGCAGCGGCACCCTGGCCAATTCGACCTTCCCGGCCGGCATCAACTCCGACTATTTCAAGCAGACGCGTGAACGTGAGGGCCTACAGGGCGCCATCCAGTTCCAGCCGACGGACACCATCGACCTGAACCTGTCAGGCCTGTTCATCCACGGCGTCTACAACAACTACAGCCAGGCGCGCTTCATCTATCCGGCGGCCAGCACCAACCTGTTCCAGGCAGTGACCCTGAACAACGGCCTGATCACCAGCGCCACACTGGGCGACGGCGCCTATACCGAGCTGGATACCAACTACCGCAAGACCACGGTGCAGACCGCCCGCGTGAACCTGGCCGGCACCTGGACGCCGACCAAGGATTGGAAGGTCTATACCGACGTCGGTTACACCCGCGCCTTCGGCGGCAAGGACCCGGAATACCTGCTGTCGTTCTATTCGTCGGCGCCCTACACCTTCGCCTACGACGGCACCCACACCACCGTGACCTACGCCAACGGCTCGCCGTCGGTGGAGAACATGTCCACCAACGCGGCAGGCAGCCAGGTCGGCGGCATCGCCGCCCAGCTGAACGCGGACTCCGAGGCCTACGGCCAGATGGACGTGACCCACGACATCAACTGGGGCCCCATCACCAGCGTGCAGGCCGGCGTCAAGTACACCGACCACATGAACACGGTCCGCGCCTATGGCAGCCGCACCTATTCCAACGGCAAGGTCACGCTGTCCTCGCTGGGGGCGTCCCAGGTGCCCAACGGCCTGTTCGATGGCCTGAACGCCTCGGGCGACTGGCTGAACTTCTACACCATCAGCCAGGACTCGGTGATCAACTACCTGAAGTCGTTGAACACCACCTACTATCGGGACTTCGGTTCCGAATATAAGGTCACCGAGCAGAACAGCGCCGCCTACACCCAGGTCAACTTCGCCGGCGATAAGTACCGCGGCAACGTCGGCGTGCGCTATGTGCACACCTCCGACGATATCAAGTACTGGGAGTACGACAACGGGGCCAGCGACCCGTACGGCGTGACCCAGACCAGCCGATACGGCCGCTTCCTGCCGACCTTCAACTTCGCTTACGACGTGGCGGATGACGTCATCGTTCGTTTCGGCGCGGCGAAAGTCATCGCCCGCCCCCGCTACGCCGACATGGCCGGCGCCTTCTCCAAGGATGACACGCAGCACACCGCCAGCGGCGGCAATCCGAACCTGAAGCCTTACGAGTCCAACAATTACGACGTTTCGGCCGAGTGGTACTTCAACAAGGACTCGTTGGTGTCGGGTGAGTTCTTCTTCCGGCAGATTTCATCCTACATCGTCAACACGGCGACTGACATGGTGTTGCAGGACAACACCCACGGCGGCACGGCGACCTACAGCGTGTCGACGCCGGTCAACTACTCCGACGCCAACGTGAAGGGCTTCGCCGCGATGTTCCAGACGAACATCGCCTACGGCTTCGGCGTGCAGACCAACTACACCTACTCGATCGCCGACACGGGCAGCGCCAACGTCAACATGCCCTACCTGTCACGGCACACCTTCAACTTCATCCCCTATTATGAAGAGGGGCCCATCCAGGCGCGCGTCAGCCTGGGCTGGCGGTCGCCGTACTTCACCAGCATCGGCCGGCTGGACTCGCGCAACATGGTCGACTCCTACATGCAGCTCGACTTCTCGACCACCTACAGCGTCGACGAGCACATGCAGATCACCCTGAACGCGTCCAATCTGCTGGACGAGATGTACTACTGGTACAATAATACCAAGGCTGCCCCCATCGGTTACTATAAGAACGGCAGCGTTTATTCCATCAACATGTCCTACAAGATGTAAGCCTCCCTCCCCTGGGCCGTCGCCTGGCGCTTTGGCGGCGGCCCATTCTTTTTTAAATTAAAGAATATATTTGGCAGAATAGGGCGGTTGCAAATCCACCCCTACGGCCGGGTAGCGCCACTGCCCGCCGTTTCGATTCAACTGTCCAAACCGGAGGCCAAGCCATGATCCGTCGCTCTTCACGCTTGACCGGGGGGCGCCTGATCCGGGTGTGCCTGCTGGCGACGGCACTATCCGTTCCGGCAGGGGCGGCCCTGGCAGCCAAGCAGCCCTCGGCACCCGTCACCGCCCCAACCGCCGACACCCTGTCGCCAGCGCAGATCGACCTGCAGTGGGAAAAGCGCGGCGCCAAGCATGTGTCCGACGTCGCCGCCGAGCTGAAGCAGGTGGAGCAGGGGGACGGGCAGGGGCCGTTCCGGCCGGACTGGGCCTCGCTGAAGAACTACCAGGTGCCGCAATGGTATGCGGACGCCAAGTTCGGTGTCTTCATCCATTGGGGCCTGTATTCCGTTCCCGCCTTCGGCAGCGAGTGGTACTCGCGCCTCATGTACACCAAGGGCACCAAGGAATACGAACACCACATCAAGGCCTTCGGCCCGCAGGACAAGTTCGGCTACAAGGACTTCATCCCCCTGTTCAAGGCGGAGAAGTACGATCCCCGCGCCTGGGCCGCCCTGTTCCGGGCGGCCGGTGCCCAGTACGTGGTACCGGTGGCGGAACACCACGACGGCTTCGCCCTGTACGACACCAAGCTGTCCGACTGGTCGGCGGTGCGCATGGGGCCGAAGCGCGACCTGATCGGCGACCTGGCGCGGGCGGTTCGGGCGCAGGGCCTGCACCTGGGCCTGTCGTCCCACCGGGCGGAGCATGACTGGTTCTTCGATGAGGGGCGCAAGATCCCCTCCGACGTCAACGATCCGCGCTACGCCGACTTCTACGGCCCCGCCCAGCTGCGGGTGAAGGAGAAAGGGTCGGACGACGCCGACGTGTTCGGCGACTTCACGCCGGTGTCGCAGGCATGGCTCAGCGACTGGCTGGCCCGCTCGGCGGAGCTGGTGGACCTCTACCACCCCGACCTGATCTATTTCGACTGGTGGATCGGCCACCCGACGTTCCGCGGCACGCTGCCCAAGTTCCTGGCCTATTATTACAACGCCCAGGCCAAGCTGGGCGGATCCGCCATCGTCAACTACAAGATCGGCGCCTTCCCCGAGGGCGCCGGCGTGCTGGACATCGAGCGTGGCCAGTTGCCGGGCATCCAGCCGCGCGTGTGGCAGACCTGCACCTCCATCAGCAACGACAGCTGGGGCTATGTCGAGAACGACACCTACAAGTCGCCGCAGGCGTTGATCCATCTGCTGGCCGACGTGGTGTCCAAGAACGGCAACCTGCTGCTGAACATCGGCCCCCGCGCCGATGGCAGCATTCCCCAGGGGGCGCAAGACACACTGATGGCCATGGGTGCCTGGCTGACGGTGAATGGCGAGGCCATCTACGGCACCCGGCCCTGGCGCCAGTTCGGTGAAGGCCCGACCGAGGTGGCCAGCGGCTCTTTCCAGGAAACCAAGACCAAGCCCTACACGGCCCAGGACTTCCGCTTCACCACCAAGGGCGCGGCGCTCTATGCCATCGAACTGGGCTGGCCGGCGGAGGGGGAGGCCGTGATCCATAGCCTGAAGGCGGAGGACAAGGTGAAGGCCGTGACCCTGCTGGGTGCCGGGGGCGGCACGCTGACCTTCCGCCAGGACGCCGACGGTCTGCGCCTGACCCTGCCCCAACGGCCGGCGGGCGCCGTCGCCGCCTACGTCTACCGCATCGAGATGCAGTGAGCGGCGCCAAAGCCGCCTTGAAGGAGATGTCATGAAACGACTGTTGGGAACGCTGGCCGTTGGCCTGTCCATGATGGCCATGGCCTGCACCTCTTCCGTGGCGCTCGCCGCTGGGGCATCCACGGGGAAGGCGCCAACGGCGCTGTTCTATATGATGGAAACCCAGAAATCGATTAACTCGTTCGAGCAGCACATCGACAAGATCGACCTGCTGGTGCCCACCTGGTACGGCGTCGACCAGAACGGCCTGCTGTATGGCCAGCCCAACCCCTATGTGCTGAAGCTGGCGCACGAGAACAAGGTGCCGGTCATGCCCATCGTCTCGCCGGTGGACAAGCAGAAGTTCCATGAGCTGATCACGAACGAGACGGCCAAGAAGGCCATGATCGGGTCGCTGGTGCAGCAGGCCAAGGAGCACGGCCTGGTGGGCTACCAGTTCGATTTCGAGAACATCGCCTGGACCGACCGCGACGCCTTCACCCTGCTGATCAAGCAGACGGCGACCGCCCTGCACGGCGCCGGCCTGAAACTGTCCATCGCCGTGGTGCCCAACGCCCCGGGACATGCCGGCCGCGGGCCGTTTTCCAAGTGGATGTGGGAATTCTGGCGCGGCGCCTTCGACTACAAGGCCATCGCCGACGCGGTCGACCTGTTCTGCCTGATGACCTATGACGAGCACACGCGCTGGACCGTGCCCGGCCCCGTGGCCGGCATGCCGTGGGTGATGGAGCATCTGAAGTACGCGCTGCAGTTCATCCCCAAGGACAAGCTGTCGCTGGGCATCCCGCTCTACGGCTACCGCTGGTACGCCGACAATCCGGTGAAGCCGGACGGGACCGAGGCGTCCAACATCGCCGGCGCCTATTTCGACGCCGACGAGTCCATTCCGCTGGCCAAGCAGTACGGCGCGCAGATCCAGTGGGATCCGGTGGAGCACGAGGCGTTCTACTACTTCTACCGCGACCAGATGCGTGAGTGGGTGTTCATGCCCGAGGCCCGCAGTTTCCATGACCGGTACGCGCTGGTGAAGGAATACGGCCTGGAGGGCTTCTGCTCCTGGGTCCTGGGCTCGGAAGATCCCAAGGTCTGGGACGAGTTGCCCAAAGCGCAGCGCTGAAAGCAGAAACGAGGCTGAGGGGACTGGGTTAATGGGGATGGGGCCGATGGGGATGGGAATTAGGGCCGTTTTGGGGGCTTTGGCCGTGGCGATGGTGGTGGCGGGCAGTGCCGCCGCCGGGTCGGGTCCGGTGTCCCCGTCCCCTGGAGTGACGCCCACCCTCATTCCCGTGCCGGCCGAGTTCCAGACAGGACAAGGAGCCTTTATGCTAAACGCCGGCGCCGGCATCGCCGTGCCGGCTGGCGACGCCCAGGCGCGCCAGGCGGCCACGCTGCTGGCCGATATGGTGGGGCGGGTGCGGGGCCTGACCTTGGAGGTGCGGGACGGCGGGGCTGCCGCCATCACCCTGGCCCTGGATGCCGCCGCCCCGGTGGCCCAGGCCGAAGGCTACACCCTGACGGTGACGCCGCAGGGCATCCGCGTCGCGGCACGGGATGAGGCCGGCCTGTTCTATGGCGCCATGAGCCTGGCCCAGCTGCTGACCCCGGAGGGATATGGGCAGGGCCCGGTTACCGTGGCGGCGCAGGAGATACGGGACTGGCCGCGTTTTTCCTGGCGCGGCCTGATGCTGGACGTGGCCCGCCATTTCCAGCCCCTGGACAGCGTCAAGGGCCTGGTCGACCAGATGGCGGCGCACAAGCTGAACCGCCTGCACCTGCACCTGACGGACGACCAGGGCTGGCGGCTGGAGATCAAGCATTACCCTGACCTGACCAAGGTGGGCGCCTGGCGCACGCCGCCCGGCGCGGGCGGGAACGACTCTCCGAGCCAGCGCTACGGCGGCTTTTACACCCAGGACCAGATCCGCGACCTGGTGGCCTATGCCGCCGCCCGGCATGTCACCATCGTGCCGGAGATCGACATGCCCGGCCACGGCCAGGCGGTCATGGCGGCCTATCCCAAGATCGGCGTCACCGGCGCGCGGCCCCCGGTGGCGGTGGACTGGGGCGTGAACCCCTATCTGTTCAACGTCGATGAGGCCAGCTTCACCTTCATCCAGACCGTGCTGGACGAGGTGATGGCGCTGTTCCCTTCCACCTACATCCACGTCGGCGGGGATGAGGCGCTGAAGGATGAGTGGAAGGCGTCACCCCAGGTGCAGGCGCGCATGCGGGCCCTGGGCCTTAAGGATGAGAACGCGCTGCAGACCTGGTTCATCGAGCGCGTGGGCCAGTATCTGGCGGCCCACGGCCGGCGCATGATCGGCTGGGACGAGATTTTGGAAGGCGGCATCCCGCCCACGGCCACCATCATGTCCTGGCGCGGCACCAAGGGTGCCGTGGACGCCGCGCGCATGAACCACGACGTGATCCTGTCGCCGGCGCCGACGCTGTACCTGGACAGCCTGCAAAGTCGCCGGAACGATGAGCCGTCCGGCCGCCTGGCCATCGTCACCCTGGCGGATATCTACGCCTACGACGCCCTGCCGGCGGAACTGGATGCGGAGCAGGCACGCCATGTGCTAGGCGGCCAGGGCAATCTCTGGACGGAATACATGATGACGCCGTGGCATGTGACCCATGCCATCTATCCCCGCATCGATGCCCTGGCGGAGGGGCTGTGGTCGCCCAAGGACCGGCGCGACTGGCGTGGTTTCCTGGGGCGCCTGCCGGCGCAGCTGGCCCGCTACCGCCACCTGGGCGTGGACGCGGCCGACAGCGCCTTCGCCGTCGATTTCACGGTGGAGGGCGGGCCCAACGCGGCCCTCGCCGCCGGCGCCGCCACGGTGGCCCTGTCCAACCAGGCCGGCTTCGGCACCATCCGCTACACCACCGACGGCAGCGCGCCGACCCCGGCGTCCCCCCGGTACGAGGCGCCGCTGCGCCTGACCCCGCCGGCCATCCTGAACGCGGCCGTGTTCAGCGAGGCCGGCCAGATGCTGGCCGCCCCCCGCCGGTACGACCTCTCCACCGGGGCGCTGCGCACGCGGCAGAGCGGGGAGCTGGCGGCCTGCCCCGAGGGCGAAATGGGCCTGCGCATTCCCCTGACACCGGACGCGGCCACCCGCGGCCCCGTGTTCAACGTCAACCTGTTCGACGCCTGCTGGGTCTATCCCAAGGCCCGGCTGAATGGCGTCACCGCGCTGACGGTTCAGGCCGCGCGCCTGCCGCGCAACTACGGCCTGGCCCACGACGCCGTCAAGGTCCGCAGCCATCCCGCGACCACGCCCAATGGCGAACTGGTGGTGCGGGTGGACGGTTGCGACGGGCCGGTGGCCGCCACCGTGCCGCTACCGTCGCCGGCCAAGGCGCCCGTGCAGTTCCCCCTGACCGCCCCTTTGCCGGTGGCGACGGGGGAGCATGATCTATGCCTGACGTACACGGCGTCTATCCATGGTCCGCTATATGCCATCGGAAGTGTCAGCCTGCAGGCCGAACCATGACTAAGCTGATGCCGCACCAGAGGAAATTTTCCATGCCGCGCGCCCTGAACCGTTCCTTGCCCCTGGCGTTCGCCCTGGCGCTGATGGCGCCTGGCCTGGCTGACGCGGCACCCGTGGTGCGGGACCTGGACCAGGGCTGGACCTTCCGCCTGGCGCCGCAGGATCCCGCCGCCAAAACCCATGGTGAAGAGACGCACTGGCGGGCGGCCACGGTGCCCGGCGCGGTGCAAACCGACCTGTTGGCCCTGGGCCGCATCGCCGACCCGTTCTATCGCGACGCGGAGGCCGGCCTGCAATGGATTGGCCTGGCCGATTGGGACTATCGCGCCACCCTGGCGGTGGATGAGGCGACGCTGCGCCATGACCACGTCGACCTGGTGTTCGAGGGGCTGGACACCTTCGCCGACGTCAGCGTGAACGGCAAACCGCTGCTGTCGGCCGACAACATGTTCCGCCGCTGGCGCGTGCCGGTGAAGCAGGCGTTGCGCCCTGGCGCCAACACCCTGTCGGTGGCGCTGCACTCCCCCATCGCCAAGCTGCAGCCCTGGCTGCTGAAGCAGCCCTATGCCCTGCCGGGTGAGTTCGACAGCGCTTTCGGCGATGAGCCGGCGGGCAAGCAGACCTCCAACTACGTGCGCAAGGCCAACTACCAGTATGGCTGGGACTGGGGTCCCCGTTACGTCACCCTGGGTATCTGGCGGCCGGTGCGGCTGGAGGCCTGGGACGGCCCCCGCCTGGCCGATTTCCACATCGATCAACAGAAGGTGGGGACCGAGGCGGCGTCGGTGCGGGCGGAGTTCGAGATCACCGCCGACCGGCCGGGAACCGTACGCGTGACGGTCACCCCCACCGCCCCGGATGGCACGGCGCTGCCCGCCGTCACTCAGGACGTGGCGCTGGACGCCGGGACCAACCAGGTCAGCCTGCCGGTGCGCATCGACCATCCCCACCTGTGGTATCCGGTGGGTTACGGCGCGCCCGACCTCTACACCTTCAAGGCGACCATCAACGACGGCGCCGCCGTCGTGGCCACCGCGGCGCGGCGCACCGGCCTGCGCCAGGTGGAACTGCGCCGCGCGCCCGACCAGTGGGGCAAGAGCTTCGAGTTCGTGGTGAACGGCATCCCCGTCTTCGCCAAGGGCGCCAACCTCATCCCCATGGACAGCTTCCCCAGCCGGGTGCCGGCGGATACCGCGCGCGCCCTGCTGCAATCCGCCCGCGACGCCAACATGAACATGCTGCGCATGTGGGGGGGTGGCCACTACCAGGACGACGCCTTCTACGACCTGGCGGACGAGATGGGCATCATGGTGTGGCAGGACTTCATGTTCGGCGGCGCCATCACCCCCTATGACGTGGCCTTCCGCGAGAGCAGCCGGGCCGAGGCGGTGGACCAGGTGAAGCGTCTGCGCGACCACCCCAGCATCGTCCTGTGGTGCGGCAACAACGAGGTGCAGACCGGCTGGGAATCCTGGCCCGACCGCCAGACGTTCAAGGACAGCATCGCGCCGGCGGAGCGGGAGCGCATCGTCACCGGCATGACCGTGCTGTTCGGCGATGTGCTGCGCGGCGTGGTGGCCAAGTACGCCGGTGGCGTGCCCTATTGGGCCAGCACCCCCAGCACCGACTTCGATGGCCCCGCCGACCAGATGGACGACGGCGACAAGCATTACTGGAAGGTGTGGTCGGGTTCCGCCCCGCTGGAGGATTACCTGGACACCACGCCGCGTTTCCAGTCCGAGTACGGCCTGCAATCATTCCCGGTGATGCGGACCGTGCGCGCCTTCGCCAATGCCGAGGATTTGGCCAGCCCGAATTCGCCTGTCATGCGGGCGCACCAGAAATTCGCCAATGGCAACGGCAACGACCGCCTGCTGTTCTACATCCGCAAATACTATGGCGAGCCCAAGGACTTCGCCGCCTTCGTCTATCTCAGCCAAGTGATGCAGGCGGAGGGCATCCAGATGGCGGCGGAACATCTGCGCGCCTCCCGCCCCCACAGCATGGGGTCGCTGTACTGGCAGCTGAACGACGTTTGGCCCGGCGCCTCCTGGTCCAGCATCGACTACTTCGGCCGGTGGAAGGCGCTGCAGTTCCATGCCCGCCGCTTCTACGCCCCGCTGCTGGCGGCGGCCCAGCGGCATAACGGCAAGACCGACATCCACCTGGTGTCGGACCTGATCGCCCCGGTGGCGGGGCAATGGCGCCTGCGGGTGATGGACATGGACGGCACCGTCCGGCAGGAGCGCACGACGCCCGTCACCCTGGCGCCGCTGTCCAGCATGGATGTCGGCTCCTTCGAGGATGCCGCCCTGCTGAAGGGGGCGGATCCGAAGCGCACGGTGGCCGTGGTGGAACTGCTGCAGGGCGGGCAGCCGGTGTCGCGTGAACTGGTCTATTTCGCCGACGCGGTGGATCTGGCCCTGCCGGATCCGGGCCTGACGGCCGAGTTGCACCCCGCCGCCGACGGCTACACCCTGACGGTCACGGCGCAGCGGCTGGCCCGGGGCGTGTGGATGGAGTTCGGCGATCAGGACGCCACCCTGTCGGACAACGCCATCGACCTGCTGCCGGGCCAGACGGTGACGCTGGCCGTGCGCAGCGCGGCCGACATCGCCGCCCTGCGCCAAGCCCTGTCCGTACGCTCACTGGCCGGCGCCACCAAGGGGACGCGGTCGTGAGGCGGGTTCTTGCGCTGGGGGCGGCCCTGCTGTCCCTGGTGTTGCCCGCCGGGGCCTGGTCGCAAACCGGCGATGCCGACGCCCTGGTCAACCGCATGACCCTGGCGGAGAAGATCGGCCAGATCCAGAGCGCCGCGCCGGCCATTCCGCGCCTGGGGCTGCCGGCCTACGAATGGTGGAACGAAGGGTTGCATGGCATCGCCCGAGCCGGCTACGCCACCGTCTTTCCCCAGGCCATAGGCTTGGCCGCCACCTGGGACACGGACCTGCTGCGCCGGGTGGGTGACGCCGTTTCCACCGAGGCGCGGGCCAAGTACAACGCCGCCGGGCCCAAGGCCGACCATGACCGCTACCAGGGCCTGACCATCTGGTCGCCCAACATCAACATCTTCCGCGACCCGCGCTGGGGCCGGGGGCAGGAGACCTATGGTGAGGATCCCTACCTGACCGGCCGCCTGGCCGTGGCCTTCATCCAAGGCATCCAGGGACCGGATCCGGCCCATCCCAAGGCCATCGCCACCGCCAAGCATTTCGTCGTGCACAGCGGGCCGGAGGCCGGGCGCCACGCCTTCGACGTGGACGTGTCGCCGCATGACCTTGAGGCGACCTACCTGCCGGCCTTCCGCGCCGCCGTCACGGAAGGGCAGGTGGGCTCCGTCATGTGCGCCTACAACGCCCTGC
Organism: Nitrospirillum guaranorum; assembly: GCF_034653275.1. Classification (NCBI taxonomy): domain Bacteria; kingdom Pseudomonadati; phylum Pseudomonadota; class Alphaproteobacteria; order Rhodospirillales; family Azospirillaceae; genus Nitrospirillum; species Nitrospirillum guaranorum. Next base: position 48,285 of record NZ_JAYEES010000002.1, on the reverse strand, counting down.
ACGGCACCCCGGTGTGCGCGGATCCGGAACTGCTGAACGGCCGGCTGCGGCGGGATTGGGGATTCAAGGGCTATGTCGTGTCCGACTGCGACGCGGTGGACGACATGACCCGCTTCCACCATTACCGCGCCGGTAACGCCGGCTCGGCCGCCGCCGCGCTGCTGGCGGGCACCGACCTCAACTGTGGTGGCGGCGGCCGCTACGCCTATGCCGACCTGGGCGCCGCCGTCAGCCAGCACCTGGTGACCGAGGGGGCCTTGGACCAGGCGGCGCGGCGCGTCATGGCCGCCCGCGCGCGGCTGGGCGCCTTCGCCGCCGCCGACCCTTACGCCGACGTCGGGGCGGAACGCATCGACGATGTGAACGCCCGCGCCCTGGCGCTGGAGGCGGCGCGTAAGTCCATCGTGCTGCTGAAGAACCGCAACAACGCGCTGCCGTTGGCCCCCGGATCCAACTTGGCCGTGGTCGGCCCCAACGCCGACGCGCTGGGCGTGCTGGAGGCCAACTACCACGGCACCGCGGTGCAGGCCTACACACCCCTGGCGGCGCTGCGCATGGCCCCGGGCGTTGGCACCGTCCGCTACGCCCAGGGGTCGAGCCTGGCGGAAGGCGTGCCCGTGCTTGTGCCGGAGACGGCGCTGAAGACGGGGGCGGGCAGCGGGGCGGAGGCCGGCCTGACCGGCGACTATTTCGACAGCCTGGATTTCAGCGGCGAACCGCGCCTGACCCGCACCGACCGCACCGTCGATTTCGACTGGGACAAGGTGCCGCCGGTCCCCGGTATGGACGCGCGCCGCTACGCCGTGCGCTGGACCGGCCTGCTGGTGCCGCCGGGGCCGGGTGACTACACCCTGGCGGTGCGGGTGGACCGTTGCTTCGACTGCCAGGGCCATGACCCCGTGCGCCTGTACCTGGACGGCCGGCTGGTGCTGGACGATCCCGGCACGGGCAAGGACGGCGACCTGATGGTGCCCCTGCATGTCGAGGGCAGCAGCCCCCACCGCCTGCGCTTGGAGCTGGTGCACAGCGGCCAGGACCAGGGCGTGCGCCTGATGTGGCTGGCCCCGGCGGAGGTGCAGCGGGCGGAAGCCGTGGCCGCCACCAAGGGCGCGGACGCCATCATCGCCTTCGTCGGCCTGTCGCCGGACGTGGAGGGGGAGGAGCTGGGCATCGCCGTGCCGGGCTTCGACGGCGGCGACCGTACCGACATCGGACTGCCCCTGCCGCAGCGCCAGTTGCTGGAGGCCCTGGCCGCGACCGGCAAGCCCCTGGTGGTGGTGCTGATGTCCGGCAGCGCCGTGGCCCTGACCTGGGCGCAGGACCATGCCGACGCGGTGCTGGCCGCCTGGTATCCCGGGGAGCGGGGCGGCCGAGCCCTGGCCGAGACGCTGACCGGCAGCAACAACCCGTCCGGCCGCCTGCCGGTGACCTTCTACCGCTCCGTCCGCGACCTGCCGCCTTTCGTCGACTATGCCATGGCCGGACGCACCTACCGTTATTTCGAGGGCACGCCGCTGTACCCCTTCGGCTTCGGCCTCAGCTACACCCGCTACACCTACGAAGACCTGTCCCTGTCCGCTGCCCAGGTGCCGGCCGGCCAGCCGCTGACGGCCAGCGTGACCATCAGAAACGTGGGCGACCATCCGGGTGAGGAGGTGGCGCAGCTGTACGTCACGCCGCCGTCCGGCCCCCTGGCGCCACGCCGCCTGCTGGCCGGGTTCCAGCGGGTGCACCTGGAACCGGGGGAGAGCAAGCGGGTGACCTTCCAGGTGGACCCCCGTGACCTCAGCGGCGTGGACGCCGCCGGCAATCGCGCGGTGGAGGCCGGGCGCTATCAGCTCTTCGCCGGTGGCGGCCAGCCGGACTTCACCGCAGGGGTGGAGAAGACGGTGGACATCCAGGGCCGCCAGGTCTTGCCGAAATGAGGAAGGTCTGATGATCAGCCGTCGTGACACGTTGTGGGGTCTGGCGGGCGGCGTTCTGGCCGGGACCCTGCCGGCTGCGCCGGCCCGTGCGACGACCCGTGCCAGCCGGCGCCCGCCCCCGGCGCAGCGCAAGGTGTCCAGCCCGGCGGTGGAGCGGGAACTGGCGCGGGTGAAGGCCGCCATTGCGGATCCGGATCTCGCCTGGCTGTTCGAGAATTGCTTCCCCAACACCCTGGACACGACGGTGGAGCTGGGGCGGCTGGACGGCAAGGCCGACAGCTTCGTCATCACCGGCGACATCGAATGCCTGTGGCTGCGCGACAGCTCCGCCCAGGTCTGGCCCTACCTGCCGTTGGCCAAGAACGATGCCGTGCTGCGCCAGGTGTTCCACGGCCTGATCCATCGTCAGGCGCGCTGCATCCTGATCGACCCCTACGCCAACGCCTTCCTACCGGATCCCAAGGCCACCACGCCCAACAAGTGGGCGGTGGGCGATCTGACGGACATGAAGCCCGGCGTGGCGGAGCGGAAGTGGGAAATCGACAGCCTGTGCTATCCCATCCGACTGGCCCATGGCTATTGGCGGGCCACCGGCGATCTGGCGCCGTTCGATGAGGAATGGCGGGCGGCGATGCGCCTGGTGGTCGCCACCCTGCGCCAGCAGCAGCGCAAGGACGGCCCCGGCCCCTATCGCTTCCAGCGCAAGGCGGAAACGCCGACGGAGACGCTGGCGCTGGACGGCTACGGCTTCCCCACGCGCAAGGTGGGCCTGATCCACGCCATGTTCCGCCCCTCGGACGACGCCTGCCTGTACGCCTTCAACATCCCGGGCAACCTGTTCGCGGTCACGGCCCTTCGGCTTCTGGCGCCGCTGTGGCGGGCGGTGGGCGGGGAGGAGGCGCTGGCCCAGGACGCGCTGACCCTGGCGGCGGAGGTGGAGATGGCGGTGCGGGCCCATGGACGCATGACCGACGCGACCGGCCAGGACATCTGGGCCTATGAGGTCGACGGCTTCGGCAACCGCCTGTTTATGGACGATGCCAACGTGCCCAGCCTGCTGGGCCTGCCCTATCTGGGCTGCTGCGCCGCCGACGATCCCCTCTACCGCCGCACCCGGGCGCGGGTGTGGAGCGCCGACAACCCCTATTTCTTCCAGGGCAAGGCGGCCGAGGGCATCGGCGGCCCGCATGAGGGCCTGCGCATGATTTGGCCCATGGCCATCATCGTCCGCGCCCTGACCAGCGACGATGATGCGGAGATCCGCCAGTGCCTGGCCTGGCTGAAGACGACGCACGCCGGCACCGGCTTCATGCACGAGGCCTTCGACCAGGACGACCCCACCCATTTCACCCGTTCCTGGTTCGCCTGGGCCAACACCCTGTTCGGCGAATTGATGATCGACCTGCTGGCCCGCAAGCCGGCGCTGTTGCGCACACCCGCATGAACCGGACCGCCATGATTCCTCGCAGAACCTTCCTGGCCGGCGCCGCCGGTCTCACCGCCGGCGCCATGGTCCCCTTCACCGCCGCGCGGGCCGGCAGCAGCCGCTTCACCACCGCGGGCGACCACTTCCTGTTGGATGGCCAGCCCCTGCAGATCCTGGCCGGCGAACTGCACTACCCCCGCATCGCCCGTGCGGACTGGCGTGACCGTTTGCGCAAGCTGAAGAGCCTGGGGCTGAACACGCTCAGCGCTTATGTCTTCTGGAACGCCCATGAAAAGGCGCCGGGGCGGTATGACTTCACCGGCAACCTGGACCTGTCCGCCTGGCTAGCCCTGGCGCAGGAGGAGGGCCTGCACGTCCTGCTGCGGGTCGGGCCCTACGCCTGCGCGGAATGGGATGGCGGCGCGCTGCCGGCCTGGGTTTTCCCCGATGAGAGCGTCAAGGCGCGGTCGCTGGATCCCACCTATATGGACCTGTCCGGCCGCTGGCTGAAGCGGCTGGGCCAGGAGGTCGCCCACCTGGAGATCGACAAGGGCGGGCCGGTCCTGATGACCCAGGTGGAGAATGAATACGGCTCCTTCGGGCAGGACCGCGCCTATATGGAGGCGGTGCGCGACCAGATCCGGTCGGCGGGCTTCGACGGGCCGCTCTACACCGTCGATGGCGCGGCGGTCATCGAGAAGGGCGCCCTTCCATCGCTGATCAACGGCATCAATTTCGGCACGACGGACAAGGCGGAAGAAGAGTTCAAGCGCTACGCCGCGTTCAAGCCGTCCGGCCCGCGCATCTGCACCGAACTCTGGGGCGGATGGTTCGATCATTTCGGCGAGGTGCATGCCGCGATGCCGGCGCCGCCCTTGCTGGACAGCCTGAAATGGATGCTGGACCGCCAGATCTCGGTCAGTTTCTACATGGCGCATGGCGGCACGTCGTTCGGGTTCGATGCCGGCGCCAACTTCGACCGCAAGACCGAAACCTATCAGCCCGACATCTCCAGCTACGACTATGACGCCCTGCTCGATGAGGCCGGACGCCCCACGCCGAAGTTCAGCGCGGTGCTGGAAGTGATGAAGCGCTATCTGCCGGCGGAGCGGTTCGCCCCCCTGCCGGCGCCGCAAAAGGCCCTGGAGATCCCCCGCTTCCGGCTGACCGAGACGGCGGCGGTCACGCCCCTGTTCGGACGGCCAGTGGAGGCGCCCGCCCCCCGGACGCTGGAATCGCTGGGCCAAAGCTATGGCCTCATGCGCTATCGCCACCGGTTCGCCAAGGCGGCCAAGGGCGTCCTGCGCATCGGCGAGGTGCGCGATTACGCCGTGGTGTCGGTCAACGGGCGCCGCGTGGGCGTGCTGGACCGGCGCCTGAACGAACGGGAAATCGCCCTGTCCGCCCAGGCGGGGGACAGCCTGGAGATCCTGGTCGACACCATGGGGCACGTCAATTACGGCGAGCGTATCGGCCGGGACCAGAAGGGCCTCATCGGCGGGGTGACGCTGGATGGCCAGCCCTTGCAGGGCTGGACCCACGAGGGACTGCCGCTGGACGACCTGGGTGGCCTGGCGTTCCAGGCTGGCCAGGGCGACGGCCCCGCGTTCCATCGGGGCACGTTCGAGCTCAAGGAAGCCGGCTACACCTTCCTGGACATGCGCGGCTGGGGCAAAGGCTACGCCTGGGTCAACGGCCACAATCTCGGCCGCCACTGGTCGGTGGGCCCACAGCGCACCCTGTTCGTGCCGGAAAGCTTCCTCAAGGTCGGAATGAACGAGGTCGTCGTTTTCGACCTGCATCCGGTCCAGGACACCAGCCTGGCCGGCGGCCGGGCGCAGATTTGGGACCTGCCGGGACAGGTCAAGGAATAGGGATCCACGCAATAAGCCCGCCGTCTCCTTTGGGGGAGGGCGTCGCCGCGGGCGCCCCGCCAGGAGGCGAGGGCGCGATGGGGAAGGAGAAGATCATGCTGACACGTCGGACGTTGCTGGGGGGCACCGCCGGCCTGGCCTTACTGGGCGGAAGTGGGTTGCCGGTGGCGGCGGCCTGGGCGGGGGAGGGCGAGGACCTCACCCGCTGGGTCGATCCCTTCATCGGGACGGGCGGGCATGGCCACACCTACCCCGGCGCCACCGTGCCCTTCGGCATGGTGCAGTTGAGCCCGGACACGGACAACGGCCGCTGGGATTCATGCTCCGGCTACCACCAGGACGACCGCACCCTGATGGGCTTTTCCCATACCCATCTCAGTGGCACGGGCGTGGGCGACATGCTGGACGTGCTGGTGGTGCCCAGGGTCGGTCCGGTGGTGCTGCAACCGGGCAGCCTGGAGGATCCCCAAGGCGGCTATCGCGCCCGCTTCGACCATGCCGATGAACAGGCCACCCCCGGCTATTACCGCGTGCGGCTGAAGGACAGCGGCATTACCGCCGAACTGACGGCCACGGCCCGCGCGGGCCTGCACCGCTACACCTTCCCGGCGGGCGCGGGAACCAACGGGGACGGGGCGCACTTGCTGATCGACTTCCACCACGGCATGCAGGACAAGCACGGCGTGCCCACGCGGGTGACCGACGCCAGCCTGCGGCTGGTGGGCAACGACACGCTGGTGGGTGGCCGGCGGGTGCATCAGTGGGCCGACGGGCGCCACATCCACTTCGCCCTGAAGCTGTCGCGCCCCTTCACCAAGGGTCAGCTGTATTCCGACGACCAGCCGGTGGCAGGCGACCAGGCCGCCGGCACGAACCTGAAATGCGCGCTGCATTATCCGGATGCGGCCCAGGCGCCGCTGCTGGTCAAGGTCGGGCTGTCGGCGGTGGACGAGGACGGCGCGCTGCGCAACCTGCAAGCCGATATCCCCGGTTGGGACTTCGACCGTGTGCGCTGGGCCGCCCGTGACGCCTGGCAATCGGAACTGTCGCGCATCCGTATCGACGCCGACAGCGATGTAGACCGCCGCATCTTCTATTCCGCCCTGTATCACGCCCTGCTGGCGCCCACCTTGTTCAGCGACGTGGACGGGCGCTATCGTGGCATGGACGACGCCATCCACCAGATGCCGCCGGGGCGCCACACCTATTCCACCTATTCGCTGTGGGACACCTATCGCGCCCTGCACCCCCTGTTCACCCTGGTGCAGCCCGACCGCGTGCCCGACCTGGTGGACGGGCTGGTGCGCATGGCGGTGGAAAGCCCGGCGGGCCCGCCCGTCTGGCCGCTGCAGGGGCGGGAGACGGGCTGCATGATCGGCTGGCATTCCGCCGTCGTGCTGGCGGAGGCGCAGGCCAAGGGCTTCAAGGGCATCGACTACAAGGCCGCCTGGCCCGTGTTCCGCAAGCGGGCCTTCGAGGACACGACCCTGGGCATGGGGGAGTACCGCCGCCTGGGCTACATCCCCAGCGACACGGTGGACGAGGCGGTCAGCAAGACGCTGGAGTACGCCTATGATGACTGGGCCCTGGCCCACCTGGCGGCGGGGGCCGGCGCCCGGGACGACGCCCGCGCCCTGGCCGAACGCTCACGCAACTACCGCCATGTCTTCGACCCGGCGCTGACCTTCGTGCGCGCCCGCGACAGCGTCGGCAAGTGGATCGAGCCGTTCGATCCCCGCGCCATGGGCCACATGAAGAAGTGGCGGGATTTCACCGAAAGCAACGCCTGGCAGGCCACCTTCCTGAACCAGCATGACCTTTACGGCTATATGGAGATGTTCGGCGGTCCGGAGGCGTTCGAGCGCAAGCTGGATGAGCTGTTCACCACCAGCTCGGAAATGCCGGCGGACGCGCCGCCCGACATCGCCGGCCTGGTGGGCCAGTACGCCCACGGCAATGAGCCCAGCCACCACGTGGCTTATCTCTACGCCTACGCCGGCGCCCATTATAAGACCCAGGCGCGGGTGCGCATGCTGTTGCGGACCATGCACCAGGACCAGCCGGACGGCCTGGCCGGCAATGAGGATTGCGGCCAGATGAGCGCCTGGTACCTGATAAGCGCGCTGGGCCTGTACGCCGTCGACCCCGTGACGCCCATCTACGTCTTCGGCTCGCCCCTGTTCCGGCGGGCGGAGCTGGCCGTGGGCCAGGGCCGCCGGCTGGTGGTGGAGGCGCCGGGCAACGGGCCCGACAGCCCCTACATCCAGTCCGTCTCCTGGAATGGCGCGGCGTATACCAAGAGCTGGATCAGCCATGCCAGCCTGGCGGCAGGTGGGCGCCTGACCTTGCAGATGGGCCCCAAGCCCAACCCCCGCTTCGGTGCCGACCCCGCCGACCGGCCGCCGTCCTTCGCACCGGTCAAGGTGTGACTATCGCAAGAAAGACAATGATGAGCCGCCATGTCCTGATGTTGGACCTGAAGTCCGATCCCACGCTGATCGAGCGGTATCGCCAGTGGCACGCGCCGGGGAAGGTGCCACCGGCCGTGGTGCGCGCCATCCGCCAGGCCGGCATCCTGGAGATGGAAATCCATCTCTGCGGTGACCGGCTGGCGATGATCGTGGAGGTGACGGACGATTATGACCCGGTGGCCAAAGCCGAAGCGGACGCCGCCGACGCGGACGTCCAGGCGTGGGAGGCGCTGATGGATACCTTTCAGCGCCCCTTGCCCTGGGCCAAGCTGGGGGAGAAATGGGTGCCGGCGGAGCGCATCTTCAGCCTGGCCGAACAATAAGCACCCCCCTCACTTCATCGTCGGCATCACGAACTCAGCACCCGCGCGAATGCCGGTAGGCCAGCGGGTGGTGATGGTCTTCAGCCGGGTGTAGAAGCGGATGCCCTCGGGCCCATGCATATGGTGGTCGCCGAACAGCGACTGCTTCCAGCCGCCGAAGGAATGGAAGGCCATGGGCACGGGGATGGGCACGTTGATGCCCACCATGCCCACCTGGATCTGGTGGGCGAACTCGCGGGCGGCGTCGCCGTCGCGGGTGAAGATGGCGGTGCCGTTGCCGTAGGGGTGGTCGTTGATCAACTGGGCCGCCTGGTCATAGCTGTCCGCCCGCAGCACCGACAGGACGGGCCCAAAGATCTCCTCCCGATAGATGCTCATGGCCGGCGTCACGTGGTCGAACAAGGTGCCGCCCAGGAAATAGCCGTTCTCGTAGCCCTGCAGGCGGATGTCGCGGCCATCCACCACCAGCGTGGCGCCCTCGGCGACGCCGGCGTCGATATAGCCGCGCACCTTGTCCAGGTGCTGGCGGGTGACCAGGGGGCCCATTTCCGACTGCGGGTCGGTGCCCGGCCCCACCTTCAGGGTGCGCAGCCGGTCGGCCAGGCGGCCCACCAGCGCGTCGGCGGTGGCCCGGCCCACGGGCACGGCGACGGAAATGGCCATGCAGCGCTCACCGGCCGAACCGTAGGCGGCGCCCATCAAGGCGTCCACCGCCTGGTCCAGGTCGGCGTCGGGCAGGATGACCATATGGTTCTTGGCCCCGCCCAGGGCCTGGCAGCGCTTGCCGTGGCGCGCGGCCGTCTCATAGATGTACTGCGCGATGGGGGTGGAGCCGACGAAGCTGATGGCCTGCACCTGGGGGGCGGTCAGCAGGGCATCGACCGCGACCTTGTCCCCGTTCACCACGTTGAAGACGCCAGCGGGCAGGCCCGCTTCCTCCAGCCACCGGGCGATGACCAGGGCGGCCGACGGGTCCCGCTCCGACGGCTTCAGTATGAAGGTGTTGCCGGCGGCCAGCGCCACCGGGAACATCCACATGGGCACCATGGCCGGAAAGTTGAACGGGGTGATGCCGGCGACCACGCCCAGGGCCTGGCGCAGGGAATGGCTGTCCACCCGGGTGCCCACGTTCTCCGTCACCTCGCCCTTCAGCAGGGTGGGGGCGGCCGTGGCGAACTCCACCACCTCCATGCCCCGCTGGATTTCGCCCAGCGCGTCGGAATGCACCTTGCCGTGTTCCGACACGATGATGGCGGCCAATTCGTCCGCCCGCTCCTCCAGGATGCGCAGGAAGCGGTTCAGGATGCGGGCGCGGCGCAGGGGCGGGGTGGCGGCCCAGGCGGGGAAGGCGGCCGATGCCGCCGCCACGGCCTCCGCCACCTCGGCGGCGGAGGCGAGGTCCACGCGACCCGTCTCTTCGCCGGTGGCCGGGTTGTGGACCGGCGCCGTGCGGCCGGACCGGCCGGCCTGGACCTGGCCGCCGATGTGATGGGGGATGGACTTGGTCATGGGGCTCCTCCGCCGGTTTGCCCTTCGCTTATCCGGCTTGAGGAACTGCGCATCAACGCGCAATGTCGCGGCTTCGTTGTGCGGATTTTATAGTCTGGATTTGCCGATGGAATGGGATCAGGTCCGCGTCTTCCTGGCCGTCGCCCGCGCCGGGCAAATCCTGGGGGCCGGGCAGCGCCTGGGCCTGAACCACGCCACGGTGGCCCGCCACCTGACGGCGCTGGAAACCGCCCTGGGTGTGCTGTTGGTGGAGCGGCGGCCCCAAGGCTGCACCCTGACACCGGCGGGCGAGACGCTGATGGCGGCTGCTGAGCGCATGGAATCCGAGCTGCTGCAGGCGGGCTCCATCCTCTCGGGTCTGTCCGGCAGCGCCGACCGGCTGACCGGCACGGTGCGGGTGGGGGCGCCGGACGGCATCGGCACCTATTTCCTGGCGCGGGAACTGGGCGCCCTGGCGGAGCGGCATCCCGGCCTGACCATCCAGCTGGTGCCCTTGCCGCGCACCTTCTCCCTCTCCCGGCGCGAGGCGGATCTGGCCATCACCCTGGAACAGCCGGACCACGGCCGGCTGATGGTGCGCAAGCTGACGGACTATTCCCTGAGCCTTTACGCCAGCCAGCGGCATCTGGACCGCCACGGCCCCTTGCGCACGACGGCGGATCTGGCCGGGCGACTGTTCGTCACCCATGTTGAGGACTTCGCCTACAGCCGGGCCCTGGACTACGCCGGGGAGGTCGGCCGCCACACCGACCGCCATTACGAATGCGGCAGCGTCGTCGCGCAGATCGAGGCGGTGCGGTCCGGCCATGGCATCGGCGTGCTGCACGATTATGCGGCCGCGGGCTTTCCGGAACTGGTGCGGGTGCTGCCGGACATCCGGTTCACCCGCACCTACTGGCTGCTGAGCCATCCCGACAGCCACCACACCCGGCGCATCGCCGCCGTGCGCGAGCACATCGCCGACCGCATCGCCGCCGCGCGCGGCATGATGCTGACCTGAGGCGTCACATGTGGGCCCGAGGCTTCACTGGCAGGTGAAGTTCGCGGCCTGGTCGCTGGAGCCCTTGCCGGTCCAATGGGCGACGGCGGGGTAGGGGCACAGGGGTCGTGTGCGCAGCACGGGGGAGGTGGGGTCCAAATCCTTCTCGTGCTTGGCGGCGACCAGCCAGTCGGGCGCCTTGCCCTGTTCCACCCACGCGCGCAAGGCCGTTACGGCATCGAAACGGTTTGGTCCGGGGCCGCCGTAGCAGTGTCCCATGCCCGGCGCCATGAATAGGCGGAAATATCCCCCCAGCCGCGCCCGCGCCTGGGCCGGGTCGGACGTGCCCGCCACGGCCTGGTAATACTGGATGGGATAGGTCTGGGCGTTCAACTGGTCGGCCCAGCCCTGGCTCATGATCAGCTTGCCGCCGCGCGCCTTGAACGCCGACAGGTCCGGCGACACGGCGGTGATGGTGGCGCCGACCTTGTCGTCCGTCAGCGTCACGTCGCGGTCGAAATCGAAGTCCTGCCAGCGCCAGGACAGGTTGTCGTAGACCATGTTCTGGAACAGGGGGATGACATAGGCCTCCAGCAGCTTGCCCTGCTGCAAATCCCAACCCCATTCGCTGCCCGGCACCAGGCCGGGATAAATCGCCTCGCCCGTGCGCGGATTGCGCGGACCGGCATAAAGCGCGCGCACGGCCGTCACTTGCGGCGGCGTCAGGCAGGCCGTGGTGTCCGTGGCGCCGGATGCGCATTGCAGCACGGTCGGGTCGAACCGGCAGGCTGGCGGATTCTCGATCAGCCCGTCCTTGACGCCATCGGCGGCATCGCAGGCGTTCAGCACCGCCTGGTGCAGCAGGGTCAGCTTTTCCGCCGGCAGGGTGCTGGCCGGATCCAGCAAGGTGGCCCGCGAACTCCACAGGAAGCTCATCATCAGGCGGGTGTAGTTCATCCCCGGCGCGCCGGCATGGATGCCGTCATAGTCGCCGGGGAAATACTCCGCCTCCGTCATGGCCTGGGCACCGCCGGTGGAACAGCCCTCGAAATAGGCCTTGGCCGCCGGCGTGCCGTAGCGGGCGGCGACGATGGCCTTGGCCGCCACCGTCATGCGATGGATGGCGTTGTGGCCCCAGTTTGCCAGCTGGACGGGGTCGTGCATCCAGTCCAGGCGGGCGCCGGGCTTGCCCTCCGCCGGGCCGTGGCCCGTGTCCGTACCGGCCACGGCATAGCCAGCGCGCAGGGCCGGGCCCATGGCGTAGTAGCTGAAGTTGCCGGCGAAACCGCCGTTGCCCACCCCCTGGAATCGGCCGTTCCAGGCCGTCTCGGGCAGCCAGACCTCCACCTTCACTTCCGTCTCGGCCATGGCCACCACGCGGCAGAAGGCGGGCAGATCGGGGAAGGTGATGGTGCCGTCCGGCGCCTTGTAGGGGCCGGCGGCGACAGGCTCGGCCGACAGGATGCGCGCCTCGGGCAGGGTGCGGCCGCCCAGGCTGGCGCAGTCCGTGGTCGGCGTCGCCGCCTGGGCCGCATGGGCCGTCGCGGCCCATGCCAGCAGCGCACCGGTCGCCGCCCCCGTCCAGGTCATCACGCGCATGGTCATCCTCCCCAGCCTGTTCCCGTGTTCTGTCTCCGGGAATGCCATGACGGAAAGGACGAAGGAATTAGATTAACTTTATGCGATTGATAGATTTTGATTATCGCCGCCGCTCGGCCTCGGGCGTGGCAAGGAATTCATTAAACTTTACTATCGCAACCATAGAACAAATCTATTTCCCTTATCGGGCCTTCGTCCTTAACCCTAAGCATCGAACCATCAGGCGCCAAGGCCACGACGTCCGGGCTGAACCGGGCGCGGGAGAAGGGGGAGAGGCATGATCGCGGTACTGGGTTTCGGCACGGTCACCGTTCTGTTCCTGGCCATCCTCAGCAACCGGCTGTCACCCCTGGTGGCCCTGATCGCCGTGCCCGTCGCCGGGGCCTTGCTGGGCGGCTTCGGGCTGGAAACCAGCCGCTTCATCCTGGACGGCATCAAGGCCATCGCGCCGGTGGCCGGCATGTTCGTCTTCGCCATCCTCTATTTCGGCGTGGTCACCGACGCCGGTATGCTGGACCCCATCATCAGCCGCATCCTGCGCCTGGTGGGGCACCGCCCCTGGCGCATCACCATTGGTGCCGCCTTCCTGGCCCTGCTGATCCACCTGGACGGGTCGGGGGCGGTGACCTTCCTGGTGACCATTCCCGCCATGCTGCCCTTGTTCGACCGGCTGGGCATGGACCGGCGCATCCTGGCCTGCGTCACCTCGCTGGCGGCGGGGGTGAATTTCCTGCCCTGGACGGGCCCCATGATTCGCGCCGCCGCCGCCCTGCACCTGCCGGTGTCCGACATCTTCCGGCCGCTGCTGCCGGTGCAGGCGGCGGGTCTGGCCTTCGTCTTCGCCGCCGCCTGGTGGCTGGGCCGGCGGGAGGAACGCCGCCTGGCCCTGGCCGGGACGCCGGCGGGCGCGGGGGCCATTCCGGCCGCCGAACGGCCGCTGACGGCGGAGGAACGGGCCTTGCGCCGCCCCCGGCTGTTCTGGCTGAACCTGGCCCTGACGGTCGCCGTCATGACGGTCATGGTGGGCGGCTGGGTGGATCCGGTGGTCATGTTCATGCTGGGCACGGTGGCGGCCCTGATGCTGAACTACCCCGACGTGGCGGAACAGCGCCGGCGGGTGGATGCCCACGCCAAGGCGGCGCTGATGATGGCCGGCATCCTGCTGGCCGCTGGCGCCTTCACCGGCATAATGCAGGGCAGCGGCATGCTGAAGGCCATGGCGGGGGCGGCGGTGTCCGTGATGCCGTCCGGCATGGCGGGGCACATCCCCGTCATCCTGGGCGTGCTGTCCATGCCGCTCAGCCTGCTGTTCGATCCCAACTCCTTCTACTTTGGTATCCTGCCGGTCATCGCCTCGGTTCACGGCAGCCTGGGCGGCCAGCCCGTACACGTGGCGCAGGCCGCCGTGCTGGGCCAAATGACCACCGGCTTCCCCGTCAGCCCCCTGACGCCCGCCACCTTCCTGGTGATCGGGCTGACCGGCATCGGCCTGGGGGAGCATCAGAAATTCAGCATCCCCTACCTGTTCGGCGCCACGCTGCTGATGACGGTGGTGGCCGTCGTCATCGGCGTGCTGCCCCTGTAGGGATCCCGCGACCAGGAGGCATCCGCGTTGAAACGCGTCAGACTAGGCACCGGCGCCGGCTATTCCGGCGATCGTATCGAGCCGGCGGTGGAACTGGCCGAGGCGGGGGACATCCGCTATCTGGTCTTCGAATGCCTGGCGGAACGGACCATCGCCCTGGCCCAGTTGGCCAAGCGGCGGGATCCGTCCGCCGGCTTCGATCCGCTGCTGACCGATCGCATGATGGCCGTCCTGCCCGCCTGCCGGCGCAACGGCATCACCATCATCACCAACATGGGCGCGGCCAACCCCCATGCCGCCGGCGCCGCCGTCTCGGCCGTCGCGCGGTCACTGGGCCTGGGGCCGTTGCGCGTCGCCATCGTCACCGGCGACGACGTGACGGAGATCATCCGCGCCCGCCAGGACCTGACGATCGAGGAGACGGGCGCGCCGGTGTCCAGCCTGGCGGATAGCCTGGTATCCGCCAACGCCTATCTGGGGGCGGAGCCCATCGTGCGGGCGCTGAAGGCCGGGGCCGACATCGTCATCACCGGCCGGGTGGCCGACCCGTCGCTGTTCCTGGCGCCGCTGGTGCATGAATTCGGCTGGGCAGCGGATGACTGGAGACTGATGGGCAAGGGCACGCTGGTCGGCCACCTCATGGAATGCGCCGGCCAGGTCAGCGGCGGCTATTTCGCCGATCCCGGCTACAAAGATGTGCCCAACTTGGCGCGCCTGGGCTTCCCCATCGCCGAGGTGGCGGCCGACGGCGCCGCCACCATCACCAAGGTGGCGGGCAGCGGCGGCCTGATCACCGGCGCCACCTGCCGGGAGCAGTTGCTGTATGAGGTGCACGATCCCGCGCGCTATCTGACGCCGGACGTGGCGGCCGATTTCAGCGGCGTGTCCATCACCGAGGCGGGGCCGGACCAGGTGCGGGTGGATGGCGGCGGCGGGGCCGCGCGGCCCGCCAGCCTCAAGGTCTCGCTGGGCTACGGCGATGGGTACATCGGCGAGGGCCAGATCTCCTACGCCGGGCCCGGAGCCCTGGCCCGCGCGCGTCTGGCCTGCGACATCGTGGCGGAACGCTTGCGCATCATCGGCCTGCCCCTGCGCGAGCTGCGGCTGGACCTGATTGGCGTGGACGCCATCCACGGCCCCGAACTGTCCGCGGCGGCCCCCGAACCCTACGAGGTCCGCCTGCGCGTCGCCGGCCGCACCCACACCCTGAAGGACGCCGAGCGCATCGGGAACGAGGTGGAGGGCCTTTACACCAACGGCCCGGCCGGCGGCGGCGGCGCCACCAAGATGGCCAAGGAGGTCATCGCCGTGCAGTCGACCCTGATCCCGCGCGAACTGGTCAACCCGCAAGTCCACATGATGGAGGTTCAGCCATGAAGCTGCGCGACCTGGCCCATTCCCGCACCGGGGACAAGGGCAACACCTCCAACATCTCCGTCATCGCCTACCGGGCGGAGGACTACGCGCGGCTGGAGGCGGCGGTGACGGTGGAGCGGGTGCGCCATCACTTGGGCGCGCTGATCCAGGGGGAGGTGGTGCGCTATGCCCTGCCGGGGCTGGGGGCGCTGAACTTCGTCCTGACGCGCACGCTGGGCGGCGGTGTCACGCGGTCACTGGCCCTGGACGCCCACGGCAAGTGCCTCAGCTCCGCCATCCTGGACCTCGACATCTAGGCACGGGCCCGGCGTCGCGGCGCAGGAGTTGGCCGCCGCCAGCAGCACCTTGGTGAACTCCTCCACGGCGGGCAGCAGCGAGCTGCCCCGGCGCTTGATGATGACGATGCGGCGGACGAAGCCGGCGTCGTCGATCGGCCGCGTGGCGATGTCGGCGAATCCCCGGATCTCGATGGCGGAGGCCGGCAGGATGGCCAGCCCCAGGCCGGCGCGCACCATGCTGACCGCCGTGGACATGTACGTCGCCTCGCACGCCGGGGTGGCGATGGAGCCGGCGCCGGCGAAGGCCTCATCCACCAGGCGGCGGACGCTCGTGTCCTTGTCCATCAGCACCAGCGGGAATTGGGAAATGACGGGCACGGAGGCCAGGGGCAGCTCACCGGCCGCATGCCCCCGGGGATAGACCAGCACCAGCCGGTCCTCGAAGACGTCGATGGTGTCCAGGTCGGGCTCATCCACGCCGCCGACCCCGATGCCGAAATCCACCTCCTCATTGCGCACCATGGCCAGCACGCGCTTGCCCACCGCGTCCTTCAGCACGAAGGAGACGCGGGGATTGCGGGCACGGAAGTCGGCGATCAAGGCGGGCAGGGGCCCGGCGGCGAAGCTGGGCAGGACGGCCACCCGGATGGTGCCGCGCGGCTCTTCCGAGAATTCCCGGATGTCGGCCATGGCGCTGTCGAAATCCTTCATCAGCCGCTGGAACACGGGCAGCAGTTCCTGGCCCACACGGGTCAGCTGCACCGACCGGGTGTTGCGGTCGAACAGGCGCAGACCGATCTGGTCCTCCAGCTGGCGGATGCGGATGGTCAGGGCGGGTTGGGAAATGTTCAGCGCGGCCGCGGCCCGGGTGAAGCCGCCGAGCCCGACCACCGCCAGGAAGGCGCGGATCTGCCGAAGATTGACATCCATATAAATTCCCTATCACAGCACCCTCATTCATCACAATCACTGCAATGCCCGACGCTGCCATGCCTGGCGGGCAGTTTTGTGATGGTTGCATTGATAAGTGCAGTTTATTAATGCATGTAAAAAACAAATTTTACAAATCTAACGGCCCCTACAATACTCCCCATGAATAGAGAAGGCGATGCCGTCGTGGGTCGGCATAAAACGCCAATCGGGGAGGGAAAATAATGAAAATTGGAAGTGTATCCGCGCCTGGATTTGCAGCTCGTTTGCGGGCGACCGCTTCGGTCGTGGCGCTTTTTTCTTTGTGTGCTGGGGCTCATCCCGCCATGGCCCAGCAGAAGGACGCGGATCCGGCCGATGATGGCATCGCGGAGATCGTCGTCACCGGCACCTACCTCAAGGTGAAAAGCCAGGCCGATATTCCCGACCCCACCCAGACCTTGGACCGCGACGCCATCAGCCGCTCGGGCGTCAGCAACCTCAGCCAGCTGACCAACCTGACCCCGGCCAACATCGGCAGCATGGGCGGCGCGCAGGATCTGTCCAAGGGCGGGCCGGAAAACCACGGCTCCCGTTCCGCCAACCTGCGCGGCCTGGGGCCGTCGTCCACCCTGGTGCTGCTGAACGGCCACCGCACGGCGGCCACGGACACCGACAGCAACCTGAACCCCTACGTCAACCTGAACACCCTGGTTCCGCTGATCGAAATCCAGCGGGTGGAAACGGTGCTGGACGGCGCGTCGGCCCTGTATGGCTCCGACGCCATCGCCGGCGTCATGAACTTCATCACCGATGACAAGTTCAACGGCGTGGCCGCGGGCGGGCAGTACACCTTCATCGACGGCGCGCCGAAGTATTTGGTGGAGGGCATGTTCGGCGGCGGCGGCGACCGCTTCCACGTGGTGGGGTCGTTCAGCTACGAACACCAGGAGAACCTGCAGAATTCCCAACGCCGGGTGACGAACTTCTACAGCCCCTCGGGCACGTCGCAGCCGGGCAACTTCATCCTGTCCTCGGCCCCGCACACGGCCAACGGCGGCGACGTCGTCATCAACAACGGCGTCAACGGCGCCATCGATTACACCCAGCTGTACAACAACACCGTGGCCGCCCGCGTCGCCGCCGGGGCCAACCCGACGGCGACGGCCACCAAGAACGTGCAGGTGGCGGACCCCAGCTGCGACGTCCCCGGCACCGGCGGCGTGTTCGTGGGCAACAGCTTCCCCCTGGGCGCCTGCCAGTTCAGCTACCAGGCCATGAACCCCATCCAGCCGGCCTACAAGCAGGTGCTGTCGCACGTACGCGGCACCTACGACCTGACGGACACCCAGCAGATCTTCTTCGAAGGCCGTTATTACTTCCAGGATTCCGACCGCTACGGCGTCGCCAGCACGCCCATCACCCGCGGCAGCATCATCGTGCCCGCCAGCAACCCCGGCAATCCGTTCGGCGTGCCGGTCACCTTCCTGGGCCGTGTCATGGGCGTGAACGGTCCCCATGACGACGACAAGACGGATTTGACCGGCACCCACCTGGTGCTGGGCGCCAAGGGCAAGCTGTGGGGGGACTGGGAATACTCGCTGGACGGCGTCTATTCGCGGGAGCAGCAGGTCTACGACGTCAAGGAAACCGACCTGGTGTCGCTGCAATACGCCGTCAACGGCTATGGCGGCGCCGGCTGCCCGGTGTCCTTCAACGGCACCGCCAGTTTCGCCCCCGGCACCAACGGCTGCTCCTATTTCAGCCCCTTCGGCAAGGACCAGAAGGTCAACAGCCAGGCGGTCATCGACCAGTTCTTCACCTACACCACCTCGCGCACCGTGTCGGAATACATGATCGCGGAAGGCGTGGTGACGGGGAAGCTGTTCGACCTGCCCGGCGGCACCAGCGCGCTGGCCGTGGGTGGCCAGTTCCGCAACGAATACCGGTCCATCCTCTATGACGCCTTCCGCACCAGCGGCCGCACCGCCTACCTGCCGCCGGGCGTGTCGGGATCGGGCACCCGCCAGATCGGCAGCGGCTTCGCCGAGCTGGGCTTGCCCATCCTGAAGGATCTCTATGTCGACGGCGCCATCCGATATGAGGATTACGGCCCCTTCGACAGCGTGGACCCCAAGATCGGCGTCAACTGGCACGCGACGCCGGAGCTGACCCTGCGGGCGGCGGCCAGCACCGCCTTCCGCGCACCGGCCCTGGCCCAGTCGGTGGGCAGTGCCGCCACCAGCGGCACGTCCAACCTGTATGACCCGCTGGTGGCCGGGGACAAGGGCACGTTCCGCAACGTCAACACGGTGCCCAACAACAAACTGCAGCCGGAAACCTCCACCAACTACGACCTGGGCATCACCTGGAACCCGATCCGCCACGCCGAGGTCTCGGTCGATTACTGGAACTATGACTTCCAGAAGAAGATCGCGCTGCAGAACGCGCAGGCGGTGATCAACGCCAACCCGACGGGGCCGGCGGTCATCCGCGACGCCAGCGGCACGCTGGTGGGGGTCAATGTCGGCTACTTCAATGCCGGCGCGGTCAAGACCGACGGCATCGACGTGTCCGCCGCCTATACCTGGGACCTGGACGATCACGCGCTGACCCTGCGCAGCACGCTGGCCTACATCCGCAGCTATGAGATCCAGAACAACCCCGGCGATCCCACCTACGAGGTGGTGGGCCACCGCAACGCCAACAGCTTCGCCCCCGTCACGCCGCGCTGGCGCGACAACACCTACCTGACCTGGGAACACGGGCCCCACACCGCCACCCTGACCATGCGCTACACCTCCGGCGTGGTCGACGATTACGGCGTGAACCTGGGGGCGGCCAGTTCGGCCACCGTGGGGGCTTGGGTGGTGTGGGACGCGCAGTACGCCTTCCAGGCGACGGATGCCGTCCGGGTCAGCGTGGGTGCGGTCAACCTGCTGGACCGCGACCCGCCTTGGGCCAAGTTCACCGGCTATCTGCCCAGCCTGGAGGATGCGCTGGGCCGGCAGGTCTACATCCGGCTGGACACGAAGTTCTGAGGCGAGGTCAGGGCTGGCGGTCCATCGCAGGGCCGCCAGCCTTTTCCCTGGGCGTCACTCCTCCGCCGCCTGCTGCCGCAGCACATGCTTCTGCACCTTGCCCGATCCGGTGCGGGGCAGGCTGCCGACGATCAGCACCCGCTGGGGGCGCTTGTAGCGGGCGATGCGGCCGTCCAGGTGGGCCAGCACCTGTTCCGGGGTCACGGTCTGCCCGGCCCGGACCACGACATAGGCCCAGCCGGTTTCGCCCCACCGCTCGTCCGGCACGCCGATGACCGCGACCTCGGCCACGCAGTCCAGCTCCATGACCGCCGCCTCCACCTCCGCCGGATAGACGTTTTCGCCGCCGGAGATGAACATGTCCTTCTTGCGGTCCACCAGGTAGTAGTAGCCGTCGGCGTCCCGCCGGGCGGCATCGCCGGTGCGCAGCCACCCGCCCAACTGGGCCAGCGTGGGCAGTTCCGGCCGGCGCCAATATCCGGCCGACAGGTTGGGACCGCTAATCCAGACCTCCCCCACCTGGCCGTCGGGCACGTCTTGTCCGTCGTCATCCACCAGGCGCAGGCGCACCGTGGGGCCGGGGATGCCGGCCGACCCCGCCTTGGCGGCGATGCGGGCCCGGTCGCCGAGGGGCATGCCCAGCACGGTCCCCGCCTCGCTCATGCCGTAGCCGTCGGCGATGGTGATGCCGTCGTCGCAGAAGCGCTGGATCAGGGCGGCCGGCATGGGCGCGCCGCCGGTGCACAGGGCCACCAGCCGCCGCAGCCGCGCCGCGTCGTAGTCGGGGTGCTGGCGCAGCGTCTGGGCCATCTGCGGCACACACATGTAGTGGGTAATGCCCAGCGCCGGGTCGGCCAGGCGCGACAAGGTCGTCGACGGCTCGAACCCCCGGGACACCAGCAGCGTGCCGCCGTGGGTCAGCGGCGTGCGCGCCAGCGACACCAACCCCACCACATGGAACAGCGGCATGTCGCACAGCACGACGGATCCGCCGCCGATCTTGTTCATCAGGCCGAAGTTGACGGTGGTGAAGAACAGGTTGCTTTCCGTCAGCAAGGCGCCCTTGGGCCGGCCGGAGGTGCCGGAGGTGTAAAGCAGGGTGCTGGGCGTGTCGGCGTGGGGCGGGCCGCCTGGGCGCAAGGGGGCGGCCCGGTCCCAGTCCGCTTCCGCCGCCGCCAGGGTCAAGACGCGTGTCGCGGTGCCCTCCGCCGCCCGGCGGGCGGTTTCCAGGAATTCGGCATCGGCCAGCAGCAGGGCGGGTTCGGCGTCCCGCACCTGGAAGGCCAGTTCCGGCACGGTGAGGCGCCAGTTCAGCGGCGCGAAGATGGACCCCAGCCGCGCGCCGGCCAGGTGCAGCACGATCATGGCCGCGTCGTTACGGCCCAGGACGGCGACGCGCTGGCTAGCGGGGGCGCCCAACGTCGCCGCCAGCCAGGCAGCGCAGCGGTTCACCGCCTGGTCCAGCGCGGCATAGGTGTACCGCCGGCCGCTGGTAAGGTCGGCCAGGGCCAGCGTGTCCGGCTGCGCCGCCGCCTGGAAGGCGACCGGGTCCGGTGCGGGCAGGAAGGAGGGGGGCACGGTCATGGCGGCGGGCTTCGCGGTTGCCGAGGGGAAGGGGTGGGAGGGGGCGGCGGGGCCCTCATCCCCGCCGGTAGGCGCCCAGGCCGGGCTTGTAGCTTTTCTCGTCGATGAACTGGCGTATGCCTTCCTTGCGGCCGGTGTTGTCATGGAAATTGGCCGCTTCCTGCGCGCGGACCAGATAGTCCTCGGCATTATCGTAGGTCATTTCCTTGACCCGTCGCACCGCGTCCTTCGTGGCCTTCAGCGCCGCAGGGTTCTTTTCCAGCAGCATCCTGGCCACCTGCGTCACCCGGTCCTGCAACTGCTCCAGCGGCACCGCCTCATTCACCAGCCGCCATTCGGCGGCCTTCTTGCCGTCGATCAATTCGCCGGTCAGGGCATGGTACATGGCATCACGCAAGGGGATCAGATCGACCACCACCTTGGTCGCGCCGCCGCCGGGCAGGATGCCCCAGTTGATCTCCGACAGGGCGAACTTGGCCTCCTCGGCGGCGATGGCCAGGTCGCAGGCGTACAGCGGGCCGTAACCGCCGCCGAAGCACCAGCCGTTGACCATGGCGATGGTCGGCTTCTGGTACCAGCGCAGGGCGCGCCACCAGCCATAGCTTTCCCGCTGCGACTGGCGCACGGCGCCCAGGCCCTTGGCCTCCGTCTCGCGGAAATATTCCTTCAGGTCCATGCCGGCCGACCAGGCGCTGCCCTCACCCGACAGGACCAGCACGCCGACATCGTCGCGGAACTCCAGCTCCTCCAGCACCTCCATCATGCGGCGGTTAAGGGTGGGGTTCATGCAGTTGCGCTTTTCAGGCCGGTTGAAGCGCACCCAGGCGATGCCATCGGCGACATGGTAAGCAACGGTATCGGCAGTCATGGTCCTGTTCCTGTCACGGGGTCCTCGCGACCCCTCATGGGTTAATTCGATACGGGTGTCTGGCGGGGTTCAGGCGGCCGGCCGGCCCGCGCGGTAGGCGCGGGGGCTGACGCCGAAATGGGCGCGGAAGCTGCGGCTGAAATGGGACAGATCGTTGAAGCCGACGTCGTAGGCGATGTCGCTGATGGTGCCGGCGGCGTCCCGGGTCCGTCGCAGCGTGGCGGCCGCCAATTCCAGGCGCCGCGCCAGGATGTAGGCGGTCGCGGTGGTGCCCAGGCTGGCGAAGGCCATCTGCACATAGCGGGAGGAGATGCCCAGCGCCGTCGCGATGCGGGCGCTGTTCAGGCAGGGGTCGCGCAAATGGGCGTCCACATGCCCCCGCACCTGGCGGGTCCAGTGGACCAGCGCGCCGTGGGCGGGGACGCCGGCCCCGTCCGGCGGCGGTTCACACGCGGTGTCGGCCCGGCAGGCCAGGGCCAGCACGTCCAGCAGGATGTCCGCCACGGCGCCGGTCCAGCCGGCTTCCGTCGGCAGATCGGCCTGTGGCGCCAGGGAGCGCAGCAGCGATAGCAACATGCGGGATTCCGGCCGGTCGGCCGCCATGCGCACCCCGACCAGGCGTTCCGGATCCGCCACCCGCCGGGTCAGCAGCGATTGCGGCAGCTTCACCACCAGCATCTGGTTGGTGTCGGCGAAGGCGATGGAGTAGGGGCTGCGGCTGTCGCACAGCGTCCAGTCCCCATCGTTCAGCCAGGCCTCGCGCGCCCCTTGGCGGTTCAGGCTGCGGCCCCGGTGTTGAGCGTGGATCTTGAAATAGGGCTCCTCCGCCGCCTGCGGGCGACCCTGCGGCAGGCGGCACACCTTGGCCGGGCTGGAATTGACATAGGCGAAGTCCAACCGGCCCAAGGGCTGGCGGACGAGATGGGCCGTGAAATCCTGGTCCCGGGGGTCGACGGCCACGTTGGGGAAGGCCTGGGCGACGATGTCGTTCCAGCTCTCCCGCCGCTGTTCCGGCGCGATGGTGTCCACGGAAAAGCGCTCCATGAGGCCCATGGCTCTCTTTCCTCCCTGTTTCGGGCGTCCGCGGAATGGGCCGTCGTCTGCCCACCGGAACGCCGCTTGCCCTCACCATAGCCATGATTGTTATATTGCACAACAATTGTGATGGCGAAAATGTCGCCATGGGGGCGGCCGGGGGCGTCTTTTCGCCCCACGCCAAGTTCCTTTCGCTCCCTGCCAAGAACTCCCGCCCGCGCGCATGGTTAGCTGCGTCCGGCGGCCCGCTCGGGACCCGCATGCGGCGCGATGGCCAAGGGGACTCGGGATGTTGGCGATGGACCAGACGGATACCCTTCATGTGCGGACGGAAGGGGGCGAGGTCTTTGGCATGGTCGAGGACGGGGTGCGGGCCTGGCGCGGGATCCCGTACGCCGCGCCGCCGGTGGGGGCATTGCGCTTGCGCGCGCCGCGCCCCGTCGTACCGTGGTGGGGTGTCCGCGCCGCGCATGAGTTCGGCCCCATCCCCATGCAGCGGCGCGGGTTCGAGCATATGGGCGGCGCCGGCGACACGACGCCGATGTCGGAGGATTGCCTGACCCTCAACATCACGGCACCCCTGGCGCCCGCCAGGGCGCCACGCCCCGTGGTGGTCTGGCTTTACGGCGGCGCCTTCGCCCTGGGCGGCTCGCGCGGCCCTCTCTATCGCGGCGACCGCATCGTCAAGGACGGGGACGTCATCTTCGTCAGCCTGAACTACCGGATCGGCGTCTTCGGCTTCAGCGACTTCAGCGCCTGGTCCACGCCCGGCCGCCCCCTGGACAGCAATGTGGGCCTGCGTGACCAGGTGGCCGCCCTGGCGTGGGTGAAACGGAACATCGCCGCCTTCGGCGGGGATCCGGGCAACGTGACCCTGGCCGGTCATTCGGCCGGCGCCATGTCGGTGCTGTGTCTCATGTGCGCGCCAGCCGCCGCCGGCCTGTTCCACCGCGCCTTCGTGATGAGCCCCGCCGCGCAGTGCGCCTACGGCCCGGAACGCCATGCGGGACTGGCGCGCGACCTGTTGGCCGCGCTGGAGATCGATCATGCGGACGAGGCGGCCGTGGGGCGGGCCCTGCACGACCTGCCGGCCGATCGCCTGGTGGACGCGTCCTTCCGCCTGTTCTTTGACCAGGGGCCGGACGCCTACCCCGGCGTCCTGGCGACGTCACCGGTCATCGACGGGAATTTCCTGCCCTGGCATCCGGTGGACGCCTTCCGCCAGGGGAAGGCCCATCCCATACCGCTGGTCATCGGCACCATGGCGCGCGAGGGGGCGATCCTGGACAAGGGGCTGCCCCTGCTGCCCAGCCGCGTCAACCGGCTGGACGCCATGTTCCAGGCCACGGATCCAGAGGTACGGGCCCGCGTGGCCCCGGCCTATCGCGGCTACCCCTCCCGCCGGTCGGCGATCGACATGGGCGGCGATTTCATCTTCTGGGCACCGTCCGTCCTGATCGCGCAGGGGCATGCGGCCGTCGCCGACACCTGGATGTACCGCATCGACTACGCCACCCCCTTGGCCCGCCTGATGTTCGGTGGCGCCACCCACGCGCTGGACCTGCCCCTGTTGTTCGGCACGACGGGGGAGGGGGACCTGGGCCGCCTGGACCTGTTCCGCCGCCGCACCTCCAAGCGGGTCAGCCGGCGCTTCCAGGGCGCCTTCCTGGATTTCGCCGACGGGGTGTCGCCCGGCTGGCCGACGTACGACGCGGCCGCCCGCCTGACGCGCGTCATCGACACCGAGGACCGGGAAGAGGGGGATCCGCGCGCGGCGTTGCGGGTCGCCTGGGGCCACTATCGCGGCCCGCGGTGAACCGCCGCCCTTTCCCTTCGCCCCGCGTCAAAACCCCTTCGCTCCGTTCCAAGAATCCGGCGCGGCACCCCGTGTTCTCCTGCCGTCATCGACAACCGGGCCGGTTTCCAAGGCCCGGACGGGAACGGGAGGAGATGAGGATGAGGATAGCGATGCGTGGGCTGGGCTTGCGGCGCTGGGCCCTGCTGGCCGGCGTCTCGGCCCTGGTGATGGCGCCGGCGGCCCTGGCGGCGGAGACGCCCCCCGTGATCGACCAGCTGCAGGACGTGATCATCACCGCGCAGAAGCGGGCGGAGAACGTGCAGGACGTGCCCATCGCCGTCTCCAGCTTTTCCGCCGCCGCCTTGGAAGGCAAGGGCATCGATGATGTCCAGCGCATCGGCGGCCTGGCCCCCAACGTCACCCTGGACGCGGGCTCGCCCTTCTCCGGCTCCACCTCCGTCCTTTCAGCCTCCATCCGTGGCATCGGCCAGGACGATTTCGCCTTCAACCTGGACCCTGGCGTGGGCGTCTATGTCGACGGCGTCTATCTGGCGCGCACCGTGGGCGCCAACGGCGACCTGATGGACGTCGACCATATCGAGGTGCTGAAGGGCCCACAGGGCACGCTGTTCGGCCGCAACACCATCGGCGGCGCCATCAGCATCGTCACCCGCCAGCCGTCGGAGCAGTATCACGCCACGGCGGCCATCACCGGCGGCAGCTTCAACCGCATCGACGTCGGCGCCTCCGCCGACATCCCCCTGACCGACACCCTGTTCAGCACCATCACCGTCTCCTCCAAGAAGCGGGACGGCTACCAGCAGGTGGTGCCTTATCCCGGAGCGGCGGGCACGGTGACCGACGCGGCCGCCTTCACCCGTTCCGGCAGCGGCACCTCCGACACCCAGGGCGGGCAGAACAGCCAGACGGTGCGGGCCAAGCTCTATTGGAAGGGGTCCGGCCCCGTCACCGACACGCTGGTCGCCGACTACACGCAGGAGGACCAGTCGGCCACGGCCAACAGCCTGTTGGGCACGGTGACGGGCGGCGGCCTGTCGGCCCTCTACAACGCCTGCGTCACGCTGCCAGCGGCGACCCTGAACGCGATCAGCGGCGTGGGCGGCAACCCCAATTTCACCAACCTGTGCACCCTTCCCCGGGCGGTGGTGGGTACCGCCCTGACCACGGGGCCGCGCCTGACCTTCGGCAACCAGTTCCTGACCGGCGATATCGACAAGACCTACGGCAACGGCCTCAGCTTCTCCCGCCTGCAGTCCTATGGCATCGCCAACACCTTGGACTGGGAGCTGGGGGAGGATTTGAACCTGAAGTCCATCACGGCCTATCGCCGCCTGCTGTGGCGCACGGGCCTGGACGCCGACGGCAGCCCGCTGACCATCGCCGAGCTGTCGTTCAGCATGGACCAGCACCAGACCTCGCAGGAGTTCCAGCTGACGGGCAAGGCCCTGGACGGCCGCCTGCACTTCGTCAACGGCCTCTATTTCTTCAACGAGGGCGGCAACCTGCACGACTACGTCACCTTCGACGAAGGGCTGCTGCAGTTGGATGGGCCCAACAAGCTGGATACCACCTCGCTGGCCGCCTACACCCATCTGAACTATCAGCTGACCGACCGCATCGGCCTGACGCTGGGGGGCCGCTACACCTGGGAACACAAGACGTTCGAGGGCTTCCAGTCCGACCTGAACGGCCTGAACTACAAGATTTCCGGCTGCTATCCGGTGTCGGAGGCCTGCCGGGCGGCCCTGGGCTTCCCCGTGGCCGGGGAACCGCTGCGCTACTACCCCGCCGGCGTCAACACGAAGGACTTCTACATCTTCACGCCCCGGCTGGGGGCGGAGTACCACCTGACCGACGACGTCATGGCCTACACCTCGTGGTCCAAGGGCTTCAAGTCGGGCAGCTGGACGACGCGCCTGTCCAACCCG
Organism: Nitrospirillum guaranorum; assembly: GCF_034653275.1. NCBI lineage: Bacteria > Pseudomonadati > Pseudomonadota > Alphaproteobacteria > Rhodospirillales > Azospirillaceae > Nitrospirillum > Nitrospirillum guaranorum. The sequence continues at coordinate 21,755 of NZ_JAYEES010000002.1, read as the reverse complement.
CTCAGCACCGCCCCCGGCTTCGGCCCGGAAAAGGCCGAGACGGTGGAATTGGGCGTGAAGTCGGAACTGCTGGACCGGCGCCTGCGCCTGAACGTGGCGGGCTTCCACACCGATTACACCGGCATCCAGCTGAACTTCCAGGAAGGGGTCTCACCCACCCTGCACAACGCCGGCGACGCCGAGATCTGGGGCGGCGAGGTGGAGGCGCAGGCCCTGCTGGGCGGCGGTTTCACCCTGGACGGCACGCTGGGATACCTGCACGCCCGCTACACCAGCGTCGATCCCCGCGTGGTGGGCGTCACCTTGGACAGCCGCCTGCCCAAGACGCCGGACCTGAAGTTCAGCGTCAGCCCGGCCTACACCGCCAGCCTGGCCAACGGCGCCAGCCTGCGGGTCACCGTCGACTACACCCACACCAACCCCATGTACAACGACACCGCCAACACAGCCCTGCTGGAGCGGCAGTCGACCAACGTGGTCAACGCCTCCGTCACCTACACCACGGCGGACGAGCGCTGGCAGGCCACCGTGGGCGGCAGCAACATCACCAACGACCGCTACCTGACCACCGGCAACGAGAACGACGCCGCCGGCGTCATCTTCGGCACCTACAGCCCGCCAGCCCAGTGGTTCGCCACCCTGAAATACAAGTACTGATCCGGGGAAAGAAGAAATGATCAAGCAGTTGGTGTCCGACGCGTCTGACGCCCTAGACGACCCGTGGGATGCCCGGGGCGAGGGGCGGATTTTCACCGGCGCCTGGGTCGTGGCCCAGGGCGGGGCGATCGAGGTGACGGAGCCGGCCACCGGCCGGCTCCTGACCCGGGTGGGGCGGGCGGATCCGGCGGACGTCCGCGCCGCCGCCCAGGCCGCGCGGATTGCCCAACCGGCCTGGGCCGCGTTGCCGGGCGCCGCCCGCGCCCAGGTGGTGGAGGACGCGGCCCGGGTGATGGGGGCCATGGGCGACGCCGTGGTGCGCTGGCTGATGCGCGAGGGCGGTTCCGCCGGCGGCAAGGCGCAGGTGGAGCATGAGCACGCGCTGGGCTTCCTGCGCCACGCCGCCGCCATGGCGCTGGAGCCGCGCGGCCACATCCTGGCCTCGGCCCCGCCGCGCACCAGCGTGGCGGAGCGGGTGCCCCTGGGCGTGGTGGGGGTCATCTCCCCCTTCAACTTCCCGCTGGTGCTGTCCATCCGGGCGGTGGCGCCGGCCCTGGCGGCCGGCAACGCCGTGGTGCTGAAGCCCGATCCCCGCACACCCGTCTCCGGCGGCTTCCTCATCGCCCAGGCCTTCGCCGCCGCCGGCCTGCCCTCGGGGCTCCTGCACATCCTGCCCGGCGGGGCGGAGGTGGGGCAGGCGATGTGCGCCGACCCGGACATCGCCATGATCACCTTCACCGGCTCCACCGGCGCCGGCCGCGCGGTGGGGGAGCTGGCGGGGCGCCACCTGAAGAAGGTGCAGCTGGAACTGGGCGGCAAGAACGCCCTGGTCATCCTGGAGGATGCGGACATCGACCTGGCCGCCCGCAACGCCGCCTGGGGCGCCTGGCTGCACCAGGGCCAGATCTGCATGAGCACCGGCCGCATCCTGGTGCACCACAGCCTGCACGACGCCCTGGTGGACCGCCTGGTGGCCAAGGCGCGGGCCCTGCCGGTGGGCGATCCGCTGGACGGGGCCGTTATCGGGCCGCTGATCGACCCCGGCCAGGTGGCGCGGGTGCATGCCATCGTCGAGGCCAGCGTGGCGGCCGGCGCCGTCCTGCTGGCCGGCGGCGCGCATGACGGCCGCTGCTACGCCCCCACCGTCCTGGCCGGCGTCACCCCCGGCATGCCGGCGTTCGAGGAGGAAATCTTCGGGCCGGTGGCGGTGGTCACGGCCTTCGCCGACGACGACCAGGCGGTGGATCTGGCCAACCGGGGCAGCTACGGCCTGGCGGCCGGCGTCATCGGCGCCAACGTCGACCGCGCCAGCCGCCTGGGCGCCCGCCTGCGCAGCGGCCACCTGCACATCAACGACCAGACGGTCGTGGCCGAGCCCCAGGCGCCCTTCGGCGGCATGGGGGCGTCCGGCAACGGCAGCCGCATCAGCGGCCCCGCCAATTGGGATGAGTTCACCACCTGGCGCTGGACCACCACCCAGCCCCAGGCGCCGGCCTATCCCTTCTGATGCCCGCGCCCAAGGACGCGACAGCCATGCAGATCACCGCCGCCGTGGCCCACGGCGTCAAGGCCCCCCTGACCCTGGAAACCGTGGAGATCGAGGACCCCCGCCCCGGTGAGGTGCTGGTGCGGGTGGTGGCCACCGGCGTCTGCCACACCGACATGGCCATGCGCGACCAGGAATTGCCGGTGCCGCCGCCGGCGGTGCTGGGGCATGAGGGAGCGGGAATCGTCATGCGGGTGGGGGCCGGCGTCACCCGCGTCGCCCCGGGCGACCGCGTGGTCATGAGCTTCAATTCCTGCGGCGCCTGTCCCTCCTGCGACGACCATCTTCCAGCCTATTGCCATGACTTCTTCGGCCGCAACTTCAGCGGCCGGCGCGCCGACGGCAGTAGCGGCTTGAGGTGGGCGGGCCAACCGCTGGGCGGCAACGTCTTTGGCCAGTCCTCCTTCGCCACCCACGCCCTGTGCCATGAGCGCAACGTGGTCACGGTGCCGGCGACGGTGCCCTTGGAGATCCTGGGACCGCTGGGCTGCGGCGTCCTGACCGGGGCGGGGGCGGTGATGAACGCCCTGCGGGTGGGACCGCGCCGGTCCCTGGCCGTCTTCGGCACCGGGGCCGTGGGCCTCAGCGCGGTGATGGCGGCCCGGGTCATGGGGGCCGCACCCCTCATCGCCATCGACGTGGTGGAGGCGCGCCTGGATCTGGCGCGGGAGTTGGGCGCCACCCATGCCTTCAATCCCACCCGGACATCGGTGGTGGAGGAGATCATGGCGCTGACGGGCGGTATCGGCGTCGATTACGCCCTGGACACCACGGCCCGTCCGGCCGTTGTCGGCGACGCCGTGCGCTGCCTGGCGCCGCGTGGCGTCTGTGGCCTGGTGGGCGCCATGCCCTTCGGCCAGGCCCTGCCGGTGGACGGCGGCCATCTGATGAGCGGCGGCCGCGCCGTGCGCGGCATCGTCGAGGGGGACGCCGACCCGCACCATTTCATCCCGGCGCTGATCGACCTGCATCTTGCCGGGCAGTTCCCCTTTGACCGGCTGATCACCTTCTACCCCCTGGCCGAGATCAACCAGGCCATCCACGACGCCGAAACCGGGCGGACGGTGAAGCCGGTGCTGCGCATGCCGGGGTGGTGATTGGGTCCACCGCCGCCTAGGACGGGCGGAAAAGGGGCGCTTCCATCGGGCATGGACGGTCAGGGACTCCTACTCATCGGCCCACGGGCGGGCGACGGCACAGGCGTCGCCCCGTCCATCCCAGCATGTGACAGCGAAAGCGGGCGGCAATGTGAATTGTCGCGCGTTTGTTCTACAGACAGGATCCACCTCCCCAAATACTCTCGCGCGGGATAGGCGTCCAGTACATGTGGGCCCTAATACAGATGATGTCGGGCCGGTGCCCGGCAACGGATGCACAAGCGCATTTATTCCGCATAAGCGAACGGGGCCGTGGGGACACGACATGACAAACGACGGAAGCATGAAGATCACTGGCCGGATCATCGCCAGGGCCTGGGCCGATGAAGACTACAAGGCCCGACTATTGGCCGACCCGGCCACCGTCATGGAGGCCGAGGGCCTGGCGGTCCCGACGGGTATCGCCATCAAGGTGGTGGAAGACACCGCCACCGTCCAAACCCTGGTTCTTCCGGCGCGGCCGATCGATCTGTCGGACGATGACCTGGGCGAGGTCGCGGGCGGCCGCCCCAGTGGCAAGGACACATGGGCCTACACCCGGCCGCTCTTTTAGCGCCACCCCAGCGGTCAAGTCCTGGATGGCTCAGATAATTATTTCCATAATATACCTTACCGGTTTTTGTCGTGTAGGCGCAAAGTTAAAATGTCAGACTTGTGCAAAGTAGAACTGTCAGTCTTCCGGTTGGCTGTGTCCGACGTGGGAGGCTGCGGTGGGCTGGGTCGTGATGAGCGAACGGGACGTTCGTCGGGTTGAGGTGCTGTCGGATGTTGTGGGTGGCCGTCTGACAGCTGGCTCAGCGGCAGCTGTTTTGGGCTTGAGCGAGCGTCAGGTATGGCGGTTGCTGAGCCGGTATCGATCGGGCGGAGGTGGTGCTCTTGTGCACCGGGCGCGGGGTCGGCCGTCGAACCGCACGTTGGGGTCTGGGCTGCGCGAGTTGGCGCTGGAGCTGGTGCGGCGGCACTATGCGGATTTCGGTCCGACGCTGGCGGCGGAGCAGTTGGCGGAGCGTCACGGCCTGGTTGTGTCGCGGGAGACGCTGCGGGGGTGGATGTCCGCGGCGGGGTTGTGGGTATCGCGGCATCAGCGGCGTCAGTTCCATCGCCCTCGCCTGCGCCGGGAGCGCTTGGGCGAACTGGTTCAGATCGACGGCAGCGAACATCGGTGGTTTGAGGACCGGGCTGGCCCGTGCAGCCTGCTGGTGTTCATCGACGATGCGACGGGCCGATTGATGGAACTGCGGTTTGCGGCGTCGGAGAGCGCGTTCAGCTACTTCGCGGCGCTGGAGGGATACGTGACGCGACATGGCCGGCCGGTGGCGTTTTACTCCGACAAGCACACGGTGTTCCGGGTGGCGAAGACGGAGGCGCGGACGGGGCAAGGGATGACGCAGTTCGGTCGGGCCTTGGCGGAGTTGGGGATCGAGATCCTGTGCGCGAACTCCAGTCAGGCGAAGGGGCGGGTTGAGCGGGTGAACCGGACGCTGCAGGACCGGCTGGTGAAGGAGTTGCGGCTGGCGGGGATCAGCGACATGGCGGCGGGGAACGCCTTTTTGCCCGGGTTCATGGAGCGGTTCAACGGGCGGTTTGCGGTGGCCCCTGCCCGGCCGGAGGATGTGCACCGTCCGCTGACGGTGTCGACGGAGCGGCTGCGGGACATTCTATGCTGGCGGGAGCGGCGGTATGTGGGGCGGCAGTTGACGCTGTCTTATGAGCGGCGGCGGGTGATGCTGGCGGAGACGGCGGTGACGCGGGGCCTGGTGGGGCAGTATGTGGACAGCTACGCCTTTGCGGACGGGCGGCTGGAGTTCCGCTGGCAGGGAGTGGCCCTGCCCTACACCGCGTTTGACAAGAACCAGCGGGTGAGCCACGCGGCGGTGGTTGAGAATAAGCGGCTGTCGGCGGTGTTGGCTGAGATCCGGGAGACGCAGGAGGCGATGCCGGCACCGAAGGTCCAGACCAACAGTGAGCGCGTTGGCTATGTCCAGACCGGGGGCAAAGCGGGGCGCAAGCGGGGTTTGCCGGGGCGCCCTGCGGGGGTGGGCCGGTCCGCTCCGCCGCTGGCTTCGCGGCCCGCCCCACCCCCGCACTGACAGTTCTACTTTGCAGGATACCCTGACACTTCTATCCGGTTGAAACATGTCGCGCATTCGGGGTGGATTCAATCCCGAAGTGCGACATTCAAGGCCCGATGGTTTCCGTCCTGGAGTGCGGACACCAAGGCCGTTACCTTGGCACGGGATCGGTGCGGCATGGATCGGCGACAAGGGAGAGCCTGGTGGATGAGCTGAAGCCCCTGCCCGAGGCGCATCCAACCGTTTCCCGGCGCTCGATGGCGATCGCGGCGTTCTCCACGGTGGTGGAATGGTACGACTTCACGCTCTACCTCTATTTCGCGCCGACCGTCGCCCGCATCTTTTTTGGGGATGACAAGGGGTCGCTGATCACCGCGCTGGCGGGGTTCGCCATTGCCTATTTGCTGCGGCCGCTGGGGGCCGTGGCGTTCGGCCATGTCGGCGACCGTCTGGGGCGTAGACGCATGATGCTGCTGTCCATGGCCATGATGAGCCTGGCGATGGTGGCCACGGCCCTGCTGCCGACCCACACGGCCATCGGTGCCGCCGCCGGGTGGCTGCTGCTGTTGCTGCGCTGTGTCATGAGTTTTTCCGTGGGTGGGGAATATACCGGCGTCGTCGCTTACCTGCTGGAGGGGGCCAAGCCGCGCCGGCGGGGTCTGGTCACCTCCTGCGCCTCGGCGGCCAGCGAGGTGGGCGGGCTGTTGGCTGTCGGCGTGTCCGCGGTGACCGTGCACCTATTGGATGCAACGGATCTCGCCGCCTGGGGCTGGCGCGTCCCTTTCCTGGTGGGGGCGGGGCTGGCGGGTGGTGTTTGGGTGGCGCGGTCGGCCATGGAGGAGTCGCCGGATTTCGAGCGGCAGGCGGCGGCCGGGGCGGCGCCGGTCCGGCCGCTGGCCTACGCCCTCACCCACCATCGCGCGGGCATCTTCCGGTCGTTCGCCATCTCCGCCCTGGGGTCGATCACCTATTATATCGGCATCACCTATGTTCCGGCCTTCCTCACCTCCACAGGATCCTTGAGTGAAGATGTGTCGCTGTGGCTGTCCACCATCGCCGCGGTGGTGGTCATCGCCGTGACGCCGGTCGTCGGCTTGCTGTCGGACCGCCTGGGCCGCAGGCCCGTGCTGATCGGCCTCACCCTGGGAAGCGCGCTGTTGCCGGCGCCCCTGTTCTGGCTGATGGCCAGCGGGTCCGTAAGCCGGGCCCTGGTCGGGGCCATTCTGCTGGCGGCCGTGGCGGGCGGTGTCAGCGCGGTGGGCGCCGTGGCGACGGCCGAGCAGTTTCCTGGCGAAGGGCGGCTGACGGGCCTGGCGCTGGGGGCCACAGGGGCCACGGCCTTGTTCGGCGGGCTGACGCCTTTCATCGCCCACGCGCTGGTGAGCCGCACAGCCTGGCTTTTTGTTCCCGGCGTCATGATCGCCTTGGTCGCCCTGCTTGTGCTGCCCGTCCTCACGCGGATGCGGGAAACAGCACCCGGCCGCGGTGCCTGAACGCCAGGCCGACAGCCCCGCCTTCCGCTTCTTTCCTTACTACACGCCGTGGTTGCCGCCTATATCCCGTTCGGCGCGCGCCCGCACGAAAGGCTTAAGATGCGTCGAGGCGATTGGATACAACGTGCCAGGGAAATAATCCTTGTGATGTTCCGCGCACCGCACTATACCCATGCCACCCATTAGTGCGGGCATGGACGCCACGTTAATGCAACTTTTATGAACTTGGTTGGTGACGAAGCCGACATACTGCTCCGTGTTGCCGACTTTGCGTTCCATGGGCAAAACATCAAGGTTTATTTATATAAATGCCTTAATACAGTCATGGAAGACCAACATATTTCAGAAAATCAATAGCATAAACCAACTCACCAATTAGAATATCGACTACATGGTGCGTGCTAATTTTTGAATCCAATCGAACGATGGGACCTTAGTCGGCCATTATGGGTGGTATCTTTTGCCACATCTATCTGTTTATCTGAAATTCACCGATGGTGCTTCTATGCCCGGGTCTGTTCTAGGCGCCAAAGCCATCAGAAACATCGGCCTGTCACCGATGATGGAGCCTGCGCGCGACCTTCAGGATTTTGTCGCCATCGATCAGGCCTTTGATCACCATGCTCAAAGCCGTCCGCACCATCCGGCGATTCTGACGGACGGCGGCATCCAGACCGCCGCCGATATCAACCGCAAGGCGAACGTCCTGGCCGCCCTCCTGGCCGACCGCGGCGTGGCGCCGGGCGAGGCGGTCGGTGTATTTGTGCACCGTTCCGCACAACTTCCGTTTGTGTTCCTGGCCATCCAGCGCGTGGGCGCCGTCTATGTGCCACTGGCCGCGGACCATCCGCCCGCCCGCCTGCTGGCCATGGTGGAGGACGCGGCCATCCGTTTCATCGTGGCCCTGGACGGTTCGGTGCCGCCGGTGGAGGTCATGGACCGCTTGGCTGGGCTGGCCGGCGGATTGATCGATCCGATCACGGTCCTGGCCACCGAAGCCCTCGACGCCGCCCCCACGCCCCGTCCGGGGCGAACGGCTGACGACATCGCCGCCATCCTGTTCACCTCCGGCTCGACCGGCCGGCCCAAGGGTGTGCTGATCCGCCACGGGGGCATCGCCCATATGGCGCGCGGCCACGCCCAGGCGCAGGGGTTCCACCGCGATGACCGTTTCCTGTTGTCCAGCGCGCCGGGCTTCATCCTGGGCTTTCGCGAGCTGTGCCTACCCTTGTACTTGGGCGCCGCCCAGGTGCCGGCCACCCGCGCCCTGCTGGACGATCCCGCCGCCCTGCTGGCGTTGATGGAACGCCACGCGGTCAGCGTAGCCTCGTTCACCCCATCCTACCTGCGGCTGCTGGACGGGCGCGTGCCCGCCGGCCTGCGCTGCCTGATGACGGCGGGGGAGCGGCCCAACGTCGCCGACGCCCTGCACTACGGCGCCCGCGTCGCCTACTGGAACATGCACGGCGCGACCGAGGTGTGCGGCACCATCTGCCTGTTGCGCGTGACGCCGGAGGGCTGGGCCGATGCCGACCGCCTGCCCAGCGGCCGTCCCTTCCCCGGCGTGCGGGTGCTCGTCCTGGATGGCGAGGGCGCCCCGGTGCCGGCGGGTGAGGTGGGCGAGATCCATGTCCTGGGTGAGGGACTGTCGCCCGGCTATCTGAACCAGCCCGACCTGACCGCGCGCACCTTCGTCGACACCGCTTTCGGCCGGGCGTACCGCACCGGCGACATGGGCCGCTGGCGCGAGGATGGCCTGCTGGAGGCGCTGGGCCGCCGCGACGACATGGTCAAGGTCTCCGGCCAAGCCGTGGCTTTGGCGGAGATCGAACGCGCGCTGGCCCGCCACCCCGACGTTTCCCATGCCAGCGTCGTGCTGGTGGACGGCGGCCTGGTGGGGTTCGTGGCCGGCACGGTGTCGCCCGGCATCGACTGGACGGCCTATCTGGCGACCCTGCTGCCGGCCTACATGGTGCCGGCGCGGGTCATCGCCCTGCCCCGTCTGCCCACCAGCAGCGCCGGCAAGATCGATCGCCAGGCCTTGCTGACGCTGGCCCGCGACCAGCGCGCGGCCCGTGTCGCGACGCCCGAAACCCTGCCGCAAGGGGATGTGGAACAGGCTGTGGCCGCCGCCTGGCAGGCGGTGCTGGGCCCAGGCCTGATCCTGCGCGACGACAATTTCTTCAGCCTGGGTGGGACCAGCCTGCGCGCCATCGAGGTGGCCTTGCGTCTGCAGGCCCTGGGTCACGCGGCCACGGTCCAGGACGTGCTGTCCACCCTGACGGTGCGCACCCTGGCGACCCATCTGGCGGCCGGGGGGGCCGCCCCCGACGAGGACGGCGCGGGCGACGAAGGCCCCGCCACCGCGGGCCAGGCCGATTTCTGGCTGGCCCACCGCCTGGGCCTGGCCGGGGTGGGCCACCATGTGGTCCGGGTGTTGGAACAGGCGGCGGGTCAAGCCACGGTTGAGGACTGGTGGGTCGCCTGGCGCGGCCTGGTCGCCGATCACCCCGCCCTGCGCACCGCCTTCCGGGAGCAGGCCGACGGCGCCGTCCACTGGCACACCGTGGCTGATTTGGCGGTGCCGGATCCGTTGCTCCGGGACTGCGCCGACGAGGGGGAGGCACGGGACCGGCTGGCCGCCGCCGTCGCCGAGCCTTTCGACCTGACCCAGGCGCCGCTGGCGCGCGCCGGCCTCATCCGCCTGCCCGCCAACGGGGGACGCCTGCTGTTCTGGGTGGTGGCGCACCATGCGGTGGTGGATGGCCTGGCCATGGGCCATTTGCAGGACAATCTGGCCCGCCGCCTGCGGGGTGATGCCGCTGGCCCGGCCGCGCACGGCATCCGCGCCGCCACGATGGCCGAGGCGCGCTACCTCGCCTCTGCCGCGCGCGAGGCGGATCAGCGCTATTGGCAGGACCAGTTGGACGCGGCGGCGGCCGGTGCGGATGACGTTCTGGCGGATCTCGCCACCGATTACAGCCGCCCCGCCACGCCCCAATTGGCGCCGGCCGCCCCCCGCCACGCCGTCATCCCCGCCGCCACGGCCCGGGTCCTGGCCCGGCTGGCCCGCCAGGCGGGAACCGGCCTGCACGGCCTGCTGCTGGCCCTGCTGGGGTGGGAGACGCAACGGCGCAGCGGCCGGCCGCGCGTCATCATCGGCAGCGGCTTTTCCATCCGCCCCTCAGGCGCCGAGGCCGCCATCGGCCATTACGTCAACGTGCTGCCCCTGGTGCTGGATAAGGCGGACGACACCCTGGCCGGCCGGCTGGCGCACAGTCGCGACACGTTGCGCGCCGCCCTGGGCCACGCCCGCTATCCCGGCAGCTGGATCGCGCGGGAGTTTCAGCAGCGGTGGCCCGGCCGGCGCGCGGCGGAACGTCCCGGCCTGTTCGACATCACCCTGACGGCCAACCCGCCGCCGCTCTCGGAGGGAGGGGCGCACGGCCTGCGCCGCCATCCCCTGCCTGGCCTGGGCCTGCCGCCGTTGGCCGGCGTGGACCTGGCCTTCAGCTATGAATGGGCCGAGACGGCCGATAACCAGGCCGGCGAGGATCTGCGCCTGGTCCTGCACTGGAATCCCGACGTCTACGCCGCCACGACAGCGCAAGCCTGGCTGGACAGCCTGGTGGCCTGGGCGGAATGGCTGGCGGCTGATCCGGACCGGCTGCGCCAGACGCCCCCCGCCCTGCTGGCGCACGAGGCGGCGGTGCTGGCGGCGTGGGAGGCTGGCCCCACCGTGGAGCGGCCGGCCGTCGGCGCCCAGGCCCTGTTCGAGGATTGGGCCCGGCGCCAGCCGGACGCCGCGGCCGTGCTGACCCTGGAGGAAACCCGGAGCTACGCCGACCTGGACGCCGCCGCCAACGGCGTCGCCAACCGCCTGCTGGCCCAGGACCTGGGGCCGGACCGTGTCGTCGCCGTCCTGACCGATTGCGCGCCGGCCCTGCCGGCGGTCATTCTCGGCATCTGGAAGGCGGGGGCCGTGTACCTGCCCTTGGCCGCCGACCTGCCCGTCGAGCGCTTGGCCTACATGGCATCCGATGCGGGCGCCAAGGTGCTGATCACCGTTCCCTCGGGGGACGGACAGGCACCGCCGCCAGCGCTGCTGACGGGCCTCGGCCCGGTGCTGGATGCGGGCACCCTGCCCCCCGCCAGGACCGTGGACCATGCCGGCGCCGGACCGGACGACGTGGCCTACATCATCTACACCTCGGGCACCACCGGCCGGCCCAAGGGTGTCGCCGTCACCCATCGCGGCTACGTCAACACCATCCTGTCCCACGCCGGCACCGTGGGTCTGACAGCCGCCGACCGCACCAGCCTGGTGGCGACGCCGGGCTTCGACGCCAGCCCCTGGGAACTGGGTATGGCGCTGCTGAACGGCGGCGGCCTGGCGCCCATCGGCCCAGCGCTGCGTGACGATCCCTGGGCGCTGAAGCGCCATTACACCCGCCTGGGCGTCACCTGCGCCTTCCACGCCCCCTCATACCTGCGGGTCAGCGCCGAGACGCCGTTCCAGGGTCTGCGCATCCTGAACACCGGCGGCGAGGCGCCGCGCCACAGCGACGCCGCCCGGCATGGCCCCCCCATCGCCTTCTGGAACGCCTATGGGCCGACCGAGACCGCCATCATCGTCACCATCGGCCTGGTGGAGGGCGACGCCGACCCCCGCCGCCCGCTGTCCATCGGCCGCCCCCTGGCCAACACCCGCGTCAGCCTGCGCCGTGCCGACGGCACACCCGTGCCGCCGGGTGAGGTGGGCGAGCTATGGCTGGCCGGCGCCGGCGTGGCCCGGGGCTACCTCAACAATCCCGAGCTGACGGCCGACCGTTTCGTCATGACGGCCGAGGGCCGGGCCTACCGCAGCGGCGACCTGGGCCGCTGGACGGCCGATGGTCGCCTGGAACTGCTGGGCCGCATGGACCAGCAGGTGAAGCTGCACGGCCAGCGGGTGGAACTGGGCGAGATCGAGGCGGCCCTGTTGGCCCATCCGGCGATGCACCAGGCCGCGGTCCTGGTCTCCACCGATGCCGGGCACGTGGCCCTGCGCGCCTTCCTGGTGGCGAAGAACGATCAGGCCCTGCCCACCCGCGACGGGTGGCAGGCCTGGCTGGCCCCCCGCCTGCCGGCGCACATGATCCCGGCCAGCTATACGCCCGTGGCCGCCATTCCCACCACACCCAGCGGCAAGGTCGACGCCCGCGCCCTGCTGGCGTTGGCACCGCCCCTGGAAGAAGGGGCGCGCACCCCGCCGGCGACCGCGCTGGAGCAATCGGTGGCCGGCGTCTGGACCGCGCTGTTGGGGCCGGGCCTGAGCGAGCGTGAGCCGCGCGTGGCGCGGGAGGACAACTTTTTCGCCCTGGGCGGCAACAGCCTGCTGGCCGTCACCATGGCGCACCAGCTGGCGCAGGCCCTGGGCCGCCCCGTGCCGGCGCGCGACCTGTTCATCGCCCCCACCCTCGCCCAATTCGCGGCCCACCTGGCGGCAGCGGAGACCGTCGCGGACGGCGCCACGATTGCCGACGGGGGCGCCGACGGGAACGCCGATGCGGACCCCACCCTGGCCACGCTGGGCGAACGGGAGTTTTGGCTGGCGGAAGCCGCCGGCCTCGACACCGGGCATTTCACCATGCCCCTGATCCGCCGCGTAGTGGGGCCGCTGCCGGACGCGGCGCGCTGGAACGCGGCCTGGCAGGCGCTGGTGGCCCGGCACGCGGCCCTGCGCACCACCTTCGCCACCGACGCGGACGGCACCGTGCGCCGGCATGTGACGGCCCCCCGGGACGCTGCGGTCGCGAAACTGGAATTCACCGCGGTCGGCGACCGCGCCGCCGCCCTGGCCCATATCCGCGACCGGCAGTGCGCGCCGCTGTCCCTGCGCCTGGCGCCGCTGTACCGCGCCGGCGTCGTGACGATCGCCGAGGGGGACACCCTTTTCTGGCTGGCCCTGCACCATGCGGCGGGCGACGGCGCCTCGCTGGAGGTGCTGATGCGGGACCTGGCCGCGCTGCTGCGCGGGGATGAGATCCCGGCCCCCGCCGTGGATGCCGTGGCGTTGGCCCGGCAGGAGGCGGCCTATCTGGCCGGCCCCGACGCCGCCCGCGATGCCCAGGCCTGGGGCGACATCCTGCGGGCCCTGCCCGACGCGGCGTTCGAAGAGTGGCCCCTGGATCACCCCCGCCGCCTGGACGCGTCGGCCCGCAGCCACCGGCTGGAGGCGGTGTTGCCCGCTCAACAGACCGACGCCTTGCGCCGCCTGGCCCGCCGGGGTCAGGGCAGCCTGCACGCGCTGATGCTGACGCTCTTGGGTTCGGAAGTGTTCCGCCGCACCGGTCGCCGTGATTTCCTGATCGGCAGCACCGTGTCCCTGCGCGAGGACGCGGCGGTGGCGGAAGCCGTGGGCTACGCCGTGACGCTGGTGCCGGTCGCCTTCAATCTGGCGGACGACCAGGCTCTCGCCAACCGTTTTGATACCGTAAGGAATGAGCTGGCCCGGGCACTGCACCATGCCCGCTACCCCTTCGCCCGACTGTGCCACGATCTGTGGCGCGAGCGCCCGGCCCTGCGCGACCCCGCCCGCTTCCCCCTGTTCGACATCGTCGTGACCGAGACGCCGGAGTTGCCCGGCGCGCACCGCGCAGACCTGGCCGGCACCCGTCTGGCGCGGCTGAGCGGCGCCGAGGCCGGCGGCATCCACTATGAACTGGCGCCGCATGGGGCCGGCCAGGACATGGCGCTGTCGCATGAGGCTCTACCCGATGGTGGCCTGGTGCTGAAGTGGCAGATGAACGCTGCCATCTATGATGTTGATACGGCACACCATTGGCTGAAGGGCCTGTTGGACTTGGCCGCCTGGCTGGCGGATCAGCCGGCCATGGACGGTGCCGTGCCTTCCGCGCTGCCGTCCGAGCAGGCGCTGCTGGCGCGCTGGCAGGCCGGCCCCGTCGTCTTCCGGCCCGATGCCCGCCCGGTCGACCTGATCGCCGCGCAGGCGGCCGCCCGGCCGGAGCATCCGGCCTTGATCCTGGCGGGTGGGGGCGAGGTTTCCTACGCCACACTGCTGGGTCGCGCCAACCGGGTGGCGCGCGGCCTGGTGGCCCAGGGCGTGGCGCCGGGCGCGGTGGTGGCCGTCGTCACGCCGCGCGGTGCCGTCGACCTGCCGGCGACGCTTTTGGCCCTTTGGCTGGCCGGCGCGGTCTATCTGCCCCTGGCCGCCGACCTGCCGGCTGACCGGCGGACGTTCATGATCCGCGACGCGGACGCGACCCATGTCCTGGACTTGACGGCCGATGGGCTGGCGACCGTGGAGCGGGCGGCCCGGGACGACATCGCCCTGCCGCGGGGGCGGTCCACCGACACCGCCTACATCCTCTACACCTCCGGTTCCACCGGCCTGCCCAAGGGCGTGCGGGTGGGTCATGCCGCCCTGCTGAACACCCTGCTGGGCGTGGGCGAGGACTATGGCCTGACCGCCGACGACCGCACGCTGATGTTCGCGTCCCCGGCGTTCGACGTGTCCCTGTCCGACATCGGCCTGCCGCTGGTCTTCGGCGCCACCCTTTGCCTGGCGACGGCGGAAGTCATCGAGCGGCCGGCGGCGCTGCTGGACCTGATCCGCGACCGGGGCGTCACGGTCGCCGATCTGACGCCCACCTACCTGCGCCTGCTGGATGGCGCCCTACCCGACGGCGTGCGCATCCTGGTGACGGGCGGCGAGGCGCCGCTGGCTGGCGACGTGACGCGTTACGGTGGCCGCCTACGCTACGTCAACGCCTACGGCCCCACGGAAAACGCCATCACCAGCACCATGGGCGCCCTACCCCTGGCGGGGCTGGACGGCGTGCTCGCCACCGGCCGCCCCCTGCCCAACACCCTGGCGGAAATCCGCGACGGCGACGGCGCCCTGGCGGCCCCCGGCGCCGTGGGCGAAATCTGGCTGGGCGGCCTGAACCTGGCCGAGGGCTATCTCAACCGGCCCGACCTGACCGCCGCCGCCTTCATCGGTGAGGGCGGACAGCGGCGTTACTGCACCGGCGATCTGGGCCGCTGGCGTGGCGGCCATGATGGCGGCCTGCCGGTGCTGGAGGTGCTGGGCCGGCGCGACCATCAGGTCAAGCTGAACGGCATCCGCATCGAGTTGGGGGAGATCGAGGCGGCGCTGGAGGCCCACCCCGCCGTGGCCCAGGCCGTGGTGACGCTGGAGGCCGCCCCCCATGGCGACCCCAACGGCGAACCCGGCCGCAAGAGCCTGTGGGCCTTCGTCCGACCGCAGGCCGATGGCGCGCCGGAATGGCTGGCCGGGGGCTGGCGCGAGACGCTGGCCGGCCGGTTGCCCGCCTATATGATCCCGGCGGCCCTGGTGGTGGTGGATGCCATCCCCATGACCCCGTCCGGCAAGGTCGACCGCGCGGCCTTGCGCGCCCTGCTGGCGCTGTCGGGCGCGCAAGCTGTCGCCGGTCCGGTCGGTGGCCCGCCGCAGGGCCCGGTGGAGGAACGCGTCGCGGCGGTTTGGCGGGAGGTGCTGGGCTGCGGCCCCGTGGGGCGCGAGGACGACTTCTTCCGCCTGGGCGGGCACAGCCTGCTGGCCATCGCCGTGTCGCACCAGTTGGAAAAGGCCTTCGGCCACCCCGTGCCGGCGCGCGAGCTGTTCAGCGATCCCACCCTGCGCGGCTTCGCCCGCCGCGTGGCCCAGCTGGGCCAGGGCGAGGCGCTGGTGGTTGGTGACGGCAGCGACCGCGCCACGGAAGGCCAGCGGGAGTTCTGGGTGGCGGAGGGCGCCGGGCTGGACACGCGCGCCTTCACCATGGCGCTGGCCCTGACGGTCACGGGCGCCGTGCCGGATGACGCCGCCTGGCGCCGTGCCTGGACGGCCCTGGTCCGCCGCCATGACGCCCTGCGCTGCCACTTCGAAGAGGCCGGTGAGGACGGTCTGCGCCGCCCGGTGCTGGACGCGGACGCCGCCGGGACGCTGGTCGACAGCCACTTCCGGATCGAAACGGCGGCCGACGCCGGCGCGGCGCTGGCCCAGGCGCGCGCCCATGCCGCCACGGCCATCCCGCTCAGCCAGCCGCCGCTGTGGCGGGCGGGCCTGGTGCGGACGCCGGACCAGGCCGTGTTCTGGCTGGGCCTGCACCACGCCGTGGGCGATGGCCTGTCGCTGGCCGTGTTGATCGAGGACCTGACCACCCTGCTGCGCGGGGAAACGCCGCAGCCGCTGACCGGCACCCTGGCCCGGTCGACGGCGCGGGAAGAGGCTTACCTGACCAGCCCGGCGGCCGATGCCGACGCCGCCTATTGGCGTGACACGCTGGACCATCTGGTGGCCAGCCCGGCGCCGGAGGGCAACGGCCCCTTCGACGAATGGCCGCTGGACGCGCCGCGCCCGCTGGGCCGCGGTGGCCAGGCCGCGAAGGGCAGCCACAGCCTGCGTCTATGTCTGGACGCCGACACCGCCGCCGGCCTGCGCCGCATCGCCCGGGGTCAGGGCGCCAGCCTGCACGCCCTGATGCTGGCCCTGATGGCCATCGAGGTGCGACGCCGCACCGGCCGGGCCCACTTCACCCTGGGCACCGCCGCCTCCACCCGCGAGACGGCGGACGAGGCCCGGGTGGTGGGCTATTACCTGAACATGCTGCCCCTGGCCTGCCATCTGCCAGAGGGCAATACGCTGGCCGACGTCCTGGCCGGGGTGCAGCAGTCGCTGGCCGACGGCCTCGCCCACTCCCGCTACCCCACCGCCCGCATCCTGGCCGACTTCCGTGACCAATACCCCGACCTGGTCCAGCCGGGGCGCTTCCCCCTGTTCGACATCGCGGTGACCGAGAACCCGGGCGATATGGGCGGCGACGCCGGCCATGGCGCCGCCTGGCGTTTCGTGCCACAGCAGCTCCCGGCCATCGGGGCGCTGGACTATCGCCTGACCACCAACGCCCCGGCCCAGGACATGGTGCTGGCCCACGAAGCCCGGGCCGACGGCGGCCACGCGCTGCAGCTGTTCGTCAACGCCACCGTTTACGGCCGGGACACGGCGGAGAGGTGGGCGCTGTCGCTGGCGGCCCTGGCCCGGCATGTGGCGCGCGGGGCCGCCGACCAGCCCATGCCCACCCTGTTGCCGGATGAGGCCGCCCAGCTGGCGCTGTGGGAACATGGGCCCGCGCTGACCCCGCCCACGGCCCGCTTCGACCGCCTGTTCCAGGACCTGGCCCGGGCCCAGCCGGACGCCCCGGCCCTCGTCACCGCCGCCGGCGTACGCAGCTATGCCGAGGTCGATGCCGAGATCGGCGCCCTGGCCGCCGCCCTGCGCCGGCAGGGCCTGCGCCGGGGCCAGGTGGTGGGCATCCTGACCGACCGGTCCCCCGCACTGCCCGCCGCCGTGCTGGCGGTCTGGCGGGCCGGCGGCTGCTATGTGCCCCTGACCAGCGACCTGCCGGGCGACCGCCTGGCCTTCATCGCCCAGGACGCCGGTGCTGCCCTGATCCTGGCGCTGGACGGCCACACCCCGCCCGATGCCCTGGTCGCCCTGGGCCTGCCCCTGCTGCGGCCCGAGGGAGTGCGGGAGGCCGCCGCCCTGGCGGACGAGCCCCTGCCCGAGGATGTGGGCGCCGATCCCGCCTACATCCTCTACACCTCCGGCTCCACCGGCACGCCCAAGGGGGTGGTCATCACCCATGCCGGCCTGATGAACCTGGCCGTGGGCCTGGGTGAGCGCTTCGCCCTGACGCCGCGAGACCGGGTGCTGACCCTGGCCTCCCCCACCTTCGACCTGTGGATCTCGGATGTGGTGATGGCCTG
Organism: Nitrospirillum guaranorum; assembly: GCF_034653275.1. Classification (NCBI taxonomy): domain Bacteria; kingdom Pseudomonadati; phylum Pseudomonadota; class Alphaproteobacteria; order Rhodospirillales; family Azospirillaceae; genus Nitrospirillum; species Nitrospirillum guaranorum. The sequence continues at coordinate 4,039 of NZ_JAYEES010000002.1, read as the reverse complement.
GGCGGCCGGCGCCGCCCTGTCTCCCTTGACCCGGGCCGAGATGGACGACATCGCGGCGATGCCGGGCCTGATCGCCGGCCGGGGCATCACCGTCGCCGCCATGGCGCCGTCATACCTGCGCCTGTTCGAGCGGGCGGCGCTGCCGCCCCTGCGCATCCTGATGACGGTGGGGGAGGCGCCCATCGCGGCCGACGCCCGCCACTATGCCGGCCGCCTGGCCTGCTACAACGGCTACGGCCCCACGGAGAACACGGCCGCCACCACCATCGGCCGTATCGATGCCGACGCGCCACGCCTGACGGCCGGCCGGCCCCTGGCCAACATCCGCGTCATGATCCTGGACGCCCAGGGCCGCCAGGTTCCGCCCGGCGCCATCGGCGAGATCTGGGTGGCCGGCGCCAGCCTGGCCCGGGGCTACCTCAACCGGCCCGACCTGACCAAACGCGCCTTCCCCACCACGGCGAACGAACGGCGCTATCGCACCGGCGACCTGGGCCGCTGGACGGCCGGGGGCGAGCTGCTGGTGCTGGGCCGCACCGACGGCCAGGTGAAGCTACGCGGCCAGCGGGTGGAGCTGGGCGAGATCGCCGCCGCCATCGAGGCGCAACCGGGCGTGCGCCAGGCCGTGGTGCTGGTGCACAAGGATGCCGCCGGCAACCAGGCGCTCTACGCCTTCGCCACCGGCACCGGCCTGCCGGACACCACCGCCTGGCGCGAGGCCCTGGGCCAGCGCCTGCCCAGCTACATGCTGCCCGCCGCCGTCATCCCGGTGGAGAGCATCCCCACCACCCTGGCCGGCAAGGTCGACCAGGCCAGCCTCCGCGCCCGCATCGACGAATACCGCCTGCGGCAGGACGGCGCGCACCGTGCCACCACTCCACCCCAAGGCCCGGTGGAGGAACGCATCGCGGCGGTTTGGCGGGAGGTGCTGGGCTGTGGCCCCGTGGGGCGCGAGGACGACTTCTTCCGCCTGGGCGGGCACAGCCTGCTGGCCATCGCCGTATCGCACCAGTTGGAGAAGGCCTTCGGCCATCCCGTGCCGGCGCGCGAGCTGTTCAGCGATCCCTCCCTGCGCGGCTTCGCCCGCCGCGTGGCCCAACTGGGCCAGGGCGAGGCGCTGGTGGTCGGTGACGGCAGCGACCGCGCCACCGAAGGCCAGCGGGAGTTCTGGGTGGCGGAGGGCGCCGGGCTGGACACGCGCGCCTTCACCATGGCGCTGGCCCTGACGGTCACGGGCGCCGTGCCGGATGACGCCGCCTGGCGCCGTGCCTGGACCGCCCTGGTCCGCCGCCATGACGCCCTGCGCTGCCACTTCGAAGAGGCCGGTGAGGACGGTCTGCGCCGCCCGGTGCTGGACGCGGACGCCGCCGGGGCGCTGGTCGACAGTCACTTCCTGGTCGAGACGGCGGCCGATGCCGGCGCGGCGCTGGCCCAGGCGCGCGCCCATGCCGCCACGGCCATCCCGCTCAGCCAGCCGCCGCTGTGGCGGGCGGGCCTGGTGCGGGCGCCGGACCAGGCGGTGTTCTGGCTGGGCCTGCACCACGCCGTGGGTGACGGCCTGTCGCTGGCCGTGTTGATCGAGGACCTGACCGCCCTGCTGCGCGGGGAAACGCCGCAGCCGCTGTCCGGCACCCTGGCCCGGTCAACGGCGCGGGAAGAGGCTTACCTGGCCAGCCCGGCGGCCGATGCCGACGCCGCCTATTGGCGTGACACGCTGGACCATCTGGTGGCCAGCCCGGCGCCGGAGGGCAACGGCCCCTTCGACGAATGGCCGCTGGACGCGCCGCGCCCGCTGGGCCGCGGTGGCCAGGCCGCGAAGGGCAGCCACAGCCTGCGCCTGTGCCTGGATGCCGACACCACCGCCGGCCTGCGCCGCATCGCCCAGGGCCAGGGCGCCAGCCTGCATGCCCTGATGCTGGCGCTGATGGCGATCGAGGTGCGGCGGCGCACCGGCCGGGCCCGCTTCACCCTGGGCACCGCCGCCTCCACCCGTGAGACGGCGGACGAGGCCCGGGTGGTGGGCTATTACCTGAACATGCTGCCCCTGGCCTGCCATCTGCCAGAGGGCGACACCCTGGCCGACACGCTGGCCGACGTCCTGGCCGGGGTGCAGCAGTCGCTGGCCGATGGCCTCGGCCACTCCCGCTACCCCATCGCCCGCATGCTGGCGGATTTCCGCCACCGGCATCCCACGCTGGTCCAGCCTGGCCGCCACCCGCTGTACAACCTGCTGGTCAGCGAGACGCCGATGGCGGCGGGAAGCGGTGGGGATGCGGACTGGGCGCTGACGACGACGACGGTCGCCATCCCCGAACGCCCCACCTATCGCCTGAGCCCCCTGGCCGCCGCGCATGACATGGCCCTGACGCACGAGGCTTTGGCCGATGGCCGCCTGGTGCTGCAATGGGTGGTGGATGCGGAGCTATATGACAGCGAAACGGTGGAGACCTGGGCGCTGTCGCTGGCGGCCCTGGCCCGCCACGTGGCGCAAGGGAGCGCCGACCAGCCCCTGCCCACCCTGCTGCCGGATGAGGCCGCCCAGGTGGCGCTGTGGGAACACGGGCCCGCGCTGACGCCGGCGGCGGCCCGCTTCGATCGCCTGTTCCAGGACCTGGCGCGGTCCCAGCCCGGCGCCCCCGCCCTGGTCACGGCCGCCGGTGTCCGCGGCTACGCCGAGGTCGATGCCGAGATCGGCGCCCTGGCCGCGGCCCTGCGCCGGCAGGGCCTGCGCCGGGGCCAGGTGGTGGGCATCCTGACCGACCGGTCCCCCGCACTGCCCGCCGCCGTGCTGGCGGTATGGCGGGCCGGCGGCTGCTATGTGCCCCTGACCAGCGACCTGCCGGGCGACCGGCTGGCCTTCATCGCCCAGGACGCCGGTGCCCGGATGATCCTGGCGCTGGACGGCCACACCCCGCCGGAGGCCCTGGCCACCCTGGGCCTGCCCCTGCTGCGGCCGGGGGATGTCCGCGATGCCGCCCTGGCGGCGGAGGCCTTGCCCGAGGATGTCGGCGCGGATGCCGCCTACATCCTCTACACCTCCGGTTCCACCGGCACGCCCAAGGGGGTGGTCATCACCCATGCCGGCCTGATGAACCTGGCCGTGGGCCTGGGTGAGCGCTTCGCCCTGACGCCGCGAGACCGGGTGCTGACCCTGGCCTCCCCCACCTTCGACCTGTGGATCTCGGATGTGGTGATGGCCTGGGCGGCGGGTGCCGCCCTGTCCCCGTTGACGCGGGCCGAGATGGACGACATCGCGGCGATGCCGGGCCTGATCGCCGGCCGGGGCATCACCGTCGCCGCCATGGCGCCCTCATACCTGCGCCTGTTCGAGCGGGCGGCGCTGCCGCCCCTGCGCATCCTGATGACGGTGGGGGAGGCGCCCATCGCGGCCGACGCCCGCCACTATGCCCGCAGCCTGGCCTGCTACAACGGCTACGGCCCCACGGAGAACACGGCCGCCACCACCATCGGCCGTATCGATGCCGACGCGCCACGCCTGACGGCCGGCCGGCCCCTGCCCAACGTGCGCGTCATGATCCTGGACGCCCAGGGCCGGCAGGTTCCGCCCGGCGCCATCGGCGAGATCTGGGTGGCCGGCGCCAGCCTGGCCCGGGGCTACCTCAACCGGCCCGACCTGACCAAGCGCGCCTTCCCCACCACGGCGAACGAACGGCGCTATCGCACCGGCGACCTGGGCCGCTGGACGGCCGGGGGTGAGCTGCTGGTGCTGGGCCGCACCGACGGCCAGGTGAAGCTGCGCGGCCAGCGGGTGGAGTTGGGCGAGATCGCCGCCGCCATCGAGGCGCAGCCGGGCGTGCGCCAGGCCGTGGTGCTGGTGCACAAGGATGCCGCCGGCAACCAGGCGCTCTACGCCTTCGCCACCGGCGCCGGCCTGCCGGACACTACCGCCTGGCGCGAGGCCCTGGCCCAGCGCCTGCCCAGCTACATGTTGCCCGCCGCCGTCATCCCGGTGGAGAACATCCCCACCACCCTGGCCGGCAAGGTCGACCAGGCCAGCCTCCGCGCCCGCATCGACGAC
>NZ_JAYEES010000001.1:1290000-1563993 GCF_034653275.1 Nitrospirillum guaranorum | reverse complement strand
ACCGGCGGTACAACGGACAAGCCGGGCACGTTCAGCGGCTATGGCGGCGGTGTCGGCACCATCACCAACACCCTGTCCGACGTGCGCTTCCTGCGCGGCGTGCAACTGCTGAATGACCGCATCAACGTCGGCAGCCACAGCGTGATCAATGGCGGCAGCACCCTGCTGGTGAACAGCGCGGTCAACATCACCGGCAGCTACAGCCAGACGGCCGGCAGCCTGGTGATCGGCGCCGCGTCGCAGACCAGCTACGGCAGCTTGGTGGTCAGCGGCAGCGCCAGCTTCACCGGCGGGTCGGTGACACTGCAGGGGGCCGGCGGCAACGCGTTGCAGGCCGGCACCTATACCATCGCGGCGGCGGGCAACGGCCTCAACCTCAGTGGCGTCAGCTTCAACGCCACCGGTTACACCGTCAGCTCCGCCACCGTCACGGTGGGCGGCACCACCGACCTGGTGGTGACGGTGGCGGGGACCACCACCAACTACACGGCCGTGGGCGTGGCCCAGGGCGGTGCAGCGGTTGGCTCGGGCGCCGCCCTGGATCAGATCGCGGCCCTGGCGTCCACGTCCATCACCAGCAACGCGCAGGTGGCGGCCTTCCAGCAGCAGGTGCTGGCGCCCCTGGCGAAACTGTCGCCGGAGGCCAAGCAGGTGGCGGTGGCGCAGCTGGCCCCCAGCCAGTTGACGCCGCAGCTGACGGCCACGGCGGTCACGCCGACGACGACGGCCATCAGCCAGCACCAGGAAACGGTGGCCGGCTTGATGGATGGATCGGCCAAGGGCGCCGCCGCCGGTTCGGAAGGCCGCGATGGCGTGATCTGGGGTGAGATCCTGGGTGGCGGCGTGTTGCGCGGCACGACGACGGAGGCGGCGGGCTACCGCGCCAGCAGCAGCGGCGTGGTGCTGGGTGCCGACTGGTTCGCCAGCGACGAGGTCATGGCCGGCCTGGCCTTCAGTTGGGTGAACAGCGCCTCGGTCGGCCAGGGCGTCATGGCGGGCAGCACCACGCGGGTGGGCAGCTATCAGCTGACCGCCTACAGCGTCTGGCGGCCCGACTGGGCGGACCAGCGCCTGTCGATCGAAGGCCAGGTGGGCTGGGGCTACAACCACTACGACCAGCGCCGCGTCATCCAGTTCTTGGGTGCCCGCGCCAACGCCAACTACGGCGGGGAGCAATACCTGGGCAAGGTGACGGTGGGCTATGACCTGCCGGTGGCCACCGACTTCACCTTGACGCCGCAGGTCAGCGTGCGGGCCGTGCGCCTGACCAACCACGACTACCGGGAACGTGACGCGGGCCCGGCCAACATGGACATCGACGCCCTGGTGACCAACGCCATCACCCATGAGGTGGGCGTGAAGCTGGACACCCGCATCGACACCGGCATCGGCCGCCTGTTCCCGGATCTCAGGGTGTTCTGGGTGCACGACTATCTGAACGGCCCCATCGCCACCACCGGCGCGCTGGCGGGCGTGACCTTCGCCAGCACCACCGGCCGGCCGCAGGCCGACGGCCTGGGGCTGGCCCTGGGCGCCACGGTGGAGCAGTCGGACGGCTTCAAGCTGCGCCTGGAGTACAACGGCGAGTTCCGCCACGACTACCAGGGCCATTCCGGCGTCCTGCGGGCCAGCTGGGACTTCTAAGGAGAGGGCGCCGGCCTCTCGCTCCAGGCCGGCGCCCGTCCTCTTTCAGACCACGATGGGCAGGCTGCTGGTCAGCTTGACGCAGCTGAGGGCGAAGCGGGAATTGACGGCCGCCACCCCCGGCAGGTGCAGCAGCACCTTTTTCAGGAAATGCTCATAGCTTTCCACACTGCTGACGATGATGCGCATGAGGTAGTCGCCCTCGCCGCCGGCCATGCAGAAGCACTCCACGATCTCCGTCCGGGTGCGCACCACCTGCTCCAGCGCCTCCAGCGTGTCCTCGTCATGCTGCTTCAGCCGCACCTCGGCGAAGACGGTGATGGGCAGGTCCAGGGCCTTGGCGTCCAGCAGCAGCGCCCGGCCCAGGATGATGCCGTCCTCCTCCAGCCGTTTCAGCCGGCGCCAGCAGGGGGTGTGCGACAGGCCGACCTTGGCCGCCAGGTCGGCGGTGGAGATGTCGGGATTTTCCTGCAAGGCCAGCAGCATACGCCGGTCTAGACGGTCCAACGCAATCGCCATCCTAAAATCCCCCCGTTTCGCGCGCTGTCCATTTCTATTACGGGCTCACTTAAGGCATATCAGATATTTTTTTTCCAGGCCCCACCCCACATCCTTATGGGCAAAAGCAAGGCACGGGAGGGACCAGGAAACATGTCGCCCCAAGACTCGTCCGGCGCGCCGAATCGGCCGCCGTTGCACCTTCACATCCCTGAGCCGCCAGCCCGGCCGGGCCAGGCGCCCCGCTTCGACCATCTACCCTTTTCCCCCGCCGGCGCCATCCGCCGGCCCGATCCCGGCGTGGCGGAGCCGGAAATCCGCGACCTGCCCTATGGCCTCATCCGCGTGCTGGATGACGAGGGCCGGGCGGTCGGCCCCTGGGACCCGGGCCTGGACGCCGAGACGCTGCGCCGTGGCCTCAAGGTCATGGCCCAGACCCGCGCCTTCGACGACCGCATGTTCCGCGCCCAGCGTCAGGGCAAGACCAGTTTCTACATGAAGTCGACGGGGGAGGAGGCCATCGGCGCCGCCCAGTCCATGATGCTGGACCGCGACGACATGTGCTTCCCCACGTACCGGGTGCTGAGCTGGCTGTGGGCGCGGGATTATCCCATGCTCGATCTGGTCAACCAGATCTTCTCCAACGAGGGCGACCCGCTGAAGGGCCGGCAGCTGCCCATCCTGTTTTCCGCCCGCGACTACGGCTTCTATTCGCTGTCGGGCAACCTGGGCACGCGCTTCAGCCAGGCGGTGGGCTGGGCCATGGCCTCGGCCTATCGCGGCGACACCAAGATCGCGCTGGCCTATGTCGGCGACGGCACCACGGCGGAGGGCGACTTCCATGAGGCGCTGACCTTCGCCGCCGTCTACCGCGCCCCGGTCATCCTGTGCGTCACCAATAACCAGTGGGCCATCTCCAGCTACGCCGGCATCGCCGGGGCGGAGTCCACCACCTTCGCCGCCAAGGCCATCGCCTACGGCCTGCCCGGTCTGCGGGTGGACGGCAACGACTTCCTGGCGGTATGGGCCGCCACCGTCTGGGCGGCGGAACGGGCGCGCACCAACAAGGGCGCCACGCTGATCGAGTTCGTGACCTACCGCGCCGCCGGCCATTCCACCAGCGACGACCCCACCCGCTACCGCCCGGCGGAGGAGGCGGCGTGCTGGCCCCTGGGCGACCCCATCGAGCGGCTGAAAACCCACCTGATCGCGCGCGGCGAATGGTCGGCCGAGCGCCACACGCAGATGGAGGCCGAACTGGCCGACGGCGTGCGCGCCGCGGTGAAGGAAGGCGAGCGCATCGGCACCCTGGGCCAGTCCAAGCCGCCCGTCAGCCAGATGTTCGAAGACGTGTTCAAGGAGCCCGATTGGCGCGTCCTGGAACAACGCCGTGAACTGGGGGTCTGATCCCATGCCCAAGATGGACATGATCCAGGCGTTGAACTCCGCCCTGGATGTGAAGATGAGCCAGGACCCCGATGTCCTGGTGTTCGGCGAGGACGTGGGCTATTTCGGCGGCGTCTTCCGCGTGACCGACGGCTTGCAGAAGAAGCATGGGCTGAAGCGTTGCTTCGACACGCCCATTTCCGAGGGCGGCATCATCGCCACCGCCATCGGCATGGGCGCCTATGGCCTGCGCCCGGTGGCTGAAATCCAGTTCGCCGATTACATCCTGCCGGCCTTCGACCAGCTGGTGTCGGAAGCCGCCCGCCTGCGCTACCGCTCGGGCGGGGAATTCTGGGCGCCCATCACCGTGCGCTCCCCCTACGGTGGCGGCATCTTCGGCGGCCAGACCCACAGCCAGAGCCCGGAGGCCATCTTCGCCCATGTCACGGGCCTGAAGACGGTCATCCCCTCCAACCCCTATGACGCCAAGGGCCTGCTGATCGCGTCCATCGAGGATGACGACCCCGTCATCTTCCTGGAGCCCAAGCGCATCTACAACGGCCCCTTCGACGGCCACCACGACCGCGCGCTGAAGACCTGGGCGGAGTCCCCCGGTTCGGACGTGCCGGAGGGGCACTACACCGTGCCGCTGGGCAAGGCGGCGGTGGTGAGGGAAGGGCGGGAGGCCACGGTGCTGGCCTATGGTACCATGGTGCACGTGGCCAAGGCGGGCATCGAGGAAGCGTGCGTGGACGCCGAGCTGATCGACCTGCGCAGCATCGTGCCGCTGGACATCGACACCATTGTCGCCTCGGTCAGGAAGACCGGCCGCTGCGTCATCCTGCATGAGGCCTCGCGCTTCGGCGGTTTCGGGGGCGAGCTCTCGTCCCTGGTGCAGGAGCGCTGCTTCTATCACCTGAAAAGCCCCGTCGCGCGCGTGGCGGGCTGGGACACGCCCTACCCGCATGCCTTCGAGTGGGACTATTTCCCGGGGCCTGCGCGCCTTGCCGCGGCCCTGAAGCGCGTCATGGAGGATTAAGCCATGGGCACCTACCTGTTCCGCCTGCCCGACGTGGGCGAAGGCGTGGTCGAGGCCGAGATCGTCAAATGGCGGGTGCGGCCGGGCGATGCCGTGCGCGAGGACCAGGACCTGGTCGACGTCATGACCGACAAGGCCACGGTGGAGATGAGCGCGCCCGTGGACGGCGTGGTCACCGCCATCCATGGCGAGGTCGGCCAGATGATGGCCGTGGGCAGCGTGCTGGTGGAACTGGAGGTGGAGGGGGCGGGCAACGCCGACACCGTCCGCCCGGCGCCCAAGGCGGAAGCGCCTAAGCCCGAGCCGAAGCCGGAGCCGGCAAAGATTGAGGCTAAGCCCGTGCCCAAACCGGTGGAGCAGGCCAAGCCCCAGCCGGCCAAAGCGAAGGCGGCGGCCTTCACCACCCGCCTGGCCGAGGATGCGCCCCTGGCCGCCCCGGCCACCCGGCGGCGGGCGCATGAGCTAGGCATCCCGCTGCAGTACGTGCCGGGCACCGGCCCCGGCGGCCGCATCACGCCGGAAGACCTGGACGCCTACATCGCCGGCGGCGGGGCCGTTCCCACGGGCGACGCGCGCTACACCGCCCGCGATGGCGTGGAGGAGACCAAGGTCATCGGCCTGCGCCGCAAGATCGCGGAGAAGATGCAGGAGGCCAAGCGCCGCATCCCCCACTTCACCTATGTGGAGGAATGCGACCTGACGGAGCTGGAGGCCCTGCGCCAGGACCTGAACGAGAACAAGCAACCGGACCAGCCCAAGCTGACCCTGTTGCCGTTCTTCATGCGGGCAGTGGTGCGCATCCTGCCGGAGTTCCCGCACATCAACAGCCGCTACGACGATGATGCCGGGGTGCTGCACACCTATGACGGTGTGCACATCGGCATCGCCACGCAAACGCCCAACGGCCTGATCGTCCCGGTGGTGCGCCATGCCGAGACGCGCGACCTGTGGGACTGCGCCGCCGAACTGGCACGGGTGTCCAAGGCCGCCCGCGACGGCAGCGCGGCGCGGGATGAGCTGAGCGGCTCCACCATCACGCTGACCAGCCTGGGCCCTTTGGGCGGCATCGCCGCCACCCCGGTGATCAACCACCCCGAGGTGGCCATCATTGGCCCCAACAAGCTGGTGGAGCGGCCGGTGGTCAACGGGTCCTTCGTCACCGTGCGCAAGATGATGAACCTGTCATCCTCCTTCGATCACCGCATCGTCGACGGCTATGACGCCGCCCGTTTCATCCAGCGGCTGAAGCGCCTGCTGGAACACCCCGCCCTCATCTTCATGGACTGACGTCATGGCCGAAACCATCAAGACATCTGTTCTCGTGGTCGGCGGGGGCCCGGGCGGCTACGTCGCCGCCATCCGCGCCGGCCAGCTGGGGCTGGACACCGTGCTGGTGGATGCCGACCGGCTGGGCGGCACCTGCCTCATCCGCGGCTGCATCCCGTCCAAGGCGCTGATCCACGCCGCCAGCCTCTATGAGGAAATGACCCTGGCGGCGGCCTCATCCGGCCGCTTCGGCATCCATCTGGGCGCCAAGCCGAAGCTGAACTTCGCCGAGACCATCGCCTGGAAGGAGGGCGTGGTCGACCGGCTGAACGGCGGTGTCACCGCCTTGCTGAAGCGGGCCAAGGTGCGCACGCTCTCCGGCAAGGCGGTGTTCAGCGAGGCCAAGCGCTGCACCGTGGAAACCGCCGACGGCCCCGTCACCGTCGTGGCGGAGAACGTGATCCTGGCGACCGGCTCCCTGCCGGTGGAACTGCCCAACCTGCCCTTTGGCGGCAAGGTCATCTCCTCCACCGGCGCCCTGTCGCTGACGGCGGTGCCGAAGCGGCTGGTGGTGGTGGGCGCCGGCTATATCGGCCTGGAACTGGGTATCGCCTACGCCAAACTAGGCGCCCAGGTCACGGTGGTGGAGGCGCAGGACCGCATCCTGCCGCTGTACGACGCCCAGTTGACCCAGCCGGTGCGCCGCTGGCTGGAAAAGCACGGCGTCACCCTGCACCTGGGCGCCAAGGCGCTCGGCGAAGAAGGGGAGGGCCTGGCCATCGAGACCAAGGATGGGGAGCGCCAGGTGCTGCCGGCCGACCATATCCTGGTCACGGTCGGGCGCCGGCCCAATACCGAGGGTTGGGGGCGTGAGGCCATGGGCCTGGCCATGAATGGCCGCTTCATCGCCGTGGACGACCACTGCGCCACGCCGACGACGGGCGTCTACGCCATCGGCGACGTGGTGGGCGAACCCATGCTGGCGCACAAGGCCTCCGCCCAGGGCGAGATGGTGGCGGAGATCATCGCCGGCAAGCGCCGCCGTTTCGATCCCGTATCAATCGTGGCCGTCTGCTTCACCGAGCCGGAGATCGTCACCGCGGGCTTGAGCCCCGATGACGTGCCGGCGGGGGTGGAGACGGTGGTGGGGCAGTTCCCTTGGGCCGCCAACGGCCGCGCCCTGTCCATGGACGCTGGCGACGACGGCGGCTTCGTCCGCGTGGTGGCGCGCAAGGCCGACCACCGCATCCTGGGCCTGCAGGCCGTGGGCCGCCACATCTCCGAACTCGCCGGCGAGTTCGCCACGCTCCTGGAGATGGGCGCCGTGCTGGAGGATGTGGGCGGCATCATCCACGCCCACCCGACGTTAAGCGAGGGCGTGCACGAAAGCGCCCTGAAGGCCCTGGGCCACGCCATTCACATTTGATCCCGGCACATTTGACCTTGGAACCACCATGACCTTCACCATCGAGCGCACCGCCACCCCCACCGATGCCGCCACCCTGGCCCGCATCCTGGAAAACCCCGGCTTCGGCAAGGTATTCACCGACCACATGGTGACCGTCCGCTGGACGGAGGGCCAAGGGTGGCACGACGCCAAGGTCACGGCGCGGGTACCGTTCTCGCTCGATCCGGCCGCGGCCGTGCTGCACTACGCCCAGGAAATCTTCGAGGGCATGAAGGCCTACCGGGCGGCCGACGGCGGCGTGACGCTGTTCCGTCCCGACGCCAACGCCCGCCGTTTCCGGGACTCAGGCAGCCGCATGGCCATGCCCCTGATTTCGGAAGAGCTGTTCCTGGAGGCGGTGGAGCAGCTGGTGCGCATCGACCAGGCCTGGATCCCCGGCGGGGAGGGCGGCAGCCTGTACATCCGCCCCTTCATGTTCGCCAACGAGGCGTTCCTGGGCGTGCGGCCGGCGTCGGAGTACATCTTCTGCGTCATCGCCTGCCCGGTGGGCGCCTACTTCAAGGGCGGGGCCAAGGCCATCACCATCTGGGCGCCGGAGAACTACACCCGCGCCGCCCCCGGCGGCACCGGTGCGGCCAAGTGCGGCGGCAACTACGCCGCCAGCCTGATCGCCCAGCTGGAGGCCAGCAAGCACGGCTGCGACCAGGTGGTGTTCCTGGACGCGGCGGAGCATCGCTGGATCGAGGAGCTGGGCGGCATGAACGTCTTCTTCGTCCGCGATGACGGCAGTCTGCTGACCCCGCCGCTCAGCGGCACCATCCTGCCCGGCATCACCCGCGACAGCATCATCCAGCTGGCGCGCAGCCTGGGCCACACGGTGGTGGAAGAGCCGTATTCCCTGGCGCAATGGAAGGAGGACGCCGCCACCGGCCGGGTGCGCGAGGCCTTCGCCTGCGGCACCGCCGCCGTGCTGGCCCCCATCGGCACCGTGCGCACGGCCGAAGGCGACTTCGTCATCGGCAACGGCGAAGGCGGGTCGACCACCGCCAGCCTGCGGGAGCGCCTGGTCGGCATGCAGCGCGGCAGCCAGGCCCCGCTGGTGGATGGCTGGATCCGCCGGGTTACCTGAGAAAGGGAACCGGGAAGGCGGGGGGAGGGAACCGCCTTCCCGGTTCAGCACCCCCGCTTCCAGGTCCCCCATTCTTGGGAGCCCGTTACTCCGGTGATGAGCGGGGGTAGTACAGCGGCACGCACCAATGATTCTTGGCCACCCACTCGGTATTGGGCAGGTCGACCTCCACCCCCATGAGGCGATGGCAGGGCAGTTCGTAGACCTTGCCGGTCGAGGTCGGGATGCTCTGGAAGACGATATACTTGTAGAAGCCGCTGCTCATGCCTTCGGGCAGGCGCACCCGGTCGGGGTACAGCGGATCCAGCACGTCGCGGGCGTAGGCCTGCTTCCAGGCCACGATCTCCGGCATGCGGCGGATCTGCACAGTGGCGAAGGCGGCGCGGAACTCATCCATGCGGTGGTTCAGGCTGCGCACCTTGTAGCCCGAGCCCCGGCCGTAATCGCGATAGGACCGGGCGTGGCGCAATACGTCCTCATGTTTGCTGACCACCACGCCGCCCTCGCCGGTGGTGATTGTCTTGGTGGCGTAGAGGGAGAAGATGCCGGCGTCGCCGAAGCTGCCCGGCTTCCGCCCGTTCCAATCGGCGCCCACGGCATGGGCGCAATCCTCCACCAGGATGATGCCCTTGTCCTGGCAATAGGCGGCGATCCTATGGATGTCGAAGGCGATGTGGCCGCCGATATGGACGATGAAGGCCAGGGCCGGCCGGTGCCGTTCCGCCTTGGCCACGAAATCGTCGAAGGATCCGCACAGGTCGTGGCGGTTGCAGTCATAGAACACCACCTCCGCCCCCGACAACTGGGCAGCGCGGGGCGTGGCGAGGAAGGTGTTGGACGGGCACAGCACCGTGGCGCCGCGCACCTTGAAATGGTCCAGCACGGCCATGGCACCGCCGGCCCAATTGTCGAAGGCCACCGCCGGCAGTTCGTTCCACGTCTGCCAGGCGCCTTCGAATTCGTCCAGATAGGCCGCATGGCTCCATTTGTTGGAGCGCAGGATGGCGCGCCAGCGGCGCATCACCTCCTCCTCGTCCCGGTCGTCGTAGCCCAGGCTGAAGGGCAAGGGGGGCGTGATGTTCTGGTCCGGCTGTCCGCTCAAAGCAACGTGTCCTTTACGTCCAGTTTGAACAGCTGGGCCCCCAGGGTCCGGCCGTAGATCTCATATTGGTTGGCCGCGTGCTGGCGGGCGGCCTGGATGTCGGCGCAGACACGCCCCAGCGGGTTGGCGACCGACAGCGCGGACGCCCCGGCGGCCTTGAACAGGCGCCGGGCCAGCCGGTCGCACCGCTCCACAACCGAGGTGGCCTGGACGCGATACAGCATGCGGTCGGCGATGGGGGCGTCCCGGCCCAGGCGGGCGTGGTCCAGCATACGGTCGAAATTGCCTTCCAGGGTGCGGGTCATCTCATCCAGCTCGGCCGCCGTCTCGCCGCAGGCCAGCTGCGCCACCGGATCCACCAGGGGGCCGGCGCCATTGGGGCCGGCGCGCCGGCGGCTATGCTCGATGAAGGCGTCCAGCATGCCGCGCAGGCCGCCCAGCGCCGGGGTGGATATGGCCCGGAACAGCATCTGGGGCAGGGGGATGTGGTAGAGCGGCGCCAGGTTCACGGTCCGACCCGGTCCCCCCGTCAGGAAACGTTCCTGCACCCCATGGCGACGGTGGGCGGGGACGAAGCCATCCTCCACCGACACGTCATGGCTGCCGGTGCCGCGCAGGCCGATGGTGTCCCAGGTGTCGTGGATGCGCACGTCGGCGCGCGGCACCAGGAAGATGACATGCTCCGGCGTGTCCCCTTCCTCCAACGCCGCCATGGCGCCCAGCATGAACCAGTCGGCGTGGTCGGCGCCGCTGGAAAAGCCCCAGCGGCCGCTGAGGCGGAAGCCGCCCGGCACGCGCGTGGCCTTGCCCGCCGGCATGTAGCTGGAGGCCAGCAGCGCCGTCGGATCATGCCGCCAGACATCGTCCTGGGCCTGCGCCGGCAGCAGCGCCAGATGGAAGGCCACCATGCCCATGACGCCCTGCAGCCAGCCGATGGACATGTCCCCGGCGGACAGGGCCGCCTGCACGGCGAAGAAGGTCGCGGGATGGCATTCCGCCCCGCCATAACGCCGGGGCTGCAGCAGGCGGAACAGGCCGGCCCGATTCAGGGCGTCGATCAGGGCGGTGGGGGCGCGGCGCTCTCGCTCGCCCTCCGCCTTCAGGCTGTCGACCAGGGGCAGCAGCTGGCGGGCGCGGTCCAGGATGTCGGCGGGCGACCGGCCATCGGCCGCCGGTGGCGGCACGTCCAACACTGGTTCCAACCCTGTTTCCGGCATGGGGCCCGTCCCCCGTGATTCTTGTCCTGAACGGAAGGGCCGGCAACCACGCCCGAGGGAGGCCGCCGGACCACTGGTTGCATACCATATGAATACCAGCTTGTCCAGGTTGGCCAGCCGTGCCACCCTGGTTTCAGCGATCCGGCGGGGAGGTGACCCATGCCCAACCTTGTCCTGAAGGCGGCCGTGGCCGACTACGGCCAGCTGGCCGCGCGCGCCGCCTACCTCGTCTCCCAGGGGCGGCCGGTGCGGCTGGAGCTGCACACCTTTGGGGAGCGGGACGTGACCTCCGCCGCCGGTCTCGCCCTGGCCCGGCATAACGTCGCCCGGCTGCGGGACGCGTTTCCGGTGGACGGGCTGATCGTCCACATCCCGCCCCAGTCGGTGCCCCTGGTCACCCGCGTCGGCTTCGATGCCGACCAATGCCGGCACACCCTGGCCTTCGCCGCCGAGATCGGGGCCGAGGCGGTCGTCCTGCACCGCTATTTCGACATGGTCTTCGGCCAGGCCCCGCCCCGCGCCCGCGACCGCGCTGAGGCCGCCCAAGGCTTTGAGGAGGCGGTGCGCGACCTGGCGCGCCTGGCGGGCGGCCTGCGGCTGCTGGTGGAGAATGTCGGCCACTATTCCCTGCTGCCCCGCGACGGTCGCAACTACATGACCGGGCCGCTGGATCATTTCTTCCCGTGGGAGATCGAGCGCTTCCGCGAGGCGCTGGCCCGGCACGGGCTGACAGGGGTGGAGCCCTTCATCGACGTCGCGCACGCCACCCTGTCGGCCAACCTGTTCAACCGCCGCCGCGCCCAGCCGCGCCTGACCGATGGCGACGCCCGCTTCGGCTGGATCACGGCCGATGACCTGGACCGGGCGGCGTGGCTGGACCCCTTCGATTTCGTGGATGAGCGGATGAGCTACCTGCACGTCTCCGACGCCATCCGCCTGGATGAGCGCGCCTGTGCCGATCCAGGCCTGGACGCGGCCACCCTGGTGCGCGCCCTCTCCTCCGAGGGGCTGGAGCTGGGCACCGGCAATCTGCCTTTCGCCAAGCTGCCGGCGCGCTTTGGGACCGATGGTGATCTGGTGCTGGAGGTGGAGCCGGCGGCGGGGGAGGACCATGTGGCCAACGGCGCGCAGCTGCGCTCGCTGGAGGCGCTGTCGGGCCACTTCATCGGCTGTTCCTGCCACCGCCCGGCGGCAGGCCTGGGATTTTAGAGCCGAACCATTTCAGAGCCTGACCGTTTTAGAGCCTGACTGGGGCAGGCCAGTGGGTGGGCGGCTGGAATGGGGCCGCGCCGGCCGCCTGGTCGGCATGGCCCCGCGTGGTGGTGCAGCTGCATCCCGGCCGGGGCCGCTGCGGCCGGTCCACGGCGCCCAGGCAGTCCGATACCAGGTCCAGCTGCAGCCGCTCGAAGGTGGGGAGAACCGGCCGGTCAGCCAGCCGATGACGAAGCCCGCCGCCAGCGTGCCGGCCGTGGTGGTGATGTAGCCCACGGTATCGATCTGCGGCACGGCCGTCAGGATGGGGTCCGGCCGTTCACCGCGCGCCGCCGCCATGGCCGCCTGGTCGGCCGGGGCCAGGCGATCGGCCACCGGCAGCATCTCCTGCATCACCCGGGTGGCGGAGATCATGCCGCGGCAGCGGGGACAGGGATCGGCCGCCAGGAAGCGGACGATCTGCACCAGCTGGCCGGTGACGATGCCGTCGCGCCCCTCGATCAGGCCGCCGCAATCCACCGCCGGGATCAGATAGCGGGTGGCGATGTCGGCCACCGCCATGCGGCTGGAATGCTGGTCGGTGCAGCCCATCAGCACGTCGGCCTGCAACACGGCGTCCAACACGTCGGGCTGCGGCAGGCGGCCGTTGATGGCTTCCACCACCGTGCCGGGGGCGTATTCCGCCACCGACCGCTTGGCGATGGTGACCTTGGGCACGCGGTTGGCCACGTCGGCCGGCGTGCTGCCATGCAGGCGTTCCAGATTGGATTCCGAGGCGTGGTCGCTGTCGATGATGATCAGGCGGCCCACGCCGGCCCGCGCCAGGATGGGAATGGCGGCGGAACCCGTGCCGCCCGCGCCGATGAGCGCGACGGTGGACCGTTGCAGTCGCTGGTACGCCTCGCGTCCAAAGGCGCTGGTCAGACGGGCCACCCGCTCTGGCGGGATGGGGGGCTCCGGTGGCGGTTCGCCGTGCGGCCAGGCGACCACGGTGGGGTCCCGCTCCGCCGCCACGCGGCCAATGTCATGCCAGGCGCCGCCGTGGAAGATTCGGCCGTGGACGGCGGCATCGCCCCCGACCTTGGAAACGATCAGGCTGACGAAAGGGCGGCCGGGGACCAGGTCGGCGAAATAGCCGGCCATGTACCGGTCCATCTCGTCATCCGCCGCGCTGGGCTTGGGCGCCACGCCGGCGGGGTGGGCGTGGATGAAGCCGACGGCCAGCGGATGACCTTCCGCCGCCAGCGCGGCACGGCGCAAGGCGTTGGCCGTGACCGTGATCTCCGCCCCGCCGCCCTCGATGTCGCCCGGCTGCGGCGTGTCGATGGCCGCCAGCGTGACCGCCAGGTGGCTGCCCGTCAGCCGCCAGCCGAAGCGGGCGAAGCAGCCGCCCTCCCGGTCCGGCTGGCCGGCGAAGGCGGTGGCGAACAGCGCCTCCTTCTCCGGCGAGGCGAGGCGCAGCAGGCCGATGGGCGCGGCCCGGTACGGTTCTCCGTTGGGGGCGGTGCGGGTGCCTGGTTCATGGGGCTCAGCCATGTCCACCCATCACGAACTGGCGGGTGACCAGGAAAGTGTCGCCCGGATGGATGTCCAGGGTTTCGGCCAGGGGCAGGGCCACCCAGTCGCCGGAGGGGTCGCCGCGTTCAACCACCGCGTTGTCCGCCGGCACGCCCATCAGGGCGGCGATGTCGGCGGCGGTCACCATCTGGTTGCTGATGGCGAAGCGGCGGCGGTTGACGAAGATTTCGCAGGTGGCGCCGGCGGAATGGGCATCCACGGCATGGGCCGGGCCGGCTTGATCGGGGGCCTGATCTTGGGTCAAGCTTGGATGGATCGGTGTAGCAGGCATCGCGGCTGGACTTCTGCTCGGTCGACTGGGATCGGTGCCGAGGCTAACAGTATAAAACCAGTTTGTCACCACTTGGCGAACTGGCATGATGAACGGAGCAGGCGCGGTGCCGGATCGGTACAAGGCTAGAATGCGGAAAACCTCATGGATCGCTTGATCATCCGCGGCGGCCGGCGGCTGGCCGGCACGGTGGACATCGCCGGCGCCAAGAACGCGGCGCTGCCCCTGGTCGCCGCCAGCCTGCTGAGCGACCGGCCGGTGACGCTGGCCAACCTGCCGGCCATCACCGATGTGGAAACCATGCTGGCGCTGGCGCGCGGCTATGGCGTCCAGGTGACGCGCGGGCAGGCGCACCAGGTGACGCTGGACGCGGCCGCCGCCGTGAACGCCGAGGCGCACTACGACACGGTGCGCCGCGCCCGGGCGACGGCCCTGGTGCTGGGGCCCCTGCTGGGGCGCTTCGGCCGCGCCCGCGTCTCATTGCCCGGCGGCTGCGCCATCGGCGCCCGGCCCATCGACCTGCACCTCAAGGCGCTGACCGCCCTGGGCGCCGAGGTGGAGGTGGAGGGCGGCTACGTCACCGCCCGGGCGCCCCACGGCGGCCTGACCGGCGCCCGCATCGTCCTGGCGCTGCCCTCCGTGGGGGCGACGGAGACGGCGCTGATGGCCGCCGTGACGGCGCGGGGGGAAACGGAAATCCTGAACGCCGCGCGCGAGCCGGAGGTGGCGGACCTGGCCGCCTGCCTGGTGGCCATGGGCGCCCATGTCGAGGGTGCCGGCACGCAGCGCCTGCTGGTGCAGGGGCCGTCCAGCTTCCGCCCGGCGTCGCACACGCTGATTCCCGACCGCATCGAGGCCGGCACCTATGCCGTGGCCGCCGCCATCACCGGCGGCCGGCTGGAACTGATCGGCGCCCGGCTGGAACACCTGGCGGTGCAATGCCAGATCCTGGAGCGGGCGGGGGTAAGCGTCTATCCCACCGACCGGGGCCTGATGGTGGAACGGGCGGGGCATCTGCGCGCCACCGATGTCTCGACCGAGCCCTATCCCGGCTTCCCCACCGACCTGCAGGCGCAGTTCATGGCCCTGATGTCGGTGGCCGAGGGGGCGGCCATGATCCGTGAGACCATCTTCGAGAACCGCTTCATGCACGTGCCGGAACTGGCGCGCCTGGGCGCCGACCTCACCCTGCGCGGCACCGCCGTGCTGGTGCGCGGGGTGGAACGGCTGCGCGGCGCCCCCGTCATGGCGACGGATCTGCGCGCCTCCGTCTGTCTCATCCTGGCGGGGCTGGTGGCGGAGGGGGAGACGGTGGTGAACCGCGTCTATCACCTGGACCGGGGCTATGAGGATTTGGCGCGCAAGCTGGTGCGCTGCGGCGCCGACATCGAGCGGGTGCCCGGCTGATGGACGACGCGCTGTACTTGGGCGTGGACGGTGGCGGCACCGGCTGCCGCGCGCGGCTGGAGGATGCGGCCGGCACCGTCCTGGGACAGGGCATCGCCGGCCCCGCCGCCACCCGCTTCGGCATCGAGGCGTCGTGGCAGGCCATCGAGACGGCGGCCCGCCACGCGATCGCGGAGGCTGGGCTGGACGCGGCGCGGGTGGGCCAAATCCGCGTCGGGGTGGGCGTGGCCGGCATCGGCCGCAAGGGCGCCCGCGCGGCGCTGGAGGCCATGCGCCACCCCTATGCCGGCATCGCCTTCACCAGCGACGCCATGATCGCCTGCCTGGGCGCGCACGGGGGCCGGGATGGCGGCATCGTCATCGTCGGCACCGGCTCCTGCGCCATCGGCCGTGTCGAGGGACGGGACATGAAGTTCGGCGGCTACGGCTTCCCCATCTCTGACGAGGGCAGCGGCGCCTATCTTGGCCTGCGGGCCCTGCAGCACAGCCTGCGCGCCCATGACGGGCGCGAGGGCGGCAGCGTCCTGACGCGGGAATTGATGGCCCGCTTCCAGGATGACCCGGCCGAGGTGGTGCTGTGGATGGACCGGTCGACGGCCACCGACTACGCCACCTTCGCGCCCCTGGTGTTGCGTCAGGCCGACCAAGGCGACGCCGTGGCCCGCCATGTGGTGCAGGACGCGGCGGAGCATGTGAACGGCCTGGTGCGGGCGTTGCTGGCGGAAGGGGCGCCCCGGGTCAGCCTGATCGGCGGACTGGCTAGCGCCATGGAGGCCTGGCTGGCCCCCGATGTGCGCCGCCGGCTGTCGCCCACCCTGGGCGATGCCGTGAGCGGTGCCCTGGCGCTGGCGGGAAGGCGTTAAACCGGGCGTACCAGCAGGAAGCTGGCGTCGTCCGACCGCTTCAGCCGCAGATGACCGTGATGCGGGTCGTCCGCCGCCTCGATGCGCCGCAACTCGCGCAGGGCGGTTTCCGCCTTGGCTTGGTCATCCAGCGCCAGGAAGCCGCCCGGCGTCCAGCGGCCGAACAGGTCGATCAGGCGCAGGAAGCCGTCGCTGCATAGCGCCACCGGCCCCCCGTCCACGGGGATCGTCGCGCGGTCGACGTGGGCCAGCGCCGCCGTGTCCGTGCTCAGCACCCAATAGCCGCCATCGATGTTCATCGATCGGCGATTGGTCCGTACCTGGTCCACCACCCGGTCCCACAGGCCCGCCGGTGTCAGGTCGGGCGCAGCCTGCAAAGCCTGCCGCGCGGCCCTCAGGGTACGTTCCTCGAAGACGGGGATGCCGGACGTGCCGAACAGTCGGGCCTGGCCGTCCTCGGCGCGGTGGACGATTTGGCAATCGCCCAGGGTGGTCATCTCCAGCCGGTCCCCCAGCCGCCGCAGCAGGGCGAAGGCGGCGGACGGCCGCTCATGCCAGGCCCGCGGGGCGTCGCGCGTCGCTTGGGTGAAGGCCTGGGCGCATTCCTCCACTACCCGGTGCAGCACGGCGTCGGTGGGCGATTGTCCGCTATCCGGAATGGCGCCGCGTAGGGCCCGATCCACCGCGCGGGCGAACCAGGCGGCATCGCTCAAGCCCTCGATGGTGGCGCCGCTGACACCCGTGGCCCCATCGATGACCCAAGCCCAATCCCCCTGGTGCCCGGCCGCATCCTCATTGGGCGCGGTGCCGCCGGCATCCGAAATCAACGCGCAAACCTCCAGCAACCGTCCGTCCTCCCTGCCCACAGCGGCCTGGGCGGCCTGGCCTTGCGCCCCA
Organism: Nitrospirillum guaranorum; assembly: GCF_034653275.1. Taxonomy (NCBI): domain Bacteria; kingdom Pseudomonadati; phylum Pseudomonadota; class Alphaproteobacteria; order Rhodospirillales; family Azospirillaceae; genus Nitrospirillum; species Nitrospirillum guaranorum. The sequence continues at coordinate 1,547,076 of NZ_JAYEES010000001.1, read as the reverse complement.
GGCCGCCCGTTTTCCGCGATCCGAACCAGTCTGTTCGTCGCCCTAAATTTTTTCCACCCATACCGTGTGAATTTAGTGATGTCTTTATGGTATTAATCTGGTACACATCTGAGCACGACATCCTTCCCGCCTGGGGCTCAACGGGCTGCCCCTGTATGACAATAAAACGGTCGGAGGTGTACGTTGTTTAAACCACTGCATGACCAGTCTGACCAAATACATCCAATATGGCTATGGTTGGATCCGACAACCCGGTGCAATTTGTCATGTCGTCTTTGCTATACCAAGCAGAGCCATGGAAAATTGGATCTGGAACCTGATGATCTTGAACAAGTACTGATAAAACTGGCCACATCATCGACGATGGAGGTCAGGGGAATACACCTGAATTGGCGTGGTGAACCCTTGATGAATCCCCATTTCGCTGAATTGTTGGCGCTGACCCGGCGGCTTTTGCCCCACTCCCCACTCCAATGGCATACCAATGGTACGCTGCTCACACCCAAACGGGTTAAGGAAATTCTGGCGGTGCCGTATTCCCACACCATTTACGTGTCCATCGATGGCGGCAACCAGGCCAGCCATGATTTGAACCGGGGTGAGGGCACATTCCAGAAGACCCTGCGCGGCCTGCGCACCCTGTTGGACGCGCGGGGCCGGGACCATGGCCATGTCCGCGTGGGGGTGTACCAGATCGACCTCAACGAACCGCTTGAGGACTATGATCCGGAGTTTCTGGAGCTGGTGGCGCGGGTGGACAACCATGTGAAAGTCACGCCCCTGCTGCCGGGCGGCGCCCACCACAAGATCCGGGAGCTGGACGACCTGGAAAGTGACGAGGCGCTGCACCGGCGCATGTCGCAGGACATCAACCCGTCCTTGCCCGTGCCCACGGGCGCCTGCTTCTGGGCCGGCCACACCCTGTGCATGGCCCCGGATGGCGAGACGTCGATTTGCGTGATCAGCCATGGCGCCCAGGGCGTCGTCGGCAACCTGATGACGGAGACGGCGGAAACCGTGGTGGGTCGCGCCGTCGACTTCCGCCGCCGCATGGCGGAGGACGGACGGCAATCCATCCTGCTCTGTGCCGGCTGCCGCAAGCCGGAGGGTGAGATCCACGCCAAGCACACCGCCGCGTTGCGGCGTGCGGACGGGCGCGAGGCCGCCCGCCAATACGCCTGACGCCGGGATGACGCGCGGGCGTGATACAGTGAAGAACCTTTGGGGAAATCAGGGAGATTGATGAATGCAACCGATGTGGGCCATCGGCCTGATGACGGGCACGGTGCTGGACGGGATGATCGATATCGCGTGCATCCGCACGGATGGCGTCCATGTGTTCGACTTTGGCCCGTGGAAATTGGCGCCCTACCCCACGGACCTGCGCGGCCTCTTGGGGGAGGCCGTGGCCCAGGCGCTCATCTGGCGTTTCGAGGGTGCGGAGCCACCGATTTTCGCTGAGGCGGAACGGGCCCTGTCCCGCGCCCAGGCCGAGGCGGTGGCCCAGTTCCTGGCTGAGAACGGGATGCGGCCGGACGAGGTCGCGGCCGTCGGCTTCCATGGCCAGACGGTGCTGCACCGCGCGCCGGTTCCCGGCCGCTTCGGTGACACCCGCCAGCTGGGCGACGGTCAGCTGATGGCCGACATCCTGGGCATCGACGTCGTTTATGACTTCCGCACCGCCGACATGCGCGCGGGCGGCCACGGCGCGCCCCTGTCCGCCAGCTATCACGCCGCGCTGCTGAAGCGTGTCCACGCCGGGCCCGAGGTCGCGGCCCTGAACCTGGGCGGCGTGGGCAACGTCACCTGGTGGGACGGCAAGGACCATTTCGAGGCCTTCGACACCGGCCCGGCCAACGGCCCCATCAATGACTGGATCATGCGCCACGGGGCGGGTGAGATGGATGTGGATGGCGCCATCGCCCGGCGCGGCCGGGTGGATGAGGCGCGGCTGGCCCGCTTGCTGGATCACCCCTATCTGTCGGCGGAATATCCGAAGTCGCTGGACCGCTACGACTTCACCGCCGACATGGCCGACGGCCTGTCGCTGGAGGATGGCGCCGCCACCCTGACCGCCTTCACGGCGGGCACGGTGGGCCGCTCGCTGGACCTGTTGCCCACCCGCCCGACCAAGCTGATCGTCTGTGGCGGCGGGCGCAAGAACCCGGCCATCATGGCCGCCCTGGGCGAGCGCGCCAAGGTCGAGGCCGTGCCGGCCGAGGCGGTGGACTGGCGCGGCGACGCGGTGGAGGCGGAATGCTTCGCCTATCTCGCCGCCCGGGTGCTGGCCGGCCTGCCCATCAGCTTCCCCAAGACCACGGGCGTGAAGGCCCCCATGACGGGCGGCATCGTGGCGCGGCACAAGCGCGGGTGACGGGGCGGACCCATGACCGACCTGGCCGAACCCACCGTCTCCGCCGTTGCGGACATCGACGCCGTCGCCACGGCGCTGGAGGCGGAGTTCGCCGGGCTGGACGATTGGTCCGCCCGCCTGAAGCACCTGATGGACCTGGGCCGCGCCCTGGACGGCATCCCGCCGGACCAGCGGCGGGACCAGGATCAGGTGACCGGCTGCCAATCGCAGCTGTGGCTGGTCATCGAGCGGACGCCGGCGGCCCTGCGCATCCGGGCGGATTCCGACGCCCTGATCATGCGGGGCCTGCTGGCCCTGGTGCTGCGGCTGTACGACGGGCGGCCGCCGGCCGCGATCCTGGCCCACAGCCCGGCGGTGCTGGACCGGCTGGCCGTGGGCCGCAACCTGGCGCCCAGCCGGGCCAACGGCGTGCACCTGATCGTGAAGCGCATCCGTGAGGCCGCCGCGGCCTGAGTGACGAAGAAAACCGGAACAGGAGGCCTGGGTGATGTCGACCGTTCCCGATGAGGCCGGTTTCTACCGGCGCCAGGTGGTTCTGCCGGAGATCGGCCCCGCCGGCCAAGCCCGGCTGAAGGCCGCGCGCGTGCTGGTCATCGGTGCCGGCGGCCTGGGCTCGCCCCTGCTGATGTACCTGGCGGGGGCGGGGGTGGGCACGCTGGGCTTCGCCGATTTCGATTGTGTCGAGCCGTCCAACCTGCACCGCCAGATCTTGCACGGTGTCGACCGGCTGGACATGCCCAAGGTGCAGAGCGCCGCCCTGACGCTGGCCCGCATCAACCCGCATGTGCGGTTGGTGGAGCACGCGGTGCCGGTGAACGCGGAGAACGCGGACGACCTGGTGGCCGGGTATGACATCGTGGCCGACGGCAGCGACAACTTCGCCACCCGCGACGCGGTGCACGCCGCCTGCCGTCGGGCCGGCGTCGTCCTGGTCAGCGCCGCCGTGCAGCTGGCCGACGGCATCCTGACCACCTTCAAATCCCACCTGGGGGGACCGCACCCCTGCTTCCGCTGCCTCTATCCCGAGGTGCCGGAGATGGCGCCCAGCTGTTCGGAGATCGGCGTGCTGGGCCCGGCGGTGGGCGTCATGGGTGCCCTGCAGGCCATCGAGGTGATCAAGGAGATTCTGGGCGTGGCGCCCAGCCTGTCCGGCACGCTGGCGATGTACGACGCCTGGAGCTGCGAGGTGACCAAGGTGGAGCTGCCCCGGCGGGAGAATTGTCCCTGCTGCGGGGCGCCCCAGGATGTGCAGGTGGCTCAGCCGCCGGTGACCGGCGGGAACAGGACCACCTCGTCCGTCGCCGTCAGCGGGTGCGATTTCTCAACATAGCGGCGGTTGACGGTGTAGCGCAGGCTGCCCTGCGCGGTCGCGATTTCGGCCAGGGCCGGATGCCGCGACGACAGGTAATCGATCAGGTCGTTCACCGTTTCACAGTTCTGCGGCAAGTCTATCTGCTCCGATGCGGTGCCTGTCTTGGCACGAAGCCAGGAAAAATATGCGATGCGCATGGCTGCCTCCTGTTTCGGATACTATTTACCATCGGCGTGATGATTTCAATAACCTATCGCGTCTGGTCGTTATATAGAAAAAGGTGAGGGGACTATGCTGGGATCACTTGACGGTATTCGTGTTCTTGACATGACGCGATACATCGCCGGCCCGTTTTGTGGCCAGTTGATGGGCGACCTGGGCGCCGACGTGGTGAAGGTGGAACGCATCGACGGTGGCGAGGATGGCCGCCGCGTGGGTGAGGCCGTGGCTGGGGACACCTTGTTCTTCCTGTCCGCCAACCGTAACAAGCGCGGCTTCGCCGTCGATTTCCGCGACCCCGAGGGCCAGGCCCTCATCCGCCGCCTGGCGGCCAAGGCCGACATTCTGATCGAGAATTTCCGACCCGGCACGCTGGAGGGCATGGGCCTGGGCTGGGACGTGCTGAGCGCGGCCAACCCTGGCCTGGTCCTGGTGCGCGTCACCGGCTTCGGCCAGAAGGGGCCGCTGGCCCAGCACCCCTGTTTCGACGGCGCCGCCCAGGCCATCAGCGGCATCATGAGCATGACCGGTGCCCACGACGGGCCGCCCACCATGTCGGGCGTCTTCGTCTGCGACTACACCACCGCCCTTTATGCCACCATCGGCGCGTTGGCCGCCCTGCGGGCGCGGGAGAAGACGGGGCGCGGCCAGGTGGTGGAGGCCACGCTGATGGACAGCGGCCTGGCGCTGATGACCACGGCCATCCCGGAATATCTGCTGAACGGGGCGGAGCCGCCGCGCCTGGGCAATCGCGACCGTTATCTCTCGCCCTCCCACTGCTTCCGCAGCCGCGACGGTGTCTGGATCTACGTCGTGGCCGGGAACGACGCCCATTTCCCCCGCTTCGCCACCGCCATGGACATGCCGGGTTTGGTCCAGGACCCGCGCTTCGCCACCTTCGTGGCGCGCAACGCCAATGTCGGTTTGCTGGAAAGCATCATCAACGAATGGGCCCTGACCCAGGATGGCGAAACCATCCTGGCCCGCCTGCATGCGGCCGAGGTGCCGTGCGAGCGGGTGGCGACCATCGCCGATGTCGTCGCCAATCCCCAGGTGCTGGAACGTAAACAGATCATCGACGTGCCCCATCCCATCCTGGGCTCCGTCCCCTTCCAGGCGCCGGCGGTGCGGCTGTGGGACACACCGACCAGCGTGCGCCGCGGCGCCCCGGCAATCGGGGAGCACAGCGGGGATATCCTGCAGGAATGGCTGGGCGCGGATGAGGCGGAGGTCGAACGGCTGCGCGACCAGGGCACCATCTAAGCGGCGGTGTGGGCCGGGGAGGGGAGACGGGTGATGGATGGTACAGTGGCGACCCCGTATGACGTCGACCGCTTGCGCGCCGACTTCCCCATCCTGGCCTTGCGGGTCGACGGCGGGCCGCTGGTCTATCTGGACAACGCCGCCTCGGCGCAGAAGCCGCGCGCGGTGGTGGACCGCATGACCCAGGCCATCTACGCCGAATACGCCAATGTCCATCGCGGGTCCCACACCCTGGCCAACCGGGCGACGGACGGGTTCGAGCGGGCGCGGGACAGCGTGCGCGCCTTCCTGAACGCGGAAAGCGTGGAGGAGATCGTCTTCACCAAGTCGGCGACGGAGGCCATCAACCTGGTGGCCCGCGCCTTTGGCGAGGCCGTCATCCGGCCGGGGGATGAGATCGTGCTCTCGGTCATGGAGCATCACGCCAACATCATCCCCTGGCATTTCCTGCGTGAGCGTCATGGCGTCGTGCTGAAATGGGTGGATGTGGGCGAGGATGGCGGCCTGTCGCTGGACGCGGTGGAGCGGGCGCTGACACCCCGGACGCGGCTGGTGGCCATCACCCACATGTCCAACGTCCTGGGCACGGTGACGCCGCTGCGCGACATCGTGCGCCTAGCCCACGCCCGGGGCGTCCCCGTGCTGGCCGATGGCACACAGGGGGCCGTCCACCTGGGCGTGGACGTGCGCGACCTGGATGTCGATTTCTACGTCCTGACGGGGCACAAGCTTTATGGTCCCACCGGCATCGGCGCCCTCTATGGCAAGGCGGCGTGGCTGCGGCGGTTGCCGCCCGTGCTGGGCGGGGGGAGATGGTGCGCCAGGTGACGCGCGACACCGTCACCTACGCCGACCCGCCCCACCGGTTCGAGGCTGGAACGCCGCCCATCGTCGAGGCCATCGGCCTGGCGGCGGCGCTGGACTATCTGCGCGGCGTGGGCCCCGCCGCCATCGCCGCGCACGAGGCGGGCCTGCTGGCCCACGCGCAGCGGCGCCTGGCCGCCATTCCTTCGCTGCGCCTGATCGGCACGGCGGCGGGTAAGGGGCCCATCCTGGCCTTCACCCTGGCTGGCGCCCATCCCCTGGACGTGGCCACCATCCTCGACGGCTTCGGCGTCGCCGTGCGCGCCGGCACCCATTGCGCCCAGCCGCTGCTGGCCCGCTTCGGCGTCACCGCCACCTGCCGCGCCTCCTTCGCGCTGTACAACACGACGGCCGAGGTCGACCGCCTGGCCGACGCGCTGCTGGCCGCGCGGGACATGCTGGGCTGACCGGCGGCCGGTCGCTGGCAGTGGTATAGACCACTAGAGTCCATCCACCGGTGGTACCTCCTTCTCCCGGGCACGAAACTGTCGAGAATCCTGCTATTTCCTGCTGGTATGGTAGGAAAACTGCAACGAGGCGCTTGACGCTACCTGGCTTCGATTGGTATTAATTGGTCTGAGGCGTACCGCAAAGTGGTATGTCCGCGATCAAAAAAACAGGGGGGGCTTGGAGCATGCGGAACAAACATTGGCGTGCCGCGCTGGCGGCACCGTTGCTTTTCCTGCCGGCGCTGGCCGGCAACGCCTACGCGCAATCCGCCGCCACGGCCGGTGCCGAGCCGGCGGATTCCGGCCTGGAAGAAATCGTGGTGACGGGCACGCGCATTCCCCGGCCCAGCCTGACGGCGGCCAGCCCGGTGGCATCGACCTCGTCCGAGGACATCCGCCTGCAGCAGGCGCTGACCGTGCAGGATTTCTCGACCAAGCTGCCGCAGCTGGCGGGCGGTGTGCGCGCCTCCTCCCAGGGCAGCGACGCCTTCGGCGCCCAGGTCTTCGACCTGCGCAACTTCGGGCAGAGCCGGTCGCTGGTGCTGATCGACGGCACCCGCGCGACCCCCTTCAGCTTCCGCAACTCCGTCGACGTCGGCAGCATCCCGGTGGCACTGATCAAGCGGGTGGACGTGCTGACGGGCGGTGCTGCGGCGGTCTACGGCGCCGATGCCGTGGCCGGCGTGGTGAACTTCATCCTGGACCGTGATTTCGAGGGCATCGAGGGCACGGTCACCGACCGCAGCGCCCAGCATGGCGGTTCCGAATACGGCGCGGACCTGACCTTCGGCGGCAATATCAACAATGGCCGCGGCCACGTCGTCGTCGCCCTGAACTACACCAAGCGGGATGAGGTGGATTCGGGGTCGCGCAAATGGGCGCTGACCCCCGCCAGCACCATCCCCAACGTGGGCGGCGTCTTCACCGACGTGGCCAGCGGGCGCAAATTCGGCTTCGACAGCGGCGGCCAGTTCACCACCAGCCCGTCGGCCACCTCGAACATCAGCAGCGAATACCCGCTGATCGAGCCGCTGAACCGCTACAACGCCACAGCACTTTACCACTACGACCTGTTCGACAACGTCGAACTCTATGGCCGCGCCATGTACACCCGCGCGAAGACGGAGGAGTCGGGCACGCCCGGCCCCAATCCGCCGTCCATCGACCAGGTCGTTTCCATCAGCCAGAACAATCCCTTCCTGACGCCACAGATCGCCAACCAGCTGACTTTCGTCAACGGCACGGCGCAGATGCGCATCACCCGCTCGCTGGCGGAACTGGGCCTCATCACCTACCACACCGACCGCGAGACGGAGCAGATCCAGACCGGCCTGCGCGGCGACATCACCAAGAACATCAAGTGGGACGCCTATGTGCAGTACGGCCGTTCCACCGAGGACTCGCCCATCACCGGCGACGGCCTGGTCACCAGCGCCGCCGGCGTGAACAACGTCGCCTCGCTGGCCAACACCATCGATTTCTTCGGGCCCAACCAGTCCAGCGTGAAGCAGCTGGGCCTGACCTTTGACGCCTTCCACCGCACCCGCGACCAGCTGATCGGCTCTGGCGTGCTGAGCGGCACCTCGGCCGACCTGTTCTCCCTGCCGGCGGGCCCGGTGGGCTTCTCGCTGGGCTATGAGTACCGTAACGAGACCGGCAATTATACCCAGGATTCCGCCCTGCTGACGGGCAACACCTTCCGCCAGGGCGTGCAGGCCGCCTACAGCGGCAGCTTCGACGTGAAGGAAATCTACGGCGAGTTGCTGGTCCCGGTCCTGAAGGACCTGCCGCTGATCAAGGGCTTCGACATCGGCGGCGCCTACCGCTACTCAGAATACTCGCTGTGGGGGGCCGACGGCACGCCCAAGGGCGAATTCACCTGGACGGTGGATGACAACATCCGCTTCCGCGGCACCATGCAGCGCGTCATCCGCACGCCGAACTTCAGCGAATACGCCGCCGCCACCTCGTCCCTGCCGTTCAACAACCTGGTGACGGTGGCCCGCCTGGCCCCGCGCTATGCCGGCGATCCCTGCGTGCTGGGCACCGGCAACGCCGCCCAGTGCGCCCGCTTCGGCGCGCCGGCCGTGGGCTCCACCAACTCCTTCGCGCCGTCCTACCTGGAGGGCCAGTACTACTACGGCGGCAACGCCAATATTCAGCCGGAAACCGGCCAGACGAAGACCATCGGGGCGGTCATCACCCCCACCTTCATCCCCCACCTGAACGTCACGGTCGACTATTACCAGCTGAACCTGACCGGGGCGATCGGCGTGATCCAGCCGGTCAACGCCCTGACCAGCTGTTACATCACCAACCCGACGGCCAACAACCCGCTGTGCAAGCTGGTGTCGCGCAACCCGACCAATGGCCACCTGGCGAACGCCTACGTCAACAACCAGAACCTGGGCCTGCTGGACCAGAAGGGTTTCGACATCGGCATGACCTATTTCGTGGAGCCGGAATGGCTGCCCGGCGCGGGCCTCCAGTTCGCCTACCAGGCCAACATCGTCTCGACCTACCTGTTCCAGCCCAACGCCGCCGTGGCCACCCTGGAATGCGCCGGCACCTACGGCGCCACCTGCTCCAGCGACGGCACGACGCTGGTGCAGCCGGACTACCGCCACAACGCCAGCGTCAGCTGGCTGTTCGACGACGCCATGGTCCGCCTGGCCTGGACGCGCATCGGTTCGGTGCGCAACAGCGCCCCGGGGCAGAACGGCACCATCGCGGCGCAGAACTACTTCGACCTGACGGGCTCGTACAAGCTGACCAAGGACATATCGGTGTCCGGTGGCATCCAGAACATCCTGGACAAGGACCCACCCTTCGTCGCCGGTGGCGTGTTCAACACCTTCCCCGACACCTACAATGTCGAGGGTCGCGTGTTCTCCATCGCGCTGACGTTCCGCCAGTAAGGGGCCAGTAAGGGGAACGTGGCGGGCATCGCCGTCTGGCGGTGCCCGCCGGCGGCCGCAAATCGAAGGGTCCCCCCCGTGTCGAGGGGGCAAGGTGTTGGGGGTGGCATGAGTGGCGCTTTCTCGGGTCTGGACTGGGCGGTCGTGGGCCTGTATTTCCTGGCCATCGCCGGCGTGGGCTATGCCGTCAACCGGCAGGACAGCGGCGACGCCCGGGATTATTTCCTGGCGTCGGGACAGGTTCCGGCCTGGCTGGCCGCCATCTCGGTCCTGGCCACCACCCAGTCCGCCGCCACCTTCCTGGGCGGCCCCGACTTCGGCTATCGCGGCGATTTCACCTATCTCAGCACCTTCCTGGGCGCCTTCCTGGCGGTGGTGATCGTCGCCCACGTCTTCATCCCCCGCTTCTACGCCAACAACGTCACCACGGTGTATGAGCTACTGGGCCAGCGCTTCGGGCCGCCGGCCATGAAGGCGGCGGGCGGCATGTTCCTGGTGGGGCGCATCATCGCCGGCGGCGCCCGCCTGTACCTGGCGGCCATTGCCGTGGCCATGATCATCTTTGGCGAGGTCACGGCGGTCAATGTCTCGGTGGCGTCCGCCTTTCTCATCCTGGCGTCCTTCCTCTTCGCCTTCCATAAGGGGCTGAAGGCCATCGTCTGGATCGACCTGCTGCAGTTCATCGTCTATGTCGGTGCCGCCATCGGCATCACGCTGCTGCTGCTGCACCGCCTGGACATGCCGCTGGGCGACATGGTCCAGACCCTGTCGGCGGCCCCGGACGGGCGTGACAAGTTGCGCCTGTTCGATCTGACGGCCAGTCTCTCCGCCCCGTTCAGCCTGTGGGCGTCGCTGACCGGCATCGTGCTGCTGTTCATCGGCAACTACGCGCTGGACCAGGACACGACGCAGCGTCTGCTGGCCTGCCGCGACGCGCGCACCAGCGCCAAGGGCCTGTACCTGTCCATTGCCGCCGCCATCCCCATCGTCTGGCTGTTCATCGCCATCGGCAGCCTGCTCTACCTGTTCTATCGCGGGCCCGCGGCGGCCGGCGCCGGCCCGGCCCGCGCCTTCCAGGGCGAGGACATCACCGTCCTCATGCACTTCATCCTGACGGAGGCGCCGGCCGGCATCCGCGGCATGATGGCCATCGGCGTCATCGCCACGGCCGTGGGCACCACCATGTCGGCGCTGAACGCCATGTCGTCGGTGCTGATCCAGGATTTCTACCGCCCCTGGCACGCCGCCCGGCACCAGGCCGGTGAGCACCACTACGTCATGGCCGGACGCTTCGGCATGGCCGCGGTCAGCGCCGCCACCCTGGCCATGGCCATAGGCTCCTACTACTGGCAGCACTACACCCGGGCGCCGCTGCTGGACTTCGTGCTGTCGGTCATGAACTTCGCCTATGCCGGGCTGCTGGGCGTCTACTTCACCGCGCTGTTCACCAACCGGGGCTCCAGCGTCTCGGTCATGGTGGCGCTGGCCGGCGGCTTCGTCGTCGTGCTGGCGCTGCAGCCGGCCGTGGCGCGGGCCCTGTCCCTGCCGGCGGGCCTGCAGACCCTCGCCTTTCCGTGGCAGCTGTGCGTTGGAACGCTGGCCGCCTTCGCCCTATGCGCGTGCGGGCGCGCCGTCCGCCAGACGGATGGCGCCGCGCGGCGCGCGCGCCTTCAGGAGATTTGAATGTCCACCGAAACCTACGGCCGACGCTTCGTCGAGATCGCCGAATGGCCGACCAAGGTCGCGCTGGAGGCGATGTTGGAGGGCCAGCTCGCCGCCGTGTCCTCCGTCTACGGCCAGCTGGACCGCATCGCCGCCGCCAGCGAGGCGGCGGCCGACCGGCTGCGGGACGGCGGGCGCATCGTCTACATGGGCGCCGGCACCTCCGGCCGCATCGCCGTCCAGGACGGCGTGGAACTGACCCCCACCTACAATTGGCCGGCCGACCGCCTGGTGTTCGTGCTGGCCGGCGGCACCCTGGCCGTGACAGAAAGCGTGGAGGGGGCGGAGGATGACGAAGCCGACGCCCGCGCCCAGATCGCCACGGCGGCCCTGGGCCCCAACGATGTCGCCATCGGCGTGGCCGCCAGCGGTCGCACGCCCTTCACCGTCGCGGGCATCGCGGCGGCGCGGGCGGCCGGCGCCCTGACCATCGGCATCGCCAACAATCCCGGCAGCCTGCTGCTGAGCGCCAGCGACCACCCCATCCTGGCGGAGACGGGGGGCGAGCCCGTCGCCGGCTCCACCCGCATGAAGGCGGGCACGGCGCAGAAGGTGGTCCTTAACCTTTTATCCACGACAATGATGCTAAGATTAGGCTTGGTCTACCGTGGCCTGATGGTGGACATGCGTGTTTCCAACGAAAAGCTGGCGCGCCGTGCCTGCGGTATCGTACAGGAATTGACGGGTGCCTCCGAAGTAGAGGCGGAGGACGCGCTGAAGGTTTCCGACTATAACATCCGCAAGGCCGTCCTTGTCGCTTCGGGCCGTCCCCCGGCGGAGGCCGACGCACTCTTGTCGCTGTATCCCAAAGACCTGAAGTCGGCCTTGGCCCATGGCCCCCTTTAACGTGTAATTCTCCCCATTTTTCGACGTGTGATCCCAATGCGCGATAAACTGGCCCCCCAGCCCGACGACAGCACCCCCATCTATTTGCAGCTCGCGCGGAAACTGCGGGAACAGATCGCGTCGGGCGGCATCGACCCCGGCAACGCGCTGCCGTCGGAACGCAATCTCAGTGACCTGACCGGCATGTCGCGGGTGACGATCCGCAAGGCCATCGACAAGTTGATCGAGGAAGGGCTGCTGTTCCGCAAGCACGGGTCGGGCACCTTCGTGGCGCCCCGGATAGAGGCCCCGGCCTTCCTCAGCGGCTTCAGCGACGATGCCCGCCGGCGCGGCGACAAGCCCGGCGTCATCTGGATGATGAAGGCCTACGCCAGCCCCACGGAGGATGAGGCGGCGATGCTGGAGATCCCGGTGGTGACCAAGGTGGCGCGGCTGAGCCGCATCCGCCTGTCGGATGGGGAACCGCTGGCCATAGAGCATGCGGTGGTGCCGGCACGTTTCCTGCCGGCGCTGGAGGAACTGGGCGATTCCCTGTACGAGGCTCTCGGCACCCACGGTTATCGCCCGGTGAAGGGCCAGCAGCGCATCCGCGCCTCGCTCGCCACACCGACGGAGGCCGGCATCTTTTCGGTCAAGGAGAATGCCGAGGTCCTGCGCATCGAGCGTGTCACCCGCCTGGGCGACGGCACGCCGGTCGAATTCACCCGCTCGGCCTATCGCGGCGACCGCTATGAGTTCATGAGCGACCTGCGCTGCGAATGAGGGTCGTCCACCAATTTCTGCGGTGAATCCGGGACGCGGCTGACAGCCGCCAATACCGCATCACAAGCCATAACAGGCGCCGCATCCGCCTCTCGCTTACTGATTCCGCCGTGGGACCATCCTCTGCGGAAAAGGGAAGCGATCCATGAATTTCCCCCCGGCGACACGCCGACATTTCCTGGCCGCCACGGCGGCGGCCGGTGCCCTGGGCACCCTTCCCGGCGCGGTGCGGGCCGCCACGGGCGACGAGGCCATCCGCCCGTTCAAGGTCCAGATCCCGGATGAGGCGCTGGCCGAGATGAAGCGGCGCGTCAACGCCACCATCTGGCCCGAGGCCGAGACCGTGCCCGACGACAGCCAGGGGGTCCGGCTGGCGACCATGCAGTCGCTGCTGCGCACCTGGGGCACCGACTATGACTGGCGCAAGCTTGAGGCCAAGCTGAACGCCCTGCCCATGTTCATCACCCAGATCGATGGGCTGGACATCCACTTCATCCATGTGAGGTCCCGGCACCCCAAGGCCCTGCCCATGATCATGACCCATGGCTGGCCGGGCTCCATCCTGGAATTCCTGAAGGTCATCGACCCGCTGACCAACCCCACGGCCCATGGCGGCAGCGCCGACGACGCCTTCCACCTGGTCATCCCCTCCATCCCCGGCTTCGGCTTTTCGGGCAAGCCCTCGGCCAAGGGCTGGGGCTCCGATCATGTCGGCCGCGCCTGGGGCACGCTGATGCGCCGCCTGGGCTATGAGCGCTACGTTTCGCAGGGCGGTGACTGCGGTTCCGTCATTTCGCAGCGCATGGCCCTGCAGAACGTCCCCGGCCTGATGGCCATCCACCTCAACATGCCGGGCACGGTGCCCAAGGAGATCGCGGCCATCCTGAAGGCCGGCGGCCCGGCCCCGGCGTCGCTCACGCCCCAGGAACGGGCGGCGTTCGACGCGCTGGAAACCTTTTACCGCGACAGCTCCGGCTACGCCGACATGATGGTCACGCGGCCGCAGACCATCGGCTATTCCCTGCTGGACAGCCCGGCCGGTCTGGCCGCCTGGATGTACGACAAGTTCGCCACCTGGACCTACAGCGGCGGCCAGCCGGAACGCGTGCTGACGCGGGAGGAGATGCTGGACGACATCTCGCTCTACTGGCTGACCCGCACCGGTGCCTCGGCCGCGCGCATCTACTGGGAAGACCACTCCAACAACTTCAACGCCATCGACATCAAGACGCTGCCGGTCGCCGTCACCGTCTTCCCCGGTGAGATTTACCGCGCGCCCAAGACCTGGGCGGACCGCTGCTACCACAACCTGGTCTATTTCAGCGAGGCCAATAACGGCGGCCATTTCGCCTCTTGGGAACAGCCCGAGCTGTTCACGGCCGAGGTGCGCGCCGCCTTCCGCGCGCTGCGCTGACCGACCCTCTCCCTTTCAAGGAAATGATCATGAAGAAGCTCTTCACCGCCGCCGCCGCGGTGGCGTTGCTGACGGCCGGCGCCGCCGCCGCCGAGACGGCCGCCAAACCCGCGAAGCCCACCATCGTCCTGGTGCACGGCGCCTTTGCCGACGCGTCCAGCTGGAACGGCGTCATCCGCATCCTGGAAAAGGACGGCTATCCGGTGGTGGCCGCCGCCAACCCCTTGCGCGGCGTGAAAAGCGACGCCGCCGCCGTGGCCGACGTGGTGGCCAGCATCCCGGGATCGGTGGTGCTGGTCGGCCATTCCTACGGTGGCTCCGTCATCAGCGAAGCCGCCAACGGCGAGGCCAACGTGCAGTCCCTGGTGTTCGTCGCCGCCTTCGCGCCCGAAGCGGGGGAGACGGCGGCCGGCCTCAGCGGCAAGTTCCCCGGCAGCACGCTGGCCCCCACCCTGGCCCCGGCCGTGACGCTGTCGGATGGCGGCAAGGACCTCTACATCCAGCAGGAACGGTTTCCCGACCAGTTCGCCGCCGACGTGCCGGCGGCGGAGGCCAAGCTGATGGCCGCGACGCAACGGCCCATCGCCCAGGCGGCGCTGGGCGAGGCGTCGGGCGAGGGCGCCTGGCGGCACGTCCCGTCCTGGTTCGTCTATGGCGACAAGGACAAGAACATCCCGCCGCAGGCCCTGGCCTTCATGGCGGAACGGGCGCATTCGCACGGCACGGTGGTGGTCAAGGGCGGGTCGCATGTCGTGATGGTGTCGCATCCCGACGCCGTCGCCGCCCTGATCGAGAAGGCCGCCGCCAGTCCGGCGCCCTGATCGCAGGAAAGGGGAAGGCCCATGTACCGCATCGACACCGTCTACATCGGCGGCGCGTTCCAGCCGGCCCATGGCCGCGAGGAACTGCTGTTGCTCAACCCCACGACCGAAGCGCCCATGGGCGTTCTGGTCCTGGCGGACGAGGAGGATACCCGGCGGGCGGTGGCCAGCGCCGCCGGGGCCTTCCCCAGCTGGTCCCGCAGCGGCCGGCAGGAACGCATCGACCTGCTGAACGCCTTGGCGGAGGCGGTGCGCCGCCGCGTCGACGACCTGACCGAGGCCACCATCCTGGAATATGGCGGGCCCATCGAGCAGGCGCGCTGGCGCGCCGGGCTGGCGGCCAACAACTTCCTGGCCGCCGCCACGCTGCTGGAGGACTACGCCTTCACCCGCCGCATCAATGAGGTGGATGTGGTGGCCCAGGCGGTGGGCGTGGCCGCGCACATCGTGCCCTGGAACAGCGTCTACAACGCCATCAGCGTGAAGATGGCGGGGGCGCTGGCCGCCGGCTGCCCGGTGGTGGTCAAGCCCAGCGAGTACAGCGCCTGGCAGGTGCGGCTGTTCACCGAATGCCTACACGCGGCCGGCGCACCGGCCGGCGTCATCAACGTCGTCAATGGCCGGGGCGTGGTGGCGGGCCAGGCCTTGGCCGCCCATCCGGAGGTCCGCAAGATCTCCTTCACCGGATCCACGCCCGTGGGCAAATCCATCCTGCGCACGGCGGCGGAGCGCATGGCCCGGGTGACCCTGGAATTGGGCGGCAAATCACCCACCATCGTCATGGACGACGCCGACCTGGCCAAGGCGGCGGCGCTGGCCCTGTCCATCGGCTTCGCCAACAATGGCCAGGCCTGCATCGCCGGCACCCGCATCCTGGTGCCCGGCGCCCGGGTGGACGCCTTTTGCGAGGCGCTGCGGGTGGCGGTCCGGGACGTGGTGCCCGGCGACCCACGGATCGCCCGCACCATCCTGGGTCCCCTGGTGAACCATCGCCAATACGACCGCGTCCAGGCCTATATCCGCAAGGGGCTGGAGGAGGGGGCGCGGCTTGTCACCGGCGGCCCCGGCCGGCCGGAAGGCTTCACGCGCGGCTATTTCGTCCAACCCACCATCTTCGCCGACGTGACCAACGACATGACCATCGCGCGGGAGGAAATCTTCGGCCCCGTGCTGTGCGTCATCGCCTATGACGATGACGACCACGCCGTGGCCATCGCCAACGACACGCCCTACGGCTTGCACGCCTATGTCATCGGCCAGGACATGGGGCGGGCGCGGGCCATCGCCGACCGCATCGACGCCGGCCGGGTCGCGATCAACGGCCTGACCCATGAGCCCCTGGCCCCCTTCGGCGGCTTCAAGCAGTCCGGCGTGGGGCGGGAATACGGCGTCTTCGGCATCGAGGCGCATCTGGAGCTGAAAGCCGTCATCGGCGCGACACGCTCATAAGGTCTCACGACGCATAACGGGCCTGCCCGGCACCGATCGCTATCCTGAACCCTGACGAAAACGCAACGCGGGTGGGACGGGACGCCCCCCGCCGGATCAAAGGTGATTGGTCATGAACCTCACGAACCCCTTCGACAAGATCGACCAGCGGCGGCGTCAGCTGCTGGGCGCCAGCGCCGCGGCGGCCGTGGCCGCCACCTTCGGCGCCACCCTGGGGACAGCCGAGCCCGCCCGCGCGGCGACCACCCCGGCCGCGGCCAAGCCGGCAGGCGGCGGGGCCGATCCCTTCGCGTCGCTGAAGCGGATCGACGCCGGGCCCCTGACCGTGGGCTATGCCGACATTGGGCCCGCCGACGGCAAGCCGGTGCTGCTGTTCCACGGCTGGCCCTATGACATCCATGCCTTCGCCGAGGTGGCGCCCAAGCTGGCCGCCGCCGGCTATCGCGTGATCGTGCCCCACCTGCGGGGCTATGGAACGACGCGCCTGCGCGATCCCAACGCGATGCGCAATGGCGAGCAGGCGGCCCTGGCCGTGGACGCCATCGCCTTCATGGACGCGCTGAACATCCGCCAGGCGGTGGTCGCCGGTTTCGATTGGGGGGCCCGCACGGTCAACATCCTGGCCGCCCTGTGGCCGGAGCGGTGCCGGGCCATGGTGTCGGTCAGCGGCTATCTCATCGGCAGTCAGGCGGCGGGCAAGGCCCCGTTGCCGCCGGCGGCGGAGCTGCAGTGGTGGTACCAGTTCTATTTCGCCACCGAACGCGGCCGGGCCGGCTATGCCGCCAACACCCATGAATTTTCCAAGCTGATCTGGCGCCTGGCGTCGCCGAAGTGGGGCTTCGACGACGCCACCTTCGACCGCTCGGCCGCGTCGTTCGACAACCCCGACCATGTCGGCATCGTCGTCCACAACTACCGTTGGCGCCTGGGTCTGGCGGAGGGCGAGGCGCAGTTCGACGAGCTGGAGAAGCGGCTGGCCCAGGCGCCGGCCATCGGCGTCCCCACCATCACCATGGAAGGCGACGCCAACGGCGCCCCGCATCCGGAGCCTGCGGCCTACGCCAAGAAGTTCACCGGCAAGTACGCCCATCGCCTGGTGACCGGCGGCATCGGCCACAACCTGCCGCAGGAGGCGCCCGATGACTTCGTCCGCGCCGTCATCGACGCCGACAGGATGTAAGGGGGCGTCATGCGACTGTTCACAAGCGCGCTACTGGCGGCCGGCGCCTCGGTCGCCACGGCGCTGGTGCCGGCGATGGCGTCCGACACCGCGACCCAGCCCAAGGCCGCATCCCCCATCTACGGCGTGACCATCCCCGAGGGATATCGCGCCTGGCAACTGGTGGCGCCGGCGCAGGAGGCGGCGCCGTTGGATGAGCTGCGCGCCATCGTGGGCAACACCACGGCCATCAAGGCCTACCAGGCGGGGACCCTGCCGTTTCCGGACGGCACCATCCTGGTGAAGCTGGCGTGGAAGCATACCCAGTCGCCGGAATTCGCCACCGCCTCCGTCCCCGGGGCGGCGACCACGGTGCAAATCATGGTCAAGGACAGCAAGCGCTACGCCGCCACCGGCGGCTGGGGTTTCGGCCGCTTCGTCAACGGCAAGCCGGCCGACCAGGCCCAGCATGAGACCTGCTGGGGGTGCCACCAGGCGCTGGTGGCCGACCGGGACTATGTCTTCACCCGGTACGCGCCCTGATCCGGCCGCGCCCTCGAATTTAAGGACAGCTCATGACCACGCATAATGCGGCGTCGGCCCTGGACCCCACATGGATCGACCGGGTGCGGGCGGCGGAGGATGGCTGGAACCTGCGCGATCTCGACGCCGTGGTCCTCAGCCACCGCATAGACTGCCACTGGCGCAGCCGCGCCGACTTCCTGTGGGGGCGGGAGCAGATCCGGACCTTCATCACCCGAAAATGGCGACGCGAGATCGAGATGCGGACCATCAAGGAACTGTGGGCCTCGCATGGCGCCCGCGTCGCCGTCCGCTTCGCCAGCGAGTTCCGCAACGACAGCGGCACCTGGTTCCGCGCCTACGGCAACGAGGCGTGGCAATATGACGAAACCGGCCTGATCTGCCGCCGCCTGACCAGCGTGAACGAGCACCCGATCCAGGAACACGAACGCATGCTGCGCTGGCGCCTGGGTGCCCGGCCCGCCGACCACGCCTCGCTGTCCGAACTGGGGCTGTAAGCCTCCGGACCTGCCGTCCTAGCGTTCCACCGCCATGCTCCTCAGCTCCCGCCCACGTGTCTCGGGCAGCAGGAAGGCGGCCACCACCACCAGGGCGTAGGCGGCGGTGGCGTACAGGCCGATGGCGTGGCGCAGCCCCAGGCCCAGGATGCCGCCGCCGATCAGCAAGGGCGTGGTGCCGGCCATGCCCCGCCCGAAATTATAACAGAAGCCCAGGCCGGACCCGCGCAGCGCCGTCGGGTACAGTTCCGCCAGGACGGCGCCGATGACGCTGAACATGCCCAGCGCGAAGAAGCCCAGCGGAAAGCTTAACAGCAGCAGCGCGTGGTCGGGCACGGGGTAAAGCGTGCAGGCCTGCAGCAGCACGGTGGCCCCCAGGGCGAAACCGGCCAGCGTCTCTCGCCGGCCCTTGCGGTCGCCCAGCCAGGCGCCGAAGGCGTAGCCCAGGAAGGACCCGGCCACCAGCGCGCCGAAATACAGGCTGGCGGTGCCGGTGGAAAACCCCCGTTCCGCCTTCAGCATGGCCGGCCACCAGGTGGCGATGGCCCAATAGCCGCCGTGCATGCCGGTGGTCAGCAGGCAGCCCTTGAGGGTGGAGGACAGGACCGGGGCGGAGAAGATGCCGTTCCAGGCCGCCCCGTCGCATGATTGCGGGAAGGCGTCGCGTGATTGCAGGAAGGCCTCGGTCTCGCCCAGGCGCCTGCGGTAAAAAAACACAAGAAGCGCGGGCGGCAGCCCGATCATGAAGGGCGCCCGCCATCCCCAGTCCGGCGGCAGCAGCGCGGGGATCAGGGTGGCGCTGGCGGCGGCCAGGCCCCAGCCCACCGGCCAGGCGCTCTGCGCGGCCCCCACCATGCGACCCCGGAACTCAGGGGCCGCGGCCTCCGCCACCAGGACGGCGCCCACCGTCCATTCGCTGCCGAAGCATAACCCCTGGAACGCCCGCGCGGCCAGGAAGGACGCATAACCGTCGACCAGGCCGCAAAAGCAGGTGGCGATGGCCAGGCCCAGGATGGTGATCTTCAACAGCCGGACGCGGCCCAGCCGGTCGGCCAGCGCCCCCGCGATCCAACCACCGGCGGCGGAAGAGACCAGCGTGACCGTGGCCAGCAGACCGGCCTGCGCATGGGTCAAATTCCACAAGGCCACCAGGATGGGCAGCATGAAGGCGTACAGCTGCACATCCATGGCATCCAGGCTGAACCCCGCGAACGAGGTCCAGAACACCCGGCGGGAATTGGTTCCCAATTTACAATACCAGTTCGTGCGCATCGCTGAGACTGACCATGTTCCGGGCTCGCTGTATAGGGGCGGCCGGTTCGAATTCATATGTCTCACAAGGTCTAACGCGCTCTAACTTGCGGGGAATGGATGAACGCACCACACACTTGTCCTTGTGGTCCGCGCGTCTCCGAACGGGGCCTGCCCACCGTGGCCTTGGCGATGGCTTGTGACTCGACCGCGCTGCGAAAAGGCGGCAGTTTGTGAACGACATGTCTTCCTCTCCCCAAATTCCCCCGGTGCAGGGTTCGCCACTGGACGGCCCCGTCACCTTTGGCCCCTTCCGCCTGACCGTGGGCGAGCGCCTGCTGACCCGCGATGGCGCCCCGGTCGAGATCGGCGGTCGCACCTTCGACCTGCTGGTCGCCCTGGTGGAACAGCCCGGCCGCGTGCTGGCCAAGCGTGACCTGCTGAAGCGGGTCTGGCCGGACGTGGTGGTGGAGGACGGCAGCCTGCGCTTCCACATGGCGGGCCTGCGCAAGATCCTGGGCGATGGCGAGAACGGCGCCCGCTACATCGCGACCCAGGTGGGGGTGGGCTACGCCTTCGTCGCCACCCTGCAGCGCGCGGCGCCGGCGGCCGAGGCGCCGCCTGTCGCGGCCCCGCTGCCGCGTGACGGGGGCCTTTACTCCATGGAGGCCGCCGGCCGCCTGCCGGCCCGCCTGCCACGCGTCTTCGGCCGCGACGCGGACGTGCATCTGCTGACGGGCCGCATACCCGAGACGCCGCTTTTCACCATCGTGGGCGCCGCCGGTGTGGGCAAGACCACCCTGGCGGTGGAGGTGGGGCACATGCTGATGCCCCGGTTCGCCGGCAAGGTGCGCTTCGTCGACCTGGGCACCTTGGAGGATCCGGCCCTGCTGGCCTCGGCCATCGCCGGGGCGCTGGGCGCGCTGGTCCAGTCCGAAGACCCCATGGCCGTCGTCCTGGGTCACATCCGGCAGGAACACCTGCTGCTGATCCTGGACAATTGCGAACATTTGGTGGACGCCGTGTCGCGGGTGGTGGAGCGTCTCATGGACGCCGCCCCTCAGGTCCGTGTCGTCGCGACCAGCCGGGAACCCCTGCGCGTGCGGGCGGAGCATGTGCATTGGCTGGGCTCTCTGGCCTATCCCGACACCGGGGCCGAGGGCCTGTCGCTGGACGCGCTGCTGGCCTATCCCGCGGTGGCGCTGTTCATGGAGCGCGCGTCGGCGGGCAACAGCGCGCTGCGCTTCGATGTCGATGCCGTCCGCCTGGTGTCCGACATGTGCGGCCGGCTGGACGGTATGGCCCTACCCATCGAACTGACGGCGGTGCGGGTGGCGGCCCATGGGCTGGAGGCCACGGCCCAACTGCTGGGGGAGCGGTTCAGCCTGGCCTGGGCCGGACGCCGCACCGCCCTGCCACGCCAGCAGACCCTGCAGGCCACGTTGGACTGGAGCTACAACCTTCTGCCGGAGGCGGAGCGCCTGACCCTGGAACGGTTGTCGGTCTTCCTGGGTCCTTTCTCCATCGACGCCGCGCTGCAGGTGGTGGCGGATGAGGAGGTGCCGCCCGACGCGGCCGTCTTGGCCCTGGATGAGCTGACGACCAAGTCGCTGGTCTCCCCCGACCGGCTGGGCAACGCCAGCACCTACCGCCTGCTGGAAATGACGCGCGCCTACGCCCGGGAAAAGCTGCTGGCCCGGGGACCGCGCTCCTTCCACGCCGTGGCCCGGCGGCACGCGGCCTTTCTCGTCGCCAAGCTGGAGGAGCCGGCCTTTTCCGACCGGCGCTGCCTGGATCGCTTCCATTACTTCTCGCGCCAGTTGGGCAATATCCGCAGCGCCCTGGACTGGAGCTTCGGTCCTGACGGCGACGTGGCGCTGGCCGTCCGCCTGGCGGCGGCGAGCGTGCCGGTTTTCACCAACATGTCCCTTCTGGTGGAATGCCGCGACTGGTGCGCGCGGGCCGTGGCACACCTGGATGGCCACCGCGACACGGCGGTGGAGATTGAGATCCAGGCGGCGCTGGGCCTGGCGCTGATGTTCACCCGCGGCAATAGCGAGGCGGCGGAAACGGCGCTGCGCCGAGCGCTGGCCGTCGCCACCGCCCTGGGCGACCATTGGAACCAGTTGCGCCTGCTGGGCCGTCTGCAGATCTTCCATGAGAGGATCGGCGACTACGCGACGGCCCATGGCTGGGCCGACATGGCGGTGAAGGTGGCCGAGGTGATCGACACGCCGGAGGCGGCGGCCATCGCGGCCTCCCTGGCCGGTATTTCCCATCACCTTGCCGGCGACCAGTCCCGCGCGCGGCAGGAACTGGAATTCTCCATCCGGCGGAGCATGCCCTCCGACCGGCGGTGGACGGTCTATTTCGGCTTCGATCATCGCAATCGCTCGGGCATCGCGCTGGCCCGCACGCTGTGGCTGCTGGGCCTGGCCGACCAGGCCCGGGCCGTGGCCGCCCGCACGGTGCGCGAGGCGGCGGGGCTGGAGCACGCGGTGACCCACTGCATCGCGCTGCTGTGGACGTTGTCGGTTGACCTGTGGGCGGGGGACCTGGACAGGGCGGAGGTGAGCCTGGCCAACTTCGCGCGCGCCGCCGAGGTGAACGCCCTGGGCCCCTACATCGCCGCCACCGGCGGCCTGCGGGGGAGCTGGCCATCCAGCGGGGCCGCGTCGGCGAGGCGCTGGATTGGCTGGAGGAAAGCCTGGCCCGCCTGCGCGCCGCCCGGTATGAGCTGCTGACCACCACCTTCAGCCTGGCGCTGACCCAGGGCCTCATGCTCAGCGGCCGACAGGGGGAGGCGCTGGATCTGGTGAACGCCGCCATCGATCGCTGCGTCGGCAATGGCGAGCTGTTCACCATGCCCGAGCTTTTGCGCGTCAAGGCCGACGTCCTGCGGACCTTGCCGGACCGCGATCCGGCGGAGGTGGAGGCGCTGCTGGAGGACGCGCTGGCGTGGAGCCGCCGGCAGGGGGCCAAGGCATGGGAATTGCGGACCGCGATCGACCTCGCCCGCCTGTGGATGGACCAGCAGCAGCCGGCCCGGGCGCTGGCCCTGCTGCGGCCGCTGCGTGACGGGTTCCAGGAAGGGCTGGATACCGCCGACCTCCGTGCCGCCGACCAGTTGCTGCTCATGCTGGCGGCTCTGCCGGGAACGGCCGACGGCGGTGGCGCGCTGTCGGCTTGGCCCTGGTCGTGAGCGCAACGGCTCAGTGGTCGCAGACGGGTGACGGCGCCGCCCGCTAAGTTTGTCCCAGCTATCGGGGCCTTCGTCGATGTCAGGTCATGCGGGCACGCCGCCACGCCGCGGGGGGCGTGCGCATGTGGCGGGAAAAAACGCGCGTGAAGTGCGACTGGTCGGTGAATCCGACGGCCAAGGCGATATCGGCCAGCGGCAGCTTGGATCCCAGCAGCAATTCGGTCGCGCGCTCGATCCGCCGCTTCAGCACCCATTTGTGCGGCGGGCAGCCGTGAGTGCTCTTGAACGCCTTGCCGAAATAGCTGGGCGACAGGCTGCATTCGCGGGCCAAGTCGGTCAGCAGGATCGGTTCGCCCAGGTTCTCGTCCACATAGGTGGCGACACGCCGCTGCTGCCAGGGCGCCAGGCCGCAGGGTGCCCGACGGGGACGGGACGTGGGCGATACGCCATAGCGGCTCACGACATAGGCCAGCGCCGTCCGGAACGTGTAGTCCAGGAACAACGGTCCGCCCTCGGCCGGGTTGGTCAAGGCTGGCAGCAGGGCCAGCGCCAGGCCGCGGAATGTCATGTCGCACTGCTGGTGGCTCACGGGGCACCGTAGCGCGCCGACCGCCATGTCGTTCTCGTCGGCGAACGCGTCCAGCGCGGCCCGGCTGACCCGCATGCTCAGGGTGTGGAAAGGCTCGCGGATGTCCGCTTCCCACACATGGTGCAGGTCGCTGATGAAAAAGCTGCCCGGGCCTTGGGGAGGCGATAGGAAATGGCGCCCATCGCACCAGGTGTCGACCGCGCCAGAGGAATAGTGGCCAAGCTGGATGACCAGCAGGTAGGCGTCCGCCGGCGCGTTGGCCGTCGTCATCCCGTGGCCGGGGGCGGTGCGCAGGGCGCGATTGATATACTGACCACCCGGTGCGCCCATGCACACCGGCGCCAAGTTGAAGACGTCGACCTGCCCCGGGGTGGTCCAGGGCTGGCCCCCGTCGCAAATGTCCGCAGGGCTCATGATTTCACCATCGCGCTGATCCCTTGCCGCTTCAGGACGGAAGGTGCCGTAGCGCATGATGGCGGTGGGGGACGGCCTGTGCCCGCTAAGTCGTACTAAGAGTTGTTAAGCCACGCTTTTCATGAACATCCGCGCAGGCGACGGGCGTTGCCGAATTTGTACGCTCGCAACAAATTTTTCCTATTTCTGCAAGACGGCCCTGCGGCGCCCTCCTATCTTTCGGCACCTTTCCGGCGTGGAGGACGCGGTCGTGGACGCTGTCTGGTTGCGATCGATGGTGCGCCGGTCACCGGGCTTGCGGCGGGTCGCCCGCGTCTTTGCCCGCTGGGTCGAAGGCGTCCGCTCCGGCATTCAACTCGCGCACCAGCCAGGCCCGCGCCTTGATCCAGTCGCGCCGCACCGTCCGGTCGGTCACGCCCAGCGCCTGGGCCGTTTCCTCATCGCCGTAGCCGGCGAAGAAGCGGCACTCCACCACGCGCGCCAGGCGCAGGTTCAGCCGCGCCAGCCGTGCCAGCGCGTCATTGACCTCAACCAGCAAGGCATCGTTCGTCTCTATGGGGATGGCGGTGTCATCGTCCAGCGGGACGATCACCGCACCGCCACCGCGCTTGGCGGCCAGGCGGCCGCGGGCGTGGTTGACCAGGATGTGCCGCATGGCCAGGGCCGAGGCGCGCAGGAAATGCGATCTGTCGCTGAAGCCCGCCCCGTCCCTCATCTTGATGTAGGCCTCATGAATCAGCGCCGTGGTCTGAAGGGTGTTGCCCGCCCAGCCATGGGCCCGCTCCCGCCGCGCCACACGGTGCAAGTCAGCGTAAAGTATCGGCAAGAGTTCATCCGCCGTCGCCAAGACGGCCGGGGCGTCGCTGGGTTCGATCAGATCAACTATTCTTGGCGACATGCTTCATGCTCCAGGCCCAGGGGATACAAAATTTTCCTATTTTCTCATGCGTCGGTGCAGGGTCCCACTGAGAATGGTTGTACGCCATCATGACTGGATTAGCCGCAAATAAATCGAGTGAATGGTCTGAAGTCGAGGCGCTGTTCGACCGCCTGCTGGATCTCCCCTTGGCCGAGCGCACGTTGATGCTGCGCGACATCGCCCGCATCAGCGCGGAGATGAGCCGGGAACTGGCGGATCTGTTGGCCTGTACCGAGCAGGAAGGAACGCTGCTGGATCAACCAGCATACGGGGCCCCGGAACGGGGCTGCCCCTCTGGCCTGGAGCCCGGTCGCCAGATCGGGGTTTATCGCATCGTCTCAGTGCTGGGCCAAGGCGGCATGGGCGAGGTCTATTTGGCCGAGCGTGCCGACGGACAGTTCGACCAGCAGGTGGCGCTGAAGATCATCCGGGCGGACGCGGTGGAGAACCTGGCGCGCTTCCAGTTCGAGCGCCAGACGCTGGCGCGCCTGGATCACCCCAACATTACCCGCATCTATGACGGTGGCGTGCTGGCGGACGGCCGTCCCTACATGGTGATGGAACTGGTGGCGGGTGTGCCCATCACCACATGGTGCCGCGACCACGGCAGCCCGTTGCGGCAGCGCCTGGATCTGTTCGTGGCTGTCTGCCGGGCGGTGGCGCATGCCCATCGCAACCTGGTGGTCCACCGCGATCTCAAGCCCGGTAACGTGCTGGTGACGGGCGATGGCACGGTGAAGGTGCTGGACTTCGGCATCGCCAAGCAGATGACGGACGGTGCCTGTTTGGAAACCTTGGCCACGCCGGTGACCCCGGCCTACGCGGCGCCGGAGCAGTTGACGGGCGCGCCCGTCAGCACCGCCACCGATACCTACGCGCTGGGCATGCTGCTGTACGAGCTGCTGGCCGGCCAGCGTCCGTTGGCGCTGGAGGAGATGCCGCTGCTGGTGGCCATCGACAAGATCGTCAACCAGCCGCTGCCCGTGCTGTCCAAGTTAGCCGCCGGCCTGTCGTCTCCACCCATCGCGCCCAAGGCCTTGACGGGCGACCTGGACGCCATCGTCGCCAAGGCTCTGCGCAAGGAGCCGGAGCGCCGCTACCAGACGGTGGAGGCGCTGATCGACGATCTGGTTCGCCACATCGACGGCCGGCCGGTGGGGGCGCGGGGCGGGGCGCGCGGCTATGTGCTGGGCCGCTTCATCCGCCGCCACCGCCTGCCCATCGCCGCCGCGTCGGTGACGCTGGCCGCCATCCTGGCTGGGCTGGCGGGCGTCAGCCTGCAATATGTACGGGCGGAGCGGCAATCCGTGCGGGCGGAGAGTGAAGCCAAGCGGGCGACGATCATCAAGCACTTCCTCGAAGAGATGTTCAGCGGCGCCGACCCTAATTTCCCCACCGACAAGCCCCGGGACCAAGTCACCGCAGCCGAGCTGGTCGACCTCGGTTTAAAACGTATTGACCAAGTCGCCGGCAGCGATGAGGAACTGAAACTTGAGCTTCTCATAACTGTGTCAAATATATACTACAATATGTCTCAATACGATAAGAAGCTTATGATTATTAAGAGGGTGGTTGATGAGGAAAGTAAGTATCACGGCGAGAGGTCGCCAGAATATTTATACGCTGCACTGGAATTGTTTGCTGCGCTTAATTTGGTAGGTCAAGCTGACGCCGCCAAGGCCTTGCTCGATGATCTGGATGGAGCCATCACCCGTGCTGGTCTGGACCATACGGAACTGCGGGCGATCTGGTGGAGTCATAAGGGGGCTGAACTGGTCTATTCCGCCAACAGCCCTGTGGAGGGGGCGGCCGCTTACGAGAAGGCGATCGCCCTATTTGCCGAGGTGGCGCCCCATAGTGACGCCTATCCCGACGCGCTCAACAACGTGGCGGCGCGCCGCAGCCTTAAGGGTGATTATCGGGGGGCGTTGGAATTGAGCCAGCGTAGCCTGTCCTTATTAAAGCAGCCGAATGTCCAGGAAGGGATTCCTGGTGCCTTGGCCCAGGTCTACAACATGATAGGCAACGAACAAAGAATGCTCGGGAGAATCCCGGAGGCCAATGCCGCTTATCAGGAATCGGCGAAGCGGGCGCTGGAAGTCGAGGGAAGCTCCAGCCGTAAGTATTGGTCGGCGCTTACGCGCCAGGCTGAAACACTGCATTTCTCCGGTGATCGCGAGAAAGCCGCGGCCCTATTCGAGAGCATACTTCCCCTTCTTTCCCGAAACCCCGACGAGGCCGCCATTGAAAGAATGGCTTATGGCCAATGCCTGGTGAATGAAGGGAACGCCCCTCAGGCGGTACCTATCCTGGAGGCCGTTCTGACGACCCTACGGAATAAGCATCTCAATAATCCAATTCTGTTCCGGGCCGAACTTGCCCTGGGTGACGCCTATGATCATGCCGGCCGCGCGGCGGATGCGCGCGGCCTGTTGGAGCACAGCAACAGCATCTTCCAGTCCGGAATGCCGGATACGATGGACGCAGTGCGCAGCGGTGAGCGCTGGGCCCGCTTCCTGTTGGATCAAGGGGAGCCGGTCGCCGCGGCTCCCTTCCTCGACCGTGTCATCGCCGTCCAGGACCATTGGGGGGATACGCAGACGGCACCCGCGCTGGCATGGGGTGGACGGGCGCGCGTGGCCCTGGCCGCCGGCGACGTCGCCCAGGCGGTCAAGGCCGGCGATGCCGCGCTGGCGGCTTATGACAAGGTCGTGGCCTATCACAATGTCCGCGACCACGCCTATCTGCTGCTGATCCATAGCCGGGTGATGCTGGCGGCGGGGAACCTTGACCAGGCGGCCAAGGACGCCGAGGCCGCCCTCACCGACAGTCGACGGACGGACGTACCGGAAAGCCCGGCCATCAAGGCGGCGGAGGCGGCTTTGGCCGCGGCGCGAGACGCCGGCCAAAAATAAAATTCAAAGGATGCTTCGGATCGGCGCGGAGCCGGGTAGAACACCTGACCCCAAGCGCGATTTGAGCCGCGATGGGGGCGTGGCTCACCAGATGAGAAGGGGTGATCGTGGTGTATGTGGCCGAAAAGCTGTCCGGCGAGTGGTCTGAGGTGGAGGCGCTATTCGACCGCCTTCTGGATCTTCCCCTGTCCGAGCGTACCACGATGCTGCGCGGTATCGCGCGCGTAAGCGCGCGGATGAGTGAGGAGTTGGCGGAACTGCTGGCCGCCGCCGGACAGGACGGCACGCCGCTGGACCAGCCGGCCTACGGCACGACCCCGGTGGCGGCCCCGCTGGGCATGGCGGCAGGGCTCCAGGTCGGTGCCTATCGCATTGTCTCGGTGCTGGGCCAGGGCGGCATGGGCGAGGTCTATTTGGCCGAGCGTGCCGATGGGCAGTTCGACCAGCAAGTGGCGCTGAAGATCATCCGGGCGGATGCGGTGGAGAACCTGGCGCGCTTCCAGTTCGAACGCCAGACGCTGGCGCGCCTCGACCATCCCAACATCACCCGCATCTATGACGGTGGCGTGCTGGCGGATGGCCGTCCCTACATGGTGATGGAACTGGTGGCGGGCGTGCCCATCACCGCCTGGTGCCGTGACCATGCCAGCTCCTTGGCCCAGCGGCTGGATTTGTTCCTGGCTGTCTGCCGGGCGGTGGCGCATGCCCACCGTAACCTGGTGGTCCACCGCGATCTCAAGCCCGGTAACGTGCTGGTGACGGGCGACGGCACGGTGAAGGTGCTGGACTTCGGCATCGCCAAGCAGATCACCGATGGCGCTTACCTGGAAACCCAGGTGGCGCCGGTGACCCCGGCCTACGCGGCGCCGGAGCAATTGACGGGGGCGCCCATCAGCACGGCCACCGATACCTACGCACTGGGCATGCTGTTATACGAGCTGCTGGTGGACCAGCGTCCGCTGCACGTGGACGGTATGCCGTTGCTGGCGATCATAGACAGGATCGTCAGTCAGCCTTTGCCGGCATTATCCAAATTCGCGGCCGGCCTGTCGTCTCCACCCATCGCGCCCAAGGCCCTGGCGGGCGACCTCGACGCCATCGTCGCCAAGGCCCTGCGCAAGGAACCGGAGCGCCGCTACCAGACGGTGGAGGCCCTGGTCGACGATCTTCAGCGCCATCTTGACGGACAGCCTGTGGCGGCCCGGGGCGGCGCGCGCGGCTATGTGCTGGGCCGCTTCATCCGCCGCCACCGGCTGCCCATCGCCGCCGCCACGGTAACGCTGGGCGCCATCCTGGCCGGCTTGGGCGGCATCAGCCTGCAATATGTGCGGGCGGAAAGTGAGGCCAAGCGGGCCATGGCCATCAAGACCTTCCTGCAGGACATGTTCAGCGACGCCGATCCCAATTTCCCGGCCAACAAGCCACGGGATCAGGTCACCGCGACCGAACTGGTCGATTTGGGCTTTCACCGCATTGACCGTATTGCCGGTGATGATGTGGCTCTAAAAACCGAGCTGATTAAGGCGGTGTCGTCCATATATTTCAATTTGTCTGAATATGATAAAGGGAAAGTGGCTAGTGAAAAGGGGGTGGAAGAAGCGAGAAAATATTACGGCCCTCTTTCCAAAGAATATCTGGACGCCATGATAGAGTTGGCGAGTTGGCTGAATACAGGCAATGATGCCGAGAGTTTTAAGAAGGCACTCAAAGATCTGGACGGGGAGATCAGTCAAGCGGGTTTGGATCGCTCAGAAATTCGAGCGAAATGGTGGGATCTCAAAGGGCAGGAGTTGAGGGACGTCTCCAATAATTTCGAGGCGTCCGTTTCCGCCTTCGACAAAGCGATCGCCCTGTTCGCCGACGTTGCCCCCCGTAGCGAAGGTTATTACTCGGCATTGAATAACGCCGCCGGCATGCACCTTCTTCAAGGGGATTATCAAGGGGCGTTGGCGCTGAACCAGCGTAGCTTGGCCATTCTGAAGGACCCTAAAACTTCAGTCGTGATTCCAAGAGCTATAGTTCAGTCATATACGATGATCGCGAATGAACAACGAATGCTCGGAAGGATATCCGAAGCCGATTCATCTTATCAGCAAGCGGCGAAAGCCGCGCTCGAATTTACAGGCGTTGGCAATCTTGATTATTGGATCGCAGTTGGTAATCGAGCCGTAATGGCGCATTCCATGGGGGATCGCGATAAGGCCATGACCTTGTTCGCGACTTATATTCCTTACCTACCTGATGACCTGAACGCGAACCTGATGGCCGCGACCCAGAAGATGAATTACGCCTTTTGTCTGGCTGACGAGGGCCGGGCGCCGCTGGCGGTGCCCATCCTGGAAGCGGTTGTCGCGGCGATACGCGCCAATCATATGGAAAATACCCTCGCATATCGGGCGGAGCTCTATTTGGGTGACGCCTATGACCGTGTCGGCCGCACGGAAGACGCGCGGGCGCTGCTGGAACACAGCAGCACTATCTTTCAAACCAAGATGTCGAGCACGATGGATGCCGTCCGCAGCGGCGAGCGGTGGGCGCGCTTCCTGCTGGACCGGGGGAAACCGCCGCCGCCGCGCCCATCCTCGACCGGGTCATCGCCGCGCAGGACCATTGGGGGGAGACCCAGAACGCGCCGGCGCTGGCATGGGGCGGACGGGCGCGCATCGCGTTGGCGGCGGGCGATATTCCCCAGGCGGCCGCGGCCAGCGATGCCGCGCTGGCGGCGTATGACAAGGTTGTCGCCTATCACAACGTCCGCGACCACGCCTATCTGCTGCTGATCCATAGCCGGGTGATGCTGGTGGCGGGGAACAGGGCCCAGGCGATCAAGGATGCGGAGACGGCCCTGGCGGACAGCCGCCGGACCGACGTGCCGGAAAGCCCGGCCATCAAGGCGGCGGAGGCGGCGTTGGCGGAGGCGCGGGACGGCGGTCGCAAATAAATCGCCGGGCGATGTCCGGATCCAGGCCGAAACCGGGTTATGGGAGTGAGCCGGCAGAATGGCGCGGGCTCACCGACACCGGATCCCTGGACCGTGGAGCACGCGATGACCTTGGCAGAACATTCCCTATATGATTGGCCCTCTGACTGGCAGGGCGGGCCGGCTGGTGCTGGCCGCACCTCCGCGATGGCGGAGGAACCCTTGCGCTTCGACGGCTTCCAGCTGTTCCCCCGCGCGCGCCTGCTGCTGGACGGCGGGCAGCGCGTGCGCATCGGCGACCGGGCGCTGGACATCCTGATCGCCCTGGTGCGGCAGGCTGGCACCGTGGTGTCGAAGGCCGACCTGATGGCCGACGTCTGGCGCAACGTGCGGGTGGATGAGGGGGCGCTGCGCGTTCACCTTGTCGCCTTGCGCCGTGTGCTGCGGGATGGCGAGCGGGGGCGGCGCCTGATCGTGAACATCATGGGCCGGGGCTACGTCTTCGTGGGCATCCTGCTCGACAATCCCCAAAATTTCCGATGACCCCGATGATGATGGCAAGGCGCGGTGCGCTGGCCTTCGCGCTTACCGTGGCGTGCGGGGGCGAACACTAGCGGCCCTGTCCGCCAACTGGCCCAGGGCGTCACTACGCCCGACCGGCGGCGGTGGTTCGCCATCGCCGAGGAAAAGGACGGCGCGCCGGCCCAGGTGGTGCAGGTGCAGCGGCCTTAGGGCTGGGGGGCGGACAGCGCGCAGCGTGCCGCTGTCGCCGCCGCCGCATTCCAGGCCGGATATCCCGGAAGGGGGCGGCGAGGGTGGACGGCACCTGGCCGGCGGTCAGCCGATCCAGCGCGCATCTGGGGCAGCCACCGCGCCGAAAAGATGATATGAACCCTTCTGCCCAAGTAAAGATTGGCTGGCGGAAGCCTTGAATTACCTGGGAACGGGCAGGCGCCAGGGTTTGGTCAAGTAACATAAGAATTTTCGGAAGAGGGATTTTAATGTTTTGTGATCAAGCCGCCGGCGGTGCCGCGTGAGCGAAGTGTCGGAAGGGCTGGTTCGCGGCCTCAAGAACCGTCATGTGCAGATGATCGCACTGGGCGGCGCCATCGGGTCGGGATTGTTCCTAGGATCGGCGCAGGCCATCCACAAGGCCGGTCCCAGCCTGCTGCTGGCCTATGCGCTGGGCGGCATGGCGGTGTTCTTCATGGCGCGGGCGCTGGGGGAGCTGCTGCTCTACCGCCCCGTGGCGGGTTCCTTCGCCACCTACGCCCAGGAATTCGTGGGCCCCTGGGCCGGCTTCGTCTCCGGCTGGTCCTACTGGTTCCTGTGGGTGATGGTCGGTATCGCCGAACTGACGGCGGTTGGCGTCTATATCCGTTACTGGTTCCCCACCCTGCCGCAATGGGTGCCGGTTCTGGCCATGCTGGGCGTGCTGCTGGCGGCCAACCTGCGCAGCGTCAAGGTGTTCGGCGAGTTCGAGTTCTGGTTCGCCCTGATCAAGGTGCTGGCGGTCGTCGCCCTGCTGATCTTCGGCGTGGCGGTGTTGGGCTTCGACGCCGGCGGCCTCGGCACCCACGCCAGCGTCTCCAACCTGTGGACCCACGGCAGCGTCTTCGCCAACGGCACCATGGCGACCCTGCTGGTCTTCCCCGCCGCCCTGTTCGCCTTCGGCGGCATCGAGCTGATCGGCGTGACGGCGGGCGAGGCGGAGGATCCGGGCAAGACCCTGCCGCGCGCCATCAACGGCGCCTTGCTGCGCATCCTGGTGTTCTACATCGGCGCCATCGTGGTGATCATGTCGCTGGTGCCGTGGGACCAGATCTCCCCGGATTTCAGCCCCTTCGTCACGGTGTTCGACCATTTCGGCATCCCCGCCGCCGCGGGTGTGATCAATTTCGTCGTGCTGACGGCCGCCGCCTCGGCCTGCAACAGCGGCATCTTCTCCTGCGGCCGCATGCTGCATACCCTGGCGAACGCGAAAGAGGCGCCGGCCTATTTCGCCACGCTCAGTGATCAGCGTGTGCCTACGCGCGGCATCGTTGCTTCGGTGGTCTTCATGCTGGCCGGCGTGCTGGTGAACTACGTGGCGCCCGAGCAGGCCTTCATCTATGTGATGAGCACGGTGGTGGTGATTCAGCTCTGGACCTGGTCCATCATCATCATCTCCCACCTGTTCTATCGCCGCGCCGTGGCGGCGGGCCGGGTGGCGCCCTCGCCCTATCGCATGCCCGGCGCACCGTGGACCGGGTATCTGACGCTGACCTTCTTCGCGCTGACTCTGGTGCTGCTGGCGTTTGACGACAACACCCGCCTGGCCGTCTACGTCGCGCCCGCCTGGGTGGTGGCGATGGTCATCGGCTGGCAGGTGGCCAAGAGGGGATGACCGCCGGGCGGGAAGCCCGGTCCCCTCAGGGTCGGGCTTTTCCCCGTCGCCGCACGTTCTTGCCGATGATGGCGGCGATGATCAGCGAAAAGGCCACCAGCCGCAGGCCGAACGCCCACAGGTATTCCCCCTGCGCCACATCGGCGAAGGTGGTGATCGCCTGGTTGATGGCCAGCAGCCCGAAGGCGGTGGCGAAAGCCAGGAACAGCGTGTCCCGCACCCGGACCCAGAACCGCAGGAAGAAAAGGCTGACCAGGAAATAGCCCAGCGTCACGCCGCCGGACAGGTAGCTCAGTATCTTGACGGACTCTTCCACCCCCGCGGCCATCACTCCGTCTCCCAGATAAGTCCGACCAGAAGGATGCCGACGGAAACCAGGGCGGTCACGGTGCGCAGCGGACGCAGGTCGGTGTCGGGCAGCACGACGAAATCCAGGAACAGCAGGAAGTTGTTGATCGCCAGGCCGGTGAAGCAAAGCGCGCTCCACAGCAGCAGGCGCGACCGATCCTGCAGGTATTTGCGGATCAGGAGAACCATGCACAGGAAGCTGGTGGCCCCACACAATAGGTAAACGGCCGCTGCGAGCATGGGCATGGCCTCAATCCTTGCTCAGTTTGAAGGCGTCGGCGAATGACTTGATACGCGAGTTCGGGGTCGAGAGGATGGCTTTGATGATGGACAGCGGCTGTTCGGCATAGGCGGTTTCAAGATCGCGCACGAAGGCTTCCAGGAGAGGCCCGGCCGGCTGGAACCTGTGGGCGTCGTCTTCGGCGACAACCAGGCCCGCTTGGGCCAGGGGCGCCAGCGCCCCCTCGATCGCGGCGGCGCTGCTGCGCAGGTGCAGGACCAGTTCGGGCACCGTCCACGCCCGGTCACGTCCCCGGTACAGGAACAAGAGGGTCTCCAGCGCCCAGACGGAGGGGATGGAGAGACGCAAGAGCTGAAGGTGCCGTTCGGAGAGCATGGCCGTTACCGTCTAGTCCCCGGTGGACAGTGGCCGCCCGCGGCGTCGCCGCAGGCCCGGGGTCAGCCTCCAATGATGGGGGTGGAAATGTCAGGCGAGACTGGCGACCTGCCCGGTGGCGAAGACACGCATAGGGGGTGACGCGGCCGGGCCGACGAGCGTCAGCAGGGCGCGTTCCAGGTCGGACAGCCGCACTGGCTTCTGCAGCACCGGCGCGCCCTGATAGCGGCCATCCATCGTCACCTTGTCGTACCCGGTGAGGAAGATGAAGGGCACGCCCGCGTCGGCCAGCAGATCGGCCACCGGGTAGATCGGCGCGCCCTGCAGGTTGACGTCCAGGATGGCGCAATCGATGCCGCCGGCCTTGGCCAGCACCAAGGCCTGGGGCAGGGTGCCGACGGGGCCGGCCACCGTCATGCCCAGATCCACCAGCGCCTGCTCAATCATCATGGCCACCATGGCCTCGTCATCCACCACCATGACCCGCAGCCCGGGGGGAAGGTGGCTGGCCGGGGCGGCGGGCCCCGGCGCTGGTGTCGCGATGGGGGCGGCGTCATCGACCACCAGCTTCCCCACCTCGCTCATGGGAATGCTGAAGGTGCAGACCAGGCCGGTGGGCAGCCAGTTCATCTCGACCCGGCCGGACAGTTGCCGTTCCACGCTCTCGGTGATGGCGCGGATGCCGAAACCGCGCGACCGCGGCGCCGTCGCCGAGGGGCCGCCGGTTTCCCGCCACGTCAGGGTCAGGACGTCCGCCCGGCTGTGCCACGTCAGCCGGACGCTGCCGGTGGGTACGGACAGGGATCCGTATTTGGCGGCGTTGGTGGCCAGCTCATGGATGCTCAGCGCCAGGGACTGGGCGGTGGCGGGCAGCAGCATCACGTCCGGGCCGTCGAACACCACGCGCGGCGTGTCGCCGGACTGATAGGGGGCCATCTCCTCCCGTACCAGCCGCACCAGTTCGGCGCCCTGCCAGCGGGAATTCGACAGCAGCGTGTGCACCCAGGCGATGGCGCCGATGCGACCCTCGACCAATTCCACGAATTCAGGCACGGACGGCGCCCGCGTCAGGCGCAGCACCGACTGGACGACGGCCAGGGCGTTCTTGGCCCGATGGTCGACCTCGCGCGCCAGCATCATCTGCCGGGCCTCGGCGTCCTTGCGCTCGGTGATGTCGAAGGTGACGCCGCTCAGCCGGCGGGAGCGGCCATCCGTGTCGCCGGTGGCGGCGGCGGCCGCGAAGCACCAGCGGATGGCGCCGTCGGGCCGGATGATGCGGAACTCCTCGCCATAGCGCTGGCCGGTGGTGGCGGCCTGGCGGATGGCCTGGATCTGCGCCTCCCGGTCCTCGGGATGGAACAGGGCCCAGGCGCTGGCGGCGGTGACGGCGAAGCGGGCGGGGTCGGTGCCGAAGATGCGGTGCTGGGCGTCGTCCCACATCAGTTCATCGGTATCGGCGTTCCAGTCCCAGGACCCCATGCCGCCGGCGGCCAAGGCCAGGCTGCGCCGCCGCTCGCTCTGTTGCAGGCGGGCGGCCGTGTGCTCCAGGTCGGCAGTGCGCTCCGCCACACGGCGCTCCAGCTCCGCGTTCAGCTGCTCCAGCTGGCGGGTCTTGCGGTGCAACTCGACGAAGACGCGGACCTTGGCGCGCAGCACCTCCGGCACCACCGGCACGGGCACGTAGTCGACCGCCCCCGCCTCATAGCCGCGCAGCCGGTCGACATCCGACATCATGACCGCCGAGATGAAGATCATGGCGGTCTTCTCGAAGCGGGGATGGTTGCGGATCATCTCGGCCAGCTGGAATCCGTCCAGGTCCGGCATGCAGACATCGACCAGGATGACGGCGATGTCCTGCCGCAGCAGATGCTCCAGCGCCTCGCGGGCGGAGCCGGCCTTGATCAGGTTCTCCCCCAGTTCGCTCAGGATCACCTCATAGCTCAGCAGCTTGGCCGGCTGGTCATCCACCAGGAGTATGTTGGCCTTGGGCGTGGCGTCCATGGTGAAGCGTCCCCTCAGCGATGCAGCCACATGCGCAACGCCGACAGCAATTGCTCGGTGTTGACCGGTTTGGCCAGGTAATCAGAGGCGCCCGCTTCCAGGCATTTCTCACGATCGCCCTTCATCGCCTTGGCCGTCAAGGCGACGATGGGCAGCCGACGGAAGGCCGGGTTGGCGCGGATGACGCCCATGGTCTGGTACCCGTCCATCTCCGGCATCATGATGTCCATCAGCACGATGGCGATGTCGGGCGTCTGCTCGATCAGGGTGATGGCCTCCCGTCCCGTGGTGGCCGCCAGCACGCGCATGCCCCGGCGCTCCAGCACGCTGGACAGGGCGAAGATGTTGCGGGCGTCGTCGTCCACCAGCAGCACGGTGCTGCCCACCAGATCCTCGTCCGAGCCGTGCAGCCGTTCCAGCATGCGGCGCTTGTCCGCCGGCAGGTCGGCCACCACCCGGTGCAGGAACAGCGACGTCTCGTCCAGCAGCCGCTCCGGCGATTCCACGCCCTTGACCACGATGCTGCGCGCCATGGCGTGCAGCTTGGCGTCTTCTTCCGCCGACAGCTCGCGCCCTGTGAAGACGATCACCGGCACGTCGCACAGGTTGCTGTCGGCGCTGATGACCTCCAGCACCTCGAACCCAGTCATGTCGGGCAGCCGCAGGTCCAGGACGACGCAGTCGCACGGCTTCTCGCGCAGGGTCCGCAGCGCCTCCGCCCCGGTTCCCGCGGCCAGCACCTCGATGTCGTCGTGGCCCAGCAGCTCGGTGATGCTCATCAGCTCGGCGGCGTTGTCCTCCACCACCAGCAGGCGCTTGCGCCGCGGCTGGGCGTATTCCTTGATCCGGTCCAGCGCGCTGTCCAGCACCTCCGGCGAGGTCGGCTTGGACATGAAGGAGAAGGCGCCCCGCGCCAGCCCGTGCTGCCGGTCCTCATCCAGGGTGATGATCTGCACCGGGATGTGGCGGGTGGCGGGGTTGTGCTTCAGCTGGCTCAGCACCGTCCAGCCCAGCATGTCAGGCAGGAACACGTCCAGCGACACCGCTGTCGGCTGGTACTGGCGCGCCAGGTCCAGGGCGTCGATGCCGCGCATGGCCACCAGCACCTTGAACCCCTTGTCGCGGGCCAGGTCGACCATCACCCGGCTGTAGTGCGGGTCATCCTCGACGATCAGCAGGACGGCGTCGCCGGGGTGGATGTCCAGCCGGTCATCCACCACCTGCTCCAGCGCCCGCTCCGGCAGGCCGGCGGCATGGCGCCAGTTGGCGTCGGCCGGCACCAGGGCCGGGCGATGGTCGTTGGCGACCACGGTGCGGGCGGTATGGACGGGGGCCAGATAGGTGGCCGGGATGTAGAGGGTGAAGGTGCTGCCGGTGCCGGGCGTGCTGCGCAGGTGGATTTCACCGCCCAGCAGGTTGGCCAGCTCGCGGCTGATGGCCAGGCCCAGGCCGGTGCCGCCGTACTTGCGGCTGGTGCTGGCGTCGGCCTGCTGGAAGGCCTCGAAGATGATCTTCTGCTTCTCGGCGGGAATGCCGATGCCGGTGTCGCTGACCTCGAAGGCCACCACCTTGGGCGACTGCTTCAGGATGGGATGGTCCGACGACCAGCCGTTGGCCGGCGCCGAGACGGTGAGACGCACGCCGCCCGTCTCCGTGAACTTGAAGGCGTTGGACAGCAAATTCTTTAGCACCTGCTGCAGACGCTTGCTGTCGGTAGTGAGCGTCCGGCCCAGCGTCGGGTCCAGCTGCACGTCGAAGGCCAGGCGGCGGTTTTCCGCCTCGTGCCGGAAGGGCCGCGCCACGGTGTCCAGCAGGTTGCTGAAGAAGATCTCCTCCGCCTCCACCGAGACGGTGCCGGACTCGATCTTCGACAGGTCCAGGATGTCGCTGATCAGGTTCAGCAGGTCGGTGCCGGCGCCATGGATGGTGCGGGAGAATTCCACCTGCTTGGGCGTCAGGTTGCCGTCGGGGTTCTCGCTCAGCTGCTGGCCCAGGATGAGGATGGAGTTCAGCGGCGTGCGCAGCTCGTGGCTCATGTTGGCCAGGAACTCGGACTTGTATTTCGAGGTCAGGGACAGTTCCGTCGCCTTTTCCTCCAGCGCGCGGCGGGCCTGTTCGATCTCCTGGTTCTTGCGCTCCACCTCGACATTGCGCTCGGCCAGCTGCTGCGCCTTCTGTTCCAGCTGTTCATTGGTCTGCTGCAGCTCGCCCTGCTGGGCCTGCAGTTCGGCGGCCAGCTGTTGCGATTGCTTCAGCAGGCCTTCCGTCTGCATCGTCGCCTCGATGCTGTTCAGCACGATGCCGATGCTGGCGGTCAACTGTTCCAGGAAGGTCATCTGCAGGCCGGTGAACGCCGTCATGGACGCCAGTTCGATGACCGCCTTCACCTGGCCTTCGAACTGCACGGGCAGGACGACGACGCTTTGCGGGATGGCCTTGAACAGGCCGGAGGAGATGGGCACGACGTTGGCCGGCATCTCCGTGATCAGGATGCGGCGCTTGTCGGCGGCGCATTGGCCGATCAACCCCTCGCCGATCTGCAGGCGCTGCGGGTGGCCGTGGGTGGCGTCGTCGGCATAGCCGGAGACCAGCTTCAGGCTGCGCGGGCCCTCCTCATCCATCTGGTAGATCACGCCCTGGTGGGCGCCGACCAGGGGCGTCAGCTCGGTCAGCAGCATGCGGCCCACGGTCGATAGGTCGCGCTGGCCCTGCAGCATGTTGGTGAAGCGGGCCAGGTTGGTCTTCAGCCAGTCCTGTTCCGTGTTGCGGTCGGTGGTCAGCCGCAAGTTGTCGATCATCGTGTTGATGTTGTCTTTCAGCTCCGCCACCTCGCCGCGAGCGTCCACCTGGATCGACCGGGTCAGGTCGCCCTTGGTCACGGCGGTCGCCACCTCGGCGATGGCGCGCACCTGGGTCGTCAGGTTGGCGGCCAGCAGGTTGACGTTGCCGGTCAGGTCCTTCCAGGTGCCCGCCGCGCCCGGCACGTTGGCCTGGCCACCCAGGCGCCCTTCCACGCCCACCTCGCGCGCCACGGTCGTCACCTGGTCGGCGAAGGTGGCCAGGGTGTTGGTCATGTTGTTGATGGTTTCGGCCAGGGCCGCCACCTCGCCCTTGGACTTCACCGCCAGGTTCTGCTTCAGGTCGCCGTTGGCGACGGCGGTCACCACCTTCACGATGCCGCGCACCTGTTCCGTCAGGTTGGCGGCCATGACGTTCACGGTGTCGGTCAGGTCCTTCCAGGTGCCGGCGACGCCGGGCACCTGGGCCTGGCCGCCCAGCTTGCCTTCGGTGCCGACCTCGCGGGCCACGCGGGTCACCTCGCCGGCGAAGGCGTTCAGCTGGTCCACCATCGTGTTGATGGTGTTTTTCAGCTCCAGGATTTCGCCCTTCACGTCCACGGTGATCTTGCGCGACAGGTCGCCGCGCGCCACGGCCGTGGTCACCTCCGCGATGTTGCGCACCTGGGTGGTCAGGTTGGCGGCCAGCAGGTTGACGTTGTCGGTCAGGTCCTTCCAGGTGCCGCCCACTCCGGGCACCACCGCCTGGCCGCCCAGGCGCCCCTCGGTGCCGACCTCGCGGGCCACGCGCGTCACCTCCGCCGCGAAGGAGCGCAACTGCTCCACCATCGTGTTCAACGTTTCCTTCAGCAGCAGGATCTCGCCGCGCACGTCCACGGTGATCTTCTTGGACAGGTCGCCGTTGGCGATGGCGGTGGCCACCTCGGCGATGTTGCGCACCTGGGCCGTCAGGTTGCCGGCCATGAAGTTCACGCTGTCGGTCAAATCCTTCCAGGTGCCGGCGACGCCGGACACCTGGGCCTGTCCGCCCAGCTTGCCCTCGGTGCCCACCTCGCGCGCCACGCGCGTCACCTCGGCGGCGAAGGCGTTCAGCTGGTCCACCATGGTGTTGATGGTGTTCTTCAGCTCCAGGATTTCGCCCTTCACGTCCACGGTGATCTTGCGCGACAGGTCGCCGCGCGCCACCGCCGTGGTCACCTCGGCGATGTTGCGCACCTGGTCGGTGAGGTTGGAGGCCATGAAATTGACGCTGTCGGTCAAATCCTTCCAGGTGCCGGCGACGCCGGGCACCTGGGCCTGGCCGCCCAGGCGCCCTTCGGTGCCGACCTCGCGGGCCACGCGCGTCACCTCGCCGGCGAAGCGGTTCAACTGGTCCACCATGGTGTTCAGCGTTTCCTTCAGCTGAAGGATCTCGCCGCGCACGTCCACGGTGATCTTGCGCGACAGGTCGCCGTTGGCGATGGCGGTGGCGACCTCGGCGATGTTGCGCACCTGGCCGGTCAGGTTGCCGGCCATGGAGTTGACGCTGTCGGTCAGGTCCTTCCAGGTGCCGGCGACGCCAGGCACCTGGGCCTGTCCGCCCAGCTTGCCGTCGGTGCCGACCTCGCGCGCCACGCGCGTCACCTCGGCGGCGAAGGCGTTAAGCTGGTCCACCATCGTGTTGATGGTTTCCTTCAGCTGCAGGATTTCACCGCTGACGTTCACGGTGATCTTCTTGGACAGGTCGCCCTGGGCCACGGCGGTGGCGACCTCGGCGATGTTGCGCACCTGGCCGGTCAGGTTGCCGGCCATGGAGTTGACGTTGTCGGTCAGGTCCTTCCAGGTGCCGGCGACGCCGGGCACCTGCGCCTGTCCGCCCAGCTTGCCTTCGGTGCCGACCTCGCGCGCCACGCGGGTCACCTCGGCGGCGAAGGCGTTTAGCTGGTCCACCATGGTGTTCAGCGTTTCCTTCAGCTGAAGGATCTCGCCTTTCACGTCCACGGTGATCTTGCGCGACAGGTCGCCGTTGGCCACGGCGGTGGCGACCTCGGCGATGTTGCGCACC
This sequence comes from Nitrospirillum guaranorum, assembly GCF_034653275.1. Classification (NCBI taxonomy): domain Bacteria; kingdom Pseudomonadati; phylum Pseudomonadota; class Alphaproteobacteria; order Rhodospirillales; family Azospirillaceae; genus Nitrospirillum; species Nitrospirillum guaranorum. The sequence continues at coordinate 1,506,061 of NZ_JAYEES010000001.1, read as the reverse complement.
TGGTCGGTCAGGTTGCCGGCCATGGAGTTCACGCTGTCGGTCAGGTCCTTCCACGTGCCGGCCACGCCGCGCACCATGGCCTGTCCGCCCAGCTTGCCCTCGGTGCCGACCTCGCGCGCCACGCGGGTCACCTCGCCGGCGAAGGCGTTCAGCTGGTCCACCATCGTGTTGATGGTTTCCTTCAGCTGCAGGATTTCACCGCTGACGTTCACGGTGATCTTCTTGGACAGGTCGCCGTTGGCGATGGCGGTGGACACCTCCGCGATGTTGCGCACCTGGGCCGTCAGGTTGCCGGCCATGAAGTTCACGTTGTCGGTCAGGTCCTTCCAGGTGCCGCCCACGCCTGGCACCACCGCCTGTCCGCCCAGCTTGCCCTCGGTGCCGACCTCGCGGGCCACGCGGGTCACCTCGCCGGCGAAGGCGTTCAGCTGGTCCACCATGGTGTTGATGGTGTTCTTCAGCTCCAGGATTTCGCCGCGCACGTCCACGGTGATCTTGCGCGACAGGTCGCCGCGCGCCACCGCCGTCGTCACCTGGGCGATGTTGCGCACCTGGTCGGTCAGGTTGCCGCACATGGCGTTGACCGAGTCCGTCAGGTCCTTCCAGGTGCCGGCGACGCCGGGCACGATGGCCTGTCCGCCCAGCTTGCCGTCGGTGCCGACCTCGCGCGCCACGCGCGTCACTTCCGACGCGAAGGACCGCAGCTGGTCCACCATGGTGTTGATGGCTTCCTTCAGCTGCAGAATCTCACCGCGCACGTCGACGGTGATCTTCTTGGACAGGTCGCCGTTGGCCACGGCGATGGTCACTTCGGCGATGTTGCGCACCTGGGCCGTCAGGTTGGACGCCATGGAGTTCACGGACTCCGTCAGGTCCTTCCACACGCCCGTCACCTCACGCACCTGGGCCTGGCCGCCCAGCTTGCCGTCGGTGCCGACCTCGCGCGCCACGCGTGTCACTTCCGAGGTGAAGACGTTCAACTGCTTGATCATGGTGTTGACGATGGTGGCGGAGCGCAGGAACTCGCCCTGCAGCGGCCGGCCGTCGACATCCAGCGGCACCGTCTGCAGCAGGTCGCCGCGCGCCACGGCCGTGATGGCGCGGGTCACTTCCGTCGTCGGCCACAGCAGGTCGTCGATCAGCGAATTGACCGACCCCTCCATATCGCCCCATGAGCCGTTGGACAGGTTGAACTTCACGCGCTGGCGCGTCTTTCCCTCGCGCCCCACCACCTGGCCCACCCGTTCCAGCTGCTGCGCCATCCGTTCATTGGCGGCGACGATCTCGTTGAAGGTGTCGGCGATCTTGCCCAGGACGCCGCCATGGTTGCCGGACATGCGGACGGAGAAGTCACCGACCCTCACCGCCTGCAAGGCCTCCAGCAACTGGTACAGCTCCGCCCCGCCGGGGGAGGGCTGTCCAACGCCACGGTCGAGACGGGGACGGCGTCAGCGGTGTCGTGCTGGAGCTGCAAGGAAGCCTCCCGGCGTGGGCCCGGCTGGGCCACGGATTGATGACGCTCGGCCCCGGGGGTGGCCGGGGCCCTGTTCTTCCCTGAGGGAGCGCCGCATCCGTTCCTGCCGTGGAGTCGCCGACCGGAGCACCCCTATTGGGCTGATTTCACAAGTACGGATAGTTCACGGGTGTGGTTTGGCATGTCGTTCTATTCATATGGTCTAGCAGTTCCCAAGAGTTCGATACAGCTTCTGTCCGTCTATGCCGCCCTATAACTTAGGTAAGTGGGGTAATGCGGGAATATATATCTGTTTTGAGTACGCCTTCGGGGGTTCGGCGACGTCATGGCGGACGCCGCAGATCCGGGCGCGCGGCGTCCCGGCCCCTGTTCAAAGGGCTCCCGCGCCATCCGGCGCCGTGTCGCCATGGTGCTCAGCGCGGCCCGGCTGGGCCCTTTATCCCAGGCGGCGGCCGGGCACGACGTTCCGCTGATGGGCGCGGCGCCAGACGCCCGGGGACTGCCCGCACAGGCGGGAAAAGACCTGGGTGAAGTGGCTCTGGTCGGAGAAGCCGCAGCGCAGGGCGATGTCGGCCAGGGGCAATTCGCCCGCCGTCAGCAGTGCTTTGGCCAATTCCACCCGCCGACGGGTAAGCCAGCGGTGCGGCGGTTCCCCCACCGATTGGCGGAAGGCGCGGGCGAAGTGCGCCGCCGACAGGCCGCAGGCGTCCGCCAGCTGCTTCAATGTCACCGGCGATCGCAGGTCCGCCTCCATCATCTCCTTCGCCCGGCGTTCCTGCCACAGGGCCAGGCCGCCCCTGCGCCAGCCGTCGGGCAGCTCCCGGCCCATGATGCGCACCAGATAGGTGCAGAAGGCGTTCAGGATATAGTCGACGAACAGGGCCGGGGCCCGGCCGGGCGTGGCCAGCGGCGCCATCAGCGCCAGGCCGAAATGGGTGATGACGTCGTCGATCATCGTCAGGCCGGATTCGTATTCCAGCCCGTGGAAGCCGCGCAGCCCCGCGTCCTGGGCCCAATGGTTCATGGCGCCGCGCGGCAGCTCGAAACTGATGATGTCCACGGGGTGGACGATGCGCCAGACGCAGGGGTCGCGCATGTCGCGGAAGGAGCATTCCATGGGCGCCCGGGGCGCCAGCTGCAGCATGCGCCGGCCCTGCCGCATGGTGCAGGCGGGGGTGGGCTGCAGGTAAAGCCGCGCCAGATGGGCGTCGATGCCGCCGTAAGCCATTTCCACATCCGGCAGCGCGCCACAGGTGGTGCGCCGGACGCTCAGCCGTTCGCCCTCATCCGTCAGTTGCGAGTGCAGGATGGTCGCGGAAATGAAATTCGCTTCCGCCACGTTGCGGGCGTTGGAGGCGGAGGACGCGGACAGGGCGGGCGGCTGCATCTCCAATTTCCCCTCGGCAGGATGGGCACCGGTCCAATTACGGTTCGGAACGGTGGCAGGGTAGCAGCCAAGGGTCTAGAAATATTATCGAATTTAACCCGATGGAGCGCGGTGGGCGATGGCGCTCCCTCTCGCGGCCACCATACGGGGCGGCCGGGGCGCGGTCTCACCTCACCGCGCTGTCGCTGCCGGGGGCCGCCATTCCGGCGCTGGCCAGTTCGCGTTCGGATTGGATGAAGGCGTGGGCGGGAACGAGGTCGCCGGCGCGGTCGGACAGGGCGTCCCAATGGGACACCACGGCCTCCGCCGCGCCGTCGCCGTCGCCGATGTGGCGGCCGATGGTCAAGGTGATGTGCGCGCGGGCGAAGTGGCCGGCGCCGGCGCACAGGATGGCGCGGGTGGGGGCGTCATCGCCCACCAGGGCCAGCAGCCCAGGGCTGACCAAGGCGGGGTCCAGCCGCGCCAGGCTGGCCTCGGCCATGACGCCGTGCGTCATGGCCGTCGCGGCGGTCGGCGCCAGGCAGTTGACGCGGATGCCATGCTTCTCCCCCTCGATGGCCAGCGTCTGCATCAGACCCACCAGCGCCATCTTGGCGGCGCCATAGTTGGCCTGGCCGAAATTGCCGTAGAGACCCGAGGATGAGGTGGTCATGACGATGCGGCCGTGGCGCTGCGCCCGCATGATCTCCCACACCGCCTTGGTGCAGATGACGGCCCCTATCAGGTGGACGTCCACCACCAGGCGGAAATCGTCCAGGGTCATCTTGGCGAAGCTCTTGTCACGCAGGATGCCGGCGTTGTTGACCAGGATGTCGATGCGGCCCCACGCATTCATGGTGCGCGTCGCCAGGGTGGCTATCGCCGCTTCGTCCGTCACCGACGCGGCCAGCGCCAGGGCGTCACCGCCGGTCGCCGTGATCTCCGCCGCCACGGCGTCCGCCGCGTCGACGCTCAAGTCATTGACGACGACCTTGGCGCCCTGGCGGGCCAGGAACAGGGCATGCTGCCGGCCCAGGCCGGCGCCTGCCCCGGTCACGATCGCGACACGTCCCGTCAACGGCATGTCAGCAACCCTCCGCATGCGGGGGCAGCACGGGCGACACGATGCCCGTGTTCCAGTTCCAGGGCAGGTTGCCCGCCGCCCGCCGGCGGCACACGGTGGCCTCGTGCAACGCGTACATGCCCTGCATCACCTTGCGCCCCGGTTGCGCCGTGTCGGTGAACGCCATGTAGCCCTCATCCGTGCCGAAGACCGGCCAGGCGGGCAGGCCCGCCGCCACCGGCTTCCCATCGCGGGCGAAGCTGGCCCAATAGTCACTCATGGCGGCGGTCAGGCGGCGCTCGACCGGACTGTCCGGCGCCTTGGGCCAATAGGATGGGGTGTGCGCCATGGTACCGAAGACATAGGGGATTTCCGAGGCGTGGAAGCTGTGCAGCCCCTTGTCGTCCATGGTCGGATAGCCATGGTCGAACAGGTAGAGATAGCCCTGTTGTCCCAGCTTGGTCTGGTCCCGCACCAGCCGCTCCGCCGTCCAGCCGTACAGCGCGTCGCGGGTGGCCGCCAACTCGGCCTCCTCCAGCTTGCCGCTGGCGGGATAGAGCCGCAGGAATTCATCGGCCAGGTCGCCGTAGCGTTCGCGGATCATCGCCTCATAGGCCTTGGCGTCGGCCGGCGGCGGGGCGATCAGCCAAGGCAGGGACCGGATCTCCCCGCTGTTGAACCCGGCCAGGATGGGGACGGGCGCCTGCTCCCCCTTGTCGAACACATCGACCAGCTGCCCGGTCAGCACCTTGCCATCCACCGTGCCCAGAGGGAAGTAGTTGACCTTGGCCGCCGCCTGCACCAGCGTTTCCGCGTCCATGGCGCGCAGCGCCGCCACATCTGCCGCCCCCACCTGGCCGGCGATGTAGGATCCGATGGCCTCCGCCGCGAACTCGCCGTGGTTGGGTTGCTTCAACTCGGGCATGGAGATCATGTAGCCGCTTTCCACCACCGCCTTGGCGAACAGGCCCTTCGCCTTGGGCGACGCCATCAGGTACATGACCGACAGCGCGCCGGCGGACTCGCCCGACACCGTGACATTGGCCGGGTCACCGCCGAAGGCGGCGATGTTGTCGCGGATCCAGCGCAGGGCGGCGATCTGGTCCAGCAGGCCATAGTTGCCGGAAACGCCGTCGGGATTTTCCGCGCTCAAGCCGGGATGGGCCATATAGCCCAGGACGCTCAGCCGGTAATTGATGGACACGACAATGACCCCGCGCCGGGCCAGGGCGGCGCCGTCATACATCTCGTTGAAGCCATAGCCGTTGAGCAGCGTGCCGCCATGGATCCAGACCAGGACGGGGGCGTTCCTCGCCCGCTTCGGCGCCGTGATGTTCAGCGTCAGGCAATCCTCGCCCATCGCCGGGGGCGGGTTGGTGTAGATGGTGGTGCTGGCCGCCCTGGGTTGCACGCAGGCCAGGCCCGGCGCCCCGGCGTCGCGCACGCCCGTCCACGACGGCAGCGCTTCCGGCGCCTTCCAGCGTAGCGGGCCCACCGGAGGCTTGGCGTAGGGAATGCCCTTGAAGACGTTCAGGTCGCCGTCGCTACGGCCCGCCACGGTTCCGGCCGGCGCCCGCACCGTGGGATTGTCCTCGGCCATGGCGCCGAAGGATAACAAGGCGGCCGCGGCGCAAACGCCCAGGCGTAGGAAAAGACGCATCAGTGACCTCCGGTCCGGTTGGCTTCCCCCTTCAGCACCCGCGCCAGCGCCAGGAACAGCGCGATGGCCAGGAAATAGAAGGGGACAAGGGTGTAGAAGGCGAGTTGCAGGGAATTGCCGGGATGGACGGCCCGGAAGTGATCGCTGGCGGCGCCCAGGTAGGTGGGGCCGAAACCCAGGCCGATCAGGTTCATGACCAGCAGCAGCAGGGCGCCGGAAAGGACGCGCTGGTTGGGCCGTACCTCCTCCTGCACCAGGGTGACGGCGGGGGAGAGGAAGAAGTAGTTGAGGATGGTCGGGCCGACCAGCAGCAGCAGCGCCAACGGCCAACCCGGCGCCCAGACGAAGCCCACGAAGAAGGGCACGGCGCCCGCCAGGCCCAGCGCCGGCACCAGGGCGTAGGCCTGCTTGGATCGGCGGGTGAACCGGTCGATCAGCCGGCCCGAGACGTACATGCCGATGGAAATGCCGATGCCGATCAGCAGGGCGTAGTACAGCGCCACCTGCTGCAGGCTCATGCCCTTTTCCCGCATCAGGAACAGGACGGTGAAATTCATGACGGCATAGGTGACGAACTGCGTCGCCCCGCAGGCCAATGCCATCAGCAGCAGGGCCGGCCGCCGGAAGAACATGGCGACGGTCTCAAGGAATCCGGCCTTGGCCGGGGCGGGCTCGGTCGGGTGGGCGCCGGCCGGCACTGCATCCAGACCGCCGCGCTTGGGCTCCCGGATGGTCGTCCAGACGATCAGCGCCGCGGCGACACCGAACATACCCAGCACCAGGAAGGCGCGGCGCCAGCTGTAGGCGGCGGCGATGGAGGCGCCGAAGGCCACGCCCAACGCCTGGCCCAGCGGCGGGCCCAGGTTGAACAGGCCCAGGGCGGCCCCCCGTCGCCCGGGTGGGAAATAATCGGTGATGATGGCATAGGAGGGCGGTACCCCGCCGGCTTCGCCCACGCCCACCGTCATGCGGGCGATGACCAGCTGCGGATACGTGGCGGAAAGGCCGCAGGCCACCGTGGCCGCACTCCACAGGGCGCAGGCGATGGACAGTACCCGCACCCGGTTGCCGCGGTCGGCCAGCCAGGCCACGGGGATGGAGATGAAGCAATAGAACAGGGCGAAGTACAGCCCGCTGATCAGGCCCAGTTGGCCGTCGGTGACACCCAGATCATCCTGGATGGGCTTGGCCAGGATGGACAGCAACTGCCGGTCCAGGAAATTCAGCACATAGACGAAGCACAGCGCCGCCAGCACGTACCAGGCGCGGGCATCGGGCGGCGGCGCCGTGCCCAGGGGCGAAGTCGACACCGGCTTTGGCGCCGGGGAAACGATGGTCATGTCTTATACCTGTGACTGGTGCCGATGCCCGACGCCGCCCTGCGATGTCGCCGCGGGGCCGGCCTGCGGCGACGTCAGGAGCGCGACCCACTGCCTAGAAGCCTTTTCTTATATTGAGGGCGACGAAGCGGCCGATGGGATTGTAGTTGCTGCCGATGCCGTCCGTCGCGGGGAAGTAGGGCGGCCGCTTGTCCAAGAGGTCGTTGATCTGCAGGGCCAGTTCGGTCTTTGAGGTCATGCCGCTGTCAGGCAGGGTCCAGGTGACGCGCAGATCGACCGTCGTGTACGGGTCGGCGCTGTACACACCGGTGCCGGTGGGGGTGGCGAAGCTGTTGGTCACGCCGTCCTGGTAATTGACGAAGGTGACCACGCTGATCGCGCCGACGGTGGCGCCCAGCGAGGCGCGAAAGGTCCACTGCGGCAGGCCCAGCCGCAGACTGTCCGACACCGGGGCGGCGGGCGACAGCTGCGTGTCGAACTTCAGGATGTAGTTACCGGCCAGGCCCGCGAACACGGTGCCGAAGCCCACGTCCCGGTGATAGCCGAAGTCGAAGTCCAGGCCGTTGGTGGCGCGGATGCCGAAGTTGCCCAGCCGCTCGTCCAGCAGGTTGCCGATGGGTGGCAGGGGGGTGGGCAGGTTGACCGGTGTCGCCACGCCCAGCAGCTTGGCCAATTGCGCCGGGGTTGGGTTGCGGTAGACGACGGAGGCGAACGTCGGGTCGGTGAAGACCAGCGACGACGGCGGCGTGCCGATCGCGCCGTCGAACTTGATGTCGTAGAAGGTGGCGCTGGCACGGAAGTCCGGCAGGAAGTGCGGCTGCCAGTCCACGCCGATGGAATAGGTGCGTGCCGTCTCTGGCTGCAGGTCGCGGTTGCCGCCCAGCAGATAGACCGTGTTGACCTGCGCCGCCCCTCGCGACGGGTCGCGGGCCAGGACGGCTGCGCTGGCGGCATCGAGATAGTAGGCGCCGACGGTGGCGCCCACCTGGCGCATGCCCGGCGCCCGGAAGGACTTGCCGTATGATCCGCGGATCGTCAAATCCTCCACCGGGTCCCAGTTGATGCCGACCTTGGGGTTGCTGGTCGATCCGAAGTCGCTGTAGTGGTCGTAGCGGCCGGACACCGACAGCGACAGGCGGTGCAACAGCGGCGCCTCGTTGCCGGCACCCACGATGGGCGCGAAGATTTCGCCAAAGGCGGAATAAATGTCCCGGTCCAGATCCTCCGGCACCGGGGCGGCGCCGACGAAGCCCCGCTGGGTGAAAGTCTCGTTCCGGAACTCCGCGCCCGTGGCGAATTTCAGCGGCCCGCCCGGCAGGTCGAACAGCGGGCCGTCCAGCTTGATGGCGCCCAGGTTGGTGCCCTGCTTGACGGTGACGCTGGTGGGGTAGGTGGTGATGGCGGCGGCGACGGCGGGGGCGGTGCGCTGGCCGAACGGGTCCAGGGCCGTGGCTGTCGTCGTTCCCGCCGCCGCGACCGCGAGGGCCACGGGGTTGACGCCGGGGATGAAGGCGTCGTTCGTCGCCCAGTCGAAGGTGCCGTAGACGCTCAAATTCAGGTCGGCGGGCAGCTGCACGTCAACGCCCACCGACGCATTGCCGACCCGGGTGTTGTCGGTGTTGTTCAGATGGTCGGCGCCGAAGAGGTTGTCGGTACGGAACAGCACGGTTTCCACCGTCGCCCCGGTGCCGGGCGGTTGCACGAAAAATGGGTTCGCCCGGGTGATGGTCAGCGTTTCGACCGGCGGGGCCGCCTGGATGATGTCCTTGCGGTCCGAATACAGCAGGTCGGCCCACACGGTGACACGCTCGCCCAGTTCCTGCCGGCCGGTCAGGAAGCCGCTGTGCAGGCGTGATCGGGGAACCAGGTCGACCGCCGCGTTGTTGTCGCAGTAATTGATCGTACCCGGCGCGAAGTTGGGCGCCGCGTAGGTCAGCGCACCGGTCTGCGGGATCACCACGTTGGCGGAAGGGCAGTTGTACGACCGCGTGTCGACACCGCCGGACGGCCGGAAGTCCTGGACACGATAGTCCCGTTCACCGCCGGTGATGTTGGTGTTCCGCATGAACTCGTAGGCAGCCAGGAAGGAGCCGGTGGCCCAGGTCCGCCCGATCACCCCGCTGGCCGATACCGAGTGATATCCATCGGACATGCCGTAGCGGATATCGGCCTCCGCGCCCGAGTAATGCTGGCGGGTGATGAAGTTGACCACGCCAGCGATGGCGTCCGACCCGTAGACCGATGACGCGCCGTCCGGGACGACCTCCACCCGTTCCAGCGCCAGGCTGGGGATGTTGGGGTAGTCGGGGCCTGTGTCGTTCGCTGCGGCGCTGGCCAGCCGGTGGCCGTTCATCAGCGTCAGCGTGGCGCTGGAGGGCAGGCCGCGCAGGCCTGGCGCGAAGGTGCCGAACCCGGCGCTGCTGGCGCGCGGGGCGGTGTTGAAGCTGTTCAACTGCGGCACGGTGGCCAGCAGGTCCGCCGTCGTCGTGGCGCCGATGGTCTTGATGTCGTCGTTCGAGACGCTGATCAGGTTCGAGCCCACGGGCGGGACGCCGCGAATTCTGGACCCGGTGACGATGATCTCTTCCAACTCGCCGCCCGACGTCGCGGCCGTCTCCGCCGACGTCTGGGCCCATGCTGGGCCGGCCGCGAAAAGCATGACGGTAAAGAGTGATGTGCTGGTCAGCGCGGCGCGCCTCGCGGGTTTCCAGGTCCCAGGCATGCGTTCCCCTCCCTTATTTAATTATAGGTTTCTCAAAGCGATATCTGATGGCCCGTGGGCCGTCAAGTTCATTCATTTAGTGGTAAATGAAAAAGTTTGGCGGATCACGTCACCGCTTGACCAGACAGGGCGGGCACCCCATCGTCCCTGCCGAATGAAGGGGTGGATGGCGTCTTTTCCCGACGCGTCCAATCAGGAAGGCCGGAGAATATGGCAGCAGAGCCGAAGCCTACGGGCCGCCGCACGCGGGCGGAGCAGCGGGCCGCGACCGTGAAGTTAATCCTCGATACCAGCGAGGACCTGTTCGCCCAACTCGGGTACTTCGGGGTGACGATCAAGGATGTCGCCGACAGGATGGGCATCCATCCGGCGCTGATTCACTATTACTTCGATGGCAAGAAGGCCTTGTTCGACGCCGTCTTTGAACGCCGCGTGCAATATGCGGTCACCACCCGCACCGCGGCGCTGGACGCTTATGAGGCGGCGGCTGGGGACCACCCCACCGTCGAGGGGATACTGCGCGCCTATTATGAAGGGGCGTTCGACATCTACATCAGCGGGGGCGACGGCTGGCGCCACTTCGGACGGATCTTCGCGCAGGTGAACAATGCGCCGGGCTATGGCGCGGAGTTGATGGACACCTATTTCGACCCCCTGGCGCTACGGCTCATCAGCCTTCTGCAGAAGGCCTTGCCCGACGCCACGCCGGAAGATCTCTTCTGGAGTTTCCAGTTCACCTCCGGCGCCTACACGCTGATCCTGTCACGCACCGGCCGTATCGACCGCCTGTCGGACAATTTGTGCACGTCCGAGGATTTCGAGGCTGCCCGTCATCGCTTCGTGACCTTCATGGCGGGCGGCTTCGAGGCCCTGTACAAGCGCGCGAAGTAGGCTGGTCAAGACGGGGAGGGCGTTTCCCCCAGCCGGGCGTCGCGAAGGGCGGCCCGGCGCACCTTCCCTGCCTCATCCCGCAAGGGTTCGCTGGTGAACTCGATGCTCTTGGGCAGCTTGAAGCGCGCCAGCCGCTCGGCCACGAATTCCAGAAGGTCCGCGTGGTTCAGCGCCGCGCCCTCGACCGGTTGGACGATGGCGTGGACGCGGGCGCCCCAGTCCTCGTCGGGCAGCCCGACCACCGCGCTGGTCCGCACCGCCGGATGCGCGTCCAATGCCGCCTCAACCTCCGCCGGATAGATGTTGGCACCGCCGGAGATGATCAGGTCGTTGCGGCGGTCGGACAGGTAAAGATAGCCGTCCTGGTCCACGGACCCAAGGTCGCCGGTCGACTCCCAATCACCGATGCGCCGGGAGGGACTGCCCAGATAATGGTAGGTCGACCCGGGGCCGCCTTGTGGCCGGAAATAGATTTCGCCCACCTCGCCCGGACGGCGGCGGTGCCCGTCGGCATCCAGGATGGCAAGCTCATATCCCTCGCGCACCTGGCCGACCGAACCGCGATGCGCCAGCCAGTCCGTGCCGGAGATCATGGTCGATCCGATGCCCTCGGTCGTGCCGTAAAATTCCCAGACCCGCTCGCTGCCCAGCCAGCCGATCCACGCCTCTTTCAGCCAGCCGGCGCAGGGGGCGGCCATGTGCAGCATCATGCGCAGGCTGGGCAGGGTGAAGCGCGACAGGGTTTCCGGGCCCAGGCGCCAGATGCGGTGCATCATGGTGGGTACCATGGTCACCCAGGTCACGCCGTGGGCCTCAATAAGCTCCAGCGCACGCAGCGCGTCGAACCGCCCCATCTCGACGATGGTACCGCCGACGAACAGGCCAGTGAAAATGCAGTGGAAGGGGGCATTATGGTAGAGCGGCCCGGGGTTCAGGATGGTGTCGCCGGGATGTTGGCATAGAAAGCCTTCTTCCGGTTTCCAGCGTGCCGGCATCGCATCCACGATCACCTTGGGGCGCCCGGTGGACCCGCCGCTGGTCATCGCCTTCCAATGGGGTGAAACCACCTCCGGCAACGGATCAGCCGAATATTGGCCCAGCGCCGCCGCTTGGTCAGGGGGCAGCACCGGGCTCCCGGCCTGGGGCAAATGGCCGACGATCAGCCGGGGGCGGACGATGTCGAGGATCGCATCCATTTCCAACCGTGGAAGCTTGGCCGACACGATGTTGGGGATGGCGCCCAGTTTCCAGATCGCGAAGGTGGTCTCGTAGAAGTCGAGGCCATTGGGCAGCGCCACCGTGACGAAGTCGCCGGGGCCCACGCCCCGCGCCGCCAGCAGGCGCGCGCGCGCGTTCGAGCGCGCATCCAGTTCGTCATAGGGAATGGAGACGCCTTCAATGACCAGCGCCGCCCTGCCGGGCGACCAGCGCGCGTGGTGGGTCAGAATGGAACTGAGTGCAATACCATCGTTCGACATAGCGACAACGCCTCTTGGGAAGCCCTTTCCCCAACCCCTCCTCGTCTTTGATGCGCTCGAATGGGGTTGGGAATGAGAACCACCTACCGCGCGGGCGCCGGCGGGTCAAGTTCATTCACTTACTGCTAAATGAAAATTATATATCGGGCCGTAACCCGCACCCTAATCCAGCCCCTGACGCGACCGCCGTGGTTCAACGCGACAACAGGCGGGCCGTGCGGGAAAGGGGCGATGTTCACGGCCCGACCAGGCAATTGACGACAAGCCTGACGCGCTCGGCCCGTGCGCCCTGTCTGATCCGGCCGGAACGCTCCAGATCCGCCAACCCATGGAGCGCCGCCCAGAACGTCTCGGTCGCGACCTCGACATCGGTCCTCGCGGGCCCGACAGCCGCGGCCAGCGCCGCGAAGGCATCCTTCAACTCGGGTCGGGTATCCGCTTCCGCGAAGCGCAGGCCGGTCGCCATGGTGAACATCGCCTCGTATAGGGCTGGGTGCGCGCGCGCGAAGGCCAGATAGGCCATGGCGACGCTCTCAAGCGCGCCTTGATGATCGATCGATTCATGCGCGGCCTGGCGGAGCGCCGCCGCCAGTTCGCCAAACCCCTCGACGGCGACTGCCGCCACGATGGCGTCCCTGTTCTCGAAGTGCGCGTAGAGGACGGGCTGGCTGTATTCGATCTCATCCGCCAGGCGCCGGATCGTGACTGCGCTCCATCCTTCGTTTTCCGCGATCAGGCGTGCCGCCGCCGTGATGCGCTGTTCGCGCTCGGCCCGCTCCCGGCCCTTTCTCTCCGCGATACCCACGCGCCGCCTCCTTCGTCATGGTCTCCAGAATTTATAGCGTGGCTTGACAAGTTAGCAATGCTAGAATATATAACGATCAGAAAAATGGAGGTTAACATGCACGGGTTCTCAATCTCGGTGGCGCTGCTGGCGGCTTTCGGAATCATGGTCATCGGCGTCCTGTATCTTTTCAGCCCAAGGTCCGCGACCCCGAGTTTCGGCCTGCCGCTGCCTGAGGAGGGCGTGAACATCACCTGGTGGCTGCGCCTCAAGGGGGTGCGCGACATCGCCTCTGGATTGGTGGTTCTCGCCCTGATGGTTTGGGGCGGGCCGCGTATGGTCGGCGTCGCCTTGCTGGTCGAAGCGATGATCCCGCTGGGCGACATGTCGCTCATCCTCGCGGCGAAAGGCTCGACCGGGCGGGCACTGGGCATCCATGGCGTCACGGCGGCGCTGATGGTCCTGGCCGCGGTCCCGCTGCTCGGGGAAGGGGCCTGAAATGCCGCCCATGCTCCCGATCTGGTTCCTCGCCGCCGCCTTCCTTGGCGCAGGGGTGTTCAACGCCATCGGCACGGCCGGCGTGCGCATGAGTTTCGTCCGCTGGGGATTTCCGGGGTGGTGGTGCCGCGTGACCGGCGCCCTGGAGATTTTGGTCGCGCTTCTGATCGCGTTACCGGCCGGCCGCTCGGCGGGCCTCATCCTGGGGGCGATTGTCATCGCGTCGGCGAGTCTCACGGTTGTGCGGCGCCGTGAGTTCTCCCACCTCGCGCCCCTCGGCCTGTTCGCCGTCTTGCTCGCCGTGGCAGAACACTCGTTCTGACCCCGGAGGGGCCCTCCAGCGGCTTCCCGGCCGCCAGCCTCAGGCCGTCATTCCGCTTGCCGCGGCAGGCGCGGCTTGATGCCTTAAGGGATGTAACTCTTTTCAAATTTCCCCAGTCGCGTGCGCCTTTGCCGCCGGGACCTTGACGATATCCGCTAAAACCCGGTCGCGCGCGACCGTCGGTTCGACAAGAGTCACGACACTTTAATAATAACTTTCCCGCCATCCTGGGCGGTCGAGCGCCTTTATCGCAGAACCATCGCGATCACGACGCCTTACCCTAACCTTAGGGATAGCGGGCGGCATGGCGCTTGCGCTGCCGGGTAGCCTACATATAGTGGATTTTGCACGTATTTTTCGCGAAATATCATTCTTGTAAACGTTTATTTAAGATACGCGGATTATGGTAGCAGCCGATAATAGCCATAATATTTTGGTGCCAAGTTGCGGATACTGAGAACGTTGCTTGCCGCGACTGCCCTGGTTCCCTTGGCGATGGCCAAGCGGTCTCACGCTCAGGATGCCGGCCAGATATTGCGCGATGTCGAGCGCAATATTCCGCGCGCCGCGCCGCAGGCTCCCCCTCTGCCCGACTTGGCGCCCCCCGCCGCCGACGGGGAATTCCTGAAGGCGGGTGAGACGGTGCGCGTCACCGGCTTTCACATCATCGCCACCCTCATCCCCGAAACGGAATTGCGGGATCAGTTGACGTCCTACGTCGGGCGCGACTGCACCTTGGGTGACCTGCGCGAGGCGGCGGCCCGCATCGGCCGCTACTACGCGCAGCATGACCTGCTGGCCCGCGCCGTCCTGCCGCGCCAGAGCCTGGAAGGCGGGGTCGTCACCATCCAGGTGCTGGAAGCGCGCATGGGGCGGGTGCTGATCGACCCCTCCAGCGACGTCCGCCTGGATGCCGACCAGGCGGCGGATTTCATCTTTGCCCAGAACCCGAAGGGTGACCCGCTGCAGCCCAGCGCCGTCGCCACCGGCGTGTCCAACCTGGGTTTGATCCCCGGCATGCAGGCGCTGGGCGTGCTGGACGCCGGCGCGGAAGAGGGGACGACCGACGTCCACCTCAAGATGCGCGAGCCGCCGCTGCTGACAGCCACCGCGCTGGTGGACAACAACGCGCCGCGCGAAATCGGCGGCACGCGCGGCCTGGCCATCGTCACCATGACGGACGCGGCGGGCATCGGCGACCAGGTCGCCCTCACCGGCCAGGCCAGCCAGTCGTCGAAATATGGCCAGATGCTGGTCGGGGCGCCCATTTGGCATGAAGGCCTGTGGCTGGAGGCCAGCGGCGCCGTGCTGAAGTACGACGTGCCGGAAGACATCAACGCCAGCACACCCGCCGGCGACGCGCAGACGGCGGCCCTGACATTGCGCTGGCTGGCGCTGCGCAGCTCGGCGGCACCGGTGAATCTGGCGTTCGGGCTGGAGCACAAATGGACCAGCGACAAGCTGGCCGACGTCGTCACGGCGTCCAATCGGCTGGGCGCCGTGATCCTGGCCGCCCATAGGCTGATGCGCGACGACTGGCAGGGCGGCGGCGCCTTCACGTTCGACGTGCAGGTCAAGGCCGGCAACGTTGATCTCTCGCACAACGCCGCCAACCAGGCCATCGACCAGGCCACCGCCCGCACCCAGGGCCACTATGTCAAGGCCAGCGCGTCGGTCAGCCGTGCCCAAGCCCTGTGGCGGGGCGGGGACCTGCTGGCCACCCTGGCGGCCCAGGTCGCGTCCAAGAACCTCAACAGTTCCGAACAGTTTTCCCTGGGCGGCCCCACCGGCGTGCGGGCCTATCCCTTGAACCAGGGCGGCGGCGACCAGGGCGCCATGTTGAACCTTGAGGTGGGGCAACAGGTGTCCACCACCGTCCGCTTTTCCGCCTTCTGGGACGGCGGCTGGGTGGAGCAGCACAAGGAAACTTGGGGTGGCTGGGAAGGCGTGGGGTCGCCGCACAACCACTATTTCCTACAGGGGGTTGGCGCCAGCGTCCAGTGGACGCCGGCCAGCAACGTGCAGATGAAGGCCACCGTCGCCCATCGTATCGGTTCGGACTCCGGGCGTACCGCCCAGGACCTGGACCTGGATGGCCGGCGGCGCGAACTGCGGGCCTGGATGCAAGTGGTGTTATCGGTCTAGGGGGAATAATGGCCAGCCGCTCCGCGCTTCCGCTCCGTTTCCCCCTGCGCGCCAGGCTGCTGGGATGCACCGCCGTGCTGTCGGTGATGCAGGCGCTGACCATGCCGGCCATGGCCGGCACACCGGCACCGGGCACGCTACCCACGGGTGGGCAGGTCCAGTCCGGCACGGCGGGCATCAGTTCCGCCGGTCCGGTGATGACCGTCACCCAATCGACGGACAAGGCCATCATCAGCTGGCAGCAGTTCAACGTGGGCGCCGGCGCCACGGTGAATTTCCAGCAGCCCAACAGTTCGGCCATGACGCTGAACCGCGTGCGCGGCGGCGACCCCTCCCTGATCGAGGGCGCGATCAAGGCGCCCGGCACGGTCATCCTGGTCAATCCCGGCGGCGTGGTCTTCGGCGGCGGCGCCACGGTGGACGTGGGCGGCCTGGTCGCGTCGACCATGGACATCGCGGATGAGGATTTCAAAAAGGGCCGGCTGGTCTTCAACCGGGGATCGGCCACCGGCTCGGTGGTCAACGGCGGCACCATCACCGCCCATAACGGCTCGGTGGTCCTGCTGGCGGCGCAGATCCGCAACCAGGGCCTGATCCAGGCGCAGCTGGGGTCGGTAGTGTTGGCCGCGGGTGAGACCGTGACGCTGACGCCGGACGGCGGCGCGCCCATGAAGGTCGATCCCGCCACGGTCCAGGCGCAGATCGATGCCGGCGGCATCATCCGGGCCCCGGGCGGTGCTGTGTACCTGACGGCCCAGGCGCTGAACATCGTCGCGGGCGGCGTCATCAAGGCCACCGGCGTCATCGAGGCCGATTCCCTCACCCGCGAGGGGGAAAGCTGGTCCTGGACGCCAACGGGCCCATCACCCTGCAGGGGGCGACGCTGAGCGCCAAGGGCGCCATCGGCGGCGGCGCGGTCGCGGTGGGCACGGCGGACACGGCGTCCGTCACCATGGACGCCGCCAGCCGCGTCGACGCGTCGGCGACGGAGGGGGGCAAGGGCGGATCGGTCACGGTCAACAGCCAGGACACCGCCGTGCACGGTGTGCTGCTGGCGCGGGGCGGGGCGCTGTGGGGCGACGGTGGCGCCATCGAGACCTCGGGGCACAAGCTGGCCTTCGACGGGGTGACGGTGGATACCGGGTCGCCCAAGGGCAAGGGTGGCACCTGGCTGCTGGACCCCGTCGACCTGACGGTGAACACCACCTATGCCGCCGCCATCCAGACGGCGCTGGCCAGCGGCAGCGTCACGCTGCAAACCACCAACACCAGCGTCGGCTACACCGGCGTGACCGCCGGTGGCGGCACCAACGCGGCCGGCCTGGGCGACATCGTCGTCAATGCCGGCATCACCTGGTCCTCGGCCAACAGCCTGACCCTGGACGCCTATCACGGCGTGTCCATCAATGCCGCGCTGTCCGGCACCAGCCTGGTGGTCAAAACCAACGACGGCGGCAGCGGCGGCCTGTTCCGGGTGACCGCCCCGGTTTCGCTGACGACCAGCCTGACGATCAACAGCACGGCCTACACCCTGGTGACCTCGGCGGCGGCCCTGGCCGCCATCACCGGCAGCGGCAACTACGCGCTGAGCAGCGACCTGGCGCTGACCGGGACCTGGACGCCCATCGGCTACAGCGCGGCCGGCAACAATGCCTCGCCCACCGCCTTCACCGGCACGCTGGAGGGACTGGGCCACACCATCACCGGGCTGAGCGTCAATGCCGCCGGCGGCGGCGCGGGCAATCTGGGCCTGTTGAGCGCCATCGGCGGTGGCGGCCTGGTGCAGAACCTGACGCTGTCCGGTGGCAAGCTGTTCGGCGGCACGGGCGCCGACTTCGGCCTGCTGGCCGGCCAGAACCAGGGCACGGTGCGCAATGTCGCCGCCACAGGCACCGTGACCGCCGGTGACGGCGGCAGCGCGGTGGGCGGCCTCATCGGCACCAACAGCGGCACCGTCACCGCCTCTTCCTCCGCCGTGGCGGTCTCCGTCGGCAGCGGCGTGTCCAAGGTGGGCGGGCTGGTGGGCGCCCAAACGGCGGGCGTCATCGACGCCAGCTACGTCACCGGCGCGGTCACGGCCGGATCCGCCGCCACGGCGGTGGGCGGCCTGGCCGGCTGGGTGGGCGGCGGTATCGTGACCGCCAGCTATGCCGACAGCAGCCTGACCGTCGGCAACGGCGGCAACCAGGTCGGCGGCCTGGTGGGCTATGGCGATGCCCTGATCACCCAAAGCTACGCGAACGAAACCATTTCTGCTGGCAACGGCGTGCAGTATGTCGGTGGCTTGGTGGGCTATGGCGACACCGCCAACACGGTCAGCGCCGTGTACGCCACCGCCCCCATCTCGGTCGGCACGGCGTCGGACAGCATCGGCGGCTTGGCCGGCTACAACGCCGGCACCATCAGTGCCGCCTATGCCACCGGGTCCATCACCGCGGGTGCGGCCACCACCAACATTGGCGGCTTCATCGGGTCCAACACCGGCTCGGTGACGGTGTCCTTCTGGGACACGGCCACCAGCGGCCTGTCCGTGGCATTCGGCAGCGATACCGGCACGGCGACCGCCACGGCCATCGGCGCCAACACCCTGACCATCGGCACCTATGCCGGGTTCGACTTCAGCAACGACTGGTATGCGATCGACG
Source organism: Nitrospirillum guaranorum (assembly GCF_034653275.1). NCBI lineage: Bacteria > Pseudomonadati > Pseudomonadota > Alphaproteobacteria > Rhodospirillales > Azospirillaceae > Nitrospirillum > Nitrospirillum guaranorum. The sequence continues at coordinate 1,487,673 of NZ_JAYEES010000001.1, read as the reverse complement.
GCCGCACCCGGCCTTTCCTGCGTAGCGAACACACCACCACCATCGTCAATGGCCACCAGCTGCAGATGATCAGCCTGGACCCGACGGCCAACTACGCCCTGGGCGCCAACATCGACATGAGCGGTGCCGCGACGCAGGGGGGCCTATGGTCCACCACCGGCTTTACGCCCATCGGCCTGACGACGGTCAGCTTCAACGCGTCCCCCACGGTGTTCACCGGCTCCCTGGATGGCCAGGGCTACACCATCAGCAACCTGAACCTGCGGCCCAGCGGGTACAACTTCGTCGGCTTGTTCTCCAGCATCGGGCCCGCCGGCTCGGTTTCCAACCTGGGGCTGGTGGGCGCCGTCATGAGCACCGGCGTCACCACCACGGCCATCAGCGGCTGGGGCATCCTGGCCGGAAAAAGCTCCGGCACCATATCCAACAGCTACGCCACCGGGTCGATCGCGGCCACCAAGGTGTCGAACGTGGGCGGGCTGATCGGCTATATGGCGGGCGGCAGCGTCCTGAACAGCTACACCGGCGTCAGCATCCTGAACGGCACGGCGGTGACGGCGGTCGGCGGCCTGGCGGGCATCGCCAACACGGCCGCCTATATCAGCGCCAGTTACACCACCGGCGGCATCAGCCTCAACGCCACCAACCAGCGCATTGGCGGGCTGGTCGGCGATTCCACGGCGTTGACCGTGCTGAATTCCTACGCCACCGGCGGCATCAGCACTGGCAACAGCGGCGTGCAGTATGTCGGCGGCCTGGTCGGCCTTCTCACCGCCGGCACCGTCCTCAACAGCTACGCCCAGGGCAACCTGCTGCTGGGCAGTGCCACGCAAAGGATCGGCGGGCTGGTCGGCTCCAACTCCGGCACCATCAGCGGCAGTTACGCCACCGGCACGATCAGCGCCACCGGCACCGGCAACCAGTATATCGGCGGCCTGGTCGGGCTGCTCGCCCAGCCCACCTCCGGTGCCGCCTCCGCCCTGGTCGCCGCCAGCTACGCCACCGGCAACGTTTCCGTGGGTACGGCGACGGCCAGCATTACCTCCGCGTTGTATGTCGGCGGGCTGGTCGGCCTGATGCAAAACGGCGTCGTCACCGCCAGCTATGCCACCGGCAACGTTTCCGTGGGCCGGCTGGCCTCCTACGTCGGTGGGCTGGTCGGGTCGGCGGACGCGTTTAACGTTACCGCGTCATCGGTGCTGGGCAGCTACGCCAGCGGAACGGTCCTGACGGGATCGTCGGCCACCGACATCGGCGGGCTGGTGGGCCGCAACAACGGTGGCCTGATCAGCGGCGCCTATGCCACCGGCGGCGTGCGCGCGACCGTCGCGGCCAGCGGCGTCGGCGGTCTGGTCGGTGAGAATGTCATCAGCGGCTCGGTCATCTCCATCGTAACCCAGGCCTGGGCCAGCGGCACGGTGTCCGCCCCAGCCGGCATTAGCGTGGGCGGCCTGGTCGGCAAGATGACCAGCGGCACGGTGATCGCCAGCTATTGGGACACCGCCGGCACCAACCAGGCCAATGGCTATGGGACCAGTGCCGCCGGCACCTTCTCCGCCACCGGCTTCAGCGGCGCCGCCGACTATTCCACCGCGACCTACAGCGCCTTCGACTTCGCCTCCACCTGGTACATGGTCGACGGCTACACCCGTCCCTTCCTGCGGGCGGAAAGCCGGGCCACCATCATCAACGCCCACCAGCTGGAACTGATCGGGGCCAACCCGACGGCCAGCTACACCCTGGGCGCCAACATCACGATGACGGAGCTGGCGGTCACGGCCGGCCTGTGGAACACCGCCACCGGCTTCGCCCCCATCGGCATCACCTCCGCCAGCAACAACGCCAACCCCACCGCCTTCACCGGCACCCTGAACGGCCAGGGGTACAGCATCAACGGCCTGACCATCGTCAACGCCAGCAGCGATAGCATCGGGCTGTTCAGCAGCATCGGGACCGGCGGCACGGTGGCCAACCTGACCTTGACCAGCGCCCGGGTCAGCGTCGGCGCCGTCAGCGGCGTCGGCCTGGTGGCCGGCAGCAACAGCGGCACCATCAGCGGCGTGCAGGCCGGCGGCACCGTGCTCGCCGCCTCCGGCGCGCAGCGGCTGGGCGGCATCGCCGGCGTGAACGCCGGGCTCATCACCGCCAGCTATTCCTCCGGCAGCATCTCCGCCGTGGCCGCGCAAAGCGTGGGCGGCATCGCCGGCTACAACACGGCCACCATCGCCAACAGCCACGCCCTGAACGTGGTGACCCTTGGCGACGGCGCCCAGTCGGTCGGCGGCGCCGTCGGCTATGACGCCGGTACCATCAGCGCCAGCGACGCCGTGGGCCTCATCCAGGTGGGCAGCGGCGCCCAATCTATCGGCGGCCTGGTGGGCTATGAGGCGGGATTGGTCACCGCCAGCTATGGCGGGGGGGCCGTCACCGTCGGCAGTGCCGCGCAGTATGTCGGCGGCCTGGCGGGCAGCGTCGCCGCGACCGGCGTGGTCAGCGCCAGCTATGGCGCCGCGACGGTCGTGGCCGGCGCGGGCGCGCTCGACATAGGTGGCCTCGTCGGCGTCAATGCCGGCTTGGTCACCGCCGCCTATGCCATCGGCGGCGTCCTGGTGGGCAGCGCCGGCACGGCCGTTGGCGGCCTGGCGGGCGCCAACACCGGCACCGTCACCGGGGTCTATGCCACGGGCGGCGTCACCGTCAGTTCAGGCACCACCGCGGTCGGCGGCCTGGTCGGCCAGAACACAGGCACGCTGGCCGGCTACTGGGATACGGCCACCACCGGCCTGACCGCGGGCTATGGTTCCAACAGCGGCAGCGCCGCGGTCACCGGCATCAGCGGCTCCTCCGCCTATCTCAGCGCCAGCTATTCGGCCTTCGACTTCGCCAGCGTCTGGTACATGGTCGATGGCTATACCCGCCCCTTCCTGCGGGCGGAGTACAGCACCACCATCGTCAACGCCCACCAGCTGCAGCTGGTGAACCTGAACCTGACGGCGTCCTTCACCCTGGGCCGGGATATCGACGTCAGCGAGGCGGCCAGCGCCTCCGGCCTGTGGGCGACGGCCACCGGCTTCCTGCCCATCGGTTTCAGCACCAGCGGCAACAACGTCAGCCCCGGCACCTTCACGGGCACGCTGAACGGCCAGGGGCATGCCGTCAACAACCTGGTCATGACCAATGCCGCGGCCAGCAACGTGGCCCTGTTCAGCGCCGTCGGCTCCACCGGCGTGGTGCGCAGCGTGGGCGTCTACAACGGCACGGTGGTCGGCGGCGGCGGCACCGTGGCGCTTCTGGCCGGCAGCAACGCCGGCACCATCCTCAGCGCCTATGCCACCGGCAGCGTGACGGCCGGCAGCGGCGCCCAGTATGTGGGCGGCCTGGTCGGCGGCAACACGGGCGCCATCAGCGTGGCCTATGCCACGGCGGACGTCACCGCCGGAGCCAATGCCGGCAGCGTCGGCGGGCTTGCCGGCTACAACAGCGGCGTCATCTCCACCGTTTACGCCAGCGGCCTGGTGACGGCGGGTGCCGGGGCCGGAACCGTCGGCGCGCTGCTGGGCGGCAACGACGGCCGGGTGGCCGGCGCCTACTGGGACAGTGGCAGCAGCGGCCAGACCGTCGGATATGGCGGCGGCACGGGCACCTTCTCCGCCGCCACGGTCAGCGGCGCGTCCAGCTATGCCTCGGCCAGCTATTCCAACCTCGACCTGACCGGCACCTGGTACATGGTCAGCGGCTACACGCGGCCGATGCTGCGCATGGAATACAGCACGGTCGTCGGCAACGCGCATGAGTTGCAGCTGATCAGCCTGGCCATGTCGGCCAGTTATGTCCTGGGCGCCAACGTGACCATGAGCGAGCTGACGCAGGCCGGTGGCTTGTGGGCGGCGACTGGTTTCGTGCCCCTGGGCTTCAACACCGCCGGCGTCAACAACAGCCCCACCTTGTTCACGGGCGTGTTGGACGGTCTGGGGCGCAGCATCAGCGGCTTGACCATCAACAACACGGTGGCCAACAACCTCGGCCTGATCAGCAACAACAGCGGAACCCTGCGCGGTCTCAGCCTGTTGAACGCCCATGTCACCGTCGCGGCCAACAGCGACATCGGCATCGTGGCCGGCCAAAGCGTTGGGACCATCACCAGCGTCTATGCCAATGGCACCATCATCGTCACCGCTGGCGGCACCTATGTCGGCGGCTTCGTCGGCTACCATGGTGGCACGATGGCGGGCAGCGGTGCCGCCATCACCATCCAAGCCGCCGATGCGGCCCAGCAGGTCGGTGGCCTGGTGGGCATCAACGTCGGCCTGATATCCGCGACCTTCGCCACCGGCGCGATCACGGTGGGCACCGCGGCGGTCAATATCGGCGGGCTGGTCGGCCAGAACAGCGGGACCATCACCAACAGCTATTCCATGGCCGCCGTGTCGGTCAGCAGCGGCTCCGACATCGGCGGTCTGGTCGGGACCAACCAGGGCATCGTCGCCGGCAGTTATTCCACCGGCAGCGTGACGGCCGACAGCGCCTCGGTTTCCGTGGGCGCGTTCATCGGCTCCAATCAGGCGTCGGTCAGCACCAGCTATTGGGACACGACCACATCGGGGATGACCGTGGGCATCGGTGACGGCACGGTCGCGGGCGCCACCGGATTGGCCACCACCGCCTGGCGGACCGACGGCCCCCTGGCCCAGTCCGTGTTCAGCACGACGGATTGGCTGGACGGCGCCCCCTATCCCGTCCTGCGGGCCCTGCCGTACCTCATCGTCACGGGCTCGGGCAGCAGTGTCTATGGCGGCACCACGGGAACCGGCTCCGTCGTCAGCGTCTATGACCAACAGGGCAGAAGCATCGGCAGTGGCCTGTCCAGCTCTGGCATGTCCTGGACGTCGCTCGTCACCGGCACGACGGTGGGCTCCTACGGCCTCATCACCACCGGTGGCGCTACTTACACCGGTTCCGGCGTTTATCAGCTTGCCTACACGGGCAACTATTCCATCACCCCCGCACCGCTGACCATCACGGCCAGCGGGGCCACCAAGACCTACGGCACCAGCGCCAGCCTGACGGGCTACAGCAGCAGTGGCCTGGTGAACGGCGACAGCATCAGCGCCGTGACCCTGGCCAGCTCCGGCAGCGGCACGGCGGCGTCGGTGGGCAGCTACAGCATCACCGCGAGCGGCGCGACCGGGACGGGGCTCAGCAACTACTCGGTGAGCTATGCTGACGGCACGCTGACGGTGACCCCGGCGGCGCTGACCATCACGGCGAGCGGTGCGAGCAAGACCTACGGCACCAGCGCCAGCTTGACGGGGTACAGCAGCAGCGGGCTGGTGAACGGCGACAGCATCAGCGCGGTGACACTGGCCAGTTCCGGCAGCGGCACGGCCGCTTCGGTGGGCAGCTACAGCATCACCGCCAGTGGCGCGACCGGCACGGGCCTCAGTAATTACTCGGTGAGCTACGCCGACGGGACGCTGACGGTGAACCCGGCGGCGCTGACGATCACGGCCAGCGGTGCGACCAAGACCTATGGCACCAGCGCCAGCCTGACGGGCTACAGCAGCTCTGGCCTGGTGAACGGCGACAGCATCAGCGCCGTGACCCTGGCCAGTTCTGGCAGCGGCACGGCCGCCTCGGTGGGCAGCTACAGCATCACCGCGAGTGGGGCGACCGGGACGGGGCTCAGCAATTACTCGGTGAGCTATGCCGCCGGCACGCTGACGGTGAACCCGGCGGCGCTGACCATCACGGCGAGCGGGGCCACCAAGACCTATGGCACCAGCGCCAGCCTGACGGGGTACAGCAGTTCCGGCCTGGTGAATGGCGACAGCGTCAGCGCGGTGACCCTGGCCAGTTCCGGCAGCGGCACGGCGGTGTCGGTGGGCAGCTACGGCATCACCGCCAGCGGCGCGACGGGGACGGGGCTCAGCAACTACTCGGTGAGCTACGCCGATGGGACGCTGACGGTGAACCCGGCGGCGCTGACCATCACGGCCAGCGGGGCCACCAAGACCTATGGCACCAGCGCCAGCCTGACGGGCTACAGCAGTTCCGGCCTGGTGAATGGCGACAGCATCAGCGCGGTGACCCTGGCCAGTTCCGGCAGCGGCACGGCGGTGTCGGTGGGCAGCTACGGCATCACCGCGAGCGGCGCGACCGGCACCGGCCTCAGCAATTACTCGGTGAGCTACGCTGCCGGCACGCTGACGGTGAACCCGGCGGCGCTGACGATCACAGCCAGCGGGGCGAGCAAGACCTATGGCACCAGCGCCAGCCTGACGGGGTACAGCAGCAGCGGGCTGGTCAACGGCGACAGCGTCAGCGCGGTGACCCTGGCCAGTTCCGGTAGCGGCACAGCGGCCTCGGTGGGCAGCTACAGCGTTGTGGCCAGTGGCGCCATGGGGACGGGACTCAGCAACTACTCGGTGAGCTACGCTGACGGCACGCTGACGGTGACCCCGGCGGCGCTGACCATCACGGCGAGCGGTGCGAGCAAGACCTACGGCACCAGCGCCAGCTTGACGGGGTACAGCAGCAGCGGGCTGGTGAACGGCGACAGCATCAGCGCGGTGACCTTGGCGTCCAGCGGCTCTGGCACGGCGGTGTCGGTGGGCAGCTACAGCATCACCGCCAGTGGCGCCACCGGCACGGGCCTCAGTAATTACTCGGTGAGCTATGCCGACGGGACGCTGACGGTGAACCCGGCGGCGCTGACCATCACGGCGAGTGGGGCGACCAAGACCTACGGGACCAGCGCCAGCCTGACGGGGTACAGCAGCAGCGGCCTGGTGAATGGCGACAGTGTCACGGGCGTGACCCTGGCCAGTTCCGGCAGCGGCACCGCCGCCTCGGTCGGCAGCTACAGCGTTGTGGCCAGCGGGGCGACGGGCACGGGGCTCAGCAACTACTCGGTGAGCTACGCCGCTGGCACGCTGACGGTGAACCCGGCGGCGCTGACCATCACGGCCAGCGGTGCGAGCAAGACCTACGGCACCAGCGCCAGCCTGACGGGGTACAGCAGCAGCGGTCTGGTGAATGGCGACAGCATCAGCGCGGTGACGCTGGCCAGTTCCGGCAGCGGCACCGCCGCTTCAGTGGGCAGCTACAGCGTTGTGGCCAGTGGCGCCACCGGCACGGGCCTCAGCAACTACTCGGTGAGCTATGCCGCCGGGACGCTGACGGTGAACCCGGCGGCGCTGACCATCACGGCGAGCGGGGCCACCAAGACCTATGGCGCCAGCGCCAGCCTGACGGGGTACAGCAGCAGCGGCCTGGTGAATGGCGACAGCGTCAGCGCCGTGACGCTGGCCAGTTCCGGCAGCGGCACGGCCGCCTCGGTGGGCAGCTACAGCGTTGTGGCCAGTGGCGCCACCGGCACGGGCCTCAGCAATTACTCGGTGAGCTATGCCGATGGCACGCTGACGGTGAACCCGGCCAGCCTGACGATCACGGCCAGCGGCGCGAGCAAGACCTATGGCACCAGCGCCAGCTTGACGGGGTACAGCAGCAGCGGGCTGGTGAATGGCGACAGCATCAGCGGCGTGACGCTGGCCAGCTCCGGCAGTGGCACCGCCGTCTCTGTTGGCAGCTACGGCATCACCGCCAGTGGCGCCACCGGCACGGGGCTCAGCAATTACTCGGTGAGCTACGCCGACGGCACGCTGACGGTGAACCCGGCGGCGCTGACGATCACGGCGAGCGGCGCGAGCAAGACCTATGGCACCAGCGCCAGCTTGACGGGGTACAGCAGCAGCGGGCTGGTGAATGGCGACAGCATCAGCGGCGTGACGCTGGCCAGCTCCGGCAGTGGCACCGCCGTCTCTGTTGGCAGCTACGGCATCACCGCCAGTGGCGCCACCGGCACGGGGCTCAGCAATTACTCGGTGAGCTACGCCGACGGCACGCTGACGGTGAACCCGGCGGCGCTGACGATCACGGCCAGCGGGGCGACCAAGACCTATGGCACCAGCGCCAGCCTGACGGGGTACAGCAGCAGCGGCCTGGTGAACGGCGACACCATCGGCGCCGTGACGTTGGCCAGCAGCGGCAGCGGCACGGCGGTGTCGGTGGGCAGCTACAGCATCACCGCCAGTGGGGCGACGGGCACGGGGCTCAGCAACTACTCGGTGAGCTACGCCGCCGGCACGCTGACGGTGACCCCGGCGGCGCTGACCATCACGGCCAGCGGGGCGAGCAAGACCTACGGCACCAGCGCCAGCCTGACGGGCTACAGCAGCAGTGGCCTGGTGAATGGCGACAGCGTCAGCGCGGTGACGCTGGCCAGCTCCGGCAGCGGCACGGCGGTGTCGGTGGGCAGCTACGGCATCACCGCCAGCGGGGCGACGGGCACCGGCCTCAGCAACTACTCGGTGAGCTACGCCGCCGGGACGCTGACGGTGAACCCGGCGGCGCTGACCATCACGGCCAGCGGGGCGACCAAGACCTATGGCACCAGCGCCAGCCTGACGGGGTACAGCAGCAGCGGCCTGGTGAACGGCGACAGCATCAGCGCGGTGACGCTGGCCAGCTCGGGCAGCGGCACGGCCGCCTCGGTCGGCAGCTACAGCGTTGTGGCCAGCGGGGCGACGGGGACAGGGCTCAGCAATTACTCGGTGAGCTACGCCGACGGGACGCTGACGGTGAACCCGGCGGCGCTGACGATCACGGCCAGCGGGGCGACCAAGACCTATGGCACCAGCGCCAGCCTGACGGGGTACAGCAGCAGCGGCCTGGTGAACGGCGACAGCATCGGCGCCGTGACCCTGGCCAGCTCTGGCAGCGGCACGGCGGTGTCGGTGGGCAGCTACAGCATCACCGCCAGTGGCGCCACCGGCACGGGGCTCAGCAATTACTCGGTGAGCTACGCCGACGGGACGCTGACGGTGAACCCGGCGGCGCTGACGATCACGGCCAGCGGGGCGACCAAGACCTATGGCACCAGCGCCAGCCTGACGGGGTACAGCAGCAGCGGCCTGGTCAACGGCGACAGCGTCAGCGCGGTGACCCTGGCCAGCTCGGGCAGCGGCACGGCGGTGTCGGTGGGCAGCTACAGCATCACCGCCAGTGGGGCGACGGGCACGGGGCTCAGCAACTACTCGGTGAGCTACGCCGATGGGACGCTGACGGTGAACCCGGCGGCGCTGACGATCACGGCCAGCGGCGCCACCAAGACCTATGGCACCAGCGCCAGCCTGACGGGCTACAGCAGCAGCGGCCTGGTGAATGGCGACAGCGTCAGCGCGGTGACGCTGGCCAGCTCGGGCAGCGGCACGGCCGCCTCGGTCGGCAGCTACAGCGTTGTGGCCAGCGGGGCGACGGGGACAGGGCTCAGCAATTACTCGGTGAGCTACGCCGATGGGACGCTGACGGTGAACCCGGCGTCGCTGACGATCACGGCCAGCGGCGCCACCAAGACCTATGGCACCAGCGCCAGCCTGACGGGCTACAGCAGCAGCGGCCTGGTGAACGGCGACAGCATCAGCGGCGTGACCCTGGCCAGCACGGGCAGCGGCACGGCGGCGTCGGTGGGCAGCTACAGCATCACCGCGAGCGGGGCGACCGGCACCGGCCTCAGCAACTACTCGGTGAGCTACGCCGCCGGGACGCTGACGGTGAACCCGGCGGCGCTGACCATCACGGCCAGCGGGGCGACCAAGACCTATGGCACCAGCGCCAGCCTGACGGGGTACAGCAGCAGCGGCCTGGTGAACGGCGACAGCATCAGCGCGGTGACCCTGGCCAGCAGCGGCAGCGGCACGGCCGCCTCGGTCGGCAGCTACAGCGTTGTGGCCAGCGGCGCGACCGGGACGGGCCTCAGCAACTACTCGGTGAGCTACGCCGATGGGACGCTGACGGTGAACCCGGCGTCGCTGACCATCACGGCGAGTGGGGCCACCAAGACCTATGGCACCAGCGCCAGCCTGACGGGGTACAGCAGTTCCGGCCTGGTGAACGGCGACAGCATCAGCGCGGTGACGCTGGCCAGCTCGGGCAGCGGCACGGCCGCCTCGGTCGGCAGCTACAGCGTTGTGGCCAGCGGGGCGACGGGGACAGGGCTCAGCAATTACTCGGTGAGCTACGCCGATGGGACGCTGACGGTGAATCCGGCGGCGCTGACCATCACGGCGAGCGGCGCCACCAAGACCTACGGGACCAGCGCCAGCCTGACGGGGTACAGCAGTTCCGGCCTGGTGAACGGCGACAGCATCAGCGCGGTGACCTTGGCCAGCACGGGCAGTGGCACGGCGGTATCGGTGGGCAGTTACACCATCACCGCGAGCGGCGCGACCGGGACGGGGCTCAGCAACTACTCGGTGAGCTACGCCGACGGCACGCTGACGGTGAACCCGGCGGCGCTGACGATCACGGCGAGCGGGGTGACCAAGACCTATGGCACCAGCGCCAGCCTGACGGGCTACAGCAGCAGCGGCCTGGTGAACGGCGACAGCATCAGCGGCGTGACCCTGGCCAGCAGCGGCAGCGGCACGGCGGTATCGGTGGGCAGCTACAGCATCACCGCGAGCGGCGCGACCGGGACGGGGCTCAGCAATTACTCGGTGAGCTACGCCGACGGCACGCTGACGGTGAACCCGGCGTCGCTGACGATCACGGCGAGCGGGGTGACCAAGACCTATGGCACCAGCGCCAGCCTGACGGGGTACAGCAGCAGCGGCCTGGTGAACGGCGACAGCATCAGCGGCGTGACCCTGGCCAGCAGCGGCAGCGGCACGGCGGTATCGGTGGGCAGCTACAGCATCACCGCGAGCGGCGCGACCGGGACGGGGCTCAGCAATTACTCGGTGAGCTACGCCGCCGGCACGCTGACGGTGAACCCGGCGGCGCTGACCATCACGGCCAGCGGTGCGACCAAGACCTATGGCACCAGCGCCAGCCTGACGGGGTACAGCAGCAGCGGGCTGGTGAATGGCGACAGCATCGGCGCGGTGACCTTGGCCAGCTCCGGCAGCGGCACGGCGGCGTCGGTGGGCAGCTATGGCATCACCGCCAGTGGTGCCACCGGCACCGGCCTCAGCAACTACTCGGTGAGCTACGCCGCCGGGACGCTGACGGTGAACCCGGCGGCGCTGACCATCACGGCCAGCGGGGCGACCAAGACCTATGGCACCAGCGCCAGCCTGACGGGGTACAGCAGCAGCGGCCTGGTGAACGGCGACAGCATCAGCGGCGTGACCCTGGCCAGTTCCGGCAGCGGCACCGCCGCCTCGGTCGGCAGCTACAGCATCACCGCGAGCGGTGCGACCGGCACCGGCCTCAGCAATTACTCGGTGAGCTACGCCGCCGGCACGCTGACGGTGAACCCGGCGGCGCTGACCATCACGGCCAGCGGGGCGACCAAGACCTATGGCACCAGCGCCAGCCTGACGGGTTACAGCAGCAGCGGCTTGGTGAATGGCGACAGCATCAGCGCGGTGACCCTGGCCAGCACCGGCAGCGGCACGGCCGCCTCGGTGGGCAGCTACAGCGTTGTGGCCAGCGGCGCCACGGGCACGGGGCTCAGCAACTACTCGGTGAGCTACGCCGACGGCACGCTGACGGTGAACCCGGCCAGCCTGACGATCACGGCCAGCGGGGCCACCAAGACCTATGGCACCAGCGCCAGCCTGACGGGGTACAGCAGTTCCGGCCTGGTGAACGGCGACAGCATCAGCGCGGTGACCTTGGCTAGCACGGGCAGCGGCACGGCGGCGTCGGTGGGCAACTACGGCATCACCGCGAGCGGCGCGACCGGGACGGGCCTCAGCAACTACTCGGTGAGCTACGCCGCCGGCACGCTGACGGTGAACCCGGCGGCGCTGACCATCACGGCCAGCGGGGCGACCAAGACCTATGGCACCAGCGCCAGCCTGACGGGGTACAGCAGTTCCGGCCTGGTGAACGGCGACAGCATCAGCGCGGTGACCTTGGCTAGCACGGGCAGCGGCACGGCGGCGTCGGTGGGCAACTACGGCATCACCGCGAGCGGCGCGACCGGGACGGGCCTCAGCAACTACTCGGTGAGCTACGCCGCCGGCACGCTGACGGTGAACCCGGCGGCGCTGACCATCACGGCCAGCGGGGCGACCAAGACCTATGGCACCAGCGCCAGCCTGACGGGTTACAGCAGCAGCGGCCTGGTGAACGGCGACAGCATCAGCGCGGTGACCTTGGCCAGTTCCGGCAGCGGCACGGCGGTGTCGGTGGGCAGCTACAGCATCACCGCGAGCGGGGCGACGGGCACAGGGCTCAGCAATTACTCGGTGAGCTATGCCGCCGGCACGCTGACGGTGAACCCGGCGGCGCTGACCATCACGGCGAGTGGGGCCACCAAGACCTACGGCACCAGCGCCAGCTTGACGGGCTACAGCAGTTCCGGCCTGGTGAATGGCGACAGCATCAGCGGCGTGACCCTGGCCAGCAGCGGCAGCGGCACGGCGGTATCGGTGGGCAGTTACACCATCACCGCGAGCGGCGCGACCGGGACGGGCCTCAGCAACTACTCGGTGAGCTACGCCGATGGGACGCTGACGGTGAACCCGGCGGCGCTGACCATCACGGCGAGTGGGGCCACCAAGACCTACGGCACCAGCGCCAGCTTGACGGGCTACAGCAGTTCCGGCCTGGTGAACGGCGACAGCATCAGCGGCGTGACCCTGGCCAGCAGCGGCAGCGGCACGGCGGTATCGGTGGGCAGTTACACCATCACCGCGAGCGGCGCGACCGGGACGGGGCTCAGCAACTACTCGGTGAGCTACGCCGACGGCACGCTGACGGTGAACCCGGCGGCGCTGACGATCACGGCGAGCGGGGTGACCAAGACCTATGGCACCAGCGCCAGCCTGACGGGCTACAGCAGCAGCGGCCTGGTGAACGGCGACAGCATCAGCGCGGTGACCCTGGCCAGTTCCGGCAGCGGCACGGCGGTGTCGGTGGGCAGCTACGGCATCACCGCCAGTGGCGCGACCGGCACGGGCCTCAGCAACTACTCGGTGAGCTACGCCGATGGCACGCTGACGGTGAACCCGGCGTCGCTGACCATCACGGCCAGCGGGGCCACTAAGACCTATGGCACCAGCGCCAGCTTGACGGGGTACAGCAGCAGCGGCCTGGTGAACGGCGACAGCGTCAGCGCGGTGACCCTGGCCAGTTCTGGCAGCGGCACGGCGGCGTCGGTGGGCAGCTACAGCATCACCGCGAGCGGGGCGACCGGCACCAGCCTCAGCAATTACTCGGTGACCTACGCCGCCGGTACGCTGACGGTGAACCCGGCCAGCTTGACCATCACGGCCAGCGGCGCCACCAAGACCTACGGGACCAGCGCCAGCCTGACGGGGTACAGCAGCTCCGGCCTGGTGAACGGCGACAGCATCAGCGCGGTGACCTTGGCTAGCACGGGCAGCGGCACCGCCGCCTCGGTGGGCAGCTACAGCGTTGTGGCCAGTGGCGCCACGGGCACAGGGCTCAGCAATTACTCGGTGAGCTATGCCGCCGGCACGCTGACGGTGAACCCGGCGGCGCTGACGATCACGGCGAGCGGCGCCACCAAGACCTACGGGACCAGCGCCAGCCTGACGGGGTACAGCAGTTCCGGCCTGGTGAACGGCGACAGCATCAGCGCGGTGACGCTGGCCAGCTCCGGCAGCGGCACGGCGGTGTCGGTGGGCAGCTACGGCATCACCGCCAGCGGGGCGACGGGCACGGGCCTCAGCAATTACTCGGTGAGCTATGCCGCCGGCACGCTGACGGTGAACCCGGCCAGCCTGACCATCACGGCGAGCGGCGCGACCAAGACCTACGGCACCAGCGCCAGCCTGACGGGCTACAGCAGCAGCGGGCTGGTGAATGGCGACAGCATCAGCGGCGTGACCCTGGCCAGCACGGGCAGCGGTACGGCCGCCTCGGTGGGCAGCTACAGCATCACCGCCAGTGGCGCCACCGGGACAGGGCTTAGCAATTACTCGGTGAGCTACGCCGCCGGGACGCTGACGGTGAACCCGGCGGCGTTGACGATCACGGCGAGCGGCGCGACCAAGACCTACGGCACCAGCGCCAGCCTGACGGGGTACAGCAGCAGCGGCCTGGTGAACGGCGACAGCGTCAGCGCGGTGACCCTGGCCAGTTCCGGCAGCGGCACGGCGGTGTCGGTGGGCAGCTACGGCATCACCGCCAGCGGGGCGACGGGCACCGGCCTCAGCAACTACTCGGTGAGCTACGCCGCCGGGACGCTGACGGTGAACCCGGCGGCGCTGACCATCACGGCCAGCGGCGCCACCAAGACCTATGGCACCAGCGCCAGCCTCACCGGGTACACCAGCTCCGGCCTGGTGAACGGCGACAGCATCAGCGGCGTGACGCTGGCCAGTTCCGGCAGCGGCACGGCGGTGTCGGTGGGCAGCTACGGCATCACCGCCAGCGGGGCGACCGGCACCGGGCTCAGCAATTACTCGGTGAGCTACGCCGCCGGGACGCTGACGGTGAACCCGGCCAGCCTGACCATCACGGCCAACGACGCGACCAAGACGGCGGGCTTGGAGCTGATTTTGGCGGGCTATGGCATCAGCGGATTGCTGAATAGCGATAGCGTGACGCAGGTGACGTTGAACAGCCCGGGCGCCGCGGCATCGGCGGCCCCCGGCACCTATACCGTCACCCCCAGTGCTGCCGTGGGCACGGGGCTCAGCAACTATGACATCCGCTACCAGACCGGGGTGCTGAGCGTCGCGGCGTCCGCCGCGCTGACCACCAGCACCTTGCAGCGTCAGGTGGTCTCGGCCGTGGTGCCGACCGCCAGCCTTGCGGCGGTCACGTCGGTCGTGGCCACCACCTCCAGTTTGGGAAGCACGGCGTCGCTGACCAGCACCAGCGTTGCGACCACCACGGCGGCGACACCGTCCGCGGCCAGCACGTCGACCAGCACGACCACCACAGCGCAGAGCACGTCGGGAACGTCCTCAAGCACGCCCTCTAGCACATCCGGGACGAGCACAACCTCGTCCAATGACAGCGCCTCCACGTCATCGTCCGGCACCGCCGTCTCCTCCAACACCTCGTCGCGCGGCGGGGAGAGCGGTGGAAGTAGCGGCGGCAGCCAGGCGGTGGCGCAGACGTACGCGGTTTCTTCCGCCGGTACCGAAGGCGGTGTCTATAATCAGCTACAAATGACCTCAGCCCCCATTCAAGGCACGAAGCAGGATGAGCGGAAACAATAGCGGCGACTTTTCCATCCCGGTGGTCGAACGCAGCGGCGACGTGTTGAGGGAGATCGGGCGTCGCGTCCCCGCCTTCGCGCAGGGCCTGCAATTGCAGTCGTCGGGGCGGACGGCCGAGGCCCGGCAGGTCTTCCTGCAGCTGACCGAGCGTCCGGAGTTGACGGCGCCCAGTTTGCACCAGCTGGGCGTCATGGCCGCGTATGAGGGAGACAATTTGAGGGCCGCCGGCCTGTTCGAACACGCCTTGAAGATCGAACCCGGCGAGCCTCTTTACTACTGCTCGCTGGGCACCGTGTTCGAGCGCATGGGGGATCTGCCGCGCGCCGCCGCCGCCATGCTGAACCTGGCGGTGATGCTGCAGACCCGTGGTCAGCACCCGGATGCCCTGCCTCTCTACCGCCGCATCCTGGCGCTGTCGCCCTTGAACTATTCCGCCTGGGTCAACATGGGCACGGGATTGGCCTGGATGGGGCAATCGCGCGAGGCGGTGGTGCCGCTGATCGTGGGCGTCATCCTCTTTGGCCGGGTGCTGCCGGAGGCGCGGGATCTGGGCAAACAGCTGGTCGATGAAATCAGCGACCGTCTGCCGGAACTGACGGCGGCGCTAGCCACCCTGCCGGAGGGAATGCCCGACGGCCGGCTGGAACGGCTGGAGGAAGTCCTTCAGACCCTGGACAAGGCCCTGCGCACTGCTGGCTTCATCGACGCCACCGTGATGGCGTTGGACGTGGCGCTGAAGCTGGCCCCCGGCAACGCGCTGGCCCGCTGGAACCACTCCCTGGCCTGCCTGGCGCGCGGCGACTTCGCCACGGGCTGGGCGGACTATGAGTGGCGCTGGGTGTGGGACCAGTTTCCCGAGCCGCGCCGCATCCTGGCCGCGTCGCAGTGGCGCGGGGAAGAGCTGGCGGGCAAACGCATCTACGTTTGGGGGGAGCAGGGCTTCGGCGACATCCTGCAATTCGCCCCCCTGGCGCGCATCCTGATGGACCGCCATGCCCCGGCGGAGGTGGTGCTGGAGGTGTCCTCCCCCTGGTGGGGATCCTGGGTATCGCCATGGCCCGGCTTGGCATCCGTGTCGTGTCGCGGCCCGATAACCCGCACCGGTTCGGGATCGATGAGACCTTCGATTTCCACATTCCGCTCCTGAGCCTGCCGCACATGCTGTCGCTGCGTGTGCCGGATCTGCCCTTGATGCCCGGCTGGCTGACCCTGCCGGAGGATCAGGTGGCGCGCGGTCGTGACCTGCTGCCCCCGCCCAGCGGCAAGCGCCGTATCGGCGTGGTATGGGCCGGCCGGCCGCAGCATTCGGAGGATGCGCGCCGGTCCTTGCCCCTGGCGCACCTGGGGGCCGTGCTGGATTCCATCCCCGATGCCGAATGGTTTTCCCTGCAGGTGGGCGCGCGCGCCAGCGATGCGCTGGCCTTCAAGGGACGCCTGCACGATCTCAGCTCGCAGCTGAAGGATTTCATCGACACCGCCGCCATCATCGCCAATCTTGACCATGTGGTCGCGGTCGATACCGGTGTGGGCCACTTGGCCGGTTCCATGGGCAAGCCGGTCTCGCTGTTGCTCGCGCATTCCGTTGACTGGCGGTGGGGCATCGGCGACACGACATCGCCGTGGTATCCCAACCACCGTGTGCACCGCCAGCCCGCCCTGGGTGACTGGTTGAGCGCCATCGCCTCCTTGAAGGAGGAACATGCGCGATACGGGATGAACCTCCCGGCGCCAGCCTCCGACACCCCGCCACTTCAGGCGAGCCCGGGGGCGAAGCCCGTCAAAGCGAACCGGAAGGCATCTGTCACCGCCACGGCCAAGCCGTAAGGGGCCATCCTGTCCTTGTCCGCTTCAACGGGACGCGATGGCCACGCGCCGAGGCGCGGCGGCGTGATGCCGCCTTCCGCGTCACTGTCCTCGCGTCACGCCAGGCGGGTCTCACCTGATCGGCCGCGCTGAGACGGCCCACTGGTGACAAGGTTAATTGACATCACGTCGGTTTTAAGCGGACAGGGGAAGCCTGGCGCCGGCATCACGCCTGGCGCCGGCTGCGACGGTAGAACGCCGCAGCAATAAATACTGACTTACTCGTCAGTCAGTATTGTCCTTCCGCGGTGGATATGAGAAGGTTCCTCCGTTCGCGACAACGCGTCACCAAGACGCGGCCGCAACAGGGAGGGACACATGAACCGCTTAGCGTACGCGGCGTCGCTGATGGCGCTGCTTGCCGGCGCATCGACTGCCGTCGCGCAGACCGTGCCGGTGCCGGCCGCACAGGATTCGGACCAGAAGCGCGACAACTCCACCGGGCTTGAGGAAATCGTGGTGACGGCGACCCGTCGCGCCGAACGCCTGCAGGACGTGCCGATCAGCATCACGGCCTTCTCGCAGGACGAGTTGACCCAGAAGGGCATCGTCGGGGTGGAGGGCATCGCGCGGGAGACGCCCGGCGTCGTGCTGGATCACCGCAGCGACAACAATCTCAGCGTCACCACCCGCGGCATTTCCGTGAACGGTTACGAGGCCGGCCTGCAGAGCACCACCACCGTCTATCTCGACGATCTGCCGCTGACCACCATCGGCAACTCCGTGACGCTGGACCCCAGCCTGTTCGACGTGGAACGCGTGGAGTTCCTGCGCGGGCCGCAGGGCACGCTGTTCGGATCGGGCTCGCTGTCCGGCGCGCTCCGCATCCTGACCAAAAGCCCCGACCTGAACCGGGTGGACGCTTCCGTCCTGACCGACACGGGCTATACCCCGGACGCCGGCGCCGTCCGCCAGCGCTACAACGGCATGGTCAACGTGCCGTTGGTGGATGACAAGCTGGGGGTGCGCGTCGTCGGCTTCTACCGGCACGAGGATGGTTACGTCGACAACGTCGGCACGGGCGTCAAGAACTCCAACACCCTGAAGGATTGGGGCGGGCGGGGGATCATCCTGTGGAAACCGACGGATCGCCTCAGCGTCCGGCTGATGGGCCTCTACGAGGACAGCCATCCTGAGGACGCGTCGCTGGTGACACCCTCGCTGGGCGATCGCAAGCGCTACACCACCATGCCCGACCTTTATACGTCGAAGTCGCAGCTCTACAACGCCACCATCGACTATCAGTTCGATTGGGCGCATCTGACCAGCTCGACCAGCTACGGCTACCAGGACGGGCTGTTCGACGTGGACTTGGCCGGCACGTTCGCCCTGGCCCTGCCTTTCAACCTTTTCGACCACGGCATTTGGAAAACCGTGGTCCAGGAAACGCGGTTGGTTTCGGAAAAGGGCGGCCGGTTCGACTGGACGGTGGGTACCTACTATCTGCATCGCGACCAGTACCTGGCCGCGCGTGAGGCGTCGACCCCGGCCTACCTCGGCACACACGGCATCACCGGCCTGCCCGCCGACGGCACCTTCTACTCCAATGTCAGCAACTCCAGTTCCTATGAATTGGCGGGCTTCGGTGAGTTGACCTACCACATCACCGATACGCTCTCGGCGATCGGCGGCCTGCGCTACGGCAAATACGCCACGACGGTCGATGTCGCCCCGGGGTTCAACTCGCTTTACTTCGCCTACGCCTTGGGCGGCATCCGGGCGCCGCTGGCCCTGACGCCGACACCGGCGTCCAGCACCGACTATCCCGCCGCCGAGAAGGCATCTTGGAAAGCGAGCTTGACCTATGAGCCATCGCATGACTTGACGCTCTACGCCACCGTGTCGACCGGCTACCGCACGCCCGTGTACAATGCCCGCGCCGGCAGTGTCAGCACGGTCAATCCCAACGATCTGGTCATTCCGACGGGGGCGAGTTCGGACGACCTCACCAACTATGAAATCGGATTGAAGGGCCGCTGGTGGGATGGACGGCTGACCGCCAACCTGGCGGCCTATTACATCGACTGGCAGAACCTGCAGGTCCAGGCCAACCGCGTCTCCGACTCCGTGCAGTTCGCCACCAACATCGGCGGCGCGGAAAGCAAGGGGCTCGAGGCCGAGGTGACGCTGGAACCGGTGCGCGGGCTGGTCCTGGGCCTGAACGCCGCGCTGAACGACGCCAAGGTGACGGGGCTTTCCGCGCAGGAGGCGCAGATTTCCGGCGCCGTGAACGGGGCCAGCCTGGCCTCGCCCCATCTGCAGGGATCGTTCTTCGGCACCTACGGCTACACCCTGTTCGGCAACATCCCCGGGTTCAGCGGGTTCCAGGTGCAGCACGTCGGGTCGTTCCCCGTCGGCTTTCCCAACACCCCCGGCGCGCTGGGCAAGCCCAGCGCGCTCTATGACCACACCGACAGCTATACCTTGCTGAACCTGCAGACGGGCGCCACGTTCGGCAAGGTCACGGCCACCCTCTACGGCGAAAACCTCACCAACAGCCGGGCCATCACCTACGTGCATCCGGAAGCCTTCGTCTACAGCCGCTACGCCATCGTGCGGCCGCTGACGTTCGGCCTGCGGCTGGCGGCCGACCTGTGAGGACGACGATGCGAAAAGCGCGAAGGGGCCAAGGGCACCGCCGCTGGCTGGCGGCGGCCTGCCTGGGACTGGCCCTGATGTCCTGCGCCAAGACGGCGCCGGTCGGGCCGGCGGACGCCCCGCCCCGGGCGCATGTCAGCGGCGGCGACCTGCGGGGCGCCATGGTACCGGGAACCAAGGTGGCGGCCTTCAAAGGCATTCCCTACGCCGAGCCGCCGGTGGGCGATCTGCGCTGGCGCGCGCCGGTGCCGGCCCGGGCTTGGACGGGGGTGCGCGACGCCCGCGATTTCGGGCACGCCTGCCTGCAGCCGCCGCCGTCACCCACCGGCATCTATTCGGGCGGCATGGCCCCGGTCGGCGAGGATTGCCTGACCCTGAACGTCTGGGCGCCGGCCGGGGCAGAACACCTGCCGGTCATGGTCTGGATCCATGGCGGCGCGCTGGTGGGGGGCAGCAGTTCCGAACCGCTGTATGACGGCGCCAGCCTGGCACAGCGCGGCGTCATCGTCGTTTCCATCAATTATCGCCTGGGTTTGCTGGGATTCCTGGCGCATCCGGCCCTCAGCGCGGAATCGCCGCAGCACCTGTCGGGCAACTATGGGCTGCTGGACCAGATCGCGGCGCTGCGCTGGGTGCGCGACAACATCGCGGCGTTCGGCGGCGACCCTGGCCGCGTCACCATCGCCGGGGAGTCGGCCGGCGGCCTCAGCGTCATCGCGCTGTTGGCCAGCCCGTCGGCCCGCGGACTGTTCGCCGGCGCGATTTCGCAAAGCGGGTATATGCCGTCCTACCGGGCCCTGCATGAGGAAACGCTGGGCCTGCCGTCGGCGGAGACCGCGGGCGCCGCGTTGGCCACCGCGGTGGGGGCCACCGATGCCGCCGCGCTGCGCAAGGCTGACCTTGTCGCCCTGTTCAAGGCTGGCCTGGCCCAAGGCTGGCAGCCGGAACCGGTGATCGACGGCGTCACGCTGACGCGGCAGTTCGCCGACACCTTCGCCCGGGGGGAGCAGGCAAAGGTGCCCGTGCTGGCCGGCTTCAACGAGGGGGAAATCCGCTCGCTGCCCTTCCTGATGCCCAAGGCGCCCGACACTTCGGCGGCGTACGAGGCCGACGTCCGCCGCCGCTTCGGTTCCCAGGCGCCCGCCTACCTGGCGGTCTATCCCGGCACCGATCCGCGGGCCGATGTGATGGCCTCCATCCGCGACGGGCTGTACGGGTGGGCCGCCCAGTACCTGGCGCGCCAGCAGGCGGCGGCGGGACAGCCGTCCTATCTCTATTATTTCCGGCACGGCACCCCGGCGGAACGGGCGCGCGACCTGGCGGCCTTCCATGCCAGCGAGCTGCCCTACGTCTTCGGTCAGGTCGGCCCGTCCGGGGCGCTGGGTCCCAACTGGCCCCGGCCGCCACTGACCGAAACGGAGGCCCGGCTTTCGGACGCCATGATGAACTACTGGGTCAGCTTCGTCCGGGATGGCGCACCCACCGCCCCGGGGGAGGCGGCATGGCCCCGGTACACGGCCGCGCAGGCCGGCTACCTCGATATCGATGACCGTCCGGCCGCCCGGCGTGGCCTGCAGCCGGCCGCCTTCACCTACGCCGATACGCTGGTCGCCACCCGCCGCCAGCAAGGGCGCGGCTGGCGGCTCGACATCGGCTTCTCGGCCTTTTAACCGTACCTGGACAGGCCAAGGCGGCATGGCGAGGCCGCCGTGGCATCCAGGTCGGGAGTTTGGAAACCAATGAGCAATACTGATCAACCCACGCGCGCCCGCAACCACAAAGCCCGTGCCCGCGAGGCATCGATCGAACGCATCCTGGACGCGGCGGAGCAATTGTTCGCCGAATTCGGCTACCACGGCTTCACGCTGAAGGACGTGGCCGCCCGCGTCGGCGTCAGTTCCACGCTGATCCACTACCACTTCAACGGCAAGGACAGCATCTGCGAGGCGGTCTGGGCGCGCAAGGCGCCCATTTCCGCCCGCAACCGGCTGGAGTCCATGCGGCGCTATGCCGAGGAGGTGGGCGACGCCATCACGGTCGAGGGGGCGTTGAGCGCCTGGATCGACGCCGATCTGAACGTGCAGATCGACGATGTGGAACAGTGGGCCACCTTCGGCAAGATCGCCGCGCAGGCCAACAGCGCCGCCGGCTGGGGCGCCGAAAAGATGACCAAATACTTCAATCCCGTCGTCTTGGCGCTGATCGACCTGCTGAAGAAGGCCATGCCGGAGTGTGACGAGGAGACGATCTTCTGGGGCTACCACTTCGTGTCCGGCGCCATGACTCACAACATGGCGCGAACCGGCCGCCTTGACGAACTGTCCCACGGCCTTTGTTCTTCCAACGACTTCGTCTCCATCAAGAAGCACATGGCCAAGTTCATGGCCGCCGGCTTCCTGGCGATCTGCCAACAGAACAAGTCACCCTAGCATGCTTGAGCCGCCCACACCGACGAGCAGCCCTTCGCCCCCCGGGCCTTTGCCGGCCGGCGCGATGCAGCCGTATGCCCTGACCCTGGATCGTTTCATCGACCACGCGGCCAAATGGCACGGCGGCGCCGAGGTGGTGACGGCGGGTGGGGCCGGTGCCCGCATCGGCTATGCGGCGTTGCGGGACCGCAGTCGGCGGCTGTCGGGCGCGTTCCAGGCGCTGGGTTTGGGCCTGGGGGACAACCTGGGCCTCCTGGCCTGGAACAGCCAGGCGCATCTGGAATGCTGGTATGGCGCCGTCGGGGTCGGCATCGTGTGCCACACCCTGAACCCCCGCCTGGCGCCCGCGCACTTGGCCGGCATGATTCGGCAGGCGGCCAACCGCGTGCTGGCCGTCAGCCCGGATCTGACCATGCTGGCCAGTGCGCTGGCGGCGGCCTGCCCGACGCTGGAGCATGTCGTCGTGCTGGACGAGCCGGGCGCCGAGATCCAGGGTCCGCACCCGGGCCTGCCGGATGACGGCCCTGTCCGCGTTTGGCGTTACGGGGAATTGCTGGCCGGTCTGGGCCGGGAGACGGGCTGGGGCGGGTTCGACGAGAACACGCCGGCGGGCCTGTGCTTCACCTCCGGCACCACGGGCATGCCCAAGGGCGTCACCTACACGCACCGGTCCAACTACCTGCACACCGTCCACCAGCTTCAGGCGGACGTCAGCGGCCTCACCGCGCGCGACAGCGTCCTGGTCGCGGTGCCCATGTTCCATGCCAACGGCTGGGGTTTCCCATTCTCCGGGCCCGCCGTGGGGGCCAAGCTGGTCCTTCCCGGCCGTCACCAGGACGGCCCCAGCCTGGCGGCCATGATCAACGCGGAGGGCGTCACCGTCGCGGCCGGCGTGGCGACGGTCTGGCTGGGGCTGGTGGACCATCTGGACCGGACGGGTGGGGACACGCCGTCGCTGAGCAGGGTCATGCTGGGCGGCGCGTCGGTGCCGCAGGCGCTTATGGACAGGCTGGAAAAGCGCCTGGGCGTCGTCGTGCAGACCAGTTGGGGCATGACGGAGCTGTCGCCGCTGGGCACCACCACACCCCCGGGCGCGCCGGTGCGGCTGGCCTCCCGTTCCGGCCGCCCGCCCATCGGCGTCGATTTGCGGCTGACCGACGCCGACGGCGCGCCGCTGCCTGAGCAGCGGGGACGCGAGGGCCGGCTGCGCGTGCGGGGTGCTGCCGTGGTCGAACGCTATTTCGGGCAGGGCGAACCGGCCGTCGACGCCGGCGGCTGGTTCGACACCGGCGACTTGGCCGTCATCGACGACGATGGCCAAGTCAGCATCACGGGTCGGGCCAAAGACCTGATCAAGTCGGGCGGGGAATGGATCAACCCTGTCGAGATCGAGGCCATCGTGGGCGCCTTGCCCGAGGTGGCGCAGGTGGCGGTGGTGGGCCGGGCCGATCCCAAATGGGGCGAGCGTCCCGTCCTGGTGATCGAGGCGCGCCAGGGCGGGGACATCACCGACGAGGCGCTGCTGGCCGCCCTGCGCCCGCGCATACCGTCCTGGTGGCTGCCCGACGCCATCGTGCGCGTCGGCGCCATGCCGCTGGCGGTGACGGGCAAGATCGACAAGGCGCGCCTGCGTGCCGACCACGGCTGAGCCGGGTCGGGTCGCGGGACGCGGGGAACAGAGGCGAAGAATTCAAGGAGGAAGGAATGGCGACCACACGGCGGACGATATTGGCGGGGCTGGCGGCGGCGACCGCCTTGAACGCGATTCCCGCGCGCGCGGCCCAGCGTCCGGCCATGCCGAAGGGCTTCCTGTGGGGGGCCGCGATCTCCGCCCACCAGAGCGAAGGCAACGACCTCAATTCCGACAGCTGGCTGTTGGAGCACCTGCCGGAGACGGTCTACAAGGAACCGTCGGGCAACGCCTGCGACAGCTATCATCGATACGAGCAGGACTTCGCCATCGCCCGCGCCATCGGGCTGAACTGCTATCGCTTCGGTATCGAATGGGCCCGGATAGAGCCGGAGCCGGGTCAGTTTTCCCAGGTGGAGCTGGACCATTACACGCGGGTGCTGGCCGCCTGCCGGGCGCACGGCCTGCTGCCCATCGTGACGTACAACCACTTCACCGTGCCGCTGTGGTTCGCCGCCCGCGGTGGGTGGGAGGCGCCGGACAGCCCCGACCTGTTCGCCCGCTTCTGCGATCGGGCCACGCGCGCGCTGGGCGGCCAGATCGGCATGGCCTCGCCCTTCAATGAGGCCAACATCCACCTGCTGGTGAAGGTCCTGCGGGGGGCCGCCACGCCCGAATACCGGGCCGCGCGCACCGCGATGATCGCCGCCGCGGCGCGCGCCACCCAGTCCCCGTTATTCTCTTCCATCCTGTTCGCCGATCCGGACCGCATCGACGCCCATCTGCTCGACGCGCATGCCAAGGCCTACCAGGCCATCAAGGCGGGACCCGGCGATTTCCCCGTGGGCGTCACGCTGACCACGCAGGCGGTGGAGGCGGTGGGCGATGACAGCCTCGCCCCCACCGTCGAGGCGACGTTGTACGGTGGCTGGTGGGATGCGGTGAACGCCAGCGATTTCGTGGGCGTGCAGGCGTACACACGCCTGCGGGTCGATGCCAAGGGCCTGACGGCCGCGCCGCCGGGGGCGGAGATGACGGCGGCGGGATACGAATATTACCCTCAGGCCCTGGGGCAGGTGATCCGGCTGGCCGCGCGCAAGACCGCCAAGCCCATATTCGTCACCGAAAGCGGCATCGCCACGGATGACGACACACGCCGGGTCGCCTGGCTGGACGCCAGCGTCGCTGAGGTCCAGGCGTGCCTGCGCGCGGGCATCGATGTGCGCAGCTACATCTACTGGTCGTTGCTGGACAATTTCGAATGGACGCAAGGGTACGGCCAGCGTTTCGGCTTGGTGGCGGTCAACCACGACACCTTCGCGCGAACGCCCAAGCCCAGTTCCCAACACCTCGCGGACATCATCCGCAGGGGGTGAGGGGGCCCCGCTGGCCGCAGGGGTCCGAGGGTTTTGGCGGCGCGATTCTGACAGCGACCGATAAAACGGCAAACCGATAAAACGGGAGGCGTCATGAACGGGTTTTGGAAAGGCGCGGCGCTGGCGGCCGCCCTGTGGGTCGCGGCCGTGCCGTGCCGGGCGCAAACCGCCGTGCCGGCGGCGCCCGACTACAGCCAGGATGCCAACTGGCTCTGCCGTCCCGGTCGGGCCGACGCCTGCGCGCAGGACCAGACCGCGACCGTCATCACGGCGGACGGCCACATGGCGCGCGAGGCCTTCAAGCCGGCCAGCGATCCGCCGATCGACTGCTTCTACGTCTATCCCACCGTTTCGCTGGACCCGGGTGGCAACAGCGACCTGACACCCGGTCGGGAGGAATTCACCGTCGCGGCCGGTCAATTCGCCCGCTATGCTGCCCAATGCCGGACCTTCGCGCCGATGTACCGCCAGGTGACCCTGACCGCGCTGCATGCGCGCATGGGCGGCGCAGCCGGCCCGCCGCCGGACCGGGCGATGCCGTACGCCGACGTCCTGGCGGCGTGGCGCCACTATATGGCGCACGACAATCAGGGGCGTGGCGTGGTGCTGATCGGGCACAGCCAGGGTTCCGTCGTGCTGACGCAACTGATCCAGGAAGAGATCGATGGCAAGCCGACCCAGGCGCGCCTGGTGTCGGCCATCCTGCTGGGCACCAACGTCGTGGTTCCCGACGGGGCCGACGTCGGCGGCACCTTCCAGCACATTCCGGCCTGCCACGCCGCCGACCAGACGGGCTGTGTCATCTCCTACGTTTCCTTCCGGGATGCGCCGCCGCCGCCGCCGGGCGGCCTGTTCGGCCGGGCCCTGGACCCGTTGTCCCAGAAGACGTTCGCCAATTCCCACGCGCTCTGCACCAACCCCGCCGACCTGGCAGGGGGGACCGGGCCGCTGCGCAGCTATTTCGCGGCGGATTTCGGCGCCTGGGCGCCGCCTGGCTTCTCCTGGACCAGGACACCCCGCACGATCGACACCCCCTTCGTCACCACCCCCGGCCTGCTGACCGCCCGGTGTGTCAGCAACGGGGCCAACACCTACCTGGCCATCCACGTCAACGCGGGCACGGACGACGCGCGGACGCGGGACATCCCCGGCGACGTGATCGTGGACGGGCGCCTCTTCCCCGACTGGGGGTTGCATCGCATCGACATGCATGAGGCGATCGGCGACCTGGTCGACATCGTCGGCCGCCAAGGGGCGGCCTATGCCGCCGGGCGCCGCTAGAATGGACAAGAGGATGGAGCGGAAGGGGGCAATGACGGACAAGGTGCCCGCGCCTGGCGCGTCCATCGTCAAGGTGGCGGTCACCGCCGCGGCCGCCGCGGCCATCGAGTGGTACGACTTCTTCATATACGGCACGGCGGCGGCCCTGGTGTTTCCGGCGCAGTTCTTCCCCGCCGACCTGCCCCCGCTCGTGGCGCAGATCGCGGCGTTCAGCACCTTCGCGGTGGGATTTATCGTGCGGCCCCTGGGCGGCGCCGTGTTCGGGCACCTGGGGGATGTTTTCGGCCGCAAACGGGCGCTGTCGGGTGCCTTGCTGCTGATGGGATTGGCGACCACGGGCGTCGGCCTGTTGCCGGGCTATGCCCATGCCGGCGTGGCCGCCCCCTTGGCGCTGGTGGCCCTGCGGTTCGCGCAGGGCCTGGCGGTGGGCGGGCAGTGGGGCGGCGCCGCGCTCATGGCCATCGAGAGCGCGCCCAGCGGCCGGCGCGGATTCTACGGCAGTTTCGTCCAGATCGGCGTGCCCGTGGGCCTGGTGCTGGCGAACGTCGTCTTCCTGCTGGTGGGCAAGGGCCTGACGCCCCAGGCCTTCCAGGCGTGGGGGTGGCGCCTGCCGTTCCTGCTCAGCGTCGTGCTGGTCCTGATCGGCGGCTATGTCCGGCGGCACCTGGAGGAACCGCGCGAGTTCGAGACCGCCGGGGCGGGTGCCGTCCAGGGGCCACCCCTGGCCAGGGTCCTGCGTGACCACCTGGGGGACGTGCTGCTGGCGGGTGGCGCCTTCGTCGCCAACAACACCTGCTTCTATATGGCGATCACCTACGTCGTGGCCTATGGCACCGCCACCCTGGGCATCGCGAAGGAGACGTTGCTGGCGGCCGTGATGCTGGCCAGCGCGTTCATGCTGCCGGTCCTCATCGCCTGCGGGGGCGTTTCCGACAAATTCGGCCGGCGGGGCATATTCATGATCGGCGCCGTGCTGGCCGGTCTCTGGTCCTTCGCCTTGTTTCCCCTGATCGAAACGGCATCGCCCGTCCTCATCACCCTGGCGATCGCGGTGGAGATGCTGTTCCTCAGCCTGATGTACGGGCCGCAGGCCGCCCTGTTCGCGGAATTGTTTCCCGTCGAGGTGCGCTATTCCGGCGCGTCGCTCGGCTACCAGGTCGGTTCCGTCGTCGGCGGCGGCTTCGCCCCCATCATCGCCACGGCGCTGTTCGCGCGCTTCCAATCAACGATGCCCATATCCGTCTACCTGGCCGTGATGTGCGCCGTTTCCTTCCTCAGCGTTCTTGCCCTCAGCCGCCGGGCGAGGGCGCGCGGATCGCGCGCTACGGC
Source organism: Nitrospirillum guaranorum (assembly GCF_034653275.1). Classification (NCBI taxonomy): domain Bacteria; kingdom Pseudomonadati; phylum Pseudomonadota; class Alphaproteobacteria; order Rhodospirillales; family Azospirillaceae; genus Nitrospirillum; species Nitrospirillum guaranorum. The sequence goes on along the minus strand of NZ_JAYEES010000001.1, from coordinate 1,459,961 downwards.
TGGGTGAGCCCGGGGCCCGGTGGCGGCCGGCCCCGCTCTTCGACCAGCCAATCGACGAAACCGGCCAGAAGGTTGCCGGTGTCGGCCTGGCGCGGAACGACGGCGACATAACCCCGGCGGGGAACCTGGATCCGTGGCAGCGGCGTCATCAGCCGTCCGCCGGCGATGTCGATCTCCAGCATGGGCAGCGGGCCGATCCCGATGCCCAGCCCGTCCTCCACCGCCTGGCGCGTCACGAAGAAGTGATCGAACACCTGGCGCGGAAGGCCGGCCAGGTGGTGCAGGTCCGCCGCGTCCAGCCAATCGGCCCAGTCGCCGCCGCGCGTCTCGGTCGCCAGCAGGGTGTGCCCCTCGATATCGGCGGGCCGCAGGATGGGGCGCCGCGCAAACAGCGCCGGGCTCATGATCAGCGTGTCGACGTCATCCAGCACCGGAACGACGTGGTGCTGCGGCCACGCGTGCTCCCGCGCGGCGCTCCGCCGGATCGCCACGTCGACACCCCCGCGCAGCGCCTCAAGCACTGTTGAAACGGTGGTGACCACGACCTCGACATGCGGATGATCCGCGTGATAGCGGCCGAGGCGCGGGATCAGCCACCGCATCGCGAAGCTGGTCGGCGCGCTGACACGCAGGATGCGGCGCGCGCTGGGCCGGCCGCAGGCCTCGGCGGCGACGGCCAGGCGGTCGAGGGAAAGGCCGACCTCCGCCGCGAATATGCCCGCCATGGGCGTCGCCACCATGCGGCGGCCTTCCCTCGTGAACAGCCTCTGGCCCAGCCAGCTTTCCAGGGCGGTGATGTGCCGGCTCACCGCGCCGTGGGTTACGCCAAGCTCCGCCGCCGCCTCGGCGTAACTGCCGGTGCGGGCGGCGACCTCGAAGACGCGCAGGGCGTTGAGGGGTGGCAGGCGGCGCATGGGAACCCGTGACTAAAGCTGACGCATATCGTGATCAATGACAGGCTAGTTGAAAATTTATCGCCTATCTACCATCGCGCCATGACATCCTCGACCAGCCTTGCCGCGACGGTGGGCGACCCAAGGCCCCCGGCGCCCACGAAACTGCGCAGCCTGCTGGCCGCGTGCCTCGCCCATGCGCTCCATGACGGCTATACCGACGGGCTCTATGCGTTCCTGCCGGTTTGGCAGGCGCAGTTCGGCCTGTCCTACGCGGCGCTCGCCTTTATCCGCGCGCTTTATTCGGGGACGATGGGCGGGCTGCAACTGCCGGCCAACCGCCTTCTGCGCGGCTTCTCCCCCCGGTCGGCTCTGATCCTGTCGACCCTGATCGCGTCCGTGGGGCTGCTGGTCATGGCGCTGCCGCTTGGTTTCGCCGGCCTTTGCGCCGGCCTCATCCTGGCCGGTGTCGGGTCCAGCATCCAGCATCCCCGCGGGTCGATGCTCGTCGCCGACAGTTATGGCGGGGCCTCGCGCCGCCCGCTCGGTATCTACAATTTTTCGGGCGATCTCGGGAAGGCCGTGTTGCCGGCGCTCGTCGCGGTCCTGCTGCCGGTCCTCGCCTGGCGGGCGGTGCTGGGCCTGATGGTGGGGCTTGGCGTCGCCGTCGCGATCGCGTTGATATCGCTGGCGCCGGGGGCGGCCGCCCGGGGAAGGGCCGCGCCAGGCGGGCCTTCCGGCCATCGTGGTCGCGGCGGCTTCGGGGTTCTGACGGCGATAGGCGCGCTCGATACGGCGACCCGTATGGGCTATTTGCTGTTTCTGCCCTTCCTCATCCACGGGCAGCGCGGGGACTCGCCCACCGTGGGGTTGGCCCTTGCCCTGCTGTTCATCGGCGGCGCGTTCGGAAAGGCGACGTGCGGCTGGCTGGGGGAACGGCTGGGCGTGGTCGGGACCGTCATGGTGACCGAGGCCGCGACCGCCGTGCTGATCATGGCGACGCTGTTCACGCCCTTGACGCAGACGCTGATCCTGCTTCCGCTGCTTGGCGTCGTGCTCAACGGCACCTCTTCGGTGCTTTACGGCACCGTGCCCGAGCTTTCGGGCGCCGATACGGGCCGCGCCTTCGCCGTCTTCTACACAAGCGTGATCGGCTCCGGCGGCGTCGCGCCCATCCTTTACGGCGCGGTCGCCGACCACAGCAGCCAGACCGTCGGCGTGGTGGCCGCCGCCGCGACCGCCGCCGTGATCGTCCCGCTTGTCCTGGCGTTGCGACCCCATCTGCGCGGCGCGCCCCCCATGAAACAGGAAGGTTGATCCAATGAGCACTGTCTCTGACGCGCCGCTTATGCTGATAACGGGGGGAAGTCGCGGCATCGGCGCGGCGACGGCCCGGCTCGCGGCGGCGCAAGGCTACGACGTGGCGATCAGCTTCCTGTCCGACGAGGCCGCCGCCCTGGCGGTGGCGGCCGATGTGGAGGCGGCCGGGCGCCGGGCCCTGCCTGTGCGCGCCGACAGTGCCGACCCGGCGCAGGTCGCCGACCTGTTCGCCGTGATCGATCACGCGTTCGGGCGGATCGATGTCTTGGTCAACAACGCCGCCATGCTGGCGCGGCAATCCCGGCTGGAGGATTTGGCGTTCGAGCGGATGCGGCGCATCTTCCTGGTCAACGCCATCGGCCCCATCCTGTGCGCGCAACAGGCGGTGAAGCGCATGGCCTATCGCCACAACGGGCGGGGCGGCGCCGTGATCAACATCTCATCGGCGTCGGCCCGCCTCGGCAGCCCCAACGAATATGTCGACTACGCCGCGTCCAAGGGCGCCGTCGAAACCTTCACCACCGGCTTCGCGAAAGAGGTGGCGCGGGAGGGAATCCGCGTCAATTGCATCCGCCCTGGACACATCTACACCGATATACACGCCAGCGGTGGTGAGCCGGGACGGGTGGATCGTGTCAAGGACACCATACCCATGGGAAGGGGCGGCCAGCCGGAAGAGGTCGCCCGCGCCATCCTGTGGCTGGCCAGCGCCGAGGCGTCCTTCATCACCGGCACCTTCCTCGATGTGACCGGCGGCAAATAAGCGGCGAGGCGCGCGTGATCCTCACGCCAGCCGCCATCACGGCAGGGGCCGCAACAGCGCCGTCAGGCGATCGGGCGTGCCGGCGACGCGTTCCAGGCGGGGGTAGCGCAGGGTCCCGTGATAGTCGACGGCGGCGGTATGCTCAGCCCCGTCGCTGTCGAAGCGCAGCTCCACCGGACGGGTGGCGGCGTGCCGGACCTCCTCGATCAGACGCTCGCTGCTGAAGGGTTCGCCATTCACAGCCAAGAGGCGGCTGCCGACGCTCACGCCGGCGCGGAAGGCCGGGCCATTCCAGGCGACGGCGCGGGCCTGGCCCTTGGCGTCCACCACCAAGCCGATGGAGTAGCTGAGGTCCGTGCCGCCGCCGTCCGTCTCCGTCTGCCGGAAATAGTCGGTGGGCGTGTCGGTGTACACCAGGCGATAGCCGCCACGCGTCAGGCCATCCAGCAGCCCGGTGTCGTCATGCGCGTCCAGCCGCCGGCGCAGGAAGGCGGCCCAATCGAATGGCAGCACGCTGTTGAGGGCGGCACAGACGTCATCAAAGCCATAGGTGCGGATCACCCGGTCCCCGGCCGGACCGCTGAACAGGGCGCGCGCCACGTCATCCAGGCCGCGCTTGCCGCCGGTGCGTTCGCGGATCAGGCTGTCGGCGTCCAGCCACAGCAGCACGCCCTCGCCGTAATAATCCTCCCGCCGCTGCCAGTCGCGCCACACCATGGGCCGGCCGATGGCGATGGACGGGTCGTTGGCGCTGTCCTGCAGCGACTTCCACGCCCGGCCGACGCGGGATTGGGCGACGGCGGCGTCGATCGCCAAGGCATCCAGCGTCTGCGCCGTCGTCCTCAGGCCGGTGCGCGCCGCCAGCACCCGGCCCCAAAACTCCGTCTGCCCTTCATAGACCCAAAGCAAGCCGCCATCGATCGGCTGGTTGTAGGTCGGGGCCCACAGGCCGGCCGGCTGGCGGTAACGGCCGTTCCAGGAATGGACGAACTCATGCGCGAACAGGTCCTGGTAGATGGCGTAGCCGCCGGCGGCCTGGAAGAAGTCCGGCGGCACCGCGTTCTCGCTGGACTCCATGTGCTCGAACCCGCCGGGGCCCGGCAGCTGGTCGTTGAGCGCCACGATCAGCGCGTAGCGGCGATAGTGCGCCGGGCCCAGCAGTCGGTGGGTCTGCGACACCATGCGGGCCAGGCCCGCGATCTGCGCCGGTGTTGTCTCCAGATCCTCCGCCTTTTCCGCCAGCAGCGCCAGGGTCACCGGCGCCGCCGTGTCCTGTGACAGCGGAACCTCGCGCACGTGGCGGCCGGCATAGACCGGCGAATCGACCAGGTCCTCCAGCGTCTCGGTCGCGAAACGCAGCCTTCCCTCCGCGTCCGACGCGGGCGCCAGGGTGGGCGCCAGGGTGGTGGCCGGCGTCATGCCGGCGGGCAGGCGCAGGCTGGCCGCGACGGGAATGTCGCGGGTGAACCAGCCGGCCGGGTACAGCAACAGGGTCTGCCAGGCGACGGTGACCATGCCGGGCGTCATGCGCAGGGGTCCCTGGCGTGGGCCGGTGGGGGACAGGAATTGAAAATCGGCTTCGACGGCGGCGGCGCCCGCCGGCACCTCCACCGCGAAGGCATAGGGGTTCAGCGGGTCGCGACGCCAGGCCAGGGGCTGGCCGCCCGCATGCAGCGTCAGGCCCGCCAGCGCCGCGATGGAGGCGGTGGCGGCGTGGCTGCCCGTCTCATATTCCGGGTACAGCAGGACCATGCGGCCCGCCTGCTGCACCGGGATGGTTTCATGGACGGTGAAGACCTTGTGCACGGTGTCCGTCGCGTCCACGTCCAACCGGATGATGCCGTTGAAAGGCCTGTCCTGCGGTGCCGGGGCGAATGGCGCCGGCGTCACCGGCTGGGGGCCGGCGCCGGGTTGCGCCCAGGCGGAACCCGCGATCAAGAGAAGGGCGGCGGTGGCGGAACCTAAGGTCTTCAACGCGGATCTTCCTTGCGTGTCGGGGCCAGCCTTATAAGGGCCACGCCTACCTGTAGCGCAATGGCGCAGAGCGCACCCGGTCAATGCGGCAGCGCCCGGCCGGCCACCGTGAGCATAATATTCACACACGTGAGAGTGAATGTTGACATCGGAGTGCGCCTGCCTCATGGTGACGTCCATACGCCGACGTTCGATCGGCGACGCACGGGAGGTTTACCACGTCATGAGAGCCAAGCTGCTCGTGTCCGCGTGCGCGGCCACGTTACTCACGTCCACTGTTTCGGCCCTGGCGCAGGATACCGCGTCAACGCCGCCAAAGGCGTCCGCCTCCGATGCCTTGCAGGAAATCGTCGTCACCGCCACCCGCCGGCCCGAGCGTCTGCAGGACGTGCCGTTGAGCGTCACCGCGTTCTCGCAGGAAGAACTGACCAAGCAGGGCATCGTCGGTTATGAGGGGCTGGCGCGCGAGACGCCGGGCGTGGTGTTGAACAAGCCCACGGCCAACTTCAACAATTTCACGGCCCGCGGCATCGCCACCAACGGCTATGGCGCCAACCTGCAAAGCAGCGTCGCCGTCTACATCGACGAACTGCCCATCTCCACCACCGGCAACACCACCGTCCTGGACCCCAATCTGTTCGACGTGGAACGCGTGGAGTTTTTGCGCGGCCCGCAGGGGACGCTGTTCGGGTCGGGCTCGCTGTCGGGCGCCCTGCGCATCCTGCTCAAGAGCCCCGACGTGACCCAATACGACAGCAGCGCCCTTGCCGATGTCGCCCTGACGGGGTCGGACTCCTGGCGCCAGCGCTACGACGCCATGGTCAACGTGCCGCTGGTGGAGGACAAGCTGGCGCTGCGCATGGTGGGTTTCTACCGCCATGAGGAAGGGTGGGTCGACAACCTGGGCACCGGCGTGCACAACGCCAACACCCTGATCGACACCGGCGGCCGCATGAGCCTGTTGCTCAAAGGGTCGGACCGCCTGCAGATCAAGCTGCTGGCCTCGTATGAGGACAGCAACCCCCATGACAGCGCCCTGATCGATCCCCGGCTGGGCAAGTACAAGCGCAACTCCAACGAGCCGGACCTGTTCACCGGCAAGCTGGGCACCGTCAACGGCACCATCGACTACCAGTTCGACGGCGCGCACTTCACCAGCTCGACGACCTGGTCGGAATTCGACCAGCAGTTCTTCGTGGACCTGGCCGGCACCTTCGCCGGCGCCATCCCCTTCGGCCTGGACGCGTCCGCCTTCCAGAACACCTTCGTGGAGGAGGCGCGGCTGTCGTCCGACCCCGGTGGCAAATGGGATTGGACCATCGGCACCTTCTATTTGGATCGCCGGCTGGACATCAACTACCTCTACCGTTCCGACATCGCCTACCTGAGGGCGCACAACATCACCGGCGTGCCGGACCAGTATTACCAGCGCCTTTACACCTACACGAATTCGCATGAGCTGGCCGGATTCGGTGAGCTGACCTACCACGTCACGGACGAATTCTGGCTGACCGGCGGCTTGCGCTATGGCGGTCTGGACGCCCAGGCGTTCACCACGGGCGGCTACAACTCCAACTACCTGACGAACGCCTTGCTGGGCAGGTCGGGGCCCTTGACCATCACCTCGACGCCGCCGGCCACAGGCACCAAGGCGGAGGGCAGCCAGCCGTCCTACAAGGTCAGCGCCTCGTTCAAGCCCATCCCGGAACTGACGACCTACGCGACCATCGCCACCGGCTTCCGCGCCCCCGTGGTCAACGCCTACGCCGGGCGGCCCAGCACGGTCAACGCCAAGGACCTGATCATTCCCAACGGCGCGGATTCCGACGACCTGACCAACTATGAGGTCGGTGCCAAGGGACGGTGGTTCGACGGCCGGCTGTCGGCCAACCTGGCGCTCTACCTGATCGACTGGAGCAACATCCAGGTCCAGGCCAACCGCGTGTCGGACTCGGTGCAGTTCGCCACCAACATCGGCGCGGCGCGAAGCAAGGGCATCGAGTTCGAGATCGCCGCCGTGCCCGTGACAGGCCTCACCATCGGCCTGAACGGTTCGTTCAACGATGCGCGGGTGACGAAGCTCAGCCCGGCCGAGGCGGCCATTTCCGGCGCCGTGCTGGGCGCCAGCCTGTCGTCACCGCATTTCCAGGGGTCCGCCTACGCCCAATACGCCTTCGACGTGACGCCGGACATGATGGGCAACGTCGCCATCAATTTCCAGCACGTGGGGTCCTTCCCCAGCGAGTTCCCACGGGTGCCGGGGCAGCCGCAGACCATCAACCCCACCTTCGGCTACACCGACAGCTACAACAACGTGAACATGAGCTTCAGCGTGGCCCGCGATAAATGGACGGCCACGGCCTATGTCGAGAACCTCTTGGACGACGCCTCCATCACCTACATCCATCCCGAGGCGTTCCTGGCCAGCCGCTACGGCACCATGCGGCCGCGCACTGTCGGCATCCGGCTGACCTACGGGATTTGAGGCGATGGCGGTACCCGAAACGCTTGCGCCGCCGGCGGCTGACGCCGGCATCCTCTCCCCGGCCGCGCCATCCGCGCGGCCGGGGCCCCGCGCCTGGTTCGTGCTGGGCATGCTCTGCTTCGTCTATGTCCTCAATTTCCTGGACCGCCAGTTGCTGTCGATCCTGGCCAAGCCCATCCAGGATGACCTGAAGGTCACCGACGGCCAGCTGGGTCTGATCAGCGGGCTCTACTTCGCGCTCTTCTACTGCTTCATCTCCATCCCCGTGGCCTGGCTGGCCGACCGCACCAACCGTGTGCGGGTGCTGTCCATCGCCTGCGCCCTGTGGAGTGCCGCCACGGTGGCTTGCGGCATGGCCTCGACCTATCCGCAGCTGGTGCTGGCGCGCATGACCGTCGGGGTGGGGGAGGCGGGTGGCGTGCCGCCCTCCTACGCCATCATCTCCGACTATTTCGGCCCGGGCCGGCGCGGCACGGCGCTGGGGCTGTACAACTTCGGCCCGCCCCTGGGCCAGGCCCTGGGCGTGGCCTTCGGCGCCGCCATCGCCGCCGCCTACAACTGGCGCAGCGCCTTCCAGCTACTGGGCGCCGTCGGCGTCGTCACGGCGCTGGCCGTGTACCTGCTGGTGCGCGAACCACGCCGGGGGGGCTGGACGCCGGCCCGGTGATTGCGGGCCACGTCACGGCGGGCCCGGTCACGACGGCGGCGAAGGCCGGGTTCTGGGAAACGGTGCGGATGTTCTTCACCCGCCCGGCGCTGCTGCTGGTGGCGCTGGCGACCGGCGCCACCCAGTTCGTCACCTATGCCCTGCTGAACTTCACCACCCTGTTCCTGATGCGGGAAAAGGGCATGGCCCTGGGTGAGGTGGCGATCTACTACGCCCTGCTGATCGGTATCGGCGTCAGTGCCGGCATGTACGTCTCGGGCCGGCTGATCGACCGGTTCGCCGCCCGGGCCCGGCAGAGCTACGCGCTGGTGCCGGCGCTGGCCCTGTGCGCGGCGGTGCCCTTTTTCGTCGGCTTCATCTGGGCGCCGTCCTGGCCCCTGGCGCTGCTGTTCCTGGCCGGCCCCACCTTCTTCAACTACTTCTACCTGTCGCCGGCCGTCGCCCTGGTGCAGGAGGAGGTGCGGCCCGACCAGCGCGTGCTGTCCGGCGCCCTGCTGCTGCTGGTCATGAACCTGATCGGCCTGGGCTTCGGCCCCACCTATCTGGGCGCGGTCAGCGACCTGTTCCGCGCCACCCACCCCGACCACTCGCTGCAACTCGCCTTCTACACGCTCGTCCCCTTCTATGGCCTGGCCGTCCTGCTGTTCCTGGCCTTGGCGCGGGTGTTGCGGAAGGAAGGGACCCGGACTGGAGATCGATGATGCGTCCGCTTCCGCGCATGGGCGTCTGTGCCGCCATGCTGCTTCTCGCCCACGGCATTCCCGCCGGCGCCGCCACCGGCGGGCCCGTCGTCAACGCCCCGGTGGGCGCGGTGGAAGGCCAGGTCGCCGGGGATCTGGCCGTGTTCAAGGGCATACCCTACGCCCAGCCCCCGGTCGGGCCCCTGCGGTGGAAGCCGCCGGTGCCGGTCCAGTCCTGGACGGGCGTGCGACCGGCCCATGATTTCGGCGCCGCCTGCGTGCAGCCGCCGCCCCGCCCGGGCAGCCTCTATGCCGACCCGCCGGCGAAAATGGGCGAGGACTGCCTGTCGCTGAACGTCTGGGCGCCGACGGCGGCGAAGAAGGCGCCGGTGCTGGTGTGGATCCACGGCGGCGCCCTGGTCGGCGGCGCCAGCAGCGAGGGGCTGTACGACGGCGCCCGCCTGGCGGAGCACGGCGTGATCGTCGTTTCCATCAACTACCGGCTGGGCGTCCTGGGCTACCTGGCCCATCCGGGCCTGAGCGCCGAATCCCCGGATGGCGTTTCCGGCAACTACGGTTTGCTGGACCAGATCGAGGCCCTGCGCTGGGTTCAGCGCAACATCGGCGCCTTCGGCGGCGATCCCGCCAACGTGACCATCGCCGGTGAATCCGCCGGGGCGCTCAGCGTCATGTACCTGATGGCGTCGCCACCGGCCCGCGGCCTGTTCGCCAAGGCCATCGCGCAGAGCGCCTACATGATCTCCACCCCGACGCTGAAGGAGGCGCGCTTTGGCGAGCAGTCGGCGGAGGAGAACGGCCGGCGGCTGGCGACGGCGGTCGGCGCCGCCGACGTCGCGGCGCTGCGCGGCATGGACGCGGAAGCCTTGACCGTCGCGGCCGTCAAGGCCGGCTACGGCCCCTGGGGCAACATCGACGGCCATGTCCTGACCGGACAACTGGTCGACGTGTTCGACCAGGGGCGGCAGGCGCCGGTCCCCCTCCTGGTTGGCTTCAACAGCGGAGAGATCCGGTCGCTGCGGTTCCTGGCGCCGCCACCGCCGGCCGACGCGGCGACCTATGAGACGGCCATCCGCCACCAGTACGGCGACTTGGCCGATGCCTACCTGGCCCTATATCCCGCCAGCGACATGGGCGAGAGCATCCTGGCCAACACCCGCGACGCGCTCTACGCCTGGACGTCGGAGCGCCTGGCGATCAAGCAGACGGCGCAGGGCCAGCGGGCCTTCCTCTATTTGTTCGACCACGGCTATCCCGAGGCGGACGCCAAGGGCTTGCACGGCTTCCACGCCTCGGAAATCCCCTACGTCTTCGGCACCGCCCACGGCACGCCGCCCTACTGGCCCAAGGTGGCGGATACCCCGGCCGAAGCCCGCTTTTCGGATGCGATGATGGACTACTGGACTTCTTTCGCCCGCACCGGCACGCCCAGCGCCGCCGGCCAGCCGGCGTGGCAACCCTATGACGGCGCCGCGGCGTATATGCGTTTCGCCGCCACGCCGCAGCCGGAAACCCACCTGATGCCGGGCATGTACGAGTTGCATGAGGCGACGGTCTGCCGCCGCCACGCCGCCGGCATCCTGCCCTGGAATTGGAACACCGGCATCGTGTCCCCGGTCCTTCCGGCCAAGAGCGCGGGTTGCCCGTGATGCGGGGAGCGATGCAGGACTACGCCCTGACGCTGGACCAGTTCCTGCGCCACGCCGCCAAGTGGCATCCCCGCGCCCAGGTTGTCACCGCCCGGGAGGGCGGCGGCGCCGACCGGATCGGATACGCCGACCTGAAGACGCGCAGCCTGGCCGTGTCATCCGTACTCGCGGGTTTCGGCATCACGGCCGGCGACTGTGTGGCGACGCTGGCCTGGAACAGCCAACGCCATGTCGAGGCGTGGTACGCCATCATGGGCATGGGCGCCGTTTGCCACACGCTGAACCCCCGCCTGACGGCGGACCAGCTGGCCGCGATGCTGATGCAGTCCGGGGCCCGGCTGCTGGTCGCCAGTGCCGACCTGCTGCCCCTGGCGCGCCAAATACAACAGGGCGCGCCAGGCCTGGAACGCATCCTGGTCATCGATGGGGACGCGGAGGGGCCGGGGGGACCATCCGGCGGGCCGCCGGTTTCCCCGCTGGAACCTCTTATCGCCGAGGCGCGGCATGACGTCGCCTGGGGCGACTTCGCGGAGACGTCACCCTCGGGCCTCTGCTTCACCTCCGGCACCACCGGCGCGCCCAAGGGGGTGATGTACACCCACCGGTCCAGCTTCCTGCACACCTTGCGGGTGTTGCAAACCGACGTCATGGCCATATCGGGCAGCGACAGCGTGCTGGCGGTGGTGCCCATGTTCCACGCCAACGCCTGGGGGCTGCCCTTCGCGGCGCCGGCGGTGGGGGCGAAGCTGGTCCTGCCGGGACGCCATGCCGACGGCGCCAGCCTGGCCCGGCTGATCATGGCGGAAGGCGTGACCGTCGGCGTGGGGGTGCCCACCGTCTGGCTGGGCCTGGTGGAACATCTGGAGGCAACGGGCGGCGAATTGCCCACGCTGAAGCGCATCCTCATGGGCGGCTCTCCGCTGGCGCCCGCCCTGATGGAACGGATCGAGCGGCGCCTGGGCGTGGCGGTGCAGACCAGCTGGGGCATGACGGAGATGTCGCCCACCGGCACGGTGACACCGGCGCACGATCCCGGGCGGTCGGCCACCCTGGCGGGGCGGCCCGCGGTGGGGGTGGACCTGCTGTTGACCGATGCCGAGGGCCGGCCGCTGCCGGAGCAGCGCGAGGTCGAGGGGCATCTGCGTGTCCGCGGCTCCGCCGTCATTTCCCGCTATTTCGGCCACGACGCGCCCGCCACCGATGCCGACGGCTGGTTTCCCACCGGCGATCTGGCGCGCATCGACGCCAACGGCAACCTCATCATCACCGGCCGGGCCAAGGATTTGATCAAGTCCGGCGGCGAATGGATCAACCCGGCGGAGATCGAGGCCATCGTCGGCGCGCTGCCCCAGGTGTCCCTGGCCGCCGTCATCGGCCGGCCGGACCCGAAATGGGGCGAGCGGCCCATCCTGCTGGTGGAGACCTGCGGCGACATCAGCGATGAGGCGCTGCTGGCGTCCCTGCGCGGCCGGGTCGCGGCCTGGTGGATACCCGACGCGGTCATCCGCGTGGAAAGCATGCCCCAGGCCGCGACGGGCAAGATCGACAAAATCCGGCTGCGTGCCCAATATGGAGGCTGATTGAAGGAACGGGTGGCAGGCGAGCCGCCCGGACACATGTCAGGACGGAAGATTGAGTGAACAGGTGAAACCGCGTCGACGCTCGACCAAGGCCGAGCAGCGCGCCGAGATGATGGAGCAGATCCTCGATGAGGCCGAGTATCTTTTCTCCAAGCACGGACTTTACGGCGTCACGCTGAAGGACGTGGCCAAGCGCGTCGGCGTCCATCACACGCTGTTGAACTATTACTTCGAGGACAAGAAGAAGTTGTTCGACGCGGTCTTCGCCCGGCGGGCGGAGGTCACCAGCACGCGGCGCATGCAGGCGCTGGATGAGTATGACGCGGCCACCGGCGGGAAGCCCACGGTGGAGGGGGCGCTGCACGCCTTCCTCGACACCGACCTGGACCTGTACATCAAGGGGGGCGAGGGCTGGAAGAACTACGCCGCCCTGGGCGCGCAGGTGGCCAACACGCCGGAATGGGGGGCCGAGCTGATGGACCAGCATTTCGACCCCGTCGTGCTGCGCCTGATCGGCCTGTTGAAGAAGGCGCTGCCGGACAGTCCGGAGGAGGACATCTTCTGGGGCTATCACTTCGTCACCGGCGCCCTGTTGCTGACGCTGGCGCGCACGGGCCGCATCGACAAGCTGTCGGGCGGCTTGTGCAAGTCCGACGACTTCGCGGCGGTCAAGGCGCGCATGGCCTCGTTCATGGCCGCCGGCTTCCTGGAGGTGTGCAGGCAGCGGCGGCAGGGGACCTGAGGGCGGGGGCGGCATTCCGGCGACCCGCCCGATCATTTTATTCACTAACCAGAGAGTTAATTTCTAATGCCAAGGACGGAGAACGCAATGGCGGAGGGGGAATGGATGTCGCTTGAGGGTCGGGTCGCCATCATCACCGGGGCCGGCGGGGGCCTGGGGCGGGCCCATGCCCTATATCTGGCGGGGCAGGGCGCGCGGGTGGTCGTGAACGACCTGGCGCAGGCCGCCGCCGACACGGTGGCGGCGGAGATTGCCGCGCAGGGTGGGCAGGCCATCGCCGTCGCCGCGTCGGTGACGGACGAGGCGGGGGTGGCGGCCATGGTGTCGCAGGTCATGGACACCTGGGGCCGCGTCGACATCCTGGTGAACAACGCCGGCATCCTGCGTGACAAAAGCTTCGCCAAGATGAGCCTGGATGATTTCCGCCTGGTGGTGGATGTGCACCTGACGGGGGCGTTCATCTGCGCCAAGGCGGTGTGGGACATCATGCGGGAGCAGCGTTACGGCCGCATCGTCATGACCACGTCCTCATCCGGCCTCTACGGCAATTTCGGCCAAGCCAACTATGGCGCGGCCAAGATGGCGCTGGTGGGGCTGATGCAGACCCTGGCCATCGAGGGTGAGAAATACGGCATCCGGGTCAACTGCCTGGCGCCGACAGCGGCGACGCAGATGACCCACGGCGTGCTGTCGGAGAACAGCCTGGACTTGTTGGCGCCCAGCCTGGTCAGCCCCGGCCTTTTGGCACTGGTGGGCGACGACGCGCCCACCCGCGCCATCCTCTGCGCGGGGGCCGGTCATTTCGCCACGGCCAGCGTCACCCTGACGGCCGGCCGCTACATCGGGGCCGGCGGCAGCGCGGGCGAAAAGGTGGTGGCCAATTGGGACGGCATCGCCGACCGCCGCGACGAGATCGTGCCGGCCTACGGTTTCACCCAGGCGGAACGCGAACTGGCCAGCGCCGGCCTGGGCGGCGACAGGGTGATGGCCGTGCCCCGCTAGAGTGCGATCCGGCGCCCACGGCCTGCCGGTCACGCCGGCAGGCCGTTGCGGATGATGTCGGCGCCGATGTTGAGGTGATCGGCCAGCGGCCGGTCGTCGCGATAGCGGCCGACGCAGGCGCGGACATGGTCGTGGATGGCGGCGGTGCCGGGCGCGCGGTCCGCCGGGTCGACCGCCAGGTCATGCGCCTCGGTCGCCGCCAGAAGCTCAATCCCCAGGATGTATTCGGTGTTGTCGATGACGGCCAGAAGCTTGGTGGCCGCCGCCGTGGGATGGGCCAGGTAGTCCTCCTGCAATGCGGAGTTGATGCCGCCGTCCAGGCTGGCCGGCGCGCACAGGCGGCGGTTGTCCGCCACCAGGGCGGACGCCGTGTACTGCGCGATCATGAAGCCGGTGGTGGCGCCGGGATCGCTGGCCAGGAAAGGCGGAAGGCCGCTGACCAGCGGGTTGACCAGGCGGTCGGTATGGCGTTCTGAGATGGATCCCAGGTGCGCGACGGCGATGGCCAACGAATCCAAGGCGATGGCCAGCGCGGGTGCCACGGCGTGCGCCTCGGACTCGACGACCGGCGCCGCCGGCGTGCCGGAGACGATAGGGTTGTCCGTGACGGATTGCAGTTCCCGGTCGATGACGGCGCAGGCGCCGTCGAAGGCGTCCCGCGCGGCACCGTGCACATGCGGCACGGCCCGCAGGCTGAGCGCGTCCTGCAGCCGGGTCCCCGCGACCCGTTCCAGGCGGCGGCTGCCCGCCAGGTAGTTCCGCAGGGCGGCGCCCGTGCGGTGCAGCCCGTTCGACACCCGTATCCGCAGCACCTGGGCCTCATACGCCGACATCTGGGCGCCCAGCGCCTCCAGCGTCAGCGCCGCGACGGCGTCCGCCGCGGCCAGCAGGCGTTCGATCCGCGACAGCGCATAGCCGCCCAGGCCGGTGGCGCAGGGCGATCCATTCACCAGGCTCAGCCCTTCCTTGGAATCAAGCACCAGGGGGGACATGCCGATGGCGTCCAGCGCCTCCCGCCCCGACAGGCGCCGCCCGCCCATGTAGGCCGAGCCGGCGCCAATGAGGACCAGGCCGATATGGGCCATGTGGGTCAGATAGCCCACCGACCCGCGCGACGGCACCTCCGGTATGCAGCCCCGGGCCAACAGCGTCAGCAGGCCCTGCACCAGGTCGGGCCGCACGCCGGAGCGGCCATGCGCGAAATTGTTGATCTGCGCGGCGATGATGCCCCGCACGGCGGCCGTCTCCAGAGGCTGCCCCATGCCGCAGGCATGGCTCATCACCAGGTTGCGCGACAGGTCGCGCTGCTTGGCGCGGTCCACCACCGTGCTCACCAGCGCGCCGACACCGGTGTTCACGCCATAGGCCCGGATACCCTGCGCCACGATGGCCTCGACCACGGCATGGGCATTCCCGATGCGGGCCCAGGCATCCGGGGACAGCACCAGGTCGCTGCCCCGGGCGACGGCGCTGAGGTCGCGCCAGCTCAGGGGACCATTCAGCAGGACGGGTGGCGTCATTGTTTGCTCCTTGGGTCCATAAGTCGCAAGATTCATGCGGGCGGCAGCGCGATCTGGCAATTATGTATAGACTAAATCGAAGCGGGAATGTATAGACAATATGAATGAACGGGCAGCGCCGGCAACGGAACCCGGCCCAGCGGGGACAAACGGGCCATCCCAGACCAAGCAGGAGTTGGCATTCCATGTCGGACCTTGCATATCCCTCCCATCCGGGGCCGCAGGCGAGGGCCGCATGACCGGCGCCGCGCCGTCCCTGGTTTCCGTCGATACGGCCCTGGACCACGCGGCCACGCTGGTCGACCGCGCCCCGGCCCTGGCCATCGCGCAGGTGGCGGAAGTGCTGGGCGCGGTACCCGACCACCCGCGCGCGCGGCTGATCCAGGGGCGCGCCCTCAGGCTGACGGGAGATGCCCAGGCGTCGGCGGAGGTTCTCCGTCGGCTGGCGGTGGCGGAGCCGAAGTCGGCCGCCACGGCACTGGAACTGGGCCTGACGCTGCGCGACCTGGGTCAGCTCACCGACGCCCTCATTGAAATGCGCCGCGCCGGCGCGCTCAGCCCCGACCTGGCCGCCGCCTGGCGGGCGCTGGCCGACACGCTGGCCCTCGCCGGCGAGCCTGAGGAGGCGGAGCGGGCCCATTTGGCCGGCGTGAAGGCCTCTACCCGCGATCCCGTCCTGGCCCAGGCCGCCGTGGCCATGATCGAGGGCCGGTTGAACGTGGCGGAACGGGCACTGCGGGACCGGTTGCGCGCCCAGCCCACGGACGTGGCGGCCATCCGCATGATGGCCGAGCTGGCGGTGCGCCTGGGCCGGTACGACGATGCCATCACCCTGCTGCGGCGCGCGCTGGAACTGGCGCCCGCCTTCACGGCGGCCCGCGAGCTGCTGGCCCGCACGCTGCAGCGGCACAACCGGCCGGCCGAAGCCCTGGCGGAGGTGGAGCATCTGCTGGCGGACGAGGCGGACAATCCGTCGGTGTTGATGCTCAAGGCCTCGCTGCTGGTCCGCATCGGCGACCAGGACGCCGCCGCCGCCGTGTACGCCCACGTCCTGGCCCGCCACCCGCAGCAGGCCAAGGGCTGGATGAGCTACGGTCATGTCCTGAAGGCGATCGGCCGGGTCGACGACGCCATCAACGCCTATCGCACCGCCCTTGGCCAGCAACCCACGCTGGGCGAGGCATGGTGGAGCTTGGCCAACCTCAAGACCTTCCGCTTTTCCGCCGACGACAGGGCGGCCATGGAACGCGGCCTGCGGGCCACCGCGGACGACGAAAACCGGCTGCACCTGCATTTCGCGTTGGGCAAGGCGCTTGAGGATGCGGGGGGCGATGACGCGGCCACCTTCCGGGCTTATGCCGAGGGCAATCGCCTGCGCCGGGCCCAGCTGAGCTACGACGCCGACGAGACCCATGACCAATGCGCCCGCATCGCGGCCATGGTCGACCGGGGATTCCTGGCCCGGGACCGTGGCGGCTGCCAGGCGCCCGACCCCATCTTCGTCGTCGGCCTGCCCCGGTCGGGCTCCACCCTGGTGGAACAGATCCTGGCCAGCCACAGCATGGTCGAGGGCACCAGCGAACTGCCCGACATGATGGCGATCGCCGCGCGGCTGGCGTCCCCCGGCAAAGGGGCCGCCGGCGGGCGGTATCCGGAATGCCTGGACGACCTTCCCCCCGACGCCTTGACGGCGTTGGGGGCTGAATATATCGCGCGGACGCGGGTGCACCGGCATGAGGCGAAGCCGTTCTTTATCGACAAGATGCCCAACAACTGGATGCACGTGGCGCTGATCCGCGCCATCCTGCCCAAGGCGCGGATCGTCGATGTCCGCCGGCATCCCCTGGGCGTCGGCTGGTCCGCCTACAAGCAGCATTTCGCGCGCGGCCAGGCCTTCACCTACGACCTGGCGGAGTTGGGGCGCTATTACGCGGATTACGCCACGCTGATGGCCCATGTGGACCGGGCGGCACCCGGCTGCGTGCACCGGGTCATTTATGAACGGCTGGTGGCCGACACCGAAAACGAGGTCCACGCGCTGTTGGACCACCTGGGCCTGCCGTTCGAGGACGGCTGCCTGGCCTTCTGGGACAACAGGCGCACCGTGCGCACCCCCAGCTCCGAACAGGTGCGCCAGCCCATCTTCACCGAGGGGCTGGACCACTGGCGGCGTTTCGAGCCCTGGCTGGCACCGCTGAAGGCGGCGCTGGGGACCGCGCTGCCCACGTATCCGGAAGTTGAGTTGTAGTTGTGCAAATCAATATAAAGTAAAATAACAAAACACCAAAGGGCGGAAGACCCACAAGAACAGGGACAGAAGCGGAACTTCATGGGAAAGGGCGATCATAATGAGAGTTAAGACCACGCGGGCCAGCAGGCTGGTCCTGCTGCTGGCCTCCACGGCGCTGGCGCCACTGTCGGGCATGCAATCGGCCCTGGCCGCCGACGTTCCGCCCGCCGCGCCGGCGGGCCCGGACTCGACGGGGAACGAGGGCCTGATGGAAATCCTGGTGACGGCGCAGAAGCGCAGCGAGAACCTGCAGAACGTGCCCATCAGCCTGCAGGCCCTGGGCACGGCGACGCTGGAGCAACACCAGGTCCAGTCCTTCGACGACTACGCCAAACAGTTGCCCAGCGTGTCTTTCCAGTCTTTCGGGCCGGGCCAAAGCCAGCTGTTCTTCCGCGGCATCTCTTCCGGCGGCGACGGCTTGCCGTTCGGCGCGCTGCCCACCAGCGGCTTTTACCTGGATGAAATTCCGGTCACCACCATCGGCTCCCTGCTGGACGTCCATATCTACGACGTCGCCCGGGTCGAGGCGCTGTCCGGGCCGCAGGGCACGCTCTACGGCGCCAGCTCCCTGTCCGGCACCTTGCGCATCATCACCAACAAGCCGGACACGTCCAAGTTCTCCGCCGGCTATGACGTCCAGGGCACCCGCTTCGACAAGGGCAGCCTGGGCGGCACCATCGAGGGCTTCGTCAACGTGCCCTTGAGCAACAAGGCGGCGGTGCGCATCGTCGGCTTCGACGAGCATGACGGCGGCTACATCGACAACACCTACCACCAGCGCACCTACCAGAGCCCCCACACCCTGGACGACGGCACGGTGGTCAACAGCCCCATCACCGTGGACAATTCCAAGTTCGTCAAAAATAACTTCAACGATGTCGATACCTATGGCGGCCGCGTGGCCCTGGGCATCGATCTGGACGACGACTGGACCGTCACGCCGCAGGTCATCGCCCAGCACCAGCGCTCCAACGGCTCTTTCCTCTACGATCCCAAGGCCGGTGACCTGCAGGTCCACGACTACGCGCCGGAGCGCAACATTGACAAGTGGTACCAGGCGGCCCTGACCATCGAGGGCAAGGTCTGGGACTGGGATGTGCTCTATTCCGGCGGTTATATGCAGCGGTCGATCGACACGCATGCCGACTATAGCTATTACACCGTCGCGTACGATGCCTATCCGAACTATGGATATTTCACGAATTCCATGGGTAAGCAGATCGACCCGACCCAATATTACTATGGGCATCAGGATCTGACCAAGCAAAGCCATGAGCTGCGTTTCAGCTCGCCCGCGGCCAACCGTTGGCGGGTCACGGCCGGCCTGTTCTACCAAGAGCAGACCAACCAGTTCCAGGCCAACTATTACGCCCCTGGTTACGGGTCGTCCCAACAGGGATCGCCCGTGTATCAAGACGACATCTTCCTGACCAACGTGCACATCGTCGACCGCGACTACGCGGTGTTCAGCCAGGCCTCCTACGACATCCTGCCCAGCGTCACCCTGACCGGGGGCGTGCGCGGGTTCATCGCCGACAACACGCTGACCGGCTTCTCGGGTTTCGCCAGCGACGCGGCGAAGGCCGGCTGCGTGACGCCTTTCCCGTCGCTGAACAGCTGTTCCTACCTCAACAAGAAATTCAGTGATTCAGGCGAGACCCACAAACTGAACGTGACGTGGCAGATCGACCCGGACCGCATGGTCTATGCCACGTATTCCACCGGCTACCGCCCCGGCGGCAACAACCGGCGGGCGGCGGTGGAGCCCTATGGCTCGGACACCCTGGACAATTACGAGCTGGGGTGGAAGACGTCCTGGTTCGATCAAAAGCTGCGCTTCAACGGCGCCGTCTATTATGAGGAATGGAACAACCTGCAATACGCCCTGGTGGCGCTGAATTCCGGCAGCGTGACCAATATTTACAACGCCGGCGACGCCCGGGTGTACGGCGTCGAGACGGACATCACCTGGGCCGTCACCCGCAGCCTGACCCTGTCGGCATCGGGCGCCTTCAACGACGCCCAACTGACGACCGACTTCTGCGCCATCGGCGCCAACAGCAACCCCGACTGCGCCTCCGGCATCATCGCGGCGCCGAAGGGCACGCGGCTGCCGGTGCAGCCCCGCATCAAATTCAACACGACGGCCCGCTATGAATTCCTGCTGGGGGAGGTGGACAGCTTCGTTCAGGGTTCCCTGAACCACCAGACCAGCACGCGCAGCTTCCTGGGGACCACGGCGAACGACCTCGTCGGCGACAGCCCCGGCTTCACCACCGTCGACGTCTCGATGGGCGGCAAGATCGGCAACACCACCGCCGAGTTCTATGTCCAGAACCTGTTCGACGAACGCGGGGGGCTGACCCGGAACACCTTCTCCGCCCCGGAAATCTCCGGCCAGTACGCGCGCATCTATCCCACGAAGCCGCGACTGTTCGGCGTCAAGTTCGGGCAGAAGTTCTGACGTCCCGTCCGGCCTGCGGTCCTTCGGGCCCGCAGGCCGTCACGGACGGCTGCTGCCGAACCGCGCGACCAGATGATAGGCCGTGCCCAGGAAATACTGGCGCACTGCCGTGATCCGTTCCGAACTGCGCCAAGTCTGCCGTTCCACCAGCAGGCAGGCCGTGCCGACCGGCGTCTTCAGAAGACGCGCGATCTCCCCATCGGCGGGAATGGCTGAAATGCGGGTTTCCGCTTCCGTCCATGGCACGTGCCGCAGCAGCCAGGTTCCCGGCGGCTCCTTCTCAAGGTCGGCGTCCGCGATGGCCGGCACCGCGGCCAGGCTGACCAGGCGGCGTTCCACCGCCAGGGGGGCGCCGTCGGCGGAATGCAGGCCGTCCAGCTGCAACAGCCGGCGCCCGCCGGCCAGCAACTCCTCCTCGGCGTTTCCCCGGGCGGCCGCCCGCAGCTTCCGCACCAGCAACTGATAGCCGTAGACGTGGCCGCGTTTGGCCACCTCGACCGGCAGGTCCGGGACGTCAAGGATCATGGAATGGGCGTGGGGACGCCCCACGAAGGAACCGGCGCCCTTGCGCCGTTCGATCAGACCCGCCGCCGCCAAGGCGGACAGCGCCTTGTTGACCGTCATGCGCGAGCATTGATAGGTCTGCATCAGCTCATGCTCGACGGGGAGCCGGTCTTCCGGCGCCAGCTTTCCCGACAGGATGGCCGACTCTATGTCCGTTCGAATGCGCTCATGCAGGGAAAGCGTCACTGGGTCAATCTTTCGAGGACTTGGCGGTAACGGGTGACAATGGCGTCCCGCCGCTGGTGCCGGCCAGTATTAACCACCTGCTCGCCCCGGCGCCAGACCCCGTCAATGGCCGGCCGGCCGGCGGCGAAGATCAGGGCGTCCAGCAGCGCCGGGCCCCGGCGGCCGTGCAGCGAAGGGTGCCGGGTGTCGAGGCTGACCAGGTCCGCCGCGTTGCCGAGCGCAATGGCGGCCGGCGCGCCCAGGGCGGCGGCGCCCCCCGCCAGCGCGCCTTCCATCAAATCCTGGCCCGTCGATCGTCCCGGCGCCGTCGCGACCACGTTGCGGCTGCGGCCCGCCAGGCGCTGGCCGTATTCCAATAGGCGCAGTTCCTCGGTCGCGTCGATCAGGACGTTCGAGTCCGATCCGACGCCGAACCGGCCGCCGGCGGACAGATAGGCGGCGGCCGGGAAGATGCCGTCGCCCAGGTTGGCCTCAGTGATGGGGCAGAGGCCGGCCACCGCGCCCCGCGCCGCCATGTCCGCGACCTCCGCAAGCGTCACATGGGTGGCGTGCACCAGGCACCAGCGGGCGTCCACGGCCGCGTTGGCCAGCAGCCATTCAACCGGCCGCGCCCCGCCCCAGGCCACGCAGTCCTCAACCTCCTTCACCTGCTCGGCGATATGGATGTGCACGGGGGCGGCGCCGGCCAGATCGACCACCTGATTCAGTTCCTCGGGCGTCACCGCGCGCAGGCTGTGCGGCGCCACGCCGACGACCGCGTCGGGCAGGGCCCGCGCCTTGGTCCGCGCCCCGTCCAGCAGGCGGGCGAAGCCGTCCAGGTCGTTCAGGAAGCGCCGCTGTCCATGCCCCGGTGCCGCCCCGCCGAAACCGGAATGCGCGTAGAACACGGGCAGGTGGGTCAGCGCGATGCCGGTTTCCGCCGCCGCCGCGACGATGGCGGCGGTCATTTCCGCCGGGTCGGCGAACCGCCCGCCATCCCGGTCATGATGAAGGTAATGGAATTCCCCGACGCGGGTGAACCCGCCCTCCAGCATTTCCATATAGGCCAGGGCCGCGATGGCGTGCAGATCGTCGGGCGAAAGGCGGTCGACGAAGCGGTACATGACGTCGCGCCAGGTCCAGAAGCTGTCGCCCGCCGGGCCGCGCACCTCCGCCAAGCCGGCCATGCCGCGCTGGAAGGCGTGGCTGTGAAGGTTGGGCAGCCCGGGTATGGCCACCGGCCGCCGCTCATCGCCGGCTTGGGCTGCCGCGTCCCGTTCCAGGGTGGCGATGACGCCATCCCGGACCGTCAGCCGCACATTGTCCGTCCAACCCTCGGGAAGCAGGGCCTGCTCGAAATGGAAAGCCCCGTTCGAACCGCCGTCAGTGCCCATGGTGCATTCTCCTGTTGCGCCATATGTCTATACATTCTAAGGTGCGAACGCAACCATTGAGGCGGACCTGAGCCGCCGGGAGAACGGGCATGCGTTGCGACAAGCTGTGGACAAACGCCCATTTGGCGACCCTGGTCGGGGCGCGGTCCGGGCTGGGCATCGTTCGCGATGGTGTCGTGGCCATGCGTGACGGCCTGATCGCCTACGCCGGCGCCATCGGCGACGCGCCCGATTTCGACGCCGACGTGGTGGTGGACTGCGCCGGCCGCTGGATCACCCCCGGCTTGATCGATTGTCACACACACCTGGTCCATGGCGGAAGCCGGGCGCATGAGTTCGAATTGCGGCTGGCCGGCGCCTCGTATGAGGAGATCGCCCGGGCCGGCGGCGGCATCCTTTCCACCATGCGCGCCACGCGCAATGCCGATGTGGCGGCGCTGACGGCCGGCGCGCTGCCCCGGCTGGACGCCCTGATGGCGGAAGGGGCGACGACGGTCGAGGTCAAGTCGGGATACGGGCTGAACCTGGAGGGGGAGCTGCGCATGCTGCGCGCCGCGCGGCGGCTGGGGCAGGCGCGGCCGGTCCGGATCACCACCACCTTCCTGGGCGCCCACGCGCTGCCGCCTGAATTCAGCGGTGACGCCGACGGCTACGTTGACTTCCTCTGCGACACCGTGCTGCCCGCGGCGGCGGGGGAGGGGCTGGCCGACGCCGTCGACGCCTTCTGCGAGGGCATCGGCTTCACGCCGGATCAGACGGCGCGGGTGTTCGCCGCCGCCGCCGCCCACCGCCTGCCGGTCAAGCTGCATGCCGACCAGTTGTCCAACCTGTCCGGCGCCGCGTTGGCGGCCCGGCATGGCGCCCTGTCGGCCGACCATTTGGAACATACGGACGCCGACGGCGTCGCGGCCATGGCGGCGGCCGGCACCGTGGCCACGCTGCTGCCCGGCGCCTTCTATTTCGTGCGGGAAACCAAGCTGCCGCCCGTGGACGCCTTCCGTGCGGCCGGCGTGCCCATGGCCCTGGCCACCGACTGCAACCCCGGCACCTCGCCCCTGACCTCCCTGCTGCTGGTCATGAACATGGGCGCCACCCTGTTCCGCATGACGGTGGACGAGTGCGTCGCCGGCGTCACCCGCAACGCTGCCCGCGCCTTGGGGCTGCAGCATCAGATCGGCACGCTGGAGGTGGGCAAGTCCTGCGACCTGGCGATCTGGGATATCGAGCGGCCAGCGGACCTGGTCTATCGCATGGGGTTCAACCCCCTGCACGCGCGCGTCTGGCGGGGCAACTGAGATGACGGACTGGTGAGATGACGGACTGGCTGGAAATCCACCGCGGCGACGCGCCCCTGGTCGTGACCTTCCCCCATACCGGCACGGACATACCGGATGGGCTGCTGGGCCGCTTCGTGTCGCCCTGGCTGGCGCGCAAGGATGCCGATTGGTGGATCGACCGGCTGTACGCCTTCGCGGCGGACCTGGGGGCCACCACCATCCGGACGCGGCTGTCGCGCAGCGTCATCGACGTCAACCGCGACCCCTCCGGCGTGTCGCTCTATCCAGGCCAGGCGACGACCGACCTCTGCCCCGTCACCACCTTCGATGGGGAGCCGCTGTACGCCGGGCCGGCGCCGGATGCCGCCGACATCGCCGCGCGGCGGGCGGCCTATTTCGATCCCTACCATGACGCCATCCGAGCGGAACTGGCGCGGCTGCGGCGGAGCCATGGCGCCGTCGTCCTGTACGACGCCCATTCCATCCGCAGCGTCATCCCGCGCCTGTTCGACGGCCCCCTGCCGCAGTTCAACATCGGCACCAACGGCGGCGTCACCTGCGACGGGGCGCTGGCGAGCGCCATCCACGACCGCTGCGCCGCCAGCGGCCACAGCCACGTGCTGAACGGCCGGTTCAAAGGCGGTTGGACGACGCGCCATTACGGCCGCCCCGCCGAGGGCATCCACGCCATTCAAATGGAACTGGCCATCCGGGGCTATCTCGCCGAACCCGACGAGCCCGGCCCCGACACCTGGCCGCCCCCTTCGACCCCGCATACGCGAGGCCTCTCGTCACGGTCCTGACCGGGATCCTGAACGACTGCCTCGCCTTCGCCACCAGCCTGGGAAGGACACTATGAGCCGCATCGACAACACCCGCGTCATCCGCCCCGCCACCGGCACGGAACGCACCGCCAAAAGCTGGCTGACCGAGGCGGCGCTGCGCATGCTGATGAACAACCTGCACCCCGACGTGGCGGAGCGTCCGGAGGAGCTGGTGGTCTACGGCGGCATCGGCCGCGCCGCCCGCGACTGGCAGAGCTACGACCGGATCGTGGAGGCGTTGACGCGGCTGGAGGCCGACCAGACCCTGCTGGTCCAGTCCGGCAAGCCGGTGGGCGTCTTCCGCACCCACCCCGACGCCCCGCGCGTTCTGATCGCCAACAGCAACCTGGTGCCGAAATGGGCCACCTGGGAGCATTTTCACGAGCTGGACCGCAAGGGCCTGGCCATGTATGGGCAGATGACGGCCGGTTCCTGGATTTACATCGGGTCCCAGGGCATCGTGCAGGGGACCTATGAGACCTTCGTCGAGATGGGCCGCCAGCATTACGGCGGCGACCTGTCGGGCCGCTGGCTGCTGACCGCCGGCCTGGGCGGCATGGGCGGGGCGCAGCCGCTGGCCAGCGTCATGGCCGGGGCCTCCTGCCTGGCCATCGAATGCCAGCGCAGCCGCATCGAGATGCGCCTGAGGACGGGCTATCTGGACCATGCCGCCGAAACCATCGATGAGGCGATGGCCATCATCGAACGCAGCTGCGCCGAGAAGAAGGCGGTTTCGGTCGGCCTGCTGGGCAATGCCGCCGAACTGCTGCCCGAGATGGTCCGGCGCGGCATCCGCCCGGACCTGCTGACCGACCAGACCTCGGCCCATGATCCCGTGAACGGCTACCTGCCTGTGGGCTGGACGGTCGCCGAGTGGGTCGAGCGGCGGGAACGGGAGCCGCAGGCCGTGGCCGCCGCCGCGCGTGCCAGCATGGCGGTGCACGTCCAGGCCATGCTGGACTTCCAGGCAGCAGGGGTGCCCACCGTCGACTACGGCAACAACATCCGCCAGGTGGCGAAGGACGAGGGGGTCGCCAACGCCTTCGACTTCCCCGGCTTCGTGCCCGCCTACATTCGTCCGCTGTTCTGCCGCGGCATCGGCCCCTTCCGCTGGGCAGCATTGTCCGGCGACCCCGAGGACATCTACAAGACCGACGCCAAGGTGAAGGAGCTGCTGCCGGACAACCGGCACCTGCACAACTGGCTGGACATGGCGCGGGAGCGGATCCGCTTCCAGGGCCTGCCCGCCCGCATCTGCTGGGTCGGGCTGGGGGATCGCCACCGCCTGGGCCTGGCCTTCAATGAGATGGTGGCCAAGGGCGAGTTGAAGGCCCCCGTGGTGATCGGCCGCGACCACCTGGACAGCGGCAGCGTCGCCAGCCCCAACCGCGAGACGGAAGCCATGCGGGACGGCAGCGACGCCGTGTCCGACTGGCCGCTGCTGAACGCGCTGCTGAACACCGCGTCGGGCGCCACCTGGGTGTCGCTGCACCATGGCGGCGGCGTGGGCATGGGCTATTCCCAGCACAGCGGCATGGTCATCGTCGCCGACGGCACGCCTGAAGCCGCCAAGCGGCTGGAGCGTGTCCTGTGGAATGACCCGGCCACCGGCGTGATGCGCCATGCCGACGCCGGCTACGACATCGCCCGCGACTGCGCCCGCACCATGGGCCTCGACCTGCCCGGCATCCTGGGATGAGCCCGGGGATGAGCGGTGTCCGGCTGCTTCCCTCAGCCTCCCGGCCCGCCCAGGCGTGGAAGAACGGGGGCGGCGTCACGCGAGAGGTCGCCCGTCAGGACAATGGCGCGGGCGACATCCTCTGGCGCGTCAGCATCGCGGAGGTGCGGGAGGCGGGGCCCTTCTCCCACTTCCCGGGCATCGACCGCGTGCTGGCGGTGCTGGACGGCCGCTTGCTGCTGGACTTCGACGGCGGCGCGGCCTCCGTCCTGGTGACGCCGGACACGGCACCCCACGCGTTTCCCGGCGACGTGCCGGTATCGGGAACGCCGGACGGCGGGCCCGTCACCGACCTGAACCTCATGGTGCGCCGGGGTGCCGTGCGGGGCGCCCTACACCGGCTGCCTCCCGGTTCGTCATCGCCGTCGCCCAACCCCACGGCGACGCGCATGCTGGTGGCGGCCGGCGAGGCGCAGGTGACCTGCGGCGATGAGACGTACACCCTCGGCCGGCTGGACGCCCTGTCGTTCGCCCCTGGCGCGACGGCCCCCGTCCTGGTCCACGCCGCAGCGGCCTGCTGGCTGGTCGACATCGTCCCCCTGGCCGGCGCGGATCAACCATGAGAAGGCTTTCGCGCGCGGGCATTGGTTTCGGACTGGCGGTGGCGCTTCCCCTGTCCGCCGCTTGGGGTGGGGCCGCCGGGGCGGAGGAGCTGCCCCGCGCCGTGGTCATCGGCACGGAGGGGGCTTTCCCGCCGTGGAACATCACCCGGCCCGACGGCACCCTCATCGGTTTCGAACCCGATCTACTGCAGATCCTTTGCCAGCGGGCGAACCTGCGGTGCCAGCTGGTGGCCCAGGATTGGGACGGCATGATCGGCGCGTTGCAGGCTCATAAGATCGATGTCATCGCCGACGCGTTGCAGATCACGCCGGCGCGCAAGGCCGTGCTGGCCTTCTCACTGCCGTACGCCATCACCACCGGGGTCTTCGTCACCCAGAAGGACAGCCCCCTGGCCCGCATGGACAACCGGGGCCTGGTGCTGGACCTGGACGCCAGCCCCACGCCCGAGCGCCAGACCCAGGCGCTGGCGGCCCTGCGCGAGGAGTTGCGCGGCAAGACCCTGGGCGTCGCCATCTCCAGCACCTACGACGCCTTCCTGGACAAGTACCTGGCCGACGTCATCACCGTTAAATCCTATCGCACCATGGGCGAACGGGACCTGGATCTGTTGAGCGGCCGCATCGACCTGACGCTGGATGACACGACCTACCTGCGGCCGCTGCTGGCCGCACCCGACGCGCAGGACCTGGTGCTCGTGGGGCCGGAGCTGATCGGCGGCGAGCTGGGCGCGGGTGAGGGCTTCGGCCTGCGCAAGGACGACACCGCCCTGGCGGAACGCCTGAACGCCGCCATCCGCTCCGCCGTGGAGGATGGCACCGTGCGGCGCCTCAGCCTGAAATGGTTCAAGGCGGATGCCACCCCGACCCTTGAGGCCCACCCGGGCGCCGCCGCCGGGAGGCCCCAACCGTGATGGACGATCTCACGCTCCTTGGCTTTGGGCCGGACGGCTGGGCGCCCCTGCTGCTGAAGGGCTGCCTGCTCACCCTGGCGGTGTCCGCCGCCTCCATGGCCATCGGCACGGTGCTGGGCGTCCTGCTGGCCTGGGCGCGGCTGAAGGGGCCGCGCTGGCTGCGGCGAACGGCGCTGGTTTATGGCGTGGTCCTGCGTGGGGTGCCGGAGTTGCTGGTCATCCTGCTGCTGTACTTCGGTCTGCCCTCGTTGATCCTGTCGCTGGCCGAGACCTTCGGCTGGGACGCCCCGGGGCTGCCGCCACCCTTCCTGGTCGGCAGCCTGTCCGTCGGCCTGGTGTCCGCGGCCTACCAGGCCGAGATTTTCCGGGGCGGAGTCGGCGCCATCCCCAAGGGCCAGTTCGAGGCGGCGCGGGCCATGGGCTTCGGCGACCTCCTGTGCTTCCACCGCATCGTCCTGCCACAGGTGGCGCGCGTCGTCCTGCCCGCTCTGGGCAACGTCTGGCAGTTCAACCTGAAGGACAGCGCCCTCATCGCCGTCACCGGGCTGAGCGAGCTGATGCGCACCAGCCTGGTGGCCGCCGGGTCGACCCGGCACCCCTTCCTGTTCTTCGGCGTGGCCATGGCGCTCTACCTGGTGCTCACCACCCTTTCCAGCACGGCCTTCCACTATGGCGGCCGGTATTCCAACCGGTGGAACAGGGGCTGAGCGCGATGGGGGAGCATCTGACGTTCATCGGGTCGGTCACCGCGCAGCTGGTGCGCGCCGTGCCCGTGACCCTGCTGATCCTGGCGGTGTCCGGTGTCTGCGCCACGGTGCTGGCCACCGGCCTCACGGTCTTATCGGTGGCGCGGTCGCCGCTGCCGCGCCTGATCCAGCGCACCTGGACCTTCCTGTTCCGGGGCACGCCGCTGATCCTGCAGATCTTCATGATCTACTATGGTTTCGCCATGGTGCCCTGGATACGCCACGGCATGCTCTGGGCGGCGTTCCGGGATCCCGTCTTCTGCACCTGCCTGGCCATGACCTGCTGCTGCTCGGCCTATATCGCCGAAATCTTCCGTGGGGCCCTGGCCGCCGTGCCGCGCGGGGAGATCGAGGCCGGCCGGGCCTGTGGCATGACCGGTTTCATGCTGCTGCGGCGGGTGATCGCGCCGTCGCTCATCCGCATCGCGCTGCCCAGCTATTCCAACGAAATCATCATGATGACCAAGTCGACCTCGCTGGCCAGCACCATCACGGTGCTGGACATCACCGGCGTGGCGCAGCAGGTCATCGCACACAGCTACCGAACCCTGGATGTGTTTTGCGCCGCCGCGGCGCTGTATCTGCTGATCAACGCCGGTCTGTCGGCCCTGCTGGCGGCCTTGGAACGCCGGCTGGACGTCGACCGCGCCGTCCCGTCCATCTCCGTTCCGCCCGTCGTGGAGCCGCTGTCATGACCCCGCCATCCCCCACCGTGCTGACCGCAACCAATATCCGTAAGTCCTTCGGCGACCGGGAAGTGCTGGCCGGCATCTCGCTGGAAGCGCGGGAGGGGGAGGTCATCTCCATCCTCGGGGGCAGCGGGTCGGGCAAAAGCACCTTTCTGCGCTGCCTCAACCTGCTGGAGGTTCCGGACGAAGGCCAGATCGCCATCGGCGACGTGCAGGCGCCCCTGGCGCGCGACCGCCATGGCCGCCTGGTGGTTTCCGACGGCCGCGCCGCCGCCCGCCTGCGGACGCAGACGGCCATGGTCTTCCAAGGCTTCAACCTCTGGCCCCACCTGACGGTGCTGCAGAACGTCATGGAGGCGCCCTTGCGCGTCCATCGCCGTGACCGTGACGAGGTTATGGCCACCGCGCGGACGCTGCTGGAACGGGTGGGCATGGCGGGCTTCCACGCCGCCTATCCCAAGCGGCTCTCCGGCGGGCAGCAACAGCGGGTGGCGATCGCCCGGGCCCTGGCGACGAACCCGAAGCTGGTCCTGTTCGATGAGCCGACCTCCGCCCTTGACCCGGAGCGGGTGCGCGAGGTGCTGGCCCTGATGCGGTCCCTGGCGGAGGAGGGGCGGACCATGATCGTCGTGACCCACGAAATGGCGTTCGCGCGCGATGTGTCCAGCCGGGTGGTGCACTTGATGAATGGCCGCGTCGAATCCAGCGGCCCGCCCGCCCACATGTTCGGCCCCGACGCTTCCCCGGCGTTTCGCGCCTTTCTATCCCCGGCGGCTCTTTGACGGGGCGACCGTCCCGGTCGCCCCTTGAGCCTCGAAAACGCGTCCGTCAAGCGGCGCCCGGCTTCTCGCCGTGGCGGCGCAGCACGCAGGCCAAGGCGACCAGGGCCCCGGCCAAGGCGGCACCGCCCAGCACCCCGAAAGCCCCCTGCATGGTGCCCGCCGCCCCTTTGGCGGCGGTGACGAACAGCGGGCTGGTGAACTGCCCCAGGAAGAAGCAGCCGGCCCAAACGCCCATGCCGCGGCCGCGATGCTCGGCCGGCAGTTTCGAGACGGACCACAGCACCAGCGCCGGGATGGCGATGCCGGCGCCTAGTTGCTGGACGAACGCCGCCGCCGTCATCGTCGTCTGGTCGCCGGCGATGCCGATGCCGACCAGGCCCGCCCCCAGCAGCAGCAGGTAGGTCAGGATCTGCTGCGGCCCCGTGAAGCGGCCGGACAACCATTGGAACAGCGCCGCGCCCAGGAAGACGCCGATGCTGGCGATGGAGATCAGCAGGCCCACCCTCTGGGGCGACGTCACCCCAACCTCGCCGAAGGCGAGGCCGACCTGGACGATGTAGACGTAGTACAGGCTGGCGGAGAACAGGGTGACCAGGCTGGTAAGGACGACGTCGCCCCAAGGGAACGCCACCCGGGCGCGGGCTTGGCCGGCGGCAACGGACGCCACCACCGGTTCGTAGATGTAGACCACCATGGCCAGGAAGATGGGGAAGGCCACGGCGTAGATCAGGAACGAGGCGTTCCAGGTCACGGCCGTCATGTAGCCGGACAGGGCCACGACGGAGGTGCCGAACACGGGCCCCACCAGCCCCTGGACCGTCAGCCAAGTGCGCCGCTGGTCATGGGCGAAGTAGTCGCCGATCAGGGTGTTGGTGACGGTGAGGATGCCCGCCTCCGCCAGGCCGAGGGCCAGACGGGACGCGATGATCAGCTTCAGATCGTCCAGGAAATAGGGAGCGACGCCCAGGAGGCCGTAGACGGCGGTGGCCCACAGCAGCAGCCGGCGGCGGCCGTAACGGTCCACGGCCCAGCCCATGAGCGGCGACGCCAGGGCGATAATCAGGCCGGGCGCCGTCACCAGCAGGGGCACCAGCGTGCCCGCCCCGGGAACGGCGCCGAAGCGCTCCATGATCTTGGGCACCGCCGGAGAAAGCGCCACGATGGCGAGGATGGGGAGGAAGCCGGCCAGGACGACCAGCACCCCTTGCCCGATGCCGGCTTGGCGTCTGGCCGGGGTTTCCACGGACGTGTTCACGGCCACCATGGGCCACCTCCCTCATTGTCGTTGCCGGGTGGCCGATGGCGACCAGCCGGTGGGCCTGGTTCAGAAGACGATGGTCGCGGTCCGCGTCTCGCCGATCACGCTGGGCTGGAACTCGATGGGGATGTAGGACTGGCGGATGCGCACCGCGACCTCCACCCGGTGGACGCCCACCGCCAGGCCACCGGGCTTGGCGACGATGACCGTGGCCAGTTCGTCCAAGGGCCAGCGGTCCTCGGTCTCGGTCCTGAGCGTCGCCAGGTCATACGTCTTGCCGCCGACCGCGAGGAGGTTGTCGGTGTGATCGAACCGCTCGCCGTTCACCGTCACGTCCACGCCGTCGACCAGGCTGAGACGCTGGCCACGGTAGTTCGGGAGGCGGATGCGCAGCTGGAAACCGGTGGGCGCGTCCGCGGGGCCGACGTTACGGAATCCGCTGGACTGCATAATGGATCGTTCAAGCATGGTTGGGCATCCTCGGGCTCAGTCGGGGCGGGTGGAACGGTCATAGTCCCGCTCCAGCTTGCGGATCAGCGCGTGCTGGCGGCGCACCTGCTCCAGCGCCCGCCAGGGCAGCCGTTCCCCTTCGTATTCGCTGGAGAGGTAGCCGGCGTACCCGGCCTTCTTCAGCGCCGGCACCACTTTGTCCCAAGGGATCTGCTCGTCGACCCACTGGTCGTTGATGTTGTGGAACTTGGCCTGGATGAAGACCACGTACTGGATGATGTCCTCGATATGCTCCGGCGGAACCTTGCAGCCGTCCAGGTAGCCGGGCCGCATCGCCGGATGTTCGCCGGGCTGCGGCGGCAAGGGCCGGTCCTGGAAGACGCCCGTATCCAGCAGCAAGCCGAAATGCTTCGTCCCGGTGCGCTGGATGAAGTCGACGTAGCTCTCGACGACGGGATGGCGGATCGGCGTGGGGCTGTGGATCTCCGGGCAGATGACGATGTCGTGGCGTTCCGCCGTCTCAAGCGCGCGGAGGATGGTGTCCTCCCAGATGGGGTCCGGCACCAGATCCAGGGACACGACGCCGATCTTGGGACGCACGAACTTGAAGCCCAGCCGCGCGGCCAACTCGATGTCACGCACCAGATGGCCGGCCGCCGTCACCGAATCCAGCGGCCGGTCCAGGCGCAGGCGGGTGTCGATCCAGCAGCCGTAGTTGGTCGGCTCCAACCCATACCGGTCCAGCAGGGCGAACCAGCGGTCCAACCAGGCGGGATTGGGGTTGGGATAGCCGGGGATGTGCGCCTCACCCAGGATTTCCAGACCGGTGGCGCCCAGGTCCGTGATGGCGGCCAGGGCGTCCTCGACCGTCATCACCGTGTTGAGGTCGTCGGTGAAGCTGTAAAGGGAAACACCGTATTTGAATTTGGCGGTCAATTGGTTCTCCTGCCGCGCATGGGTCGGGGGCGCCGCGATGGTCGCGGCGCTGGTTCACTGGGCCGCCTTGGCCTGGGTGGGATGCCGGTTGGCCGCCGTCTTGAAGGGGGGCGCGTCCTCGATCTCCGCCAGTTGCGACAGGATGTGGCCGGGCATGGCGTCGCCCACGAACTTCTGCAGCACCGGCGTGTGGTCGAAGACCCAGTCCCGCACCGGGCGCAGCAACCTGGGCATGTGATGGAAGGCGCGGCCGGTATGGTACGCGCCCTGGCTGACCTGGGCGGTGTGGGGCTTGCGCCGGTCTTCGAACCGCTGCAGCGCCTGGCGGACGGCCGCCGTGTCGGACAGCGGCACGGCGTCAAGCTCGCGGGCCAGGAAATACCCGTCCTCGATCGACATCCCGGCCCCGTATGCCGCATAGGGGGAGGTGGGATGGGCCGCGTCGCCGACCAGGGTCGCGCGTCCCTTGGACCATTGGTTCAGCGGCGGACGGTCGCGGATCTCCCAGCGCTGCAGATGGGCCGTCGGGGTCGCGTCGATCAGGTCGCGCACCCGCTGGGTGAAGCCCTTGGCGCGCGCCTTGCTGAAGGCCAGAAGGTCGCCGGGCGGCGGCTGGGATGGGTCGCAGGCCTCCAGCACCCACCACTCATAGCCCCACTTCCCCTCGTGCCGGATGGGGGTGTAGCTGACCTGGGTGGTGCGGTTGTGGGCGATGACCCCGCGGTCTTCGGGCGGCGTGTCGAGGAACAGGTAGCCGCCCACCAGGTGCAGGCGCTGGTGGCGGATGGGTTCATCCCCCCACAGCCACTTGCGAACGAAGGAGTTGATGCCATCCGCGCCGACCAGCACGTCGGCGGCGAATTCCTGGCCGTTGGCGAACGTCAGGCGGACCTTGTCGCCCTCATCCCGCACGCCGGTCAGGGTGTGGTCCAGGCGCAGGACGCCGGGGGGCAACGCGTCGACCATGCGCTTGTAGAGCCCCCAGCGCAGCAGGCCGATGAAGCCCCCGCCGTATTCCCGCTCCACCGCCGCCGGCAGGATCACCTCGGCGCGGACCTTGCCGTCATAACGCTCGAAGAAGGTACGGCACGGTGCGCCCAGATCCTCGGTGTCGACGCCGATGAGCTTAAGTATTTTCTGAGGCGGTGGCCAAAGGTTCAAAATATTGCCGGCGGCCTTGATCTCCGTGGCGCGCTCGAACAAGGTGACGTTGAATCCAAGTCGAATGGCGGCGAGTGCCGCGGCCATGCCTCCGGGGCCTGCGCCCACGATGGCGATGGTTCCCTTGATGGACGTGCCCATCAAGCCCTCCCGTTTATTGTCGGATTGCCCGCTTTTTTTTAGCCGGTGATACGTGCCTCAAACAATCTAAGCGATGCTTAGATTAAGCGTCGCAGGCTGTCAAGCGGGCGTGCGCGGCATGAATTGGATTTGTCAGGGCACGGTTGCCCCAGATGGTCATCCGCGGCGAGAGGGCGTCCCAAGCGGGCATGAACCCGCCGTATCCGCGCTCAGTTGCCGGCCAGGGCGATCTTGACGATGTATTTCACGACGGCGTCGGCCGCCTGCTGGTCCATTTCATAAGGCTTCACCATCTGTTTGTTGCGCAGCGTGGCGAACCCGTACAGCGTCGACCAGATCGCCAAAAGCCGGAACGAGAAGTCCTCCTCCGTCATCGACGGCACGGCGGCCACGATGGAGTCTTTCAGCAACGAGAAACCGCGGAACTGTGCCTGCCTGATGGCGGGGTCGAGCTCCGGCCGGGTGAGTTCGCTCTCGTACATCAGTTCGAACAGCCGTGGGTTCCTGATCGCGAACGTCAGGAATTGATGGCTCGTCGTGGTCAGGCTTTCCATGGGATTGGATGCGGCCTGGAACTGCTCGGCGGTCGGGCCGATCAGGCGCTCATAGCCTTCCAAGGCCAGTGCCAGCAGAAGCGACCGGCGGTCGGCGAAATGGTGGTAGGGGGCGCCGGATGAGACACCCACGATGTTCGCCAGGGTCCGCACGGAAAGCGTGTCGTGCCCATGTTCGGCGACATATTTCAGTGCCGCCTCGATCAGGTCCCGTCGCAGGTTTTCCTTATGATACTGGCTCGAAGCGGCGCTCTTCCTGGCCATTGCCTTCCCCGGTGACATGGATTGGATGGGGCCGTGCACCGCGGGTTCGCCCGTCGATCAGGGATCGGAATGCATGGTCACGCCGTCTCGCGGGGCCCTTGTTTGCTGTACCGTGCGCGATGCCAACCCGTCAACGTTCCTTGCCCGCGGTCTTCCGCAACCCCATGCGCCGCCTGGACCAGCAGTCCCCGTCCGGAAGCCCGCCCAGTTTGACCGGCGCGACACCAAGCGTTTCCGCGAGCGCCCCATCAGCAGGCCGGCCTGTTGCTAGGTCTGCTTCAATTCCGGCTGCGATATCGGAGACGCGGTATTGAGAACCCCTTGAAACACGGCGACCATGAAGCGGGTCCGGGCTTCGGGGGTTAACGGTCCACCGAACTGAATTGAAAAGCCGACGGAGGTTGAGATCAGGCCCATCGCCAGTTCCTCAGGCGAGATCGAGGGTATCAGGCCGAGGTGATCGAAAATCCGCCGGAATGACGTGCCAAGGCGCCGAAAGAATCCTTCCCGTATGATGGCGTAATCCGCCGCCAGGTCGGCGCTGCGGTTGGCATGCAGCAGAAGTTCGGTGGCAAGGGTCGCCCAGTTCGATTTTGGATTCAGGTTTCGCAGGAACGCGGTGATGGCGGCCGGCATCTTCTGTGGGTCCGTATCGTGGGGCGCGGCGATAACGTCCTCCGCCATCGCCTCCACCCGGGCCGCGACGCCTTCCAAATGGTCCGCCAGGACGGCCATCAGCATGTGGTCCTTGGTGGGGAAATTGGAATAGAAGGCGCCCTGCGTATAGCCCGCCGCCTCCGCGACGTTGCGGACGGAAGCTGCCGCGACCCCGTCACTGGCGATCAATGTCCGCGCGGCCGCGATCAAGCGCGCCCGGGTGGCAAGCTGGCTTTCCTGACGGGTTAATCTTGTTCGACCATCATCCATGGCCGACTCATGAAGCACAATCGAGGTGCCGACAACCCTCAACCTGTCGCTTGGACGCCGGAAGAGTAAGAGAAGCGCGCATGGCTGCCGGCCACGGTCCGCGCCTCATCCGTCGCCTCGATCTTGGCCAAACCGTAAACGCGGGTGGTGTCGAGTAGCCGATAGCGGACGCCATGCGGCGTTTCGTGCAGCGCCACCAGCGATTTCGCAACCAGGTTGGCCAGGATGCCCACCACCGAGTAGTCGTCGGAATCACCAAAGCCGGCGACGGCGATCACGTCTTCCAGCGTGAAGTAACCCATGAAGGTGGAAATGCGCCGAAGCACGGCACGCTCCGGCTCATTCAGCAACTCATAGCTCCAGTCGAGCGCCGCGCTCAAGGTCTGAAGCCGGGGAGGGGCGGTCCGTCGCCCCTCCCACAGCAGGCGGAAATGCCCATCCAGAAGGGCGGCCGTTTGCCTGATGCCATAGGCTGGAACACGACCGGCGGCTAATTCCAGCGCCAGGGGAATGCCATCGAGCTTGCGGCATATCTCGCCGACTAAGGGCGTATCGTCGTCTGATAATTGAAAGCCCAGCTGATTGGCCTGGACCCGATCGACGAAGAATTCCACCGCCGAGTAACGCAGGGCGGCTTCGCTTGAGGGCGGAAGTGTCGGGGGCGGGCAAGCCAGCGGAAACAGCCGGAAGACGTGTTCCCCCTCCGCTCTCAGTGATTCCCGGCTTGTCGCGAGGATGCTCAGTTCCGGAAGGCTGCTGAATAGCTTTTCGGCCAGGTCGGCGACGACATCGATGACGTGTTCACAGCTATCAAGAAGCAACAGCATTCTGCGGTCGCGGAAAATCGCCATCAGATGGTCCAGCGGGTTGTCCGCCGGCAAGGGCTGGCCCGCCGCCGCCGCGATGGCGGCAGGGACCAAGGCAGTGCCGCGAAGGGCGCCGAGTTCGACAAAGGCGACGCCATCAGGAAAATGTTCCAGAAGGTCATGGCCCAATTTGACCGCCAAGGTCGTCTTGCCGATGCCCGGCGGCCCGACCAAGGTCAGAAAGCGGCGGGCCAGCAGTTCGTTGCTGGCATCCACGGCCGCCTCATCGACGCCGATGACGCGGCGTGTGCGGAGAGGCAGTTGGGGTGCCCGGACGGCCATGGTGGCCAACGGCATATCGGGTGACGGCGTCGCGGTGGCGGTGAAGCAATAGCCGCGCCCCGCGACGGTGGTGAGGTACCGGCCGTCCTGCGCGGTGTCGCCCAGCGCCTTGCGCAAGGCGACGATATGGAACCGCAGATTCCCCTCTTCGACGATCATGTTCGGCCAGACGGCACGGGTGAGTTCAGCTTTGCTGACCACCCGGCCGGCGCGTTCCACCAAGGCAAAAAGGACGTCGAGTGCGCGGCCGCCCAGCGGAACAAGCTTGCCGTCCCGCTCCAGGCGCCTTTCGGGGCGCGATAGGCGGAAGGGGCCGAAGAGCAGTTCGTCGCCGGTGCCGTGATCCCCAAGGCTGCCGACCGCAAGTCGAGAGGCGAACGCCATCATATTGTCCTCTCACAACCTCACATCGCATTCGCAAAAACACGGAACGGCGCATAGCGCGCGCTATCCAGATAGCGAACGATATATGAGTTTTTCGGATCGGGTACACGAAAATTTGAAAGCCGGTATCAGGCAGGTGGTCAGCCTAACAGTTCGGTTTATGAGAAAGATTGAAGCTTATTGGCCCGCTTGGCCGCAAATTGTGGAAGGGTGCAGACGCGCCTTTTTTCTTGAGAATCATGAAATAAGGCGGAC
Organism: Nitrospirillum guaranorum; assembly: GCF_034653275.1. Classification (NCBI taxonomy): domain Bacteria; kingdom Pseudomonadati; phylum Pseudomonadota; class Alphaproteobacteria; order Rhodospirillales; family Azospirillaceae; genus Nitrospirillum; species Nitrospirillum guaranorum. Next base: position 1,422,783 of record NZ_JAYEES010000001.1, on the reverse strand, counting down.
GACTTATGCGGCGGTGGAATGTTATTGGCGTTTCCATGGCGCGCGCCGTGATGGCGCGCGCGACCCCAGACGACCAGCCGTTCCCATGGTAAAATGGCGGGTGAGCGGATATGACGAACTGCATATCCATTCGGGGGGCTGGCGCCCCGGCAGAACGCGGTTGCACACTGCTGGGAAACCGCGAAAGCCGCCGAGGAAGTGCAAATTGGTGCGCCGCAGCGTCGGGACGACGCGCTTCTTCCAGCATCTGCCCTGAAAACGCAGCTGTCAGATTGAGCGTGAACCTCTTCCGTATTTCAACTGATTGCCGCCTGCCTTCCGGACAGGTTCGCGGTAGAGGATCCCAGTCCATGTCGGCCAGACAAACTCCGAAGGCGGTCAATTTCGAGCAGGCCCGCCAGCAACTCAGTGACCGTCCCCTGCGCGCCACCAGCGCCGGCAGGTTGTGGGAAGGAATTTCCCTGGACGAATATGGCGACTATTACATGGACGGCAGCCAGTTCATGCCACCGCGCGACCATCACATTATTACCGTCTCACTGGGGCGCTCGTCGGAGGTCTTGCAGGAGCGGCTCGGTAAAATCTATGAAAGCCCCAGCCTCTGTGGCGAGGCGACGTTGATGCCGGCAGGATATGAAACCCGCTTCCGGGGCCTGCTGCCCCAGCACATCAGAATAGGCCTGATGCCGGATCATCTGACACAGGCGGCTGATGCCTGCAGGCGCATCGGAACGGCGCCGAGGCCCCGTTTCCTCAGCAATTTCCGGACGCGTGATCCCTGGCTGGCCCGCCTGGGCGAAATGCTGTCGCTGGAACTGGGGCGGGCGCCGCATCCAGCTCAGGATCTCCTGATCGAGTCCCTGTCTGTCGCGCTGTCGGTTCATCTGGTCCGTAGTTACAGCGCCGACGTGCACGCGGTGGACATGCCCCTGGCGGCGCCGTCCTCTTCCGCCGTCAGGCGCGCCCTCGCTTATGTCGAGGATCGCGGCATGGAGAAGATCACGCTCGCCGAACTTGCCGAGGCGGCGGGTGTGAACCGCTTCCATCTGGTCAAGATCTTCAAGAAGGAAGTGGGGATGTCCCCGATGAGATATCTGGAACGGCTGAGGATCGAGCGGGCGAAGGAGATGGTTCGGGCCGCCGATCTGCCGCTCGCGGACATCGCCTACGCGGTGGGCTTTTCCGACCAAAGCCATTTCACGCGCCGCTTCCGCCATCACGCCGGCTGCACACCGGCCGTCTATGCGCGGGAAAACGGACGACGTTTCCCGCCGCCCAGTTCCAACTAGCGAGGCGCGTCGTGATCGAAGCGACCATCATGCGCCGCGTTTGCTTCTTTCATGGCATCGAACCCGTCGCGAAGGCCAGCGCGGCGGCGGCGGTGAAGACATTGGCATGCGCGTCCTCCTTGTCCGACTGGGCGCGGGCGAGCGACGTTTCCGAGTTCACCAGTTCGGTGTAGGTCCCGACACCATGACGATAGGCTTCGAGGGCGGAATCATAAGCGGTCTGTGCCGCCTTGGTGAGAACCACGGCCGCCTGGTATTCGGCGAAGCTGGTCTTCAGCGCGTCAAAGGCGTCGATCACCTGTTTGGAGGCGGTGTCGCGGGTGCGGTCCAATTCCCAATGGGCGGCGGCCAGTTCGGAATTGGCTTGCGCCACCTTGGCATCGCGCACGCCGCCGTCGTAGAGCGGCAAACTGATCCTCAGCAGAAATGAGGAGCCGGGGAGATTGACGGTGCTGTAGGGGCGGCCCTGCGAACTCAGCTGGCCCACGTTTTCATAGACCTTGGTGTCGATGCCGATGGTCGGATAGTAGGTGGCTTTCGCCGACCGGATGCGCCCCTCGGCGGCACGAACCTTTCCCAGGGCGGCCAGCATGTCGGGACGGGCATCCAGCGCCTCGCGGATCATCTGCTCGATATCTCCCGAGGGAAGCGCCGGCAGGGGCAATTCCGAACTGTCGGTGGTTTGCAGCGGTTCCGAGGGCGGCAGGCCCAGGCTGACCATCAACGCGGTGTAGGCGGCACGCTCGGCACCACGCGCCCGTTCGAGATTGAAACGCGTCTGGGCCGTTTCCCGTTCCGCCTGGTGCAGGGCGACCACGGTGGCCAGGCCGTTGTTCTGCTTCCCTTGGGTCGCTTCCTGGACCACCAGCGCGTTATCCAGGGCCTTCTGCGCCACCTTGAGCCGGCCACGGGCGGCGCCGAGGGCGAAATAGTCGCGGCTCACCTCATAGATCAGCCGCTGGTGGACGCCGTTGAAGGAGACGTTGGTGACGAATGAATTGGCCTTGGCCTCGTCAACCGCGCCGGCGCGCTGGCCGAAATCGAACAACAGCCACTTGGCCGTCAGCGCCGGAACCAGCTCTCGGCTGTTGCTGGTGAAGTATCCTTTCGGAATCAAAGAGGTCGGCGCCGGAAGCGGGGTGTGCTGGATCCCACCGATCGCCTCCGCCGAAATCTGCGGCAGGTAGGCGGCTTCCGCGAGGCCGACCCCCAGCGCCGCCTGGCGGGCCCTTTCCCAGGCGATACGGGTATCGGGGTTGTTGCGTTGGGAAAGATCGATCAGGGCGGGCAGATCGTAATGCCGGGACGGGTCGACCATCACCGACGACAGAACGATGTCCGTAGCCTCAGGACGCATCGTTGGGCTTGGTGCCGCCTGCGCCGAATAATCCGTCGGCAGCAGAATGGGGCGATCCGGACTGGACGGGGCCAGATCCAGCCTGTCGGTGGCGCAGGCGGAAACGAGCAGGGGGCAGAGGAGAAGGGCGGTGCGGAGGTACAGCACGGCTGTTCAACTCCTGGCGTCGGTTGCGAGGGCAATTTGCTGCAGGAGCAATTTGCGGGCTTGAAGCGGGATGCGGTCGTCCGCTGGGGTTACGGCGAGCAGCCCTTCCAGATCCGCCGCCGTCTGCGGGGGCGGTGGCTGGACGGGGGCGCCCGTCATGACCCGGTCGGCGCTGGCGACCAGCCAGCCGGCGGCCGCGGCGTCGGCGGGTTCCGCGGCGGGGCTCGCGGCCTGCTCGGCGATGGTGAAGGTCGCGGCGGCGATACGGTCCAGGGAAGCGAGGGTCAGCACGTCATGCCGCCGCAGCGCGCGCTTTGGCAGGGTATCCAATTCAAACATGGCAAGGCCCGTGAAGCGGTGAGCGGCGCCGAGGGCGCGGATGGCGGCCAGCCGCGTCCCCGGCGTGGCGGAACTCAACAGCCCGGCCAAGGCGCGCAAGGCTTCGGCGACGGAGGCTCGGACCCGGTCCGTGGCGCTGACCGGCCACAACAGACTGAAGACGAGGGACATCACCACGTTGCCAAGCAGAATGCCGGCGATACGGTCCCGTGGGATGGTGAGGTCGGTTGACGGGGCATAGCCCTGCAGCACGGTGAGGAAAAAGGCGAAGGCCAGCTGCATGCCGGCGTAGGACAGCCGGGCGCTGCTGGTTGAAACCCAGGCGCCCAGGGCGGCGCCCCCTAGGATCAGCAACGACAGCTGTCCGATGTCGGTCATATGGGGCAGGATGAAAACCACGCATATCCCACCCAGCAGGCCGCCCAGGATCGCTCCGCTGAGGCGCAGCGTCAGCTTGTGCATGGTTTCGCCCAAGCTTCCGAGGGCCACGAAAAAGCAGGTGGTGATCGCCGTATCGATGCCGGGCCAATCCACCAAGTTATAGGCGATGTAGCAGACCATGGCGGCCAAGGCGGTCTTCAGGGCAAATCGCGCGTGCGACGGGTTGCTGAAGGCATCGCGGACAAAGAGAGGCTTCCGCTGCTTCGGCACGGCCGCATGTCTTGAATCCCGCCGGGACAGCCCGTCCCGCAGCCGCATCATCGCCGTGTGGAACGCGGTCACGACCGCGGTCGCGTCCGGCGTCAAATCCGGCGTGGGCGACGTGCTGGCGAGCGGCTTTGGCGGCGGCCCGCCGGATAGGAAGATCGCGCAGTCTTCCGCCACCGCCGCCCAGGGCAGCCGGATCGCGGCGGGCATCTGCTGGGGCAGCAGGGGACAGAGGGCGAGCAGTTCCGCCACAGTCTCGATCAGCATGCTGTCCAGGGCATCCCGGCCGTGCAGGCCGGGTTTCAGGAAGGCTGCCTTTTGGCGCATTTCCATAAGGGTGACCGCCTCTTCCCGTCGTGCGGCCAGACCGGGGAAATCACCGTGTCGAAGGGCGTCCGCCAAGGCCTTGAGCAAATCGTGGGCGGAACGCCGTGCCAGGCGCCCGGGATCTTCCCCCGCCAGCAGATTGACCAGGATGGTTGCCATCACCGGGATCATCACCACGACCCACAGCCACAGCACCGTATGGGTCAAGGCCTCAAGGTTCGGGATTTCGTCGATCAGGGTCTGGGACAGGACGAGGACGAAGCTGGCCAGAAACATCACCGGCCCCAGCGTCATGACACGCACCAGGTACATGCCGGCAAAGGTGCTCAACGCCATCAGCGGAATGCGGAGGGCGGGCTCCGACGCGTCAAGGACGTAAAACAGCAACGACAGCCCAACGGCGAGGGTGAAAGCCAGCGCCGCCACCAGGCCGACCATCAGCGTGCTGGCCGCCTCGCTGCCGCTGACCAGGAACACCGCGTAGGCCATATAGGGGGTCAGCGGCACCTGGAAAATCTGGCCGATGACCACGACGACCGTACAGGTCACGGCGATGCGGAAGACTTGGCCTATCCGCCCCGGCCGTGGCGCCAGCTCGGCGCGCAGAAAGGCGAACAGGGCTGGCTGGTCAGTGGTGGCCATGCCGCACCACGACGGTCACCGTTTCACCGATGCGCATCAGCGATTCCGGCGGTTCGGTCAGGCGAATGCGGACGGGGAAGCGCTGCGCCACCACCACCCAGCTCAGGGTACGGCCCACCGATGGCAAGGACGGGCCGCCGCCATCCTCGGGCCGGACGCCCCAGCCGATGCTGTCGACCTTACCCTGCAGGGGCCGGCCGTTGTCCATCATCATCCAGATCGTGGCATCGTCGCCGGCGGCGACGGCGGGCAGCTCGGTTTCCCGGAAATTGGCCACCGCATACCATTCGTTGGCCTTGACCAGGGTGAACAGCGGGTGGCCGGCGACCGCGTAGGCGCCAGCGGCGATATCCAGCCCGACCACCAACCCATCGAAGGGGGCCACCACCGTGGACAGCCGCAGGTCGCGCTCCGCCAGGGCCTCGCTGGCTTCGGCGCCGGCGAGTTGCGCTTCGAGGCTGTCGGTGTCGCCCACCATCTGGCGCGCCTGCTGGGCCTGCTGGGTGGCGGCGGTCAAGGCGGCCGCCGCCGTTTGCACATTGGTGCGGGCCTCATCGACCTGCTGCGCGGTGACGTAGCCCTTGCCCAGCAGCGGGGAAAGCCGGTCGAGCGTGTCCTGCGCCAATTTGTATTGGGTCCGGGCGCGGCCGACCTGGGTCGCGGCGGCATCGGCGCCGGATGACTGGCCAGCCACCTGGCGCCCCGTCAGCGCGATTTGCGCCTTGAGCGCCGCCACCTGCGCGCGCGCCTGGCGAACCCTCAACTCGAACGGTTCCGGGTCGATCACTACAAGAACCTGGCCCTTGGTGACGCGCTGGTTGTCGCGTACTTTAAGGTCGAGGATGCGTCCGCTGACCTCAGGGGCCAGGCCCGCGCTGTCGGCGTACAGGAACGCGTCGTGGGTGCGCGGCCGGCTGCCGATGCGCACAAGGACGGCGGCGCCCAGTCCGACGGCCAGGGCCACCGTGACCACCGCGATGGCCTTTCCCACCAGGCGTTCGGTGGCGCTGGGCGGCCGCATGTCGGCGTCTAGTCCTGCCATAGCAGCCACACCGCGCTGGAAATGGCGACCGCCATGATCAGATGGACAAGCAGGGCGGCCGGCACCGCGCGCGCGATCCCAACCGCGGAAAGGATGAGCCGAATTGCCACCGAGGCGACGGCCCCGATCAGGAAGCAGATCATCCAGGACGGGAAGAATGATCCCAGAATGCTCTGGGTTGGGGCGGTGTTGCAGCTGGACAGGCAACCCGACAGGAGCAGGGCGCCGGCGGGGGCGAGCCAGCGGTCCGGGGCGGTACGGGGGTGGGGCATCGTGGGGAACCGGAGGCGAGGTGAATATCCGGACTAGAGGCTATTCGCAGTGATTTCCCCGGGATTGCATCCCATTGCGCCGGCTTGGAAGTCGTTGCTTGCGTGGGCCGGTGGGGGCGCCGACGCCGGCAACAATAATTCCCAAGGCACAGCATTGGGCTGCAATCCATTTGGGCACGATGCCGCCAGCATGCGGCCGGCGCACCATCAGGGGATTTGCGATGACCGATATGAAACGCTGGCGCGAGGTTTTCGACGGCGGGTCCGTTGAAGCGGAACAGGAGAGTTTCCAGCGCTTCGCGGAAGTCTTTCAGTCCATTCAAGAAGCGACCCGGCGCAAGTCGGGATGGGACCATCCCCAGCGAACACTCCATGCGAAGCAGATCGCCGGCATCGAGGACGCGCGCCTGCTGATCGATGAAGACGCGCCGGTCCGCTTTTGCCAGGGCCATATCCAGGCCGGCAAGGAGTTCGGGGCGACCGTCCGTTTCTCCAACGCCAGCGCGGCGCACCAGCCGGACGCGGCGCCGGATATGAGAGGGGTGGCGCTTCGTGTCGCGACCCCGGACGGTGGCGCCCACGATCTGCTCATGACGAGCTTCCCCGTGTCGCACGCCCGCAACGCGCGTCAGTTCGTCGAGTTCGCCATGATCGCCTCAAGCGGCGACAGGGCCACGCTGCGGGATCGCCTGGTCGAGCATTTCGGACCCGCGGAAACAACGCGCATGCTGGAAAACATCCAGCAAGGCGCCCGCAAATCCCCGGGACTGGCCCACGAACGGTTCTGGAGCCGCGGCGCCTATCTTTGGGGGAGGCGGGGCCCATTCGCTTCAACCTGCGGCCCTGGCCGTATGACGCCGCCCGGCCCGTTGGACAGGAACCCGACGACCTCAACGCCGATTTCGCCGCGCGCCTGGCCCAGGGCCCGGTGACCTTCAAATTGGCGCTGCAGCCCTTCGTCGATGAGGAACAGACCCCGATCGAGGACGGCGCCATCGAATGGCGCGAAGCCGTCACGCCGTCCATCGACATCGCCACCCTCGTGATCCCGGGGCGCCCCGGCCTTGATACGGAGGCGGCCGCCCGGGTCGATGGCTTGGCCTTCAATCCTTGGAACGCGCCCGAAAGCTTCCGGCCGCTCGGAAATCTCAATCGCGCCCGTGGTGCCGTCTACAGCGCCAGCGCCGCGCTATGGCGCAAGTGACTTCCTTTTCAGAGGAGTATCTTCCGGAATGAGCAAGAAAGTAGCCCAGATCATCGTCGAAACCCTGGAGCAGGCTGGTGTCAAGAACTGCTATGGCGTCGTCGGCGATACTCTCAATCTGATCGCGCACAATCTCTCCACCAGCTCGATCGATTGGATCCACATGCGCCATGAGGAGGCCGGCGCCTTCGCGGCGCAGGGCGAGGCGTTGCTGACCGGCAGGCTCACCGCCATCGCCGGCAGCTGCGGTCCTGGCAGCCTGCACTTCATCAATGGAGTGGTGGAGGCCAATCGCAACCGGGCCCCGGTCATCGTGATCGCCACCCAGGTCGTCCGCGACGAGCTGGGGTTCGACTTTCCGCAGGAGGTCGATTTCAAGGCCATCTACGGCAGCTGCACCGTGTACTGCGACATGATCCTCACGCCCAACCAGGCCAGGCGCAAGACCGTCATGGCCTGCCAGGCCGCCTTGGCCAAGCGCGGCGTCGCGGTCCTGATCGTGCCGGTCGACATCTCGCATTCCGATGCGCATGACGACGTGCCCTACGCCGTGCACACCAGTGAGCCGCTGGTCCGTCCAAACGACGCCGATCTTGATCGCGCCGCCGCCTTCCTCAACACCGGGCAGAAGGTGGCGATCTATGGCGGGTCGGGGTGCCGCGACGCGCATGAAGCGATCATCCGCCTTGCCAGCCTTCTCAAGGCGCCGATCGCGCATACGTCTCGGGGTAAGGATTCGCTGGCCTACGACAACCCCTACAACGTTGGTATGACCGGCATCATCGGGACCGAGGCCGGCTACCAGGCGCTGCACGACTGCGACACGCTGCTGCTGCTGGCGGCGGATTTCGCCTGGCGCCAATTTTACCCCAAGCATGCGCGGATCGTTCAGATCGACCTCGATCCGACGCATCTCGGCCGACGCCATCCGATCGCGCTGGGCCTGACCGGCGACATCAAGGCGACCGTCGAAGCGTTGATACCCAGGGTCCAGGAGAAGACGGACACGCATTTCCGCGACCGCCTGGTGACGCGCTACCATGAGGTGATCACCTCGCACATGGCCAAGGCGGCGCCCAAGCGGCGCGACACCATTTCCGGCATCCATCTCACGGAAGTCATCGACCGCCTGGCGGCCGACGATGCGCTGGTGACGGCGGACGATGGCACCCCGACCGTCTGGATGCATCGTTATTTCACCGCCACGGCCCAGCGCCGCTTCTTCGGAAGCCTGCTGCACGGCACGATGGCGTCGGCGATGCCCACCGCCCTCGGCTTGCAGAAGGCGGCGCCTGACCGGCAGGTGATCGCCCTGTCCGGGGATGGCGGGATCGCCATGCTGTTCGGCGACCTGCTGACCGCGGTTCAGGAGAAGCTGCCGATCAAGATCGCCGTCTACGACAACGGCAAGCTGGGCTTCATTGACATCGAGCAGAAGTCGGAAGGCCTGCTTCCGCTTTACACCCACCTGCAGAACCCGGATTTCGGCAAGGTGGCCGAGGCGATGGGGCTATGGGGACGATCCGTTTCCCGCGCCGACGAGTTGGAGGAGGCGGTCGAGGCCTGGCTCGCCCACCCAGGGCCGGCGTTGCTCAACGTCAAGGTGGAAAGCATGACGCTGGTCATGCCGCCGGTGATCGAGTTCGGCCCGGCCTATGGCATGGCGCTCTACTCCGCCCGGGCCATCCTGGGGGGCAGAGCCAGGACGTCATCGAGATGATTCAAGAAAACTTCCTCTGATTGGGGATTGGTCGACGTGCGCTTTCATTGAAAGCGCACGTCGAAAATCTCGACGTCCAAAAGGGAATTGGTGCCAGGACGTCCGTCAGGTTCGATGGCGAGAGCCCGCCGCAGGGTGGCGACGAGAATGCCGTTGAAAGAGACATAAGCCGACAGCATGTCCGCCAGGACACCGGGGTGGACATGCGGCATCTGATAGTCGCAGCGGTGTGCCACGCCATCGCCTCTGGCCAACAGCCGCCGACGGGGGCATAGGGGATCGGCGTGCGGGGGCAGGTGAATATCCAGTTGCCCCGCCCCGACGGTCACGGCCTTCGCGCCCGGGACAAGTCCCGCGAAAGGACCGGCGATGGCGCTCCAAAGAACGTTTCCGGTCAAGAATAAGCCCTGGGCCTCGTCCAGGGGGCGGCCCAGGGGACGGCCCAGGGGACGGCCAAGACCGTTTGCCGCCAGGGCGGCAGCCGGGTGGTCGACACCCATGATCAGGGCGTCCCTTCTGGTCCGGATCTCGATCCGGTCGGGGCGATAGAGGACGTACCGGTCCGTGTCGGTGGAGCTGAACAATTTCAAGCGTGGACTGCGGGTGTCGCCTTCAAGGGCGAATTCCCGCGACATCGGACGGCCGCCCGGCGCTCCCGCCCAGTCCATCCCCAACAGCGAGCCGCCGATCGAGACATGGGCGGAAAAGGTTGTCAGTCGATTCCAACGTCTTTTCCCCCCGTAGGCTTTGAAGACGTCTCGGGCGAGAAACATGACTGGCTCCAGACTATGACGTCTGGGCAAGACTAGGGCTTGGACTCTTCCGCCTCTAGAAAGCCAGTGCGGCAATTTGTATCACTTTGCTTGAGTGGCCTTACAATTCCACCATGATTTCTCGCAACGCCAAACAAGCGTTTGCGAGGGCGGGCAAGGCATCATCCCCGGGTAATTCCGACGGGACTGGAAAGATGCCGCACCTGACCGCCGCCGCCGCACCGCCGAACGAGATTGGAGAAGAGCCGCTCGTTCAAAGCCTGCTTGATCTCCTGGAGAGCGCCGGGGGCGATGTCGACTGGAACCCCGAAGCCGCCAAGTATGCGATAAGAAGGGCGTCGGCGATCCTGAGGGTTGAGCTGGAAAGAAGCGCCGTCGCGTGCGGCACGGACGGCGGCGGGCTTGCGCCGTGGCAAGTGCGCCGTGTCACCGCCTATATGGAAGAGCATCTGTCGGAACATATTTCCGTAAAGAAGCTGGGGGAGGTCGCGCGCAGGAGCGCCTCTCACTTCTGCCGGGCGTTCAAACGCACCATGGGTGAAACGCCGTACAGCTTCATCACGCGGCGGCGCTTGGCGTTGGCCCAGCGCATGATGCTGACGAGCGACGCGCCCCTCAGTGAGATCGCCATCAGCTGCGGATTTTCCGACCAGTCCCATTTCAGCAATCGCTTCCGCGACGCCACCGGGCAAAGTCCGGCCGCCTGGCGGCGTGAACGCCGTGAGCGCGCCGGGCGACTGAAGGAGCCGTATCCGATCGTGGCGCCTGTCCTGGGGCCGGCGCAGGACGCGCCGGATGTCCCAAAGGTTGCCGCCATTTCGGGGGCGATGATCGGTCTAGAGATGGGCAGGGACCAGCCTGCCGGCTGGTGAGGTGGCGCGTGCGCGCGCCCCGCTGGTCCCTGGCGTCGGTGCCAAATCGACGAAGGGTTTTTTCCCCGGCCCCGGAGGGCGGGGCTGGCCGGGCCACCCTTGCACGCGCTCGGGCTGACGCCCAACACATCGGAGAACGCCGAATGAGACAGATTCCTTTCCGGGCCTGCCTGCGCATGGCGGCGGTGGCCGTGCTCGTGGCTGGCGTGGCGGGCTGCTCCGAGGGGGTCCTCCGGCCCCACGGGCCTGTCGGAGAGGCGGAGAAGACCATCTTCCTCAATTCCCTCGGGATCATGTTGGCGATCGTCGTGCCCACGATCCTGGCGACCCTGGGGGTGGCTTGGTGGTTCCGCGCATCAAACCGCCGGGCGCGCTATTTGCCGACTTGGCAGTATTCGGGCCGCATCGAGATGATCGTCTGGTCGATCCCGGCGATGGTCATTCTTCTTCTGGGCGGCATCGCCTGGGTTGGCAGTCACGACCTGGACCCGCCCAAGGCCCTGGTCTCGCCTGAGAAGGCGGTGCGGGTCGAGGTGGTTTCGCTCGATTGGAAGTGGCTGTTCATCTACCCCGATCAAGGTGTCGCCAGCGTGAACCGCCTGGTCGTTCCGGTCGGCGTGCCGGTGAGCTTCCGTCTCACGTCCGAGACGGTCATGAACAGCTTCTTCGTCCCCGAGCTGGGCAGCCAAATCTACACCATGAACGGGATGGTCTCCCGCCTGAACCTCAAGGCCGATCAGCCTGGACTCTACCCGGGCTTCTCGGCGCAGTTCAGTGGCGACGGCTTTTCCGGCATGCGCTTCACCGTCGACGCCGTTGGCAAGGAAAAATTTGCCAACTGGGTGGAAGAGACCAAGGGAAATGGGCGGTCTCTGGCGATGGAAAGCTACGAGGACTTGGCCAAGCCCAGCAAAAATGTCGAGCCCTACACTTTCGGATCGGTAAAGGCCGGCCTCTTCGACTTGATCGTCAATAGGCCGACTGGCGCTATCGCAAAGGGGAATTGATATATGTTCGGAAAATTGACGTGGAGTGCGATACCGCTCAGCGAACCGATCCCGCTGGCCGCCGGCGGTGTGGTGATGGTGGTTGTCGCCACGGTTCTGGCCTGGATCACCATCAAGGGGCATTGGCCCTATCTATGGCGCGAGTGGATCACGTCGGTCGATCATAAGCGGATCGGCGTCATGTACTGCCTGCTGGCACTCGTGATGCTGCTGCGCGGCTTCTCCGACGCGATCATGATGCGCTCCCACCTGGCCTTCGCGGGCGGGGATGGGCAGGGGTACCTGCCGCCGGACCACTACAATCAAATCTTTTCGGCCCATGGCGCCATCATGATTTTCTTCACGGCCATGCCCTTCATGGTCGGCCTGATGAATTTCGTGGTGCCCCTGCAATTGGGCGTCCGCGACGTCGCTTTCCCGACGCTGAATTCGGTCAGCTTCTGGCTGACAGCCTCGGGCGCGCTGCTGATCAACGCCAGCCTGGTGATCGGCGAGTTCGCCCGCACGGGTTGGCTGGCCTATCCGCCCTTGAGCGAGCTGCGGTTTTCGCCCGGCGTCGGCGTCGACTATTACCTGTGGTCGCTTCAGATATCAGGCGTGGGCACGTTGCTGTCCGGGGTCAACCTGGTGACGACCATCCTCAAGATGCGGGCGCCGGGCATGACCTACACGCGCATGCCCGTCTTCTGCTGGACGGCCCTGGCCTCCAATCTGCTGATCGTCGCCACGTTCCCGGTCCTGACCGCCACCTTCGCCCTGCTCACGCTGGATCGTTATCTGGGATTTCACTTCTTCACCAACGATCTCGGCGGCAACCCCATGATGTATATCAACCTGATATGGATCTGGGGCCATCCTGAAGTCTACATCCTGATATTGCCGGCCTTCGGCGTTTTCTCCGAAGTGGTCTCGACGTTTTCGGGCAAGCCGCTGTTCGGCTATCGCTCGATGATACTGGCCACGATGGTGATCTGCGTATTGTCATGCGTGGTGTGGCTGCATCATTTCTTCACGATGGGCGCCGGGGCGAACGTCAACGGCTTCTTCGGCATCATGACCATGGTCATCGCCGTGCCCACCGGCGTGAAGGTGTTCAACTGGCTGTTCACCCTCTACGGCGGGCGCGTCCGCTATGAGGTGCCCGTGCTGTGGTCGATCAGCTTCATGGTGACCTTCGTCATCGGCGGTCTGACCGGTGTCCTGCTGTCGGTTCCCCCGGTCGACTGGGTCCTGCACAATTCCCTGTTCCTGGTCGCGCACTTCCATAACGTGGCCATTGGCGGTGTGCTGTTCGGCGCCTTCACGGGGTACACCTACTGGTTCCCCAAGGCGTTCGGCTTCAAATTGCACGAAGGTTTCGGCAAGGCCGCGTTCTGGTGCTGGACCATCGGATTCTATCTCGCCTTCATGCCGCTCTACGCGCTGGGGCTCATGGGCATGACGCGGCGCGTGCAGCATTGGGACGACCTGACTTGGCGTCCCTGGCTGCTGTGCGCGCTGGGCGGCGCGGTCGTGATCCTCATCGGCATCGGTTTCCAGGTTTTGCAGTTGGTGGCCTCCATTCGCCAACGCCGCACCAATCTCGATCTTTCCGGCGATCCCTGGGACGGCCGTTCGTTGGAATGGGCCACCGCCTCGCCGCCGCCGGTCTTCAATTTCGCGGTCATTCCCGATGTTGTGGGCGAAGAGGCCTATTGGGGCATCAAGCAACGCGCGATCGAGACCCAGCAACTCCCCGCCGAGGCCAGCTACCAGGCGATTGAGATGCCTCGCAACACGGCCACCGGCTTTGTTTCGGCGTTTTTCTCCACACTCATAGGGTTCGCGATGATCTGGCATATTTGGTGGATGGCCTGTCTGGGCCTTCTCGGGGCCTACGCGGTGTTGGTGGCGTTCGCGTGGCGGCGTGAGGTCGAATTCGTCATCCCCGCGACCGAGGTCGCCCGGATCGACCGGGAACGCCGCCGCATCCGCGAACAGTTCCTCCTGACGCTGGGCAAGCCGTCATGAGCGCCGCGGTCAACGAGCACCTCGGCGCGCGGCCGATCGATCCTCACAAGCTGGGACATTTCGGTCATGAGGGCCGGGATATCACCGGGCGCGGGGGTGGGGGGCCGGCTGACAAGCGGATTATCGTCGGCTTCGGCTTCTGGATTTTCCTGCTCTCCGACATCGTCCTCTTTTCGGCGATCTTCGCCACCTACGCGGTCCTTGCCGATGCCACGGCCGGCGGCCCGGGGGGTGCCGACCTGTTCGACCTCGGGAATGTGGGGCTGGAGACCGTCTGCCTGTTGCTCTCCAGCTTCGCTTGCGGCGTGGCGATGATCGCGGCCAGCCGGCGTCACGCCCGCTTGACCCAGCTCGGCTTGCTGGTTACCGGCGGCCTGGGCCTGCTGTTCCTGGTTCTGGAGATCCACGAATTCGCGGGGATGATCACGCAGGGCGCCGGTCCGGAAAGATCGGCCTTCCTGTCCGGCTTCTTCGCCCTGGTGGGATGCCACGGGCTGCACGTGCTCTGCGGGCTGCTCTGGCTGGGAACGATGATGGCGCAGATTCGGGCATTCGGCTTCACGCCCCCGATCCAGCGCCGCCTGATGTGCTTCAGCCTCTTCTGGCATGCGCTCGACATCATCTGGGTCGGGTTGTTCACAATCGTCTATCTCATGGGAAGCATCCAATGAGCGAGCATCCGCACGGCGACTATGCGGGCGACGCCGCGCCCGGTGACGACCACGGCGGCATCCTTTCCAGCCTTGGCGGCTATCTGATCGGCCTGATGTTGGCGCTGGGGTTAACGGCCACGTCGTTCTGGGTAGCCTGGACCCATTCGCTATGGGGGCCAGGGGTCCCGATCGGGCTGTGTGTGCTGGCGATCGCGCAGATGGGCGTTCACCTCGTCTTCTTCCTGCACATCACCACCGGACCCGACAACACCAACAACGTCCTGGCCCTGGCCTACGGCCTTCTCATCGTATTTCTCGTAATGGCGGGAAGCCTGTGGATCATGTCGAACCTCAACCACGAGATGGGGCCGATGAACCAGATGATGGACATGACCAGGCAATCATAAATGGCGGAGCCAATTCCTGAATGGTTCTTGAGGCCTCGGTCGGTGGGTGTGCGATGCGCCCCTGCACCACGCCCCTGGTAAGGCGCGAGCTTCAGAACAGGTCGAAGTATTCGCGGTGTTCCCAATCGGTCACCGTGCTGTTGTAGCGGGCGACCTCGGCGCGCTTGATCATCAGGAAATGATCGACGAAGCCTTCACCAAAGCCCCGGCGCAGCACCTGGCTGCCGTCCAGCAGCACCAGCGCGGATTCCAGGCTGGTGGGCAGGGCGTCGGCTTCGGCCATGTAGGGGCTGTCGACCGCGGGCGGGGGTTCCTCTCCGGCCTCGATCCCGGCCAGGCCGGTCAGCATCTGGGACGCCAGATAGAGGTAGGGGTTGGCCGCCGGTTCCCCGATGCGGTTCTCGATGCGGGTGGCCCCAGGTTCCCCGCGGGCCAGCACGCGCAGCAGGGCGCCCCGGTTGTCTTCCCCCCAGGCCACCCGGTCGGGCGCCAGGCTGTTGGCGCGGTAGCGCTTGTAGCCGTTGATGGTGGGGGTGCTGAACGGGGTGGCCGCGGCGGCGCCGCGCAGCAGGCCGGCCAGGAACAGACGGCCGACGCGGGACAGCCGGGGCGCGCCATCCTCCGACGCGAAGGCGTTGGCGCCGGTCTTTTGGTCACGCAAGGACTGGTGTAGATGCCAGCCGCTGGACATGGCGTTGGGCAGCTGCGGCCGGCACATGAAGCTGGCGTGATAGCCGTGACGGCGGGCGATCTGCTTAACCGCGTTGCGGAACAGGATCATGTCGTCGGCCGGCTGGATACCGCCGCCCGGGCTGAAGACGAATTCACACTGGCTGGGCCCGAACTCCAGCTCCAGCGAATGCAGGGGCAGGCCCAGGGCCTCGCAGTCGCGCCGCAGGATGTCCAGCACCGGCTCGATCTGGTCGAAGCGCTGTTCGGTCAGGTAGGCGTAGCCCTGGTGCAGCAGGGTCACCTCCGGCGGCGTGCCGGGCTGGCCCGCGTCGGTTGGCGCCAGCTTCGGGTCGACCAGCCGGGTCAGGTGGAATTCCACCTCCAGCCCGCTGACATAGTCGAAGCCGAGATCGGCCAGACGCGCCGCCGCCCGCTGGGCGATCCGCCGGGTGGACAGGGCCACGGGGCGGCCGTCGGCGTGGTAGAGGTCGCACATCATCCAGGCGGTGCCGGGCGCCCAGGGCAGGAGTCTGAAGGTGGCGGGATCGGGCACCATGACCACGTCGCCGCCGCCTTGCAGGTCGGCGTTGCCGATGCCGGCACCGGCGGTGAAAACCGGCACCACGGTGCGGTGCGCGGTATCCTTCAGCAGCAGGGTGGAGGTGATGGCGCAACCGTCGCGCAGGGCCCCCGGCACGGCGCCGGGCAACAGCGTCTTGCCACGCAGCAGGCCGTGCATGTCGGGAAAGGACAGGCGCACCTGCCGCACACCTTCACCCTTGATGCGCGCCAGCACCTCATCCGCCTGGCGCCGCTGGTCATCCGTCCACAGGCCGTGGCGTTCGATGAAGGCGGGCATCAGGCAGTCGCCTTGGCGGGGGGCCGCGTCCACGGCGCACGCTCCCGGCGGCGGGCGTCGGTGCGCTGCCAATAGGCCTGGATGTCCTCGCCCGCCTTGGCGACGCCGTCCACGGTGGCGGGGCCGGTGACGCTCGCCGCACCGGCGGCGTCCAGCACCAGCAGTGGCGCCTCGCCCTGGTCGGACCTGCGCATCTGGCTCATCAGCATCATGCGATAGGCGACGATGGCCTTGTCGGTGGTGCCCAGGTGCTCCCGCGTGCGGTCCTGGATGCGGCCTTGGCTTTCCACCGCCCACTGGTCGTGGACGTTGATGTCCTCCCCCATGCCGGTGTAGGTGCGACTGCGCTGTTCCACCACGTCATAGCCGTAGTCGTTGTGACGGCCCAGGCGCGGCTTGTAGTCGGGTAGGGTGTACAGTTGCAGGCGCTGGCGGCGCATCTCCTCCTTGTTCACCGGCTCGGCGAAGCCGGTGAAGGCGGCGTACCAATAGCAGCTGACGTCGTCGATGGGCACGTGCCATTGCGTGATGGTCATCGTCTCCGACAGGGGGATGACGAAGGCCTGGGGGAACAGCAGGTTGGTGACGCGGACATGGGTGTCGCCGGTGTTCAGCGCGCGCAGGGAGGTCAGGCGCAGGCCGATGTCGCTCTTCTCCACGGTGATGTCGGGATTCTCATATTCCCGCAGCACCTGCGTCATGGTCATTTCGCTGTCGGCGGACTGGGCGCGGAACTGCCGGCCGTAGCTGCCGGCCGCGTCCTCATCCTCGAAGAAACGGTGCAGGAAGCTGGCGTGCGCGGGGTCGATGCCGACCTCCAGCGCCTGCAGCCAGTTGCAGTCCAGATAGCCCTTGAAGGCGAAGACGTGGCTATCCGGGGCGATGAAGCAGTCCAGGTCGGGGAAGGCCGGCGCCTCGCCTTCACCCAGATAGCCGAAGATCATGCCGCTCTTCTCCACCACCGGGTAGGCCCGCTGGTGGATGCGGGTGCACAGCTTGCTGCCCGCCGGTTCGCCCGGGGTCTCGATGCAGTTGCCCTGCACGTCGAACAGCCAGCCATGGAACAGGCAGCGCAGACCACCGCCTTCCAGCCGGCCGAAGGCCAGGTCGGCGTTACGATGGGGGCAGTCGCGGTCCAGCAGCCCCAGGCGGCCGGCCTCATCGCGGAAAAGCACCATGTCCTGGCCCAGCACGCGCACCGCCTTGGCGGGGCGGGCCCCCTCCAATTCCTCCATCAGGGCGATGGGCTGCCAGTAGCGGCGCAGCAGCTTGCCCAGCGACGTGTCGGGGCCCGACCGGGTGATCAGCGCGTTCTGTTCGGGAGTCATGCGGTTGCTCCTGTTCTTCCTCGGTACCAGGTAGGGGAGCCAGGCGGCCCTATGTGGCGCCGCGCGCGGGGACTCCGCGCGCGGCTGGTTGTTGGCTGGATGAAAGCGGGACCCGTGCCAGTAATTCGCGGGGCCGCGTCGGGCGCTCGCGTGGTTTTCCATAGTATGCACCCAGCCCCGTACCGGGCCCGTTGCCTAATCGGCGGCGGGGCGGTGCCGAAACAAACCAGCCGGCGCGTTGTATAGGCCCCGCCGCTGACCTATGCTTTGACTGCTCGCTCTATTAGGGATGCCTCAGACCATGAGCCTGGAAACGCCTGTCACCGCCACGCGCACGTTGAAGAACATTGCGATTTTCTGTGGGTCGAATACTGGCCTGGGTGACGCGTTCAAGGATGCCGCCGCCCAATTGGGCGCCACGCTGGCGCGCCGGGGCATCGGCATCGTCTATGGCGGCACGCACAAGGGCCTGATGGGTATCCTGGCGGATGCCGCCCTGGCGCAGGGTGGGCACGTTCACGGCGTCATCACCCGCCGCCTGTTCGAGAAGGACCACCTGCATCCGACGCTCAGCCTGCATGAGATCGTGGACGGCATGCGGGCGCGGAAGGAGCGGATGCTGGCCCTGGCCGACGCCTGCATCGCCCTGCCGGGCGGCATCGGCACGACCGAGGAGTTCATGGAGGCCTGGACCCTGAACCAGCTGGGCGACATCGACAAGCCGGTGGGTCTGCTGAACGTCGGCGGCTATTTCGACGCTTTCATGGCTTTCGTCGACACCATGATCGCCCAGCGCTTCCTGCCGCCCGAGCACCGCGCCGGCATCGCCTTGGCACCCGACGCCGACGGCCTGATCGACCAGTTGGAGGTGTTCAGGAAGCCCACCGTGGCCAAGTGGCTGTAACCGGCAGCCTCTTCCCAGACGACCGGCATGAGGACCTCATGCCGGTGTAGGCTCCTACTGGAGCTTCGCTGGAGGTTGCGGGGATATCCACCCGCGTCAGCGCGTGGCAATCCACAGACTCTTCGTTTCCAGATGCTCGTCCAGATGGGTGCGGCCGTATTCGCGGCCGTAGCCGCTGGCCTTCATGCCGCCGGACGGCATGGCCGGGTCGATGGCGTTGTAGCAGTTGACCCAGACCGATCCGGCGCGCAACCGCCGGCCCAGGCGATGGGCCCGGCCCACGTCCCGCGTCCATACCCCCGCACCCAGGCCGTAGGGGGTGGCGTTGGCGCGGGCGACGACCTCATCCTCCGTGGTGAAGGGCAGGGTGGCCAGGATGGGGCCGAAAATCTCCTCCCGCACCGCGCGCATGTCGTCGCGCGCGTCCACCAGGACGGTGGGGGGAAGAAGAAGCCCTGGCCGTAGCCGGCGCCGTCCAGGCGGGCGCCGCCGCTGATGGCCGTGGCGCCGGCGGCGCGGGCGTCGTCCATATGGCCGCACACCCGCGCCAGCTGGCGGGCGGAGACCAGGGGGCCCAGGTCGGTTTCCGGGTCCATGCCGTCGCCGATACGCAAAGTTTGGGCGATGTGCGCCACCCGTTCCGCGAAGTCCCGGTGCACGGACTGTTCCACGAACAGGCGGGTGCCGGCGCTGCATACCTGGCCGGAATTGGCGAAGGCGGCGATGACGGCGGTGCGCGCCGCCGCGTCCAGGTCGGCGTCGGCGAAGACGATGTTGGGCGATTTGCCGCCCAGTTCCAGCGACAGCTTCTTCAGATTGGCGCCGGCCGCCGCCGCGATGGCGCGGCCGGTGGTGTCGGACCCGGTGAAGGCCAGCTTGTCGATGCCGGGATGGGCCGCCAGGGCGGCGCCCGCCTCCGCCCCCAACCCGGTGACGACGTTGAAGACGCCGGGCGGGACGCCGGCTTCCTCGCCCAGGCGGGCCAGCATCAGGGGCGCCAGCGACGCGTCCTCCGCCGGCTTCAGCACCAGGGTGCAGCCGGTCGCCAGCACCGGCCCCAGCTTCAGGATCGAGGCCCACAGCGGTCCGTTCCACGGGATGATGGCGCCGCAGACGCCGACAGGTTCGCGCAAGGTGCAGGCGAACATGTCGGGGTTGGACGTCTGGGCCGTCAGCCCCTCGATCCCCCGCGCCATGCCGGCGTAATAGCGCAGCAAATCCACCAGCAGGGCCACGCTGCCCCGCGTGTGCCGGATGGGGGAGCCCATGTCCAGCGTGTCGAGGCGGGCGAACTCCTCCGCGTCGCGTTCCAGCAACTCCGCCAGGCGCAGCAGCAGCCTCTGTCTGTCGGCGGGGGAGAAGCGGGGCCAGGCGCCGTCCTCGAACGCCGCGCGCGCCGCCGTGACGGCGGCATCCACGTCCATCGCCGTGCCGCGCGCGACGGTGGCCAGCAACTGGCCATTCGCGGGGTTGCGCGTCTCGAACGTCGCGCCGTCGCTTGCCGCCCGCCAATGACCGCCGATGAACAGGGCTTTGGGCTGGCCGTCCAGGAAGGGATGGGCCGGGAGGGGTTGGGCTAGGAGGGCGTCGGCCAGGAGGGGTTGGGGGGAGGAGGGCGTCATGCGCGGGGCCGGAAGCTGATGGGCTGCGCCCCTTCCCACAGGACCTTGCGGCCCAGGGCGGGCAGTTGCTCCTGACCCTCCACGATGGTCAGGAAGTGATTGCCGGCCAAGGGGCCCAGCTTGCTGGCGAAGGCGACCCCGCCATAGGCCAGCAGGATTTCCGTCTCGCTGTAGCCGCCGGGATAGAAGATGAACTGCCCCGGCGCCGGATGGCGGGTGGCGTTCTCCCACGGCAGGTCATAGGGCGTGTCACCCATGGGGATCCAGCAGCCCTCGCCGCTCCACCGCACGTGGATCAGCTTCTCGTCATAAGGCTGCATGGCCAGGAAACGGGCGCAGGTGACGGGCGCCAAATCTTCCTCCAGCCGGGCGGCGAAACGGAAACCGCCGGCGGTGATGTCGATCAGGGTCATGGGACGTCTCCTAGGGCTTGGAACTTGGTGCTTGAGACTGGGGGCTTGGGTCAGCGGGCGGCGGCCAGGCGATTGAAGCCCCGCTCCAGATCGGCGATCAGATCCTCGGGGTCTTCCAGGCCGACATGCAGGCGCAAGGATGGCCCCGGCGCCTCCCACGTCACGGCGGAGCGCAGGTCGGACGGATAGGTCGGCACCACCAGGCTTTCGTACCCGCCCCAGCTGTAACCCAGCTTGAACAGGTCCATGTGGTCCAGCATGGCGGCGAACTGCGCGTCCGTGCAGGCGTTCAGCACCACGCCAAACAGGCCGGAGGCACCGTCATAGTCGCGCGTCCAGATGGCGTGGCCGGGGTCGTCGGGCAGCGCCGGGTACATCACCCGTGCCACCTCGGGGCGCTGTCGCAGCCACAGGGCCACACGCAGCGCCGACTCCTGGTGCCGCTTCATGCGCAGCGCCAGGGTGCGCAGGCCGCGCAGGGCCATGTAGACGTCGTCCGGGCCGCCGCAATAGCCGGAGCCCGAGGCCGTCTTCTTCACGGGGATGAACGCTTCCTCCGTGCAGACGGCGATGCCCAGCATCAGGTCGGAATGGCCGGAGATGTACTTGGTGGCGGCGTTGACCGAGACGTCGACGCCATGTTCCAGCGGCCGGAAACAGACGGGCGAGGCCCAGGTGTTGTCCATGATGGTCTTGATACCCCGCGCCCGGCACAGCTTGGTGATGGCCGGAACGTCCGTCATCTCGAACGTCAGGGAACCGGGGGATTCCAGGTAGACCACCTTGGTGTTGGGCTGGAACAACGCCTCGATGCCCGCACCGATGGTGGGGCGGTAATAGGTGATCTCCACCCCGAACTTGCGTAGGAAATCCTCGCAGAAGGCGCGGGCCGGGCCGTACAGGCTGTCCACGATCAGCAGGTGGTCGCCCGCCGATAGGAAGGCGGTGAGCGCGGCGCAGATGGCGCCCAGCCCGCAGGAGGTGGTGACGGCGCGATAGCCGCCCTCCAGCAGGGTCACGGCGTCCTCGAAGGCGCGGGTCGTCTCCGTCCCCTCACGGCCATAGGTGAACCCGACATAGGCGCCCGAGGCCCGGTCCTTGCGGGTTTCCAGCAGCGCCTCGACGCTGTCGAACAGGACGGTGGAGCAATGATAGACGGGCGGGTTCACGACGCCGTGATTGGCCTTCGGGTCACGGCCCGCGTGCAGGATTTGCGTTTCGCGCCGAAAGCCGCTCAAATTGCTCATGTTTCAAGCTCTCCTTAAATCACCATGCCCTAAACGACCATACCGGCATCGACGACGATGTCCTGGCCCGTCATCATACGCCCGCCCGGGCCCAGAAGGTGCAGCATGGCGGCGGCGATGTCGTCCTCGCCGACCAGCCGCCCCAGCGCCGTGCCGGCGGTGAAGCGCTTCAGCGGCGCGTCCTCGGCCTCGCCATTGGTCGCGGCGGACTGGCGGAACAGCCGGCGCAGCCGTTCGCCGTCCACCCCGCCGGGCGATATCATGTTGATGGTGACGCCATGGGGGGCGGCGTCCAGGGCCGCGGATTTCACCAGGCCGCGCAACGCCCATTTTGAGGAAGCGTAGACGGAGAAGCCCGCGACGCCCTTGTGGCCATAGGTGCCGCCGATGACGATCACCTTGCCGCCACCGCGCGCCACCATGCCGGGCAGGGTGGCGGTCATGCCGTTCAGCACACCCAGGACGTTGGTGTCGAAGCAGTGGCGGTACGTCGCGGCGGACGTCTCCCACACCGGCTTGCGCGGCGAACTGACACCCGCGACGCAGACGGTGATGTCCAGGGGGCCCAGCCGCGCCTCCGCCTCGGCGGCGGCGGTCTTCATGGCCTGCTCGTCCGTCACGTCGGCGCTCAAGGCGCAGACCATGCCGCCCCGGGCCTGCAGTTTTTCGAACGCTTCGGCGCCGGCCTGCGGGTCGCGGCCGATGACGGCGACGGCGCAGCCGGCGTCCACCAGGGTGCGGGCCAGCGTCAGGCCCAGGCCCCGCGTCCCCCCGGTCACCAGCGCCACCTTGCCCGACAATGCCCGTTCCATGGCCCGTTCCATGCGTCCGCCCTTAAAACCCATGTTCCCCATGATGACTAATGCGCGGACCAGGCCGGCAAAAGTGATCATTTGGCCACGGCATCAGTAGAAAAAAGCACCGCCCCGGCCTCTTGCGTTGCCGTAATCATCAACAGCACCGCCCCGGCTGGCCAAGCCCGCGGTGCTATAAGACAGCTTGGCGGATAGGGAAATATGCACCACGACGTCCTGATCGTCGGCGCGGGCCACGGTGGGGCCCAGGCGGCCATCACCCTGCGCCAGCGCGGCTTCGCCGGAAGCATCGCCATCGTCGGGGATGAGCCGGAGCTGCCCTACGAACGCCCGCCGCTGTCCAAGGACTATTTGTCGGGCGCCAAGCCCTTTGAGCGCATCCTGATCCGTCCGGCCGCCTTCTGGGAGGCGCGGGGCGTCACCCTGCTGCGTGGCCGGCGGGTGGTGGCGGTGGACCCGGTGGCCCATACCGTGACCACGGCCGATGGCGGGGCTTTCGGCTATGGCCAGCTGATCTGGGCGGCTGGCGGCCGGGCCCGGCGGCTGGCCTGCGCCGGGGGTGACCTGGCCGGCGTCCACACCGTGCGCACCCGGGCGGATGCCGACGCGATGCGGGCGGCGCTGCCGGCGGTGGAGCAGGCGGTGGTGATCGGCGGCGGCTATGTCGGGCTGGAGGCGGCGGCCGTGCTGCGCGCGGCCGGCAAGCGCGTCGTCCTGCTGGAACAGGCGGACCGCGTGCTTTCCCGCGTGACGGGGGAGGCGTTGTCCCGATTTTATGAGGCGGAGCACCGGGCCCAGGGCGTGGATTTGCGCGTGGGCGCACAGGTGCGGGATATCGTCGGCGACGGGCGCCAGGCCACCGGCGTGCGCCTGGGGGACGGAACCGTGATTCCCGCGCAGATGGTGGTGGTGGGCGTCGGCATCGTCCCGTCGGTGGAACCGTTGCTGGCGGCGGGAGCCCAGGGGGGGGATGGTGGGGGTGACGGCGGCGGGGTCGCGGTCGATGCCTTCTGCCGGACCGCGCTGCCCGACATCCGCGCCATCGGGGATTGCGCGCTGCACGCCAACGCCTACGCCGGCGGCCGGCGCATCCGGCTGGAATCCGTGCAGAACGCCAATGACATGGCGATCACGGTAGCCAAGGCGTTGACTGGCGCCGCGGAGCCCTATCACGCCGTGCCGTGGTTCTGGTCCAACCAATATGACCTGAAGCTGCAGACGGTGGGCCTGTCGGCCGGCCATGACGTCGCTGTCCTGCGGGGCGAGCCGGCGGCGCGCGCCTTTTCCATCGTCTATTTCCGGTTCGGCCGCGTGGTGGCGCTGGATTGCGTCAACGCCGTCCGCGACTACACCCAGGGCCGCGCCCTGGTGGAAAGGGGTGCGCGCTGCGACCCCGCCGCCGTGGCCGACATCACAATTTCGCTGAAGGATCTGGCCGCCGCCGCGTGACCGGTTCCATTTCTCGCCTGAAGGATGAAGACACCATGCCGATCATCACCGTTGTCAGCCGGGACGGCACCGGCCGCGCCATCGAGATGGACGCGGGCATGACCTTGATGGAGGGCTTGCGCGATCATGGCTTTGACGAACTGCTGGCCATGTGCGGCGGCTGCTGTTCCTGCGCCACCTGTCATGTCTATGTCGAACCCCCGTCGCCGGCGACGGGGGAGGAGGATGACCTGCTGGCCCTGTCCGCCCACCGCCGCGACACGTCGCGTTTGTCCTGTCAGATCACGCTGACGCCCGATCACGACGGCCTGCGCGTGGAAATCCCACCAGAGGATTGATCGGTGATGTTCCTGCCGAACCAAATATTGCGGCGGCGGAATGTGGCAACAGTGATCATTCGGCCACGGCGCCGTCAGGAAAAAGCACCGCATTGCCTTGCCGTGTTGCCGTAATCATCATCACGGGCGGGCTGTTCGTCCTTGTGGATGCCGCAGCCTGATGGGGTGGGCTTGATAAATAGTCTCGGAGGTTGAAATGAGCAGAAGCGAACGCAGCGCGGACGATATCGCCGCCGCCAGCGCCATTTCGCTGGCTGAATTGCCCTTGATCGACTTCGCGCCCTTCCTGTCGGGTGACGCGGCCACGCGCCGCCGGGTGGCCGACCAGATCGCGCACGCCTGTGAGGAGATCGGCTTCTTCTATCTGGCGGGTCATGGGGTGCCGCAGGCGACGGTCGATGGCATCTTCAACCAGGCCGACGCCTTCTTCTCCCGCGACAAGGCGGACCGTCGCACGGCGATGGCGACACCGGAATGGTATCGCGGCTGGATACCGGCGCCGGAGGCCCAGCCGCTGTCGCGCAACACCCGCATGTTCGAGCAGTACCGCCTGCAGCATGAATGGCCGGCCGATCCGCGCGACATGCAGCACGCCGACATCTTCGACAAGCCCAACCGCTGGCCGGCCGACATGCCGGCCTTCCAGCGGGCCAGCGAAGACTATCTGGCGGCCATGCTGGCCTTCTCCCGCGAGTTGCTGCGCGCTTTCGCCCTGGGCCTGGGCGTCGCGGAGGATCGCTTCGACGATTGCTTCCGCCAGCCGGCCTCGCAGCTCAGCATGAACTACTATCCCCAACTGCCCCGCGACGCGCGGGACGATGTGTCCAACATGGTGGCCCATACGGACGAGGGGCCGTTCACCGTCCTGGCGCAGCAGGATATCGGCGGGCTGGAGGTGAAGCGGCGCGACGGCGTGTGGATCCAGGCGCCGCCGGTGCGGGGCGCGTTCACCATCAATGTCGGCGACATGATGATGTGGTGGTCCAACGGCCGCTTCCTGTCCAACTATCACCGCGTGCGCAATCGTGACGGCGCACGCCGCTTCTCCGTCCCGTACTTCGCCAACCCGGACCGCGACGTGATCGTGGCGCCGCTGCCCGAACTGCTGGCGGGTGCCGAGCCGAAGTACAAGCCCGTCCGCGTCGCCGACCATTTGGCCCGCTTCTATTCCACACTGTCCAAGAATCCCCATGACATCTACAACTGAGCACGGCCTGTCCATGCCCAAGGGCGCGCGCATCGGCGCCGACATAGGGGGCACCTTCACCGACATCGTGCTGGAGGTGGGCGACCGCCGGCATTCCACCAAGCTGCTGACCACCTATGACGCGCCGGAGCGCGCCTTGCTGGATGGCGTGCGGCTGCTGCTGGAGGAGGCGGGCGTCGCGCCGGCCGAGGTGTCGCTGGTGGTGCACGGCACCACGCTGGCGACCAACGCGCTGATCGAACGGCGGGGTGTGCCCACCGCGCTGCTGACCACCGAAGGCTTCCGCGATGTCCTGGCGCTGGGCAGCGAAAGCCGCTTCGACCAGTACGACATCGGTATGGAAAAGCCCCAGCCCCTGGTGCCGCGTCAACGCCGCGTCGGGGTGCCGGAACGCATGGATGCGCGCGGCCAAGTGTTGGTGCCGCTGGACGAGGGGGCCGTGCGCGAGGCCGCCGCCGTGTGGCGGACGCAGGGCATCCGCAGCGTGGCCATCGCCTTCCTGCACAGCTACGCCAACGATGGCCATGAGCGGCGGGCCGCCGAGATCCTGGCGGCGGAGATGCCGGGCGTCAGCCTGTCCCTGTCCTGCGAAGTCTCGCCCGAGATGCGGGAGTATGAGCGCTTCTCCACCACGGCCGCCAACGCCTATGTCCAGCCGCTGGTAGAGGCCTACCTGCGCCGCCTGGATGACAAGCTGAAGGCCATGGGCTTCACCTGCCCGCTGTACCTGATGCTGTCGTCCGGCGGCCTCACCACCGTCGACGCCGCCGCCCGCTATCCGGTGCGGCTGGTGGAAAGCGGCCCGGCGGGCGGCGCCATCTTCGCGGCCTCCGTCGCGGCGGAGCGGGGCGTGGGCCAGGTCGTGGCCCTGGATGTCGGCGGCACCACCGCCAAGATCTGCCTGATCAACGACGGCACACCCCAGACCTCGCAGATGTTCGAGGTCGGCCGCGCCCACCGCTTCCGCAAGGGTAGCGGCCTGCCCCTGCGCATCCCGGTGGTGGAGATGGTGGAGATCGGGGCTGGCGGCGGCTCCATCGCCTCGGTCGACAATGCCGGCCGCCTGGCGGTGGGGCCGCACAGCGCCGGCTCCGAACCGGGCCCCGCCGCCTATGGCCGCGGCGGCACCCGCCCCACGGTGACGGACGCCGACATCACCCTGGGCCGCATCGACCCCTCGCGCTTCGCCGGCGGCAAGGTGACGCTCAACGCCGGCGCCTCCCACGACGCCCTGGCGGCCCTGGGCATCTGGGACGGCAAAGCGGAGACGCTGGCCATCGGCGTCAGCGAGATCGTGGATGAGACCATGGCCAGCGCCGCCCGCGTCCACGCGGTGGAACAGGGCATGACCCTGGACGACCGCAGCCTGATCGCTTTCGGCGGCGCCGCGCCGCTGCATGCCGCGCGCTTCGCGGAAAAGCTGGGTATCCGTGAGGTCATCATCCCCTCCGGCGCCGGCGTGGGCTCCGCCATTGGTTTCCTGCGGGCGCCTGTTTCCTATGAGGTGGCACGCAGCCTGACCCAACTGCTGGACCGGCTGGACCTCGATCGGCTGAACAGCCTGCTGGACGGCATGGCGGCCGAGGCCCGAGCCCTGGTGGAGGCTGGCGCGCCGGGGGGAGCGCAAGTGGAACGGCGCACCTGCCTGGCCCGCTACAAAGGCCAGGGCTATGAGATCCCGTTCGAAATCCCCGCCCGCACCCTGGGTCTGGGGGACGTGGACCTGCTGCGCGCGGCGTTCGAGACGGCCTACCGCAGCCAATATGGCGGCGTGACCCTGGACCTGCCCATCGAGGCGCTGACCTGGCGCGTCACCGTGGGCTCGCCCGCGTGGAAGCCCCGGGCCAGCGCGGTGGTCACGGCCACCCGCGACCTGGTGGTCACCGAGCGGCGGTCGGTGATCGACCCCGACAGCGGTGCGGCGCTGCCCTTCGCCCTGGTGCGGCGCGAGGCCATGCGGCCGGGCGACCGGGTCAAGGGCCCGGCGCTGATCACCGAGCGCGAGACCACCACGGTCGTTTCGCCCCGTTTCGATGCCTGGATGGATGGCAACGGCTATCTGGTCCTGACCCGGCGTGAGGAAGGTTGATCGCCATGACGGCAGCGTTGAATGAACTGCGCACCCAGGTGATCTGGACCCGCCTGATCTCCATCGTGGAGGAACAGGCCCAGACCCTGATGCGCACGGCCTTTTCCACCACCGTGCGCGATGCCGGCGACCTGTCGGCCGCCTTGTTCGACCTTGAGGGCCGCCTGATCGCGGAGGCGGTGACGGGCACGCCCGGCCATGTCAACTCCATGGCGGCAGGCGTGCGCCATTTCCTGGCCAAGTTCCCGGTGCCGACGATGGCGGAGGGTGACCACTTTATCACCAACGACCCCTGGCTGACCGCTGGCCACCTGCACGACGTGACCGTGCTGTCGCCGGCCTTCCACCAGGGCCGTATCGTCGGCCTGTTCGGCGTCTGCTGCCACCAAGTGGACATCGGCGGGCTGGGGCAGGGGCCGGACGGCCGCTCCGTCTTCGAGGAAGGCTTGCAGATTCCGCTGATGAAGCTGGCCAGCCGGGGCGTGCTGAACCAGGATCTGCTGGACATCCTGTGCCTGAACGTGCGCACGCCCCTGCAGGTGCGCGGCGACGTGCTGTCCTACATCTCCAGCAACGAGTCGGCGTCCCGGCGGCTCAGCGCCATGCTGGCGGAATTCCGGCTGGCGGACCTGGCCGGCGTCGCCGACTACATCGTCGAACGGTCGCTGGCCGCCACCCGGGCGGAGATCGCCAAGCTGCCGCGGGGCAGCTGGACCAGCAGCCTGACCATCGACGGTTACGACCACCCCATCACGCTGCGCGCCCGCCTGACCATCGATGGCGAGCGCATCCTGGTGGACTACGAGGGTACGGACGCTTGCGTGCCGCGCGGCATCAACGTGGTGCTGAACTATTGCCGCGCCTATACCATCTTCGGCCTGCGTTGCGTCATCTCGCCGGAGGTGCCGAACAACTACGGCGCCCTGCTGCCGTTCGAGGTGGTGGCGCCAGAGGGCACCATCGTCAACGTCCAGCGGCCCTGGCCGGTGGCGGCGCGACACGTCATCGGCCAGATGCTGCCGGACCTGGTGTTCGGCTGCCTGTCGCAGGCCATACCGAACCGCGTCCCGGCGGAGGGCAGCTCCTGCCTGTGGAGTGTTCAGCTGCGCGGCCGCCAACCGGCGGATGAGGCCCATGCCGGCGACAGCTTCGACGCCATCTTCTTCAACAGCGGCGGCTCGGGCGCCCGGCCGCATCAGGATGGGCTGTCCGGCACCGCTTTCCCCAGCGGCGTGCGCGCCATGCCGGTGGAGATCACGGAAAACAGCGCCCCCATCGTCATCTGGCGCAAGGAGCTGCTGACCGATAGCGGCGGCATCGGGGAGCGCCGGGGCGGCCTGGGCCAGCGGGTGGAGGTCGCCATGCGCGACGGCAGCGCCTTCGAGGTGCTGGCCATGTTCGAGCGCGTGGACCATCCGGCCCAGGGCCGTGACGGCGGCGGCGGCGGCTCGCCCGGCTCGGTGCGGCTGGCGTCGGGCAAGGCGATGCAGGCCAAAGGCCTTCAGCAAATCCCGGCCGGCGACCGGCTGGTGCTGGACATTCCCGGCGGCGCCGGCCTGGGGGCGGCCACATCGCGCGCCGCGGATCTGGTGGTGCGCGATGTGGAGGAGGGCTTCGTCTCCGCCGAAGCGGCTGCTCGCCTTTACGGAAGCGGCAACGGCTGACCCTCGAAGGGCACCTGCTCCTCCTCCGGATAATAGTCGCCCAGCGTGGGCAGCGACCGGCAGTCGTTGAGTTCCCGGGCCATTTGCTCGGCGAACTTGGCGGCGGCCAGGGGCAGGGGGCGCCCTTTCAGCTGGCCCAGGACCAGCGGTCCATAGGTGCGGTCCAGGTCGCTGATGCGGCGCACGGCGTAGCGCGGGTCGTTGCGCCACAGGTCGGCGCCGATATCGATCTGGAAGGCGATCAGGTTGGACACCGCCACCAGGTCGCCCAGCAGGTCGAAGCTATTGGATTCCACGCCGATGGACAGCTTGGCTGAACTGGCCGCCAGGCGGTTCTCGATGATCTCGCGCCCGCCGAACGATGACTCAGGCATGGCCGTCTCGTATTCCGCGCACTCGCGCAGGCGCAGGATGTCCTTGGTCGCCAGCGGATGGTCGGCGCTCATGATGGCGACCAGGCCCTGGCCGATCGACATGATCGGGTGCAGTTCGGGGTGGCGCAGCGGGCGGAAGATCAGCACCAGGTCGATCTCGAACGCCGTCAACTGCCGCATGGCTGTCGAATGGTCCGTGACCGTGATCTTGAAACGCACGTTGGGGTGCTTCTTGCGGAAGGCGGCCACCTGGCGCAGCACGAAGCCGCGCGCCACCGCCTGGCTGCAGGCCAGCCTGACCTCGCCCCGCTGCAGGCCGGACAGCTCCTCGATCTCCGAATAGACGCGGCGCAGGTCCGCCGACTGCGAGCGGATCCAGCGGATCAGCACCTCACCCGCGGCTGTCAGGCGGACGCCGGAGGAATGGCGTTCGAAGATGGGGGCGCCCAGGTCGTGTTCCACATCCTGGATACGTCGCAGCAGGGCGGAGGGGGTGACGTTCAGGCGCTCCGCCGCCTGGCGTACCGATCCGATGCGGGCGACCTCGTTAATGTAGATCCAAATTCGCTGATTTCGCAGAGCCATGACGGGTCCCTGTTCGTTTTTGGGCTACGCCCCACCCCAGCTTTAGCACAACTGCGGCAACGGCATATCTTTAATGTCAACGGGGTGGGCACTGACCTTCCCATCTTGTTTTCCCACATTGACCTAAAAACTGCCAAATATCCATAGCCGCTACAAGTAGTATAGAGGAATGAAATGGATCTGTTCCTTAAGGGAAAAAAGATTCTTATCACGGGGGCTGGCAAGGGAATGGGGCCTGAAATCTGTCACTCTTTTGCGGAAGAGGGGGCGGATATTGCGATGCTCGGTAGGGATATGGGGCCTCTGAATATACTATCCGCCAAAATAGAAGCGCTGGGGGTGCGCGCGCTGGTGTTGTCGTGCGACGTCCTGGATGCCGGGCAGTGTGATGCCGCCGTTTCGGCAACGGTCGCGGCGTTCGGCCAAGTGGACGTTCTGGTCAACGTGGCGGGTGGCACCGGCCCGGTGGGCGCGACGGCCTGGGATACCACGCCCGAGGCGTTCGACGAGATCGTGCGCCTGAACATGACCGGCTGCTTCAACACCATGCGCGCCGTGCTGCCGGGCATGATCGCCCGCCGCTACGGCAAGATCGTCAATGTGGGCGGCACCTTCGGCCTGCGCGGCCGCGCCGGGCGCATGGCCTATTCCGCGTCCAAGTGGGGCCTGCGCGGCATCACCAAGTCCACGGCGATCGAGGCGGGGCCCCACAACATCAACGTGAACATCGTCGCCCCCGGCATGGTGGACGGCCCGCGCTTCCGCACCAAGGTCATGCCCGCCGTGGCCAAGGCGCGCGGCCTGACGGAGGAGGAGGTGATCGCGGAGCACGCGGCCGAATACGCCCTGCGCCGCATCAGCACCGCCCGGGACGTCGCCGCCGCCTGCCTGTTCCTGGCATCCGACGTGTCCAAGCAGATCACGGGCGTCGACCTGCCCGTCGATGGCGGCTGGGCCGCCCTCTGACACCCATCACCCCCCAAACTTACGCATCCTCGCGGGAAAAGCATCATGAAGGCAGACATCGTCATCAATGGCGCCACGCTGGTCACCGACAGCGCCCAGTTCCAGGCCTCCATCGCCATCAAGGACGGCGCCATCCTGTCCATCGGCGCGGCTGACAGCATGCCCGAGGCGGCGGAGGTGGTGGACGCGGCGGGAAAGTACATCCTGCCCGGCGCCATCGACGCCCATGTGCATTTCCGCGATCCTGGCTACACCCATAAGGAGACGTGGGAGACGGGGACGGCCAGCGCCGCCATGGGCGGTGTCACCACCGTGTTCGAGATGCCCAACACCAACCCGCCCACCGGCACGGTGGAAGCGTTGAACCTGAAGCTGAAGTCCGCCGAGCAAGCCTATGTGGACTTTGGCATCTATGGCCTGTTGGGGGAGGAGAACCTGGGCGAACTGGAGGCCCTGATCGAGGGTGGCGTCGCCGGCTTCAAGTGCTTCATGGGCAACACCTTCGGCAACCTGCCGTCGCCGCCCACCGGCGCCATCCTGGAAGGTTTCGAGATCGTCGCCAAGCATGGCTACCGCATCGCCCTGCATGCCGAGAACGCCTCCATCATGGCGCGGCGGTCCAAGAAGCTGAAGGAGGCCGGGCGCTGCGACCCGCTGGCCCACCTTGACGCCCGCCCGCCGGTGGTGGCGACGGAGGCCGTGTCCCGCGCCGCCATCCTGGCGGAATGGACGGGTGCGCGCATCCACATCCTGCATGTCTCTTCCGGTGACGAACTGCGGCCCCTGCGCGAGGCCAAGGCGCGGGGCGTGGACATCACGGCGGAAACTTGTCCCCACTACCTGCTGCTGGATGAACGCGCCTATACGGAGAAGAAATCGCTGATCCGGGTGAACCCGCCGGTGCGCGAGAAGACCCACCAGGACCAGCTGTGGGCCGCCGTGCAGGATGGCACCATCGACATGATCGCCACCGACCACGCCCCGCATTCGCACGAGGAAAAGCATAGGGACGACATCTGGACGACGGACTGCGGCTTCACCGGTGTGCAGACGCAGATGCCGCTGATGCTGACCCAGGTGGGGGCCGGTCGCCTGTCGCTGACCGACTATGTCCGCATGACCTCCCTGGCCCCGGCCAAGGCCTTCGGCCTTTACCCGCGCAAGGGCGCGCTGCTGCCGGGGTCGGACGCCGACCTGGTGGTCATCGACATGGAGCGCGAGACCCAGGTGGATTCGGCCAAGTTGAAGTCCAAGGGCTCCAGCACCCCCTTCCATGGCCACGCCGCGAAGGGTGCGCCGGTGCACACGCTGGTCCGTGGCCGCTTCGTCATGCGGGATGGCGCCCTGGTGACCGAGGCCAAGGGTCACGGCCGCAACGTTCGCCGCGTCCAGCAGATGCCGACGCCCAAGCCCCGCAATGTTGAAACCACGACCGCGGCCATCATCAGAAAGAAGCGCTGACCGCGCCCGGACAGTTACCTCTTTCCCGCCGCCCAGATTGCCCCTGGAAGACACAGGCGAACGCTGTCGCCGTGCCCTTTCAGGGGATGGCGTAATATGCCTTCATGAGCGCCTTGCGCTTGGCGATCATGTCTTCCTGCTCGGTGGAAAGCGGGGTGTCGGCGCAGACCAGCGGTGTGCGCCGGGCGGCGGGCGGCACCCGTGGTTCCCCCCTTGAACGACGAAGCGGCCGTTGACGAGCAGCAGTTGGACGTGTCGCTTCTGCGCGCGTCCCAGCAGCAGGGGCAGGGTGTCGGCCCTGGACGTGACGGCGTCATGGGAAAGGGCGGCGAAATCGACGCCCATGATGTCCGCCGGCGCGCCCGGCTCGATCAGGCCGCCGCCATCCTCGCCGACGATGGTGCGGCGGCCCGTCACCCACGCCCCCCTCAGGACGTCCGCCGGGGCAAGCGCGTCGCCTGACGTGGCGCCGGACAAGTGGTAGGCCAGGCGCAATTCGCGCAGCATGTCCTCGTCATCGTCCAGCGCCATACCGTCCAGCCCGAAGGCGAGGGGCGTTCCGGCCTGTTTCAACAGCCCCATGGGCGGCAGGCCGGACCGCAGGCGCAGGTTGGAGGAGGCGTTCACCACCACCGTGACGCCCCGGTCCGCCAGCAGGGCGCATTCGTCCGGTCGCAGCCAGACGCCGTGCGCCACCGTCAGATTGGGTGACAGAAGGCCGATGGCGTCGAAGTGGCGGATGATGCCATCAGGATGGCGCCGGTCCGCCCAGGTCCGCTGATAGCGCGTTTCCAGAAGGTGCATATGCACGCGGCGGCCGTCGTCCCTCGCCGCGCGGGCGATCGCCGCCAGCGTGGCGGGTTGCACCCATTGGGGGCCGACGGGGTGGTATTGCAGGGTGAACAGCGCGTGCTCGAAAGCGCGGGCCTGCTCCATCAGGGCCAGGTTGGTGGCGCAGTCGCGCATGCCGGCCTCCCGCGCGCGCAGGTGCGCGATCTCGTGCGCGTCCATGTGCGCCGCCAGGGGCTCCAGATCGCCGTAGACGAAAGGGTTGGCGTCGAAGAACGGCCAGCAGAAGGCGACCCTGACACCCACCTCCCGTGCCGCCCGCGACACCGCCTCGGCCTCCGCCAGCAGGGTTTGGCTGCTTTGGGTGTTATGGCAATGGTTGATGGCGCCGATGCCGGACAGCGCCATGCGGGAAAAGGCGATGACGGCGCACTGGTGGACGTCCAACGGCGGCTGGCGGGCCAGGTCGGGCAGCCAGGTCTCCAGCGGCTGGTCGGTGGCGCCAAAGGCCAGGGTGCCCAGGCCACGGCCATGGTCGTGGGCGTTGGCCAGGGCGGGCATCAGCAGCAGGCGGGATTTATCGGGCGTCAGCCGATCGGGGGGAATGGCCCGGACCTCGTGGATGCGGCCGTCGGCGGTGATGGTGATCTCATGCGGGCCTTCCGGCGCGTGATCGGCGGAGCGGATCACGCGCCCGGCCCGCAAGGTCACGGCATCGCGCTCTGGCATGGTCAACCCCTATGGTTTCCGGCCCTATCAATGCCCGGCTGTCGGTCCCGGCCCGCAGGGGCGGGGCGTTAAGCTTATCGGAACGAGTTTGCCCTATGGTTGCCCGTTGCGCAGCGCCGCTGTGCAGGCCCGGCAACGGCCGGTGATCGCACGGTTTTAGCAACGGGACGGTTCCGTTCTTGCAATGGCTTTGCGTGCCGTTTCCCCGGACGATGCTGATGACCAGGATTGAGAGCGCCGCCTAAAGGTTCACCAACCTCAAGAGTAAATGCGATAGACCCTAATCCCGGTACAGGCACTTGAAGTAACAAGCGTCAAACTGGTGATCGATGCGGGATGTTCGTCGATCATTGGTTGAAAATTAAAAATAAAAGGGAGCTTCAATGTTTCAGGTAAGGGGGACACTTATGTCTGTTTCCAATAAGCGAACCAATACGCCGCTGCGCAACGGCGCCGGCGCCGCCTTCCTTGCCCTGTCCTGCGCATCCATGGCGTTGGTGACCGGTCCTGGGATGGCCCAGGCTCAATCCCAGGCGCCCGCCGACGCGGACGGCTTGACCGAGATCATCGTGACCGCCCAGCGCCGCGGTGAAAGCATCAGCAAGGTGCCGCTGTCCGTCGCCTCCATCAGCCAGGATCAGATGGACAAGGAAGGCATCCGCAAGATCGACGACATCGCCCGCGTCACGCCGGCGTTGCGCTTCGCGCCCTCGGCCGGTGTCACGGCGAACAACGGCACCAACATCTACATCCGTGGCCTGGCCTCGGACGTTGGCTCCGCCACGACCGCCATTTACATCGATGACACGCCCATCCAGATCCGCAACGTCGGCTATTACGGCGGCAACCCCTATCCCAAGGTGTTCGATCTGGAGCGGGTGGAGGTTCTGCGCGGCCCGCAGGGCACACTGTTCGGCGCCGGTGCCGAAGGCGGTGCCGTGCGCTTCATCACGCCGCAGCCCAGCTTCGACAAGCTGGAGATCTATTCCCGGGCCGAGGTGGCCTCCACCTACAACGGCGCCGCCAGCTATGAGGCCGGTTCCGCGGTCGGCGGCCCGATTTCCGACACCCTGGCGATCCGTGCCAGCGCCTGGTACCAGCACAGCGGCGGCTACATCGACCAAGTGAAGCAGGGCACCAACACCGTCATCGACAAGGACGTCAATTTCAGCGACACGCGGGTCGCCCGCCTGGCGGTCGCCTGGCGGCCGATCGACGACCTGACCATCACGCCCAGCGTCTACTACCAGATGGAAAAGTCCAACGCGCGCAGCGACTACTGGGAAGGCTACGGCAACACCGGGGACGCGGACTACAAGACGGGCGTCGCCAATCTGGAACCGACGCGGGACCGCTTCACCATGCCGGCCCTGGCGATGAAGTACCGGTGGGATAACATCGACATCATCTCCAACACCTCTTACTTCGAGCGTCAGCAGAACCAGACGCTGGATTACGGCACCTATTTTTCCTTCCTGCGGTCGGGCAACCCCTTCGGCAGCTATTCCAACAAGGACCTGTCGAACACGGCCGATTACCTGACGCTGAAGCAGCGCAACCTGACGCAGGAACTGCGGGCGCAGTCTTATGATAACCAGTACGTGGACTGGACGGTGGGCGCCTACTACTCCCGCACCCGGCAGTACTTCACCAACTACACCGGCTCGGGCCGTTTTCCCGGCGTGCTGGTCAACGGCTATAAGCAGTACGACAACCGCTACAGCTACGTGAACCTGGTCTCCGCCAACGACCGCCAGTACGCCGGTTACGGCAGTGTCGACATCAAGCCGATGGAGGACCTGAAGGTCACCCTGGCGGTGCGCTACACCCTGGATGAGTTCAGCTTCACCGACACCAAGGACGGCCCCACCAACGCCGGTGTCCGCACCGTCAAGACGGTCGGGCAGAACGAGGGCGCCTGGACGCCCAAGGTTGGCGTGTCCTATCAGCTGGACACGGACCACATGCTCTACGCCTCCGCCACCGAGGGCTTCCGGCCAGGCGGCGCCCAGGCGGCGGTCGCCAGCGAATTCTGCGCCGGCGACCTGAAGACCCTGGGCCTGAGTTCCAGCCCCACCGGCTATGAGTCCGACAACCTCTGGTCCTACGAGGGCGGCAGCAAGAACAAGCTGCTCGGCGGCATGATGAGCCTGGACGCCAGCGGCTACCTGTTGAAGTGGAAGAACATCCAGCAGTCCATCCGCCTGCCGACTTGCAGCTTCTCCTACATCTCCAACCTGGGTGAGGCCACCGGCAAGGGTGTGGAACTGTCCGCCGCCATCCGGCCCGTGCACGGTCTGACCTTCGGGACGGAACTGGGCTATACCCACATCACCTATGACGAGAACATCTATGGCGGCAACAACCTTCTGCTGAAGGCGGCTGGCCAGCGTATCGGCGGGCCGCTGTGGTCGGGCCACGTCTATGGTGAAGGGGAGTTCCCGGTGAACGAGACCGTCGTCGGCTACCTGCGCGCCGACTACAGCTTCGCCAGCAAGAACATCCAGCAGAACATCCAGGGCACCTACGGCTATGACCCCGGCCTCTCCGCCCTGGGGGCCACCAACTACCTGTCCCTGCGGGCCGGGGCGCGGTTCTCAGGCCTGGAC
The DNA here is from genome assembly GCF_034653275.1 of Nitrospirillum guaranorum. NCBI lineage: Bacteria > Pseudomonadati > Pseudomonadota > Alphaproteobacteria > Rhodospirillales > Azospirillaceae > Nitrospirillum > Nitrospirillum guaranorum. Next base: position 1,385,954 of record NZ_JAYEES010000001.1, on the reverse strand, counting down.
CTGTCAGTGTTCGTCGACAACGTCACCAACTCCACCGATGTGCTGGCGCGCAACCACGATGGTGTCGGCGGCACGCTGTACTACGATCAGAGCTATCGCCCCCGCACCATCGGCCTGACGGCGCAGTACCGCTACTGATGGGCATTGCCGCCGATCATGGGTGATCGGCGGCACCGTCCCACGGGCGGCGTGGGAACCGTTCCCATGCCGCCGGCCTGATCAATGTTCCCCTTATTCTTCCCGAGGCTAAAACTGGGGCGGCGGCATCCGCGATGGTGCCGCCGCCCTTTTTGTCGCTGGGGAACCCTTCAATCGTTGAAGGGAATGCCTGCTGTCGGCGCCTGCACAGGCCCTGGCGGGGTGATGTCCGCGCAGTTGCCCTTGGGTGTTTCCCCCCTCAGCAGGGCCTGGACGAAGGGCACGCTGTCGGTCAGCGATCCGTTGACGGCGCCGTTGTGGCTCAGGCCCGGATAGACATGCCATTGCACAGTGGTGCCGGCGTCGCACATGGCCTTGACGGCGTTGTACTGGCCGGCCGTTCCCGCCATGCCGTCGGCCAGGCCGGTGCCGGCGAAGATGGGTACGGTCATCTTCGCCACCGGCAGGACGAAGTTGGGCTCCATGTCCGCATCCAGCGGCGTCAGGTCCGGGACGAAGGTCTCTTCCCCCGTCAGGCCCTTTTCCTTGGACAGGGCGAACAGGTCGTGCAGGCAGGCGGTGCGCGCGGCGTCCAGCAGGGGGCGGCCCTTGGCCGTGACGAAATCGGCCGGGTCCAGTTCGGGATGCAGGGCGCGATCGATGCCGCCGATGCGCAGCATGGCGAAGCCCGGGTCCATCTGGCGCGGGTCGGTGTACTGCTCCGGCTTCTTCACATAGCCATCGCCCTGGGGGCCGGAGAAAGTGACCACGAGGCCGGTGGCGACAGTGCCCAGGACGTGCAGGTCCGGCGCATAATCGGGCGCCAGGTAGGTGGCCCCAAGGGCGGCGCCGGAGCCCTGGGATTGACCGGCGATCACCACCTGGTTACGCAGCAGGCCGGGTTTGGCCTTCAGGGCCGCGCGCACCGCGTCCAGGACGGACCGGCCTTCGGACTTCCACAGCAGGTAGGGGTGGACGCCCTTGGTGCCCAGCCCCTCATAGTCCGTGGCGACGACGGCGAAGCCTGCCTCCATCCAGCGCTGCAGATAGGCCACGTCCCGCGCCGGCTGGCCGCGCCAGGAAGGGGCGCAGACGTCGGCGAAGCCCGTGGTGCCGTGGGCCCAGGCCAGGACGGGCCAGCCGCCCCGGGGCGGTGCGCCAGCGGGCAGATAGACGATGCCGGAGACGGGCACGAGGCCGCGGCCCACGCCGCTGGTGGCGGTATACAGGAAGCGGAGCGCGGTCCCGGCCATCCTGGGCCGCGACAAGGCGGGCGGGAGCGCTTCCTCGCGCAGGGGTAGACCCGGTTGCGTGATCGCCGCGTCCCAGCGGTAAAAGGCCGAGACGCCGCCGTCGCCGTCGATGTTGGCGGCGCCATTCGCGGCCCCCCGTGCCAGGGTTGTTCCCGACATCAGGGCCAGGGAAAAGTATAGGAGCGCGCGCTTGGAAATCCTGAACATGCACTGTCCGATCTTTTTGTCGCGATGACGGAGGATCCACAGCCTATGGCCGCCGCCTCCATTCCACCCGTGTCCGTTTTCACCATGGCGCGTTGCCCAGCTGACAACGCCCCCCGCTGGATGTCGCCGGCTGGAATGTCCCCGGTTTGAACGTCCAGGTGTTGCGGTTTTTGTGAACGGGCCGGTGCTAATCCCGTACCCGGCTTGCCCGCGCGGCGCCGGGGGATCAGTGTTGAGCCCTCAAGGCAGGGTGGAGAACGGCACGATCATGGTGGTGACGGCGACGAAGCAGGGCGGATGGCTAACCATCCTGGTGGTGTACGGCATCGGCCTGGGCGCCATGTCGCTGGTCGGCATCCTGTCGCCGCTGGCGGTGCGCGTCACGGCCGACTTGCACGCCCCCGCCGCCGCCATCGGCCTGACCATCGCGCTATTCTCCCTGCCGGCCGCCGTCATGGCCATGGTGGGCGGCGGCATCGTCGATCGCGTCGGCCCGCGCCGGACCCTGGTGCTGGCCGCCCCGGTCTTGGCCCTGGCCGACGCCGTCGTCTTCCTGGCCCGCGACGTCTGGCTGCTGGACGTGGGCGTGCTGCTGGCCGGCGTCGGCTATGTGGGCGTGCTGAACGGCGGGGCCGCCATGCTGATGGGCAGCCTGGACGGTGCCATCCGCACCAAGGGCATGGCCCTGTGGTCGACCTATGCCCCGGTAGGATTCTCCGTGGGCCTGCTGGTCGCGGCCCCGTTCACCACCGCGGCCGATTGGCGGGTGGCGCCGGCGCTGCACGGCGCCTTCATGCTGTTGTGCTGCGCGGGCACGCTGATCCTGCCCCAGGTGCCGCCGCGCAAGGCGGAGGGCGTGCCGGTCCGGGGGCAAGTCACCCGCCTGTTCGCGGCCCTGCGGCGACGGGACGTTCTGCTGCTGGCGGTCAGCGCCGCCATGCCCAGCATGATCTCCTACGGCACCAGCCTGGTGGCCGCGACGTATCTGGCCAGGGTGCACGGCGTGTCTCTGGCGGCCTCCGCCAGCATCGTGGCGGTGGCCAAGATCGCCGCCGTGCTGCTGGGTGGCACCGTGACCGGCACGTTGCTGGCCCGCGACTTCCCGCCCCGGACCCTGTTCACCATCATGGTGGGCGTGGGGATGGCGGCGCAGTTCCTGCTGTTTTTCCCCGGCAGCCCGCTGACGCTGGCCGTGGTCGGGTTGATGGGCTGGTTGTTCACCTTCGGCGCCCTGTCGGGGGTGTGCATGGCGGCGATGCCGCTGGTCGCGGGCCAGGCGCTGGGCGGAGGCACGGTCGCGGGCACGGTCAACCAGTTCGTGTCGCTGGCTTCCTTCCTGACGCCCACCATTTACTTCGCGTCGTCGGCCTGGGGCGGCTATGTCGCCATCGCCCTGGCCGGGCTGGCGCTGGCCCTGGTGGCGCTGCCCGGCGTCGTGAGTGCGCGCCGGCTGGCGCCCGTGGTTTCCGCCTAAAATCAGACCGCCGTGTCGCCACCGTCCACCGGGATCATGGCCCCGGTGATGTAGGACGCGGCGGGGGAGATGAGGTAGCGGACCAGGGCGGCGGCCTCTTCCGCCCGGCCATGGCGGCGCAGGGGGATGCGGCCGTCCACCGCCTGGCGCCCGGCGTCGGCGTCCTCCTGTCCCGACCAGAAGGCCCGGGTCTGCGGTGTGTCCACCCAGCCGACCAGCGCCACGTTCACCCGGATGCCCCGGGGGCCCAACTCGGCCGCCAGACTGCGGACCAGCCCGGCCAGCCCCGCCTTGGTCGCCTGATAGGCATGGGTGAGCGGCTGCCCGCGCAGCGTGGCGGTGGAGGAGATGAAGACAATGCCGGGGTGGGCGGAGGCGCCCAGCAGGTCCAGGGCCGCCTGCGCCGCCAGGAAGGGCAGGCGCAGGTTGACGGCCGCCGCCTCGTCCCACATCGCCGATGTCCATTGGCCCACGGGGGCCGCCTGGACCAGCGAGGCGGCGACCACCACGGCGTCCAGCGCCCCTTGGTCCACGCGGACGGCGTCCACGGCGCGGGCGGGGGCTTCCGGATCAGCCGGATTCACGGGGATGTGCAAATTCCAGGGGCCGGCGGCGTCGGCGGGGCCGTCCGCCATGGCCACCCAGTCACCGGCGGCCTGGCATGCCCGCGCCACCGTCCGCCCCAGGCCGGCCGAACTGCCGATGATCAGGATGCGCGCCATGGTCCGTTTCCCGCTGGTGATGGTGTCGTACCACCCATACCCTGACCATGGTGGAAGCCCAGGGCCGCTTCGGCAACGGCCGGGGCAAAAAATAGCAACTCCTGGCAACACCCGCGCTGGATATGATCGGCCCCATGAACTTGATGTCACATCCTGATGCGACGGCCGGCGTGCCCGGTGCGTTCGATCCCGCCGACCCGGTGTCCGTGCGCCGGGCCATACGGGAGCGCCGCTTCACCGGGTTCACCAACCTGGTCGCGCGCACGGTGGTGCAGGGCAACCTCGTGGCGGTACCGGCGGCGCATGCCGACGCGTTCGAAGCCTACTGCCGCGCCAATCCGCAGGCGCTGCCCATCCTGGGTCGCAGCGCCCCGGGGACACGGAGCATCCCGTCCTTGGGCGCGGACATGGATATCGCCCGCGACACCGGCGGTTACATGATCTTCCGTGACGGGGACCTGGTGGACACGCCGGCCGACGCCAGCGCCGCCTGGCGCGACGATCTGGTGGCCTTCGTCCTGGGGTGTTCCTTCTCTTTCGAGGCGCTGCTGCAGCGTCACGGCGTCCGTCTGCGCCACCTGGATGAGGGCAACGTCTCGGCCATGTACGTGACTGACCGCGACACGGTGCCCGTAGGTCCGTTCGCCGGCAAGCTGGTGGTCTCCATGCGGGCCTTGCGGCCAGCCGATGCCATCAAGGCCACCATCCTGTCGGCCCGCCACCCCGATTTCCATGGCGCGCCCGTGTCCTTGGGCCTGCCCGCCGACCTGGGCATAGCGGACCTGGGGCGGAGCTATGGCGGCCACGGGCTGACCCGGCTGAACCCCGACGAGGTTCCGGTTTTCTGGGCCTGCGGCGCCACCGGGCAGATCGCCGCCCGCGCCGCCCGCCTGCCGATCTGCATCACGCACTACAAGGCGCACATGGTCGTCACCGACCTGCCTTTGCCGAAGGAAGATTGAGGATGAACGTCGATGAAATCGTCTCTCATTACGACACCCACGGCTACGCCGTCGTGCCGGGCCTGCTGGCCGGCCCCGTCCTGGATGAATTGCTGGAGCTGACCGCCCGGATCGAGGCGCGCGCGGCCGACAGCATCGCCGACGACGCCTGGTTCGATTTCGACCAGGACGCCGCCGGCAAGCGCACCATCCAACGCATCAAGAAGCCCAACCGTATCGATCCCTTCTACGCGCGCCTGGCCGGCCATCCCAAGATACTGGACGTGCTGAACCGATTGATCGGGACCAATATCCGGCTCAACCACACCAAGATGAACATGAAGGCGGCCAATGGCGGCGCGGCGCTGGAATGGCATCAGGACTGGGCTTTCGCGCCGCACACCAACATGTCTACCTGTGTGGCCTCCATCATGCTGGACGGCGCTTGGGCTGAGAACGGGGCCATGCAGGTCATTCCCGGCAGCCACAAGGGTCCCCTGCTGGACCACCATGACGAGGAAGGCTATTTCGCCGGCGCCGTGGATGTCAGTCAGATCGCGCTGGACAGGGCCGCCCTGCTGGCCGGCCCGCCGGGCACCGTCAGCTTCCACCATCCCATGACCTTGCATGGGTCCAGCGTGAACCGCTCCGGCAGGTCGCGGCGCATCCTGTTCTACGAATATGCGGCCACCGACGCCTTCCCCCTGTTCTACAAGGTGGATTGGGAGGAGTACGACAGCCGTATCGTCGCCGGCCCGTCCAGCAGCGAGGTGCGGTTCGAGCAGAACTACGTGAAGCTGCCGTTTCCGTCCCGTGCCGGCAGTTCCATCTACAAGATCCAGGCGGAATCCAACCGCCGCTATTTCGCGGAGGCCATGTAAGTGGCCACGCGGGAACGGCCTGTCGCCCTGGTCACCGGCGCCAGCGCCGGTACTGGCAGTGAGATTGCCCTGGCCCTGGGCCAAACCGGCTATGACGTCGCCATCGCCGGCCGCCGGACGGACGCGCTGGAGGAACTGGCCGGCCAACTGCGGGGGCAGGGGGGCGACGCCCTGGTCCTGACGGTGGACGTGCGCGACGCCGCGGCGCTGGACCAGGCGCTGACCGCCTTTCTGGAATGGTCGGACGGCCGGGTGGACGTGGTGGTCAACGCCGCCGGCACCACCGGCCCCCTGTCCCCACCCATCGGTGAGTTCAGCGTGGCGGACTTCGACAATGTCATCGCCACCAACCTCCGGGCGCCTTTCATCGTGCTGTCGCGCCTGCTGCCCGTCATGCGGGCGGCCAAGGGCGGGCGGGTCGTCAATATCGGCGGCAACCACGGGATGCGCGGCCGCGCCGGACGGTCCAGCTACAGCGCGTCCAAGTGGGGGCTGCGCGGCCTGTCGCGCAGTGCCGCGCTGGAGGCAGGGCCCGACGGCGTGACGGTGAACTATATCGCCCCCGGCCCCGTCGCCGTGCCCCGCATGAAAGCGGCTTGGCGCGCCCGGGCCGAGCAGGACGGCGTCACCGAGGATGAGGCGCTGACCCGCTACGTCGCCAACATGGGCATCCCCCTGGGCCGGCCCAGCGAGCCTTCAGACATCGTCGCCATGGTCATGTACCTGGTGGGCCCCGGCGGGCGGAACATCACCGGCCAGGAACTGGTGATCGATGGCGGGGCCACCCTTTAGCAGGCTGCGGAAAGACCCTTCCAGAGCGCAGGTCATGCCGACCCAAGAGGCTGTGAAGCGCGGGGGCGTCGGCGCCACTACGGACTGAAAGCGGAGTGGGATTGCCGGCCTCATCCATGCCGCCGCGTGCCAGGCCACCTTACACTTGGAAAGGCGCTTTCCACCGCCACGGGGGGCGCCGATGTGATGAGGCCTTTCGTGGCCTCAATTTTTCGCTTGGCACGCTTTTTGCCCAAACGTCACCGATGCGGAGCGAGACAGCCCCGCCGGGGACGTTGGAGGAAAAGCCGGAATGGCGAGCGAGACGTTTTACGAGGTGATGCGCCGACAGGGCATCACCCGGCGAAGCTTCACCAAATTTTGCAGCCTGACGGCGGCGGCGCTGGGCCTGGGGCCCTCATACGCCCAGGCCATCGAAACGGCCATGGAGACGAAGCCGCGCATCCCGGTGCTGTGGCTGCATGGCCTGGAATGCACCTGCTGTTCGGAAAGCTTCATCCGGTCGGCCCATCCCCTGGCCAAGGACGTCATCCTGTCGATGATCAGCCTCGACTATGACGACACCATCATGGCGGCGGCGGGTTTCCAGGCCGAATCCATCATCGATGAGACCATCGAGAAGTATAACGGCAACTTCATCCTGGCATGCGAGGGCAACCCGCCGCTGAACCAGGAGGGGATGAGCTGCATCATCGGCGGCAAGCCGTATCTGGAGCAGCTGAAGAAGGCGGCCGATCACTGCAAGGCCATCATCAGCTGGGGTAGCTGCGCCAGTTGGGGCTGCGTCCAGGCGGCCCGGCCCAACCCCACCCAGGCCACCCCCATCCACAAGGTCCCTGGCCTGCCGGCCAAGCCCATCATCAAGGTGCCGGGCTGCCCGCCCATCGCCGAAGTCATGACGGCCGTCATCGCCTACATCCTGACCTTCGACCGCTTCCCGGAACTGGACATGCAGGGCCGGCCCAAGATGTTCTATTCCCAGCGCATCCACGACAAATGCTATCGCCGCCCGCACTTCGACGCCGGCCAGTTCGTGGAAAGCTTCGATGACGAGGGGGCACGCCGCGGCTACTGCCTCTACAAGGTCGGCTGCAAGGGCCCGACCACCTACAACGCCTGCTCCACCGTGCGCTGGAACGGGGGCCTCAGCTTCCCCATTCAGGCCGGCCATCCCTGCATCGGCTGTTCCGAGGACGGCTTCTGGGACAAGGGCGGCTTTTATGAACGGCTGAGCGACGTCCACGGCTTCGGTATCGAGGCCAATGCCGACAAGATCGGCGGCACGGCCGCCGGCATCGTCGGCGCCGCCGCCGCGGTGCATGCCGCGGCCAGCGCGGTCAAGCGCGCCCGCTCCAACAGCGGCACGAACGATAAGAGAGAGGGACGGGAGTGATGCCCACGCTTGCGACACCCAACGGCTACCAGCTCGACACCAGCGGCAAGCGCGTCGTCGTCGACCCGGTCACCCGCATCGAGGGCCACATGCGCTGCGAGGTCAACCTCGACGGCGACAACGTCATCCGCAACGCCGTCTCCACCGGCACCATGTGGCGCGGGCTGGAGGTTATCTTGAAGGGGCGCGACCCGCGCGACGCCTGGGCCTTCACCCAGCGCATCTGCGGCGTCTGCACCGGCACCCACGCGCTGACCTCCGTCCGCGCGGTCGAAAACGCCCTGAACATCCAGATTCCGGAAAACGCCAACAGCATCCGCAACATCATGCAGCTGTCGCTGCAGGTGCATGACCATCTGGTCCATTTCTATCACCTCCACGCCCTGGACTGGGTGAACCCCGTCAATGCCCTGAAGGCGGACCCCAGGGCCACGTCGGAACTGCAGCAGGCGGTCTCTCCCCATCATCCCAACAGTTCCCCCGGCTATTTCCGCGACATCCAGACCCGCCTGCGCAAGTTCGTGGAATCCGGGCAGCTGGGGCCGTTCAAGAACGGCTACTGGACCAACCCGGCCTACAAGCTGCCGCCCGAAGCCGATCTCATGGCGGTGACCCATTACCTGGAGGCGCTGGACTTCCAGAAGGACATCATGCGTGTCCGCACCATCTTCGGCGGCAAGGACATCCATCCCAACTGGCTGGTGGGCGGCGTTCCCTGCGCCATCAACCTGGACGGCGACATGGCGGCGGGCGCGCCGGTGAACATGGCGTCGCTGAACTACGTTTCCTCCATCACCGATCGCTGCATCGAGTTCGTGGAGAACGTCTACATTCCCGACATCATCGCCATCGGCGGCTTCTACAAGGATTGGCTATACGGCGGCGGCCTGTCGAACAAGTCGGTGCTGGCCTATGGCGACATTCCCGACCGCGCCAACGACTACAGCCCCCGCAACCTGCTCATGCCGCACGGGGCCATCATCGACGGCAAGCTGTCGGAAGTGCACCCGGTCGACCTGACCGATCCCGAGCAGGTGCAGGAGTTCGTGCCCCACAGCTGGTACAAGTACCCGGATGAAAGCAAGGGCCTGCATCCCTGGGACGGCGTGACCGAACCCCATTACCAGCTGGGCCCCAACGCCAAGGGCACCAGCACCAACATCGTCCAGCTGGACGAAGGCGCCAAGTACAGCTGGATCAAGGCCCCGCGCTGGCGTGGGCACGCCATGGAGGTGGGGCCGCTGGCGCGCTACCTGGTCGGCTACATGCAGGGCAATGTCGAGATCAAGGACCAGGTCGACCGCACCCTGGCGGCGCTGAACGTGCCGCTGGACGCGCTGTTCTCCACCCTGGGGCGGACGGCGGCGCGCGCGCTGGAGGCCCAATGGGCGGCACGCAAGCAGCGCTATTTCCTGGACAAGCTGATCGCCACCATCAAGGCGGGCGACACCTCCACCGCCAACACGGCGAAGTTCGATCCCAAGACCTGGCCGTCCGAGGTCAAGGGCGTGGGTTTCACCGAGGCGCCGCGCGGTGCGCTGGCCCACTGGATCCGCATCAAGGACGGCAAGATCGACAATTACCAGTGCGTGGTGCCCACCACCTGGAACGGCAGCCCGCGCGACAACAAGGGCAATATCGGCGCCTTCGAGGCGTCGCTCATGAACACCAAGGTGGCCCGCGCGGAAGAGCCGGTGGAAATCCTGCGCACCCTGCACAGCTTCGATCCCTGCCTGGCCTGCTCCACCCATGTCATGGGGCCGGACGGGCAGGAATTGGCCGACGTCAAAGTCCGCTGAACCAAGGAGACTGATCCCATGAAGACGTTCATCACGAAATCGGTTCCCCGCGTCTCGGCGGCTGTCCTGGCGGCGGGCTTCATCGCCGCCCCGGCGTCGGCCCATCCCGGGCATGACGGGGGCTTCGCCGGCGGCATCCTCCATCCGCTGACGGGTCTGGACCATCTGGCGGCCATGGTGGCCGTGGGCCTGTGGGCGGCTACCCGGCCGGCGGCGCGCGCCTGGCAGGCGCCGGCGCTGTTCGTCGCCATGCTGGCGGTCGGTGCGCTGGCGGGCGTGGCCGGCGGCGCCTTCGCGCCCGTGGACACGATGGCCGCGCTGTCGGTGACCCTGCTGGGCCTGATGCTGATCGTGGCCCCCCTGCTGCCGGATGCCGCGGGCCTGGGCCTCATCGCCCTGTTCGCCCTGGTGCATGGCTATGCCCATGGCATGGAGGCGGGGGGCCGCCTGCTGGGCTACTTCGCCGGTTTCATGGTGGCGTCGGCCCTGTTGCACGCCGCCGGTTGGCGCCTGGGCGCCGGCCTGCTGGCCACCCGCTGGGGGCGCTTGGCCTCCGGCCTGACCTTGGGCGTCGCGGGCCTCGCGCTCGCCGCGCTGTAAGGGGGACGCGCCATGAGCGAGGCCTCCCTAGGAGCCCATAAGGCTGCAACCCATCAGGAGGAGGCGGTTTACGTCTATGAGGCGCCGGTGCGCTTGTGGCACTGGGCCAATGCCGCCGCCATCCTGGTGCTGTGCGTCACCGGCTATCTGATCGGCTCGCCCCCGCCGTCCATACATGGCGAGCCCAGTGCCCATTTCCTGTTCGGCTGGGTCCGCTTCCTGCACTTCTCGGCCGGGCAAATCCTGGTCGTCGGCTTCGTCTTCCGCTTCTACTGGTCCTTCATGGGCAATAATCATGCCCGCGAAATCTTCCGGCCGCCGGTGTGGCGCAAAAGCTTCTGGCTGGGCGTGATCCATGAGATCCGCTGGTACGCCATGCTGGAGCGCGAGCCCAAGAAGTACAGCGGGCATAACCCGCTGGCCATCTTGTCCATGCACATCCTGTTCGTGTGGGGCACGCTGTTCATGATCGTCACCGGCCTTGCCCTGTATGGCGAGGGCCAGGGGCCGGGCTGGATCCACCGGCTGTTCACCAGCTGGGTCATCCCGTTGTTCGGGCAGAGCCAGACGGTCCACACCTGGCACCACATGGCCATGTGGGTGATCGTGATCTTCGCCATCGTCCACATCTATGCCGCCGTGCGGGAGGACATCATGTCCCGCCAGTCCATCATCTCCTCCATGTTCTCCGGCTGGCGCACCTTCCGCGACGGCGGGCCGACCGACGAACACTGAGGTCCAGGCAAGTTTCCAGTCAGGAAAGGGGGCTTCGCGGCCCCCTTTTCCATTTGGAATAATGGCTTCCAATTAACCTTCCAATTGGAAAGCTTCTATCCAATGAGGCGACAGGGAAGGCCTGCCCACCCCCAGGGCTTCAGCCATTTCGGCGATGAACGGTGCGGTGGCATGCCCCTTGCTGAACACCTGCCCAACATCCGGCAAGTCGGATGACAGGGGAGTGAGAACGCGTGGAAGTGATGACCGCAAGCGGCCCCCGCGTGCTGGTGCTGGGTATCGGCAACCTGTTGTGGGCCGACGAAGGGTTCGGCGTGCGGGCGGTGGAGTATATGCACCGCCACTATGCCTTTCCCGCCCATGTCCGCCTGATCGATGGCGGCACCCAGGGCATCTACCTGGTCCAGGAAATCCGCGAGGCCGACATCCTCGTCGTCTTCGATGCCGTCGACTACGCCCTTCCACCCGGCACTCTGAAGCGGGTGGAGGGGGCGGAGGTGCCGAAGTTCCTGGGCGCCAAGAAAATCTCCCTGCATCAGACCGGCTTCCAGGAAGTGCTGGCCATGGCGGAGATGATGGGCGACGGCCCCACCCACCAATTGCTGATCGGCGTGCAGCCGGTCGAACTGGAGGACTTCGGTGGCAGCCTGCGGCCAGAGGTCAAGGCCCAGGTGGAGCCGGCCATCGCGCTGGCGCTGAACTATCTGGCGGGCTTCGGCGTCACCGCCGCTCCCCGCCCCGTGCCGCTGCCGGTGGAGCAGGGGATCGGATCGCTGGAAATGATGCTGGAACGCTATGAGGCGGAGCGTCCGGATGAGGCGGCGGCCTTCCGCGGCGGCGACGCGCGGGTGCTGGGCGCCGGCGGCTGGACCGGGCCGGCGGATTTCGAGGCGGAGATGCAGGCCCTGGTGGCCGGCCCCCTGGCGGGCGCGCCGGGGACGGGCGCCTGATGTGCATCGGCATTCCCATGCAGGTGGTGGAGGCTGGCGCCGGCCAGGCCCGCTGCCGCTCCGGCGCGGACATCCACTCCATCGACACCAGCCTGGTGGGCGACGTCGCCCCTGGCACCTGGCTCATGACCTTTCTGGGTGCCGCGCGGGAGGTGATGAGCGCGGAGGCTGCCCAGCGCTCCCTCGCGGCGCTGGCCGCCCTGGACGCGGTCATGCGCGGGGAGCCCGCCGACCTGGACGCCGCCTTCGCCGACCTGATCCGCCGCGAACCGCGATTACCCGACCATTTGCTACCCGACCATTTGCGCCCCACCCCGGAGCCTGAAGCATGAGCGATGCACGTGATGATTTTTCTCCCCTGCTGCGGTCCGTCATGGGCCGGCGCGGCTATCAGGTGGTGACGGAGGCGGAATTGGTGGAGGCCTGTGCCGGCCAGCCACTGGCCGTGCTGTTCCTGGCGGGTGACCACTGGCGGGTGGCGGAAAGCGACGACGTCGCCGCCATCCTGCCGGAACTGGACGACGCCATGGGCGGCCATGTCGTGCCGTTGATCGCCGCGCGGGCGGACGAACGCGCCCTGCAGCGCCGTTTCCGCTTCGCCCGCTACCCCACCCTGGTCTTCCTGCGCCTGGGCGACTATCTGGGCGCCATCGAGGGCATCCGCGACTGGGCGGATTACATGCGCGAGATCCCGGAAATCCTGGAGCGTGAACCCAGCGTTCCCCCGCCTTCCGCCTGCCCGCCGGCTGCGGCACCGACGCCGTGCATTGAGGAGAGAGCGATGACTGATCTTATGGCTCCCGGCGGTGGCGCCCAGGTTGGGCCCGGCAGCCAGCCCGCGGACTTCGACGGCGGCCGGCTGGATTACATGGTCATGCCCGATGGCATGGCCGTCTTCTCCGCCGCCAACGTGCCGGAGGCCGACGTCGCCCAGGCGGTGCCGCAGGGTGTTGCGGCGGGGAAGGCCATCCTGGCGGCCCTGGGCCGCGTGGTGGACGGCGCCGGCCCGCAGCAGGTGGATCTGACTTGCCTGGACGCCGCCAACCTGGCCTTCATCGACCAGTTGCTGGGCGAGGGCGAGGTTTCGGTGATGTTCGGCACCGATGTCCAGGTCCAGGAGTCCGTCCTGGCCGGGGTGTGGCGGGTGCGGGAAAGCGATGCCGCCGGCCGGCGCGTGCGCGACTATGTCGACTGCGGCCCTTTCCCCACCGGGCTGGTGGATCGCGCCTTCGACGGCGCGCGGGCCCAAGCCATCCTGCCGGAAACGGCGCGTCCCAACATCTTCAACGCGCCGCCGCTGGTCGCCGAGATCAACGAACATATCCCCGGCCTGGGTGCGGCGGACGGGTCGGGCCATGTCATCAACCTGTCCCTGCTGCCCCATACCGAGGAGGACCTGGCCTTCCTGGATGAGGCGCTGGGGCGCGGCGGTCTGGTCATCCTGTCGCGCGGCTACGGCAACTGCCGCATCCGGTCGACGGGGACGCGGGGCTGCTGGTGGACGCAGTACTTCAATTCCCAGGACACGCTGATCCTGAACAGTATCGAGATTTGCGGCCTTCCGCAGGTCGCCCTGGCGGCGGCGGAGGACCTGGCCGATTCCGCCGAGCGCTTGCGCGAGATCATGGAGATCTACCGGTGACGGATCATTTCTTCGCCGGATCGTTCGGGGGCGACGTCAGCAAGATCGGCCCCCAGACGAAGCTGGAGTGCAAGATTTGTTGGCATGTCTATGACCCGGCGGTGGGCGACACCTATTGGCAGGTGCCGCCGGGCACCGCCTTCGCGGATCTGCCGGAGCATTGGACCTGTCCCGAGTGCGACAGCGCCAAGGCCGGCTTCATGGTGATTGCTGACGAATGACCGACGCGCTCGCCCTCTCCACCCGCATCGAGGCCGCCTTCGCCCGCATCGCGGTGACGCGCATGGCCGGCGTGCCGGTCATGAACCCCGCGCTGTCAGTGGCCTTGCGGGGGCTGCATCGCCATTGCGGGCATTGGGTGGGCGTGCTGGTGACCCCCTGGTTCATGAACCTGCTGCTGGTGCCCGTGGCGGACGAAGCGCCCCGGCGGGTGGGGGAGAAGGCGGCCCTGGCGTTGCCGTCCGGCAGCTATGAGGCCATCTGGGGGCGCGAGGACGAACTGGGCGGGTATTGGAGCTGTTCCTTGTTCTCCCCCATGTTCGACTTCGTGGACCAGGAGACGGCGATCGCGACGGCCGACGCCGCCCTCATGGAGATCATGGCGATGCCCGAGGCGGGGACAGGTGATGACCCCGGCGATGACGGCATGGCCATGATCTGGGCGGGGAACCCTTCCGCCCCGCCGCCGGCCAGGCCCGAACCGTCCCCGCCGCTCAGCCGTCGGGCGCTGTTCCGCCTGGGTGAAGGGATGGGGCCATGACCCGGCCTGCCATCCTTTTGCGGTTACCCGGGGAGACCGGGGATGCGGTCACCCTGAGCTACACGCCGCGCGGGGACATCACCGGCCTGTTGGCGGCCGTGCCGGCGAAGCGGGTCCCGGCCGTGGTCCGGACGCTGTTCGCCGTGTGCGCCCATGCCCAGGGGCATGCGGCGGAGTTGGCGGTGGAGGCGGCCCTGGGCCTGGAGGCCGCGCCGGAAACCCTGGCGGAACGTGAAATCAAGACCTGGACGGAGGTGGTGCGGGAGCACGGCCTGCGCATCAGCCTGGATTGGGCCCGCCTGCTGGGGGAGGCGCCGGACCTGCCCCGTGCGCGCGCCTTCGTGGCGCTGTCCGCCACGGACGATCCCGCTGAGCTGATCACGGACGCGGTGACCGGTTTGTGCCCGGAAAGATGGTTGGCCATGACGTCCACGGGCGAATTGGCCCGCTGGGCGGGCGCAGGGCGCACGGTGGCGGCCCGCTTCATCGCCACCCTGTTCGACGCGGCTATGCTGACGTCGCTGGGGGCCGTCGATCCGGGTTCGCTGGCGGCGCGTCATGCGGGTCACCCCCTGTTGGCCCGTGCCCTGCCTGCCGGGTCGCTCATCGCGTACCACGTCGCCCGGCTCATCGATCTTTGCCGTGTGCCGGCGCGCCTGAATGCGTTGCGCACGGGTGACACCGCCCTTTTTCGCGGTCTGTCCACGGGGCCGGGCTTGGGAATGGCGTCGGTGCCCTGCGCCCGGGGCACCCTGGTCCATGAGGTCGGCGTGGTGGCCGGGCGGGTGGAGCGCTATCGTATCCTGTCGCCCACGGACCGCGTCTTCGCGCCGGGTGGGTGGGCCGAACGGCAGGTCCAGGGGCTGTGCGCCTGGCCCACCGCCGACCGCGCGCGGGGGGCGGAGGTGATGATGCTGGCGCTGGATCCTTGCGTCGACTATGCGGTCGAGGTGGCCTGATGCACGAGATGGCCATCTGCGAGAACATCCGCCTCCTGATCGAGGAACAGGCCCGCACTCAGCGCTTCAGCCGGGTGGACCGGGTGTGCCTGGAAATCGGTGCCTTGTCCGGCGTGGAGGTGGAGGCGTTGCGCTTCGGCTTCGATGTCGTCATGCGCGGCAGCGTGGCCGCCGACGCCCGGCTGGAGATCGTCGAGACGGCTGGTGCCGCCTGGTGCCTGCCCTGCGCCATGACCGTGTCCATCGGCCGGCGCTATGACCCTTGTCCCCGCTGCGGCTCGCACCAGGTGCAGGTGACGGGCGGGGAGGAAATGAAGATACGCGAACTGGAGGTGACGTGATGTGCACGGTCTGTGGATGCGGCGAGGGCCAGGTCAAGATCGAGGCCGATCCTCATGGACATGATCACCACCATGATCACGGGCACGACCATGATCATGGGCATGACCATCACCACGACCATGGCCACGCCCGCCATCACCATGATCACCATCATGGCCCGGATGGGGCGCTGGACTATGGTGCCGGGCCCGCGGGCACGGCCGTTCCGGGCATGAGCCAGGCGCGCCTGATCCAGTTGGAGGCCGACATCCTGGGCAAGAACAATGGCTATGCCGCCGCCAACCGCGCGCGGTTCGCCAAGGCCGGCATCCTGGCGCTGAACCTGGTGTCCAGCCCCGGGTCGGGCAAGACCACGCTGCTGTGCCGTACCCTGGCCCTGCTGGCGGGCGAGTTTCCCTGCGCGGTCATCGAGGGGGACCAGCAGACCAGCGCCGATGCCGATCGCATCCGGGCCACGGGCGCCCCCGCCATCCAGATCAACACCGGCAAGGGCTGTCACCTGGACGGGCACATGGTGGGCCATGCCGTGGATCACCTGAACCCGTCCGACGCCTCCGTGCTGTTCATCGAGAATGTCGGCAACCTGGTCTGCCCGGCGGCCTTCGACCTGGGGGAGGCGCACAAGGTGGCGATCCTGTCGGTGACGGAGGGGGAGGACAAGCCCCTGAAATACCCCGATATGTTCGCTGTCGCCGATCTGGTGCTGATCAACAAGACGGACCTGCTGCCCCATCTCGACTTCGACGTGGACCAGGCCATGGCCAACGCGCGCAAGGTCAATCACCGGGTGCGCCTGCTGCAGGTTTCGGCCCGCACGGGCGAAGGCATGGCGGCCTGGCTGGACTGGATCCGGGGCGCCCGCCTGATGGCGCTGTCCGGCCGGCCATCGCAGGCGGCGGAATAGGGGGCGGGATCATGTGCCTGGCCATACCCGCGCTGGTGACGGCGTTGCATGACGGCGCGATGGCGAGCGTCTCGGTCGGCGGCGTCGCCAAGCAGGTCTCCGTCGCCCTGTTGGAGGAAGTCGCGGTCGGTGACTACGTGCTGCTGCACGTCGGCTACGCCCTGCACCGCGTCAGTGAGGAAGAGGCGCGGCGCACCCTGGCCATGATGGCCGAGGCGGGGCTGCTGCAGGCCGAGGTGGCTGACATGGCGGGGCGGCCGGAAGGCGCGGGGGTGGGGGCATGAAATACGTCGACGAATTCCGCGACCGCGACCTGGCGCGCACCCTGGCCACCGCCATCGCCGCGGCGGCTGACCCGGCGCGCGATTACAACTTCATGGAATTTTGCGGCGGGCACACCCACGCCATCTTCCGCTATGGCGTGCAGGACTTGGTGCCGGCCAACGTGCGCTTCGTTCACGGCCCCGGCTGCCCCGTCTGCATCCTGCCGGCCCGCCGCCTGGACGACGCCATCGAGTTGGCGGAGCGGCACCGCGTCATCCTATGCAGCTACGGCGACATGCTGCGCGTGCCGGGCACCGGGCGCCGGTCGCTGCTGAAGGCCAAGGCTGACGGTGCCGACATCCGCATGGTCTATTCGACGCTAGACGCGCTGGACATCGCCCGGGCCAATCCGGGGCGCGAGGTGGTGTTCCTGGGGATCGGGTTCGAGACCACGACCCCGCCCAGCGCGGTGGCCATCGCCCAGGCCCAGGCGGAGGGCATCGCCAACTTTTCCGTCTTCTGCAACCACGTGCTGACCCCGCCGGCCATCCGCCACATCCTGGAGGCGCCGGAGATCGACCCCAGCCAGGCAGCCCGCCTGGATGGCTTCCTCGGCCCGTCGCACGTCAGCGCCGTCATCGGCTCCCGGCCCTATGAGTTCCTGGCCGCCCGCTATGCCAAGCCGGTGGTCATCGCGGGCTTTGAGCCGCTGGACGTGATGCAGTCGGTCCTGATGCTGATCCACCAGGTGAACCAGGGCCGCGTGGCGGTCGAGAACCAATACACCCGGGTGGTGACGCGGGACGGCAATGCCAAGGCGCAGGAACTGGTGGCCCGTATCTTTGAGCTGCGGCCCAGCTTCGAATGGCGCGGCCTGGGCAGCGTGCCGGACAGCGCGCTGGCCATCCGGGCGGAGTATGCCGCCTTCGACGCCGAGAAGCGCTTCACCCTCAGCGAAAAGCAGAGCCGCGAGACCAAGTCCTGCGAATGCCCGGCCATCCTGCGCGGCGTGAAAAAGCCGAAGGACTGCAAGCTGTTCGGCAAGGCCTGCACGCCGGAAACGCCCATGGGCGCCTGCATGGTCTCCTCCGAAGGGGCGTGCGCCGCCTATTGGACCTACCGGCGGCTGGAAACCCTGGCGGAGATGGCGGCCGAATGACCACCCCATCCCCCGATCTTTCCGGTGCCCCTGACCTTTCCGGAACCGTGGACATGAGCCACGGCGGTGGCGGCCGGGCCATGGCGCGCCTGATCCGCGATATCTTCCTGCGCCACCTGGCCAACCCCCTGCTGGACCAGGGGCATGACGCCACCTGCCTGGACCTGGGTTCCGGCCGTATCGCCGTGACGACCGACGCCCACGTCATCTCCCCCTTGTTCTTCCCCGGCGGCGACATCGGATCGCTGGCCGTGCACGGCACGCTGAACGATCTGGCCATGGCCGGCGCCCGCCCGGTGGCGCTGACCGCCGCCTTCATCATCGAGGAAGGCTTTGCGCTGGCGGACCTCGACCGCATCGCCGCCAGCATGGGGCGGGCGTCCCGCGATGCCGGCGTGCCCGTGGCGACCGGCGACACCAAGGTGGTGGAGCGTGGCAAGGGCGACGGCGTCTTCATCACCACCAGCGGTGTCGGCGTGGTGCCTTCGGCCGTCGACATCAGCCCGCGCCGCCTGCGCCCGGGACAGGCCATCCTGCTGTCGGGCCCCATCGGCGACCATGGCATCGCCATCCTGTCCAGGCGCCAGGGCCTGGAATTCGGTACCGAAATCAGGTCCGACAGCACCGCCCTCCACCGCATGGTGGCCGATATGATCGCGGCCGTCCCGGGCATCGCTATCCTGCGCGACCCCACCCGGGGCGGCCTCTCCGCCACGCTGAACGAGCTGACCAACGCCGCCGGCGTGGGCATGCTGCTGGATGAGCGGGCCATTCCGGTCCGGCCCGAGGTGGCGGCGGCCTGCGAACTGCTGGGCCTCGATCCCCTCAACGTCGCCAACGAGGGCAAGCTGGTCTGCGTCTGCGAGCCGGAGGATGCGGAGACCCTGCTGGCCGTGATGCGCAACCATGCGGAAGGCCGTGACGCGGCGCGGATCGGTCATGTTACCGTGGACCGGCCCGGTTTCGTCCGCATGACGACCGCCATCGGCGGCCAGCGCGTGGTCGATTGGCTGTCGGGCGAACAGCTGCCGCGCATCTGCTAGCGGAGAGGAGCGATGGCCGAGTCTTCCACCGATCTGCCCACCATCCTGATCGTCGATGACGAGCTGCGCTCCCTGGAATCGCTGCGGCGCATCCTGGAGGAGGATTTCGACGTGCTGACCGCCGCCAGCACCGTCGAGGCCGAGCGGCGCTTGGCCGACAATCTGGTGCAGGTGGTGCTGTGCGACCAGCGGATGCCGGACCGCACCGGCGTGGAGTTC
Organism: Nitrospirillum guaranorum; assembly: GCF_034653275.1. Classification (NCBI taxonomy): domain Bacteria; kingdom Pseudomonadati; phylum Pseudomonadota; class Alphaproteobacteria; order Rhodospirillales; family Azospirillaceae; genus Nitrospirillum; species Nitrospirillum guaranorum. The sequence goes on along the minus strand of NZ_JAYEES010000001.1, from coordinate 1,366,777 downwards.
CTGACGGAGGTGAAGGAGCGGTGGCCCGATGTGGTCCGCATGATCATCTCCGGCTACACGGACGCTCACGACATCATCGACGGCATCAACCAGGCGGGCATTTTCCAGTACATCACCAAACCCTGGCACCCCGAGAACCTGCTGTTGACGCTGAAGGGGGCCTGCCGCCTCTACACGTTGCAGCGGCAGAACGAGCTGCTGGCGGTCGAGATGAAAATGCTGCCGGCCGCCGCGTCCCGCGTGGTGGGGGAGCGGAAGGAGAAGCTGCGCCGCGCCTACAGCTTCGACGACGGCATCGTCCGCGCCAAGGGCAGCCCCATGGATGTGGTGTGCGGCAGCCTGGCCCAGGTGGCGCCCTTCGACGTGCCGGTCCTGCTGTTCGGTTCCTCCGGCACGGGCAAGGAGCTGGCGGCGCGCGCCCTGCATTATGGTTCCCTGCGCTGGAACCAGCCTTTCGTGGTGGAGAACTGCGGCGCCTTGCCCGACGAACTGCTGGAGAGCGAGCTGTTTGGGCATAAGAAGGGCGCGTTCACCGGCGCCATCGAGGACCATGTCGGCCTGTTCGAACGGGCGGACGGCGGCACCGTCTTCCTGGATGAGATCGGCGAGGTCTCCCCCGCCTTCCAGGTCAAGCTGCTGCGCGTGCTGCAGGAAGGGGAGATACGGCCGCTGGGCGGTTCCCGCACCCGCAAGGTGGACGTGCGGGTGATCGCCGCGACCAACAAGGATTTGGAGGAGGAGGTGCGGGCCAAGCGCTTCCGCGCCGACCTGTTCTACCGCCTGGCCGGGATGATCATCCGCTTGCCCGACCTGAAAGACCGCAAGGGCGACCTGCCGCTGCTGGTGGGGGCGCTGCTGGACCGGGCCATGGCGCAGATGGGCAAGCGTGTGCCCGGCATTTCGCCGGAGGCGCTGGACTGTCTGGCCCGCTACGACTGGCCTGGCAATGTCCGCGAACTGCAGAACGAGGTGCAGCGCCTGGTGGTACGCGGTACCGAGGGGCGGCGACTTGAGGCGGATTTGCTGTCCCCCCACATCCTGCGGGCGGAGCCGCAGGGGGCCGGGCCCCGCGAGGACGATTTCACCGATATCGCCGGCCTGGCCGGCGACCTGCGCGAGCGGGTCAGCGCCATGGAGGCGCGCATCATCCGCGAGACGCTGATCCGCCACCGCTGGAACAAGAGCCAGGCGGCGCGGGAACTGGGGCTGTCGCGCGTGGGGTTGCGCGCCAAGCTGGAACGCTATGGGCTGGAGAATGTCCACCCTTTGGCGCCCCCTGCGGCATCCAAGCGCATGGCGGGGGGCTGAGCCATGGGCAGCCACGACACGCTGCCATTCGGCGACGCGCCGCCCGACGCGGATGGCGAGGGCGAGCAGCTATGGATCGACGTCATCCGCCGCATGGATGTGGTCTACAGCGACCTTGTGGCCTCGCAAGTGGCGCTGGAGGAACAGAACCAGCGCCTGCAGCAGGCGCGCGACTTCATGCAGTCGGTCCTGGGGGCCATGAACGACGTGCTGATCGTCTGCGATGCCGCCGGCGCGGTGCTGCGGGTCAACGCCGCGCTGACCACGGCCTTGGGACGGGAGGAGGGCGACCTGTTGGCTGCCCCCCTGCTGGACCTGTTCGACCCCGCCGACCATGCCGATATCCGGGCCTGCCTCGCCAACGGGCAACCGATCGAGGACAAGAGCTGGCACCTGTTGGCCGCGGATGGCCAGCGGGCGGCCGTGTCCGTCAACGGCGCCCCCCGCCGCGACGCCCGGGGCCGGTACGCCGGCATGGTGCTGGCCGGCCGGCCCATCGGCGAACTGCTGCGCGCCTATCGGGACCTGGACAAGGCCCACCAGCGCCTGCGCCAGACGCAGCAACAGCTGCTGACCTCGGAAAAGATGGCGGCGCTGGGCCGGCTAGTGGCCGGGGTGGCGCACGAACTCAACAATCCCATCAGCTTCGTCTTCGGCAACATGTACGCGCTGAAGCGCTACGGCGCCGCCATCACCGGTTATCTGGCCGCCATCGACGCCGGCAAGCCGCCAGCGGAACTGGCGGCGCTGCGTGACAGCCTGCGCATCGACAAGGTGCTGGCCGACATCGGTCCCCTGGTGGACGGCACCCTGGAAGGGGCGGAGCGGGTGCGCGATATCGTGCAGGATCTGCGGCGCTTCTCCTCCAACCAGCGGGAGGAGCCGGAAGCGTTCAACCTGGTGCGCCTGATCCACACCGCCATCGACTGGGTGATCAAGGCCCAGCGCACCAAGCCGGAACTGCGGCTCGACCTGCCGCCGCAGGTGGAGATCGTGGGCCGCAAGGGGCAACTGCATCAGATTCTGGTCAATCTCATGCAGAACGCGGTGGACGCGGTGGAGGGGCGCGACGGGGCGCTCATCCGGATCGCGGCGGGGCAGCAGGATGGCTGGGTCGTGCTGACGGTCAGCGACAACGGCCCCGGCGTGCCGCCGGAAAACCAGAACAAGATCTTCGAGCCCTTCTTCACCACCAAGCCCATCGGCAGCGGCACGGGGCTGGGGCTGTATGTCAGTTACAACATGGCGGAAAAGTTGGGGGAAGCCTGAGTTATGCGGACGCGGAGGGGGGCGGCGCCACCTTCACCCTCAAGGTGCCGGTCGATGACCGCGGTATCTGACCCCGCCCGCCCGCTGCGGCTGTTGTGGCTGCAATCCGGCGGTTGCGGCGGCTGCACCCTGTCGCTCCTGGGGGCGGAGAAGCCGGATCTGCTGACCGCGCTGGCCGCAGCCAATGTCGAGTTGCTGTGGCACCCGTCCCTCAGCGAGGCGACGGGCGGCGAGGCGCGGGCCATCCTGGAGGCCGCGGCCGGGGATGGGCCGCCGGTGGATATCCTGTGCCTGGAGGGATCGGTCATCAACGGGCCCGCTGGGACCGGGCGCTTTCACCTGATGGCCGGGACGGGCAAGCCGATGCGCGACTGGATCGCCGCCATCGCCAGCCGCGCCGGCTATGTCGTGGCCGTGGGCAGCTGCGCCGCCTTCGGGGGCGTCACGGCCACCGGCGGCAACGAGGTGGAGGCATGCGGCCTGGCCTACGACGGCACCCGCGCCGGCGGCCTGCTGGGGGCGGACTTCCGGTCCGCCCGGGGCTTGCCGGTCATCAACATCGCCGGCTGTCCCATCCATCCCGGCTGGTTCACCGACACCCTGCTGCAGATCGGTGCGGGCACCTTGACCGCAACCGACCTGGATGAGTGGGAGCGCCCGCTGGCCTACACCGCCCATCTGGTCCACCACGGCTGTGCCCGCAATGAATTCTATGAGTTCAAGGCCAGTGCCGAGCAGCCGGGCGACCTGGGGTGCATGATGGAGAACCTGGGATGCAAGGGCACCCAGGCGCGGGCGGACTGCAACATCCGGCCGTGGAATGGCGGCGGCTCCTGCCTGGACGGCAACTACGCCTGCATCAATTGCACGGCGCCGGGGTTCGAGGAGCCGGGCCACGCCTTCGCCGTCACGCCCAAGGTGGCCGGCATACCCATCGGCCTGCCGACGGACATGCCCAAGGCCTGGTTCGTGGCGCTGGCCTCCCTGTCCAAGGCGGCGACGCCCAAGCGGCTGCGCGACAACGCCGCGCGGTCCACGCCTGGCCTTCTTCCCCATGACAAGCGCAAGGACAGCGCATGAGCCGCCTGATCGTCGGTCCGTTCAACCGCGTCGAGGGGGACCTGGAGGTGCGCCTCGACATCAGCGCCGGGGTGGTGGCCGGCGCCCGTGTCGTCTCCCCACTCTATCGCGGGTTCGAGGCCATGCTGGTGGGCAAGCCGGCGTTGGACGCGCTGGTTTACGCGCCGCGCATCTGCGGCATCTGTTCGGTGTCCCAGTCGCTGGCCGCGGCGCGCGCGCTGGCGGCGACCGGTTCCGTGCCGCTGCCCGCCAATGGCGGCATGGCCGTGAACCTGATTCATGCGGTCGAGAACGTCGCCGACCACCTGACGCACTTCTATCTGTTTTTCATGCCGGACTTCGCCCGCGCCGTTTACGCGGGCGAACCTTGGCATGCCGACGCGGCTGGGCGGTTCGCGGCGGTGAAGGGCGATGCCGCGCGGGACTTCCTGCCCGCCCGGACGGAATTGATGAACCTGCTGGGCATCCTGGCCGGTAAGTGGCCCCACACTCTGGCGATCCAGCCCGGAGGATCAACGCGCGCGGTATCACGGGCCGAACTGGCGCGGCTGGGCGCCCTGCTGGCCGGCTTCCGCCGCTTCCTGGAACGCGTCCTGTTCGCCGATGCGCTGGAGGCGGTGGCGGCTTTGTCGACCCGCGACGCCTTGCTCGCCTGGGCGGAGGCGAGGGCCGTGCGGGGTGATTTCGCCCGCTTTTTTCTGCTGTCACAGGCGACGGGCCTGAACCGCTTGGGCCGCACCGACCTGCGGCACATGAGTTTCGGCGCCTATCCGTCATCGGATGGGCCCTTGTTCCCGCGGGGCCTGTTCAGGCGGGGCGTCGGTGGCGTCCTGCCGGTGGATCGCATCACCGAGGATGTCAGCCACGCTTGGTATCAGGCCGCCCCAGACGGGGCGCCGCGGTCCCCGCGCGACCCGGGGATGCCGCCCGATGCCACGCGGGATGACGCCTATTCCTGGTGCAAGGCGCCGCGCCTGGAGGGCGAGGTGGCGGAGGTGGGGGCCCTGTCGCGCCAACTGGTCGCCGGGCACCCGCTGCCGCGCGACCTGGTGGCGCGCGATGGGGCGACGGTGGAGGCACGGGTGGTGGCGCGGCTGCTGGAGACCGCGCTGGTCACCATGGCCATGGAGCGCTGGGTGCGCGCCATCGATCCGGCGGCGCCCTTTATCGACCATACCCCCCTGCCGCCGGCGGGTGAGGGGGCTGGCCTGACGGAGGCCGCCCGGGGCTCGCTGGGCCATTGGGTGAGTATTCAGGGCGGGCGCATCGCCAACTACCAGATCATCGCCCCCACCACCTGGAACTTCTCCCCCCGCGATGCCGCCGGTACGCCCGGGCCCTTGGAGCAAGCGCTGCGCGGCGCCCCCGTGCGGGAGGGGGAGACCGAGCCGGTGGCCGTGCAGCACATCGTCCGCTCCTTCGATCCGTGCATGGTCTGCACGGTGCATTGATGGCGGCGCGTCGCATCCGCGTGCGGGGCCTTGTGCAGGGGGTGGGGTTCCGGCCCCATGTCTGGCGCCTGGCGCGGGCGCTGGACATCGCCGGCAGCGTCGCCAACGATGGCGAGGGTGTGATCATCCATGTCTGGGGCCATCCCGCAGCGCTGGACAGCTTCCAAGACCGGCTGCGCGGCGAGGCGCCGCCCTTGGCGCGCATTCATACCATCGAGACTTGGCCGCACGACGGGCCGGCGCCCCTGGGCTTCACCATTGCCGCCAGCGCCGCCGGAACGGTGCGGACGGGCATCGTGCCCGATGCCGCCACCTGTCCCGCCTGCCGGGCGGAACTGTTCGATCCCGCCGACCGGCGCCAGGGTTACGCCTTCGGCAACTGCACCCACTGCGGGCCCCGGCTGTCCATCGTCAGCGCCATTCCTTATGACCGCGCCAACACCGCCATGGCGGCGTTTCCGATGTGCCCGGACTGCGCCGCCGAATACGCCAACCCCGCCGACCGCCGCTTCCACGCCCAGCCGACGGCCTGCCCCGCCTGTGGCCCCCGGCTGTGGCTGGAACCTGCCCCGGACGCGGGAACGGACCCGCTGGATGCGGTCGCGGCGCTGCTGCGGGTCGGCGGCATCGTCGCCGTCAAGGGCATCGGCGGCTTCCACCTGGCCTGCGACGCCGCCAACCCCCACGCGGTGACGGAACTGCGGCGGCGCAAGGCGCGCGACGCCAAGCCCTTTGCCATGATGGCCCGGTCGGTGGACGAGGTTGGGCGGTATTGCCAACTGGACGACACGGCCCGCGCCCTGCTGCTGTCGCCCGCGGCGCCCATCGTACTTTTGCCCAGGTGGCCCGATGGCCCGCCGCTGCCGGATGGATTGGCGCCGGACCAGGATCATTTGGGCTTCATGCTGCCCTATACGCCGGTGCACCACCTGCTGATGGCACGCTTGCATGGTCCCGTGGTGATGACCTCGGGCAACCGGTCGGATGAGCCGCAGGTGACCACCAACGAGCAGGCGCGGGATCGCCTGGCCGGGCTGGCCGATGCCTGGCTGATGCACGATCGTGCCATCCTCAACCGCCTGGACGACAGCGTCGTCGCCGCCACCGGTGGCGCGCCAACCATCCTGCGGCGGGCCCGGGGGTACGCCCCGGCGCCATTGTCCCTCCCGCCCGGGTTTGATGGCCTGCCGCCCACCTTGGCCATGGGCGGCGAATTGAAGGCCACCTTCTGCTTGTTGCGGCAGGGACAGGCCATCCTGTCCCAGCACATCGGCGATCTGGAAAACGCAGCCGCCTTGGATGATTACCAGGCCATGGTGCGCCTCTATCGCGACCTGTTTGATTTCACGCCGGAGGTCATCGCGGTCGATGCCCACCCGGACTATCTCTCGACCACGTTGGGCGCCACGCTGGCCCGGGAGTGCGGCGCACGGCTGGTGCGTGTCGGGCACCATCATGCCCACATGGCCGCGTGCTTGGCCGACGCCGGCATCGGGTTGGCGAAAGGTGGGGAGGGCGCTTTCGGCCTGATCCTGGACGGCCTGGGCCTGGGTATCGACGGGACGCTGTGGGGCGGCGAAGTCCTGCGTGGGGGATACCACGGCGTGACGCGCGCCGCCCACATTGCTCCCGTGGCCCTGCCGGGCGGCGCGGCGGCGATGCGGGAGCCCTGGCGCAATCTGGTCGCCCAGCTGCGCCACGCCTTCGGTGACGCCTGGCGACACCAGGCCGCGCCCGTTCTGAACCAACTGCCTCCGGATGCGCGGGTGGCCGTGCTGGAGCGCATGCTGGAAACGGGCACCAATGTGCCGCCCTGTTCCTCGGCCGGCAGACTGTTCGACGCGGTCGCGGCGGCACTGGGCATCCACCCGATGCGTATCGGACATGAGGCCCAGGCCGCGATGGCGCTGGAAGCCCTCGCACGGCCCCATATGGCATCGGTTCGGCCCTATCCGGTGGCCCTGGGCGGGGGTGATTCCGTGGTCGTGGGATGGCTCCCGCTGTGGGAGGCGCTGCTGGCCGACCTCCGTGCTGGGGAGGCGCCGGGGCTGATAGCCGCGCGTTTCCACATGGGTTTCGCCGAGGCCGTGGTTGCGGCGGCGGCACGCCAGGGCGCTGGCGCCGGATCCCTCGTGGCACTGTCCGGCGGGGTTATGCAGAACCGCATCATCCTGGATGAACTTCAGACCCGTGTGCGCGCCATGGGTGGCCGGCCGGTGACGCACCAGCGGGTACCAGCCAACGATGGTGGGCTGGCTCTGGGGCAGGCGGTGTTGGGGGCGCTCAGCACGGCCACGGGGGAAGGCACCGGGCAGCCAACCTCCTGACTTCCGAGGCCAACAGGCTGTTGGCGGGGCACCTTCCGCGGCTTGAAACTGTCCACCCCAAGGGGCGCACTCTAGGGGCAAGTGCCCCTTCATCCTTTCCCTGCGGCCCGGCCCCGACCGTTTCCATGAAGTGGCTTTCCATGAAGGGGGGCTTTCCATGGCAAGGGCATGGACGGGATCGCCTGCCTGGGGACGGCCTACCCAAGCTGGGCCGCTGGGGCTTCCCGCATCGCTCGGAGGTGTGTATTCCGCCTATCCTGTTGATACGCACTCCGTGGCATTTATAAAATAATAAATAAGCCTATTATCCCCCCAGTACAGATTATCATCTGTAATAAAAATAGCGCATCAGGGTGTTTGTGTCGCTGATATGGCGTATTTGTGAGCTATATTAAAAATAAAAGTCAGCCCATTCGCGCCATAAGACATCCATGTTTTGGGGGATTTTATATGGAAAGCTTAAGAAATCACATTCTGCCCGTATTGCGGAACATGCCGGCTGGCCCGTTTCGTGCCCCGTTGCTGAGGGCCTTCGCCAACAACGAGGTGGAGTTCGCCACCATTGAGCATGGTTTTCGCGATCTGACGTCGCGCCGGCATGATCCCGAGATCCTGCGGCGGTTCTTCGCGAGTTGGAGTCAGACCAACAACAGCGCCATGACCGTGGCCGGCATCAGCAACCGGCTGACCCTGAAGCTGCACCGCGGCGAACCGGTGCTGGACCCGCAATACCTGCTGCAGTCCCTGGTTTCCCTGCACCGTATCATCGACGAAGACTTGGCGGTCACGCACAAGATCCTGCATTCCAAGATGTTCCACATCATGGCGACCGACATCGTCGGCGACGACGCCTGGTTGCAGAACCGCTATATCGACCGCAGCGCGACAGATTTCAAAACCTGGAAGGACCACATGTCCTTGCGTGAGCCCGACATCGCGCTGGGCTTGCTGACCACGCTGGTGCACGAGATCTACACGCATGGCGAGGTGGAGTTCATCCTGCCGCTGTTCCGGCAATGGCTGATTGAACACTTTCACTATAGTGAAGAGGACACCGCGCGTCCGCTGCGCTGGATCGCCGTTCATTGCGGCGGGACCGAGAAGAACCACTTCTTCCACGCGGTGAACACCCTGGACCACTATGCGCGGGCGTTCGAGGTCAACTGGGACGACTACGACCTGCATGGCATCGCGGCGCAATACCTGAGCAGGAAGGCGGAGGTCCTACGGGTTCTGTTTCCCCGCGATGAATGACGGCCTTCGCCCCATCTTGGTGGAAACCAACGGCGCCCAGGGCGTGAAGGCGCCGCTTCCCATGGTCGGCGGGTTGCGCCATGGGGAGGTGTGTTCCGATCGCGTGGTCGTTCTCCCGGCGGCCTACCGCGACCAGATGCGCACGCTGGCCGGCTTGCTCGACGTGGCCTTGCGGGCGGTGGTGCAGCGGTATTTCCTCGACGCCCGCATCCGGACGATCTATTCGCTTCCGCCGGAGTTGGAAGACATCCTGCGGTTGGCGGCACCCACCCCCTATCGCGTGGGTTGGTACAGGCCCGACTTCATCCTGGACCGGGCCGGAACGGCCCGCATTTGTGAAATCGGCGCCCGCTATCCGTTGAACGGCTGGATGGTTAGCCGCGCATGGTCGGGTGGCCAGGCGGATTTCTGGGACGACTTGTGCGCGCCCTATGAGCCCGGGAGCACCGTGGCACTGGTGCACGGCCAGGAACCCAGCGGCGAGATCGATTGCCTGTCCGATTATTTGCGGCAGGCCGGCGTCGGTTTCATCGCCGCCCGGCCGGAAGACGTGAGTGTACGCGCCGGGGCGCTGCATGCCCATGGCCGCCGGCTGGACCATCTGATCCTGCAACTGGACCGCAACGAGCTGCCGATGCTGGCGCGCGATGTCCTGGCCCATCTCATCGCCCACGGCCCCTATTTCAACGACGTGCGCACCGTGATCCTGGTGCATGACAAGCGCGTGCTGACGGTGCTGTCCGACGACGCCATCATGCGCGATGCCATGCCGGCGGACCTGTATCGGCGGTTGCGCCCGCACCTGATCACCTCGGTCTGCGCCCGTTCGCCGGCGGAAGCCGAACGGTTGTTGGGGGGCGAGGGGGACTGGATCGCCAAGCCCAGCAGCGGCGGCCGCGGTATCGGCGCGCTGGTGCGCTCGGCCTGTGGTGAGACGCATTGGGCGGACCGGGTGCGGCGCGACTGGCCGCACTTGATGTTCCAACCCTATCTGGAACAGCTGGACTTCGTGGATCCGGATTTCGCCCACCCCATTCACATGGTGGGCATGCTGCTGTGCCGCGACGCCGTGTGCTACGGCAACGGCATGTTCCGCGGCTCTAACGACGCGGTGATCAACCTGCATCAGCAGCGGGGGAAGCTCTATCGGTGCGAGGCGGCGCCATGAGCCTTTCGGTCGTCATTCCCCTGCACAACAAGCAAGACTATATCGACGAGGCCCTGGCCTCCCTGGCGCGGCAGACGCAGTTGCCCCACGAGGTGATCGTGGTGGATGACGCTTCGACCGACGACGGCGCCGCGCGGGCGGAAAGCGGCCTGCGTCGCCTGGCCCGGCAGGGCGTCGCCCGGACGGAGTTGTTGCGCTTGCCTGTCAATGGCGGGCCCAGCGCGGCGCGCAACCGCGGCCTGGAACGTGCGGGTGGCGCCGTGCTGGCGTTCCTGGACGCCGACGACCACTGGCGCGACGACTGCTGCAGCGAAATCCTGCGCTGCATGCGCGGTCACGCCCTGGACCTGCTGGTGCTGGGATTCGAGACATCCGCCCAGGGCGACTATTTCCCGGACATGGGCGCCCTACGGGATGAGGTCGTGCCGCTGGACGGGACGCTGCACCGGTTGCCCCGTGTGACGTCCAGCGCCAGCCACCTGGACTTTTTCATGGGGCGGGCCAGCAACGTGGCCGTGCGCCGTGGCGCCATCGGCGACGCGCGCTTCGCGGAAGGCCGCCACGTCAACGAGAACATCGACTTCTGGTACCGGGTCGCCAAAGACATCGCCAAGGGTGGCGGCATCCCCGCCCCGGTGGGTTTGCTGGCGGAGCCGGTGATCCGCTATCGGATTTTGCCGGACAGCCTGTCGCACCGGCGGTGTGAGGATTGGCGCCAGCTGCAAATCCCGCCCAGTCTTGAGCGCTTCCGCCATAGCGACGATGCCGACGACCGCCGGCTGTGCCGCACGCTGGGACGCCGCTGGCTGACCTTCGCCATGGAAAGCCTGCCGGATGATGCCCAGCGTGCCGCGTTCTGCGGCGCCAATGGCGCCTTGCTGGCGCATTTCGACATCGACCTGCCATTGCTGTGGAGGGCGGCATGAGCCCGGACTCAGGCTGGATCGGCAAGGAAGGGGGCCAGGGTGCCATACCGGACGGCATGATGGCCCATGCGTTCGAAAGGGCGCGCCATCATCCCTTCTGGCGGCACCTCTATCGGGATTGCGGACATTGGCGTGACGCGCCCGTGTGCCAGAAGGGCGATTTGCTGGCGGCCCTGGACGGCTTCTCCCCCGCGCGGGAAGAGCGGGGGATTTACCTGGTGCGCTCCGGCGGCAGCGCCGGCGGCGGGCCCCTGATCTTCCCCGTCGATATCGCGGAGAACCACGCCCAGCGTCAGGCGCTGGCCGAGCATCTGCTGGCCCGGGGGGTGTTCGCGCCCAACTCGGTGGTGCTGAACCTGTTCGCCTATTCCGGTCTCTACCGCACGGCGGCGATCGTCGATGATTTGCTGGAGCGCTGCTACGCCACCACCGTGCCCATGAGCGCGCAATCACCCCACAGCGACATGCTGGCGGCGGCGGAGATGTTCCAGCCGACCCATCTGGCGGGCACGCCGTCCATCCTGACGCTGCTCGCCAACTGGTGCGAGGAAACCGGCAAGCCGCCGCCCCGCATCCCGCAATTGCTCTACGCGGGCGAACTGATGCGCGACAGCGTGCGGGAGCGCCTCTCCCGCATCTTCGGCATACAGCGCATCTGGTCCCTGTACGGTGCCGCGGAAACCGGCATCTGGGCGGTCAGCGACGCCACCGCCACCCCGGGGGTGTTCAGCACCCTCCCGCAAATCGTGGTGGAGATCATCGCCCCAGACGCCAGCCGCTTCGGGGAGATCGTGGTGACCAACACCTGGCGCCGACGGTTTCCCTTGTTCCGTTACAGCCAGGGTGACGTGGGCCGTATCGTGACCCACGGTGGCCAGCGCATGCTGGAGGTGAGGGGGCGCCGGCCGCGCACCTTCCGCTTTTATGAGATCACCCACGACGACAGCGGTTTCGCCGCCGTGGCCGAGGGCTGTGCCGCCTGGCAGGCGGTGCTGGAGTTCGGCGCGGACGGCTGCGACCGGCTGGGCCTGCATGTGGTCTGCGACGACCCGGCGATCCTGCCGGCCATTGCCGAACGGCTGCGCCGGCACATGAAACAGGATGAGGGCGGCGACACGACCTACGTGCGTGCGGTGACCCTCGCCGATCTTCATATCGACCCCACGACCGCCAAGACGGCGACGCTTGTCGACCGGCGACGGTGACCCCAGGGAGGGGTGTCATGGAAAAACTGAGCAATCTTCTGGTCTATGAATGGGACTCGTGGCGCGGCTACCTGATCAGCCACCTCGCCGGCGCCCATTGCGCGGCGCAATGGGATGATGACTGGGACGTGCTGGACGCGGCCTGCGGGCCCCGTATCGACGCGGTCCTGTTTCACCACCGCCTGTCGCACGCGGCCTTGTTTCCCCGCCAGCGCCCGGTGTTCGAGCGCAAATTGGCGCAGCGGGGCATCAAGGTCCTCAACGCCGGCCTGGCCGACATGCGCAAGCGCACCCTGCATACCATGCTGGAGAATGCCGGTCTGAGAAGCGCCCGCGCCGCCCCCGACGGCCCGGACGATCAGTTCCTGTTCGTGAAGACGGATCTGAACTATGGCGGTGAGGCGGAACGGGCGCTGCCCGCCTTCCTGCAAGGCCAGTTTTCCGCCCCCGCCGACTGCCCCATTCGCGGGTGGGACGATTATCGTCTGCTGCGCCGCGACGAGCTTCCGCCCGACTGGTGGAACAATCCCCACCTGGTCATCGAGAATTTCATCGCCCACGACGACACGATCTATCGCATTTACGGTTGCGGCGACGCATTGGTCTGCATCCGCGCCCACAGCCCCGACCTGATCAAGAAGGAGATGGAGCGGCCGGGCGACCGCTGGGTCTGTATCGATCGCGGCCAGCTGGCCACGGTGGGCGGCGACCATGGCGGCTTCCCCACGGATATGTGGCGGCAGCTGGCCGGCTTCGTCGCGCGATACCCTTTTGATTATTTCTGCCTGGACGTCATCCATGACGGCACGCGGCATACCATCATCGACCTGAATCTGACGCCCTATTACGCGACGCACGCACCGACGGCGGAATGGTTCGCCTTCCTGCGGCACGGCCTTCAGCAACGGCTGGCCTCGCCAACCCTGGTGGGGGCCGTGTGATGAAAACCGTATCCGTCCTGATCGCCGCCTTCCGCGCGCGCCGATGGCTGGGCGATTGCCTGGATGCGGTATTTTCCCAGGCGTTGCCGGATGGCTGGCGCCTGCAGGTGCTGCTGGGCGTCGATGGCTGCGACGATACCCTGGATTACCTGGCGACGGCGCCATATCCCGCCGCACAGGTGGTGCACCTGCGGCGCAATCGGGGCACCTACGTCACCTTCAACACCCTGATGCGGTACGCCGAGGGCGACCTCATCGCCCGCTTCGATGCCGATGACGTGATGCTGGACGACTATCTGCGCCGGCATATCGAGGCGCTGGAGGAAGGCGCGGACCTCACCCTGTCATGGAGCGTGTACACGGACGAAAGCCTGCGGCCCACGTCCATCGTGCCCGCGCTGCCGGATTACCGGCCCGAGAACGGCCAGAGGCGCAAGGGCACGGACGGCCAGTTCGTGGCCAAGCGGCACGTCTGGGACGCGCTGGGCGCGTTCCGCGCCTGGCCATGCGGCGCCGATACGGAGTTCGTGATCCGCGCGCAGGCGTCCGGCTTCCGCACGGTGGTGCTGGAAGACTTCCTCTACCTGCGCCGCACACACGGCGCGTCGCTCACCACCCACCCCGGAACGAACTACGAGTCCGATGTGCGGATGCGCTTGCAGGAACTTACCATCCAGTACCGCGAGGAATATTCGGCGGGAACACGGGCGGTCATGGTCGAGGCGGAAACCGAGCCCACCGCCGCCCTGCTTGGGCGGGCCCCTGGGCATGGTGGCTTTTGCTGGATGACGGCGGTCTGACGGCGTCGCAGACCGAGGCCTGTGTAACGGGAAAGACATTCGCGAATGAGCTACAACTTTAGAATAGTTTTGTCGCGACAGTTGTAATATGAGGCTATACTCACGCCAATACGGTAGGGGAAGCGGCCGTAAGCCCCGCCGAAAAGTTGATGTGGCCACAAAAGGGGCCGTCTTCTACGACAGCAAGGGTCTGCCCGTGAAGGTCAAGCGCTTTCAATTCGGTGACTGGCAGGTGGACGCCCAGGCTTGCGTCCTGTGGCGTGAGGACGCCGCAGCCCAGTTGCAGGTTGAGCCGCGGGCCATAGATGTCCTATTGGCCCTCTGCCTGGACCCCGGCAAGATTCTGAGTGCCGACGACCTGCTGCACCTGTGCTGGGATGGTATCGCCGTGGGCGAGAACCAGGTGCACAAGGCGGTGGCGCAACTGCGCAAGGCCTTGGGCGACAGCGCGACCGCACCCCGCTACATCGAGAATATCCGCAAACGTGGATATCGGACCGTCGCCCCGGTGATCCTGGCGCCGCGTCGGGACACGGATGCCGCGACGGAAGCGTGGGGGCGGGAATCCCCCTATGTCGGCCTGGAGCCTTTCGGGGCGGCCCATGCGTCAGTGTTCTTCGGGCGCGACGCGGCGGTCGCCCGCCTGCGCGATGTCCTGGCGGGACAGGCGGCGGCGGGCAGGGCCTTCGTCCTCATCCTGGGCGCCAGCGGCAGCGGCAAGACCTCCTTGGTCCAGGCCGGCCTGCTGCCGTCCCTGGCGCGCGAGGGGGACGCCCGCCAAGTCATGGGCGCCACCGTCCTGGATTTGGGTACCATCGGCGCGGTGCCGCTGCCCACGGCGCTGGGGGGCGCCCTGCTGGATCTGGACCGGGATGGCGAGCCCCTGTTCGCGGGCCGCGGCGCCGAGCAGTTGGGCCAAAGCCTGATCGAAGAGGGGCAGGGTGCCAGGGATGTGATCCCATCGGGCGTGGTGGCTTCCGCCCGCGACCGGTTCATCCTGTTCATCGACCGGCTGGAGGCGCTGTTCAGCGGTGCCTTCGCCAGCGGTTTACAGCGGCGGCAGTTCCTGACGGCGCTCGATCGCCTGGCGCGGGGCGGTCAGGTCATGGTCATCGCCGCCTGCCGCAACGACTTCTATCCCGAGGTGGCGAAAGAGCCACTGTTGATGGCGGCCAAGGAGGCGGGTGGCCATTTCGACCTGGCACCCCCCAGCCGGGCGGAAATCGGCCAGATGATCCGCCTGCCGGCCGAGATCGCCGGCCTCAGTTTCGGTGGCGACCCGGATGGTAACGAGCGTCTGGACGACCTGCTGTGCGACGCCGCGGCCAGCAGCCCGGACGCCCTGCCGCTGTTGCAGTATACCTTGCAGCAGCTCTACCTGCTGCGCAGCCCGGCGCGTGAGCTGACCCTGGCGGCCTATCGCGGCCTGGGCGGCATCGAGGGGGCGATCGGCCAGCGCGCGGAGACGACGCTGGAGGGCCTGCCGGCCGGCGCCCGGGCGGCGCTGTCCCGCATCTTCTCCGTCATCGTGGCCGTCAGCGCCGTCGATGACACGGTGCGCGGCCTGCAGGCCCCCTGGTCGGACTTGGCGACGGATGATGAGCGCGCCCTGGTCCAGGCCCTTGTGGATGCGCGGCTGTTCGTCAGCCGGGTGTCGGAAACCCAGGCCGTCTTCGGCGTGGCGCATGAAGCGCTGCTGCGGCAGTGGCCCCGGGCGGTGGCCTGGATCGCCGAGCACAGGCAGGCCCTGCGCGCCCGCAGCCAGCTGGAAGGGCTGGCCCGCCTGTGGATGGCGGAAGGGCGCCGGGCCGACCGCCTGCTGCGCCCGGGCAAGCCGCTGGAAGAGGCGCGGGATCTGGTGGGCAAGGGCATCGTGCCCGTCGGTGCCGAGGTGCAGGCCCTGGTCGCCGCCTCCGGCCGCCACGCCAAGCGGGCGGATCGCCTGCGCCTGAGTGTCCTGGCCGGCGTCGCCGCCATCGCCCTGGTCGCCGCCTTCCTGGGCCTGCGCGCCAGCCGGGCGGAGAAGGTGGCGGCCCTGCGCCTGCGCGAGGCGGAGGACCTGGCCGACTATATGCTGGATGATCTGGCGGAAAAGTTGCGGCCCCTGGGCCGGCTGGACCTGCTGGATGGTGTCGCGCAGAAGGCGCTGGGCTACCTCACCACCGACGACCCCGGCCGCATCCCCGGCGCCGCCCGCCTGCGCCAGGCCAAGGCGCTGCAAACCCTGGCGGATGTGGACCGTTCCCGCGGCAATGTCGATGCCGCGCTGAAGGCCCTGACCCAGGCGGAGACATTGCTGCAGGCCAACTTGGCGGAAGGGGCGGTGGATGCGGAGACGCTGAAGGTCTCGGGCACGGTCGCCTTCTGGTTCGGTCAGATTGCCCTGGACCAGGGAAACCTGGACGAGACATTGCGTCGTTTCATTCAATATCGAGGCTTCGCCCAGCGCCGGATGAACGCCCAGCCCGGCGAGCCTGATGCCTGGATTGAATTGTCCTATGCGCTCAGCAGCTTGAGCGCCGTACAATTGCGGGAAGGGAATGGGGATGCCGCTGCGGACAATCTCAGCGCGTCGATCGCGCTGAAGCACCGGGCCCTGGCGGCCCAGCCGGAGAATGTGTCCCTGCTGGCGGAATTGGCAAACAGCCTTTCCCTGCTGGCCGATGCGCAGGCTGAGCGAGGCCGGCTGGAGGCGGCGACCGATCTTTATGATCAGCAGCGCGATGTGTTGGACGATGTGCGCCGCCGTCAACCCGATGCGCCGGTTTGGGCGTTCCGGCTGGCGACCGCTGACCGGTTGAAGAGTGCCCTCCTGCAGGCTCAAGGCAAGACGGAACTGGCGCTCGGCGTCCTGGATCGGGCGGCGCAGCAAATTGAGGATGCCCTCCGCAAGGAGCCGGAGAACCGCCGTTGGCAGGTCATCCGAACAGAAATCCTTTTACTGAAAGCGCGGGCGGAGTTGGCCCTGGGGAGGGTCTCAAACGCGTTACCGGACATTCTCGGCATTGAGGTCAAGATCAACCAGCTGCTCCACGTCAATCCAACGGACGATTTGGCGCAGCGCCAGAAGGCCGAAGTCCTGCTGCTTCACAGCTACGCCTTGATGGCGGGGGGAGACTTGGAGGCCGCAAAGCAGAAAGTCAACGAAGCCGCTGGCATTGCCCGGACGTCGGTGGATCATGACCGGCAGGACAAGCTTCGCTCCATCCTTCTCTCCAAGACCTTGTTGGCCAATGCCGAGATCGCCCTGAGACAGGGCGCCGGCGTGGCCGCCAGGCAGGCCTGCCTGGACGCGGCGGGCGTCCTTCGAGGCATCGCCCCCTCAAGCAGTGATTTCCGCATCCTCGACCCTTGGGTCCGCGCCAACCGGTGCGCTGGGGACGAAGAAGGGTTGGCCGGGGCGGCAGCCCAGTTTCTCGATCGTATTGGCTATCGAGATATTGAATATCTTGAATCCCTAACCAGAAATAAGGAGTAGGAAAATGACATGCCCGCCTGGAAGAATAGAAATTAATGTCCGAATAGAGGAAGTTTCTAAGGATAATTACGTCTGGTATTATAATGATCTCACAGCAGGTAATTTTTCCGTACGCGTGCCGAGCCACGTCGGCCGAATAGTTTTCCGTCTCGACGTTGACTCGGCCCGGCGGTACGTCTTCGACCCCCCCGATATTGAATCAGTGGGCGGCTGTGAGGACTTGACTACCCACCCAGCCACGGTCAGGCCCGATCATGTCATCGTTTATGATGACCAGCAGAATTGCGGGTATGTCACCGTTGGCAAGGTTTTCCTCAACGTCCAACATGTGTTGAGTGGGCTCGGCGATCCCGTCACTCCGGTGAAGCTGAGGTCGTCGGATCCGGAGGTAACCAATACCGGTGGCATCACCGACCCGCCCCCAAGGCGGTCGATCTGACGTGAATGGCGGCCCGGGCTTCCCCAAGCCCGGGCCGTTTTTCTTCCGGGCAGGCAAGTCGTCTATTGGACTATTCCTTATGTATCTCAATAGGTTAAATTCCAGAAGGATAACAGAAGGAAGAATTCTTCCGGTCGCTGGCAGGGTGTGTGGGCCGTTGGCGCGGGGGGCGTCACGGCGATGACAACCCACCCATGAGCCAGCAGCCATGCACCGCTATACCGCCCGGGAACGCCAAGTCCTGGACCTGACCGGACAAGGTCTCACCAGTTCGCAGATCGCCGCTGCGCTGGGCGCGTCGGAACTGACCATCCGAAAGCACCGCTCCAACATCATGCGCAAGGCGGGGCTGGCCTCCACCGCGCAACTGATCGCGTATGCCAGCGCTGCGGTCGCTCCCGTTGCTCCGCCGCCGCCGCTGGCCTGGGACGCCCTGGGGCCCCGCGAGGCGGAGGTGGTCCGCTACGTCGCGGCCGGCCTGACCAGCAAGGAGATCGCCCGCCTCATCGACATCAGCCCGCGTACAGTCCAGAAGCATCGAGAGCGCGCGCGAGAGAAGCTGGGCGTGCACACGCTTCAGGAAATCATCATCCGGGGTCAGGTACCTGCGGCTTTCCAATGCGGCTAGAGCATTTCTGTAAATCGGCTCAATCCGGTGACCCTGCTGACTGCAATAAATTCAAATGGATACCACACTGATCGGCGTCCGGGCTTCAAGCCGTTTAACATTATAACTGGCAGAAAACGAAATGACGTCCAAGACTGGCGCCGATTAGGTGCGGCATCTCCTTGCCGTATTCCTGCCTCTGTTATACTAGTCCAATCGATGCCATTATATGTCCTTCAATCCGATTATTTATCATCGGATGGCCCGCCCCGTATGGGGATCGATGGTCATGGGAGAAGCGCCAGGAAGGGCGACTACCGCTGTGGCGCGTTTGTTCTACAGACAGGTTCTCGGCCCGTAATTACTCTCACGCGAGATCGGCGAACAGGACATGCGGCAGGTTGACCATCAACCACCGTATGCCTGACCGCAGGTTCCACATTCTTCCGGCATGTTTGCAATCACTTTGACCAATCTCAAGGTGGTTGGATGTGACGAACGAAAAGAACGCGAAGGCGGCGGGCCGGATCATCGCCAAGGCTTGGACCAATGAAGGGCTCAGGGCGCGGTCGTTGGCCGATTCCGACGCCGTTCGGGCCCTGGCGCTACCCGCCTGGCAGATCCGCCCGATGAAGACCTGGATAATTCCGGGGGTGCGAAATGAGGGGGTTATTGCTGCTGGAGTGTTTGAGCCAAAAGGGAATGGGCAAATGCTGAATGAAGAAAATGCCAAGGTCGCCGGCCGGGTCATTGCCAAGGCCTGGGCGGATGAGGGTTTCAAGGTGCGGCTGCTGGCTGATCCGGCTGCGGTGCTGGCGGCGGAAGGGGTCGACGTTCCCGCGGGACTCCGCCTGTCGGTCGTGGAGAACACCGAGGCTAGCTACACTCTGGTGCTTCCCGCCCGTCCGACCGACTTGTCGGACGAGGAGTTGGATGGCGCTTCCGGCGGCTGGTGCTGGTACTGCGAACTCAGTCTCTGACGCCGCGTCTGATTTCATCTGTCCCTTGCGCCTGCGTCGAAGGAGGGTGGGGATGATTAGGTGAAGAGAACGGGAAGGTCGTCGGTCTGACGGCAACGGCGGGCTGGCGCCTATCGGTTTCGGCGGCGCGCGCGCCTGACTATGGATGCCCGCCACCGGTGCGCCTTGCCGCGGCATCCGCAGGGCTCCGGAGCGGAATAAACAACCCGATTTCCCGTAAGGAGGCGCTGGATGAGTGTGGTCATCCGAGCAGCTTAACCAATTGGTTCAGCCCACCCCACCCGCGCGCGGGTGGGCCCTGGGCATGGTGCTGGCCTGGGGTGTGTTCGGCACGGCGCCGTCTCACATGACGGATAGTAGTGTGCTGATCCATGAGGGCTGAACCTTCAACACAGTCCTCATGGTAGTGGTCTGAATGCGTATGCGGAAGGTGTTATTGGTCAAGCTCAAGATTTCATCTATGGTACTAATCTATATTACATAAGAATAATACATGGGTTTGTGCCAGGAGTCAGGAAGAGCCTATTTGGATTTTTAAGTTAAACCAGCCTATTAGCGGATCTGGGCCGATAGTTTAAGGCGGCGATTTTCTGCGGGGGCGAGCAAAAAAGTGTGGGGGCAGGGATGGGGCTGCGAGGGGCTGGCGGGGCTGACACCTGTCCGCAAGAGATACAACATAACCACCGGCTGCGGCTCGCTCGCGCCCGGAGAGTTTTTCTGGCTGGCTCCTCGCTGGCGGTGGTGGCCGTCGGGATGGCGGCTTCCCGGCCGGCACGGGCCATCGACGCCTACACCACCTTCAGCGGCAACTTCACCAATGGCTGGACCCTTTCCGGCACGACCTTGGCAGGATCCGGCACGGTCGCCGTCTGGCTGCAAGGCGCCACAATCACGCCGTTTGTCGAAAACGGCACCCTCGCGACCGGCGTGGGTGGCATCCTGCTCACCAACGGGTCGACCATCGGCACCCTGCGCAACAACGGTGTGATCAGCGGCACCGGCTACGCCGTCTCCATTTCCGGCGACAGCACGCTCGGGACGATCAGCAACAACGGCACCATCGTCAACGCCATCATCAACAACGGCACCCGCGACCTTGTCCTGACCGGCACCGCCTTGGGCACCTATACGGGCCTCGGCGGCAGCCAGGGCACCATCACCAACACCTTGAGCAACGTGGTGATGGCCGGCGGCCGTATCCTGCTGAACGATGCCGTGAACGTCGGTGGCCACACCCTGTTCAACACCGGCGCCTCCGTCACGCTGACTACCCTGGTCAACGTCACCGGCGACTACAGCCAGACCGCCGGCACACTGGTCTTGGGCGCCAGCGGCCAGTTGGCGGTCAGCGGCGCGGCCAGCATGACGGGTGGGTCCGTCACCGCCAGCCTGTCCGGCGTGCCCACTGGTGCCACCTACCTGGCGGGCCAGGCGCTGTCCACGCTGGTCGCCGCCAGCAGCGGCACCTATTCAGGCGTGAACGTCAGCGTCATTGGCGGTATCGCCAACCTTTCCATCGGCGGCGGCACCATCGGCGGCAATCTGGTGGCCCAGGCCACCAACGACTATATCGGCGCCAGCACTGCCAACCTGACGCTGACCGGCACGGTCACCGCCGGCACCTTCGCCGCGTATGTCGCCGACGGCGTCAGCATCGGCACCCTGGTCAACGCCGACACCCTGATCGCCGGCAGCATCGGCATCCAGGTGGGCAGCGCCACCATCGGCGCTCTGGTCAACGCCGGGCTGGTCGACGTCTCATCCATCGCCGTCGGCACCACCCAGGCCGGCATTCACCTGACCAGCGGCGCCACGGTCGGCACCGTGTCCAACACCGGCACCATCGTCGGCTTCCTCGGCATCTGGGACGAAAGCAATTCCGTCAGCCTGGTGTCCAACAGCGGCACGATCTCGCTCACCGGCAACCAGGGCTACGGCATCTACACCGCCGCCACCCTGCCCACCATCGTCAACAGTGGCACCATCGTCAGCGGCAACGGCGGTATCGGCATCTATGATGCCGGCTTCATCAACACGATCCGCAACAGCGGCCTTATCGCCATGGGTGCCGGCACGGGCGTGCGGGTGCAGTTCTGGCCCCTGGACACCCTCGTCAACAGCGGCACCATCGTCGCCAACACCGCTGTCATGCTGGCGCTGGGCGCGTCCATCTCCGGCAGCTTCGTCAATTCCGGCCTGGTCGCCGGCGACGTGGTCAACGGCAACGACAGCTTCGTCTACGGCAACCTGACCATCGTGGGCGGCACGGCCGGCACGGTCGGCACCTTTACCGGCTATGCGACCAACAGCCAGGGCACGATCAGCAACACCAAGAGCAATCTGGTCTTCGCGGGCGGCAGCCTGCTGCTGAA
Source organism: Nitrospirillum guaranorum (assembly GCF_034653275.1). NCBI lineage: Bacteria > Pseudomonadati > Pseudomonadota > Alphaproteobacteria > Rhodospirillales > Azospirillaceae > Nitrospirillum > Nitrospirillum guaranorum. Next base: position 1,345,172 of record NZ_JAYEES010000001.1, on the reverse strand, counting down.
CGACAGCATCAACGCCAGCGGCCACACGGTGCTGAACAATGGCGCCGGCGTCACCTTGGTCAACACCGTCACCCTCACCGGCGCCTATGCCCAGACGGGCGGCGGCCTGACGCTGGCCAGCGGCGCGCAATTGCTGGTCAGCGACAGCGCCAGCCTGACCAACGCCCAGGTCGGCGTGACCGGCCTGCCCGCCACCGCTAACTACGTGGTGGGATCGCCCACCACCCTGGTGGCCGGGGGCACGGGGTCTGACTACACCGGCGCCACCATTTCCATCGCCCCTCTGACCGGGGCTGCCGTCACCGGCGGCAACGACGGCCAGAACCTGCTGCTGATCGCCAGCAACGACTATATCGGCGGCACGCTGGCCACGCTGACCAACAGCGGCAGCCTGTCGGGCGCCACGGTGGTCTACATCGCCGCCACCGGCAGCCTGGGCCAGCTGGTCAACATCGGCACGCTGACCGGCGACATCCGGAACCTCTCGGCCAATACCCTGTCCATCAGTGGCGGCGCGGGCGGCGTGGTGGGCACGCTGACGGGCGGCACCCTCGCCAACAGCCTCAGCGAGGTGGTGCTCAGCGGCGGCAGCCTTCTGCTGGACGATGCGGTCGACGTCAGCGGCCACACCTTGACCAACAGCGGCGCATCCGTGACCCTGGCCAGCGTGGTCGGCGTCACCGGCAACTACACGCAGACGGCGGGCACCCTAATGCTGCAGCCGGGCGCGGAACTGGTGGTCAGCGGCGCGGCCGCCATGACGGGCGGCAGCGTCATCGCCACGCTGTCCACCCCGTCGGCGGGCGCGACATACCTGGTGGGCGACGCGCTGTCGACCCTGGTGTCCGCGGCCAGCGGCGCCTACACCGGCCTGAGCGGCACGGTGGACAGCGGCCTCGGCCCGTTGACGGCTACCCTGGGCACCGACGGGGCCAACCTGCTGGCGGTGGCCTCCAGCGACTACATCGGCGCCAATGCCGCCAGCCTGACGCTGACCGGTACCGTGGATACCGGCGGCATCGCGGCCTATGTCGCCGATGGCGCTTCCATCGGCACGCTGGTCAACCGGGGACACCTTACCGCCGGTACCGTGGGGGCGGGGATAGATGTGCGGGCCGCCACCATCGGCAGGCTGGTCAACGACGGGTTGATCGATGCGCGCGTGAGCGCCGCCACCACCCAGTTCGGCATCCGCCTGGGCACCGCCGCCACCATCGGCACGGTGTCCAACACCGGCACCATTCTGGCGCACGTCGGCATCCTGAGCCAAAGCCGCGCCGCCACCTTGCTGTCCAACGGTGGTCTGATCGCCGTGGGCGGCAGCGGCTTCGGCATCGTCAACAACGCCACCGTCGCAACGGTCAGCAACAGCGGCACCATCGCGGCCACCGCCGGCGGCGTCGGCATCTACAACGTCGGGACCGTTGCCGCGGTGCTGAACAGCGGGTTGATCACCGTCAGCGGCGGCACCGGCAACCAATATGGCATCCTGCAATCGCAGTTCACCATGGGTACGGTGGTCAACAGCGGCACCATCCTGGCGCCCGAGGCCGTGGCGCTGGTCTTCGGCGGCAGCATCGGCACGCTGGTGAACACGGGCCTGATCGCCGGCAACATCGTCAACGGCACCCTGAACGACAGCTTCTCCTATGGCGGCCTGACCATCGCGGGCGGCAGCGGCGGCACCATCGGCACCTTCACTGGTTACGCCGCCAACAGCCAAGGCACCATCAGCAACACCTTCAGCAACGTGGTCTTCACCAGCGGCGCCCTGTTGCTGAACGATGCTATCGATGCCGCCGGCCATACGGTGCTGAACACCGGCGCCGGCATCACGCTGGCCAATACCGTTCGCATCACCGGTGACTATGCCCAGACGGGCGGCAGCCTGAGCCTGTCCAACGGCGCCCAACTGCTCGTCAGCGGTGCGGCCAGCCTGACCGGCGCCCGGGTCAGCTTGAGCAGCCTGCCGACGCAGGCCAACTACGTGGTGGGCGCCCCGACCACGGTGGTGGTGGGCGGCGCCGGTTCCGATTACACCGGCGCCTCCATAACGGTGGCGCCCCAGACGGGCATCACCCTCGCCGGCGGGAATGACGGCACCAATCTGCTGCTGATGGCGCAGAGCGACTATGTTGGCGACACCCTGGCCACGCTGACCAACGGCGGCAGCCTGTCGGGCGCCACGGTGGTCTACATCGCCGCCACCGGCAGCCTGGGCCAGCTGGTCAACACCGGCACCCTGTCGGGTACCATCCTGAACCTGTCGGCCCACGACCTGTCCATCATGGGCGGGACGGCCGGCACGGTGGGCGTGCTGACCGGCGGCACCATCATCAACACCCTTGCCAACCTGGTGCTGTCCGGCGGCCTGCGCCTGGGCGAAGGCGTGAACGTCAGCGGCCACACCCTGGTCAATGCGGGCGCCACCCTGACCGTACCCGGCAACATCGGCGTGACTGGCGACTACGCGCAGACCGGCGGCACGCTGGTGCTGGGGGCCGGCGGTGGCCTGGTCGTCAGCGGTACCGCCAGTATCACCGGTGCCGCGGTGATTGGCACCGTGGCCTTCAGCTACGCCAACACCTATCTACTGGGCGATGTTCTCACCACCCTGGTTTCCGCCGCCAGCGGCACCTATTCCAGCCTGACCGGCACCCTCGTCGGGACGCTGGGCGGCGTGACGGCCAGCATCGGGACGGCCGGCGCCAACCTGGTGGCCGTGGCCGGCAACTATTACATCAACAGCAATATCGGCAGCGTCGGCAATACGGGCACCGCCACGGGCCGCACCGCCTTTTATCTGAACGGCGCGCTGGGCACCTTGGTCAACAGCGGCACGCTGACCGGCACCGCCGTTGGCATCTCGTCCCCCAACAACCGGGGTATCGGCCTGCTGGACAACAGCGGTGTGATCGACAGCGATACCATCGGCATCGGTGTCGGCAGCATCGGCACCTTGCTCAACCGCGGTACCATTTCCGCCCGGACCGCCATCATCGGTTCCAATTTCAACTCCATCGGCGCTATCGACAACCAGACCCCGGGCCTGATCAGCGGCAAGACGGCTTTATACCTTAATGGCACCGTGAGCCCCATCGGCTCGATCAACAACAGCGGGACGATCCTGGGGCAGTCCTACGGACTCTATAACAGCGGCAACATCACCCGGCTGACCAACAGCGGCACCATCGCCGCCACCGTGACCTCCGGGCTCGCCGTCAATAACAGCGGCAGCATCGGCACCTTCGGCAACAGCGGGAGCATCACCGCCGTCCGGTCGGACATGATCAACAGCGGCGCCATCGACACGTTGACCAACAGCGGGTTGATCGGTGGCGGGACCAACGTCGCCCTGCGCAACTACGGCACCATCAACACCCTGACCAACAGCGGCACCCTGATGTCCACCAACGGGGTGGGCTTCTATAACGACCGCACCGTCGGCCTTCTGGACAACGGTGGCACGATCAGCAGTGGCGCGACCTTCGCCCTGGCTGATTCCGGAACCATCGCCCGCCTGGCCAATTCCGGCACCATCACCGGCCCCGGTTTCGGCGTTGGCATCTTCAACGGCGGGAAAATCGACACCATCGTCAACGCCGGGTTGATCAAGGGCGGTACCGCCCTGGACATTTTCGTGGGCAGCCAGGTGGACCTGCTGGTCAACAGCGGCACCATCGCCGGCGACATCTACAACAACTTCGACCCATCCAATGCGGGGCCGGGAACGCTGGCGGCCGTCCTCACCATCGCTGGGGGCACCGGCGGCACCATCGGCACTCTGACCGGCGTCAACCTGACCAACCAGGGCCGCATCACCACCAGGTACGCCGACGTGGTCTTCGCCGGCGGCGGCCTGCTGTTGAATGACAGCATCACCACCAACGGCTTTGCCGTGCGCAATATTGGCGCCGGCATCACGGTCGCCAACACCGTCAACATCACCGGCGACTACATCCAGATGGGGGGCAGCCTGGGCGTGGCGGTCGGCGGCGGCCTGCTGGCGGTCAGCGGCAGCGCCAGCCTGACCAACGGGCAGGTGCAACTGGTGGGGGCCGCCACCAACAATTATTTCCAGGGCGGCACAGTGGGAACCCTGGTGACCGGCGGCGCCGGGTCGGACTACGCCGACGTGACGCTCAGCGGCGATGGCGCCGGTCTCAGCCTGGCCGGCGTCACCATCGGCAAAAACCTGATCGCCGTCGTGCGGAACGACTACATCGGCGGCACCTACGCCAGCCTGGGCAACACCGGGACGCTCAGCGTCCAGAACGGCGCCGCCGTCTATGTGGCGCAGACAGGCACCCTGGGCACCTTGGCCAACACCGGCGGCGTGATCAGCAGCGTCGGCAGCACCGCCGTCGCCAACCTGGGCACCATCGGCACGCTGTCGAACAGCGGCACCATCACCGGCGGCCGGGTCGGCCTTTACAACACCGGCCTCATCCATACGCTGACCAACGACGGCACCCTGGGCGGCCTGTTCGCGGACGGCGTCATCGACATGGCGGTTAACAGCGGCACCATCGGCGGCGCGTTCGATGTCAGGGGTACGCTGGGCCTGCTGTCCAACAGCGGCACCATCGGCACGCGGATTTATGTGGAGCAGACCGGGGGAATCGGCACCTTCATCAACAGCATCGGCGGCGTGATCAGCGGCGCCGCCAGCGGCATCGGGAACGCCGGCTCCCTGGGCACCCTGGTCAACCGAGGTTTGATCAGCGGCGCCCAGTACGGCGTCTTTTTCTCCAACGCCGCGGGCACGGTGATCAACAGTGGCACCATCCAGGCCACCGGTGCCGGCGGCACGGCCCTGTCCGGTTCCTTCGGCACCATCCTGAACAGCGGCCTGATCAGTGGCGCCAACGCCCTGTCCCTCACCAGCCAGCCGGACTTGCTGAACAACAGCGGCACGATCCTGGGCGACATCCAGGCCACGTCCGGCACCCTGACCATCACCGGCGGCACCGGCACGGTGGCGGGCACCTTCAGTGGCGCCACCGTGACCAACCGGGGCACCATCACCGTCACCAGCGGCAATGTGGTGATGGCGGGTGGTAACATCCTGCTGAACGACAACGTCGTCGTCAGCGGCCACACCCTGATCAACAGCGGCGCCAACCTTCAGTTGGCCGGCGCCGTCAGCGTCGCGGGCGGCTACAGCCAGACGGTCGGCACCCTGGGCGTCACGGTGAACAACGGCCTGACGGCCAGCGGCGTCGCCAACATCACCGGCGGCACGGTCCTGGCCTCCCTGGCCGCCACCGGCAACTATCTGGCGGGTACGCTGGGCACCCTGGCGGCCGGCGCCAACGGGTCCGGCTACGGCGCCAGCGTGGTCTCCGCCTTGACCGGTCTGGTGGGCAGTGGCGCGTCCAGCGGCGGCACCCTGCTGTTCGTGGGTGGCAATGACTATATCGGCGGCGCCTATGCCACGCTGAGCAACAGCGGCAGCCTGTCGGCCGCGACGGCCGTCTACATCGCGGCCACCGGCAGCCTGGGCAATCTTTCCAACACCGGCACGCTGGCCGGCAACGTCCGCAACCTGTCAGCCATCGACCTATCCATCACCGGCGGGGCCGGCGGCACGGTGGGCACCTTCACCGGTGGCACCCTGATCAACACCCTGTCCAACGTGGTGCTCGCGTCCGGCAATGTGCGCCTGGCCGATGCCGTCGATGTGACCGGCCACACCCTGGTGAACAGCGCCGCCGCCGTGACCCTGGGCGGCACCGTGGCCGTCACCGGCGATTACAGCCAGACGGGCGGCGGCCTGCGGGTGGGTATCGGCAGCGACCTGCTGTCGGTCACCGGGGCGGCTCGGTTCGCAGGCGGCGGCGCCACCGTTACCGGTTTCTCTGCCACCGGCAACTATATGGCCGGCAGCATCTTTGGCACCCTGGTGCAGGGTGGGGCGGGGTCCGACTATAGCGGCCTCGGCATCACCGACACGGTGACCGGCTTCGGCCTGGGCGGCACAGTGACGAACAACGCCCTGCAGGCCGTGGCGCTGAACGACTATGTCGGCGGCACATTGGCCGCGCTGTCCATCACCAATGCCGTCAGCAACGCCAGCACGGCGTTGTATGTCGCCTCCACCGCGTCCATAAGCGGCACGCTGACCAACAGCACCTCGCTGGTGGGTCAGAACGCCGGCCTGCGCAATTTCGGCACCATCGGCGCGCTGCTGAACGACGGGACGATCGCCGGCGGCGCCTATGGCCTGCGCAACAGCGGCGGCGCCATCACCTTCCTCGGCAACCACGGCACCCTGGCGGGCCAGACGGCCGGCCTGGCGGTGGACGGCGGCAGCGTCATGTTCGCCCTGAATGACGGCAGCATCGCCACTGTCGCCATCAGCGGCGGTGGTTCGGTGTTCGCGCTGGGCAATATCGGGCGGATCAGCGGCGGCGTCCAGGTGCGGGACGGCGGCACGCTGGGATCCATCCTCAACTTCAACAGCGGTGTGATCAGTGGCGCCACCGCGCTGAGCATCGGCGCCCAAGGCCAGTTCTTCGCACTGGCCAACGGCGGCACCATCGCCGGCAACATCATCAACAACGCCACGGCCACGCCCAACCTGACCATCACGGGTGGCACTCTGGGCAATACCACCATTGGGACCGGCACCTTCACCGGTGCCGCCCTGACCAACCAGGGCATCATCACCAACACCCTGGGCAACGTCATCTTCGCGTCCGGCGACGTGCTGCTGAACGACAGCGTCAATGTCGGCGGCAACACGGTACGGAACATCGGCGCCGACCTGACCCTGACCGGCGCCGTCAGCGTCACCGGCAACTATGCCCAGACGGGCGGCACCCTGGTCCTGGTGACAGGCGCCGGTGAGCTGTCCGCCAGCGGCAGCGCCAGCCTGACCAACGGGCAGGTGCAGCTGATCGGTGCCGCCGCCGGCAATTACCTGCAGGCCGGCACGGTGGGGACACTGGTTGCCGGCGGTGCCGGCTCCGACTACGCCGGCGTGGTGGTGACCGATGACGCCATCGGCCTGACCCTCAGCGGTGCCATCGCCGGCACCGCCCTGGTGGGGGTGGCGCGGAACGACTATATCGGCGGCACCTACGCCAGCCTGGGCAACACCGGGACGCTCAGCGTCCAGAACGGCGCCGCCGTCTATGTGGCCCAGACAGGCACCCTGGGCACCCTGGTCAACGCCAGCGGCGTGATCAGCAGCGTCGGCAGCACCGCCGTCGCCAACCTGGGCACCATCGGCACGCTGTTGAACAGCGGCACCATCACTGGCGGCGGGGTCGGCCTCCATAACACCGGCCTCATCCATACGCTGGCCAACGATGGCACCCTGGGCGGCCTGCTCGCGGACGGCGTCATCGATACGCTGATCAACGGCGGCACCATCGGCGGCACGTTCGATGTCAGCGGCACGCTAGGCCTGCTGTCCAACAGCGGCAGCATTGCCACCCGGATCCATGTGGAGCAGACGGGCGGACTTGGCACCGTCGTCAACAATGTTGGCGGTCTGATCAGCGGTGCCGCCAGCGGCATCGAGAATGCCGGTTCCATTGGTATCCTGATCAATAGCGGCACCATCCTCGGCACCACCAACGCCGGCATCGGCGGCGCCGGCGCCATCGGCCTGCTGTCCATCACCAGTCTGGGCGTGGTCGGCGGTGGCGTGGTGGGTGTGGATGCCGGCATCCTGGGCACCCTCATCAACCAGGGCACCATCGCCGGCGGCAGCATGGGCATTTCCGCGGGCACCATCGGCCTGCTGGCCAATGCCGGCATCATCAAGGGCGACGTGGCCACCTCGGGCGACCTGACCGTCACCGGCGGCAGCGGCACGGTGATGGGCATCTTCACCGGGGCTACCCTGGGCAGCCAAGGCGCCCTCAGCATTGCCGGCGGCAACCTGGTGCTGGCCGGCGGCAATGTCCTGCTGAACGACAGCGTGCGGGCAGCGACCGTGGTCAATACCGGCGCCTATTTGGCGTTGGCCGGCGGCACCAGCGTCACGGGTGCCTACAACCAGACGGCGGGCACCCTGGGTGTCACCGTGGACCACGGCCTGACGGTCAGCGGCGTCGCCGGCATCACCGGCGGCACCGTCCTGGCCACCCTGGATGCCACCGGCAACTATCTGGCGGGTACGCTGGGCACCCTGGGGACCGGCGGCGCCGGTTCCAACTACAGCGGTGCTGTGGTGGCCTCCGCCCTGACCGGTCTGACCGGCAGCGGGGCGGCCAGCGGCGACAGCCTGTTGTTCGTGGGCGGCAACGACTACATCGGCGGCGCTTACGCCACGCTCAGCAACAGCGGCAGCCTGTCGGCCGCCACGGCCGTCTATATCGCCGCCGCCGGCAGCCTGGGACGGTTGGCCAACAGCGGCACGCTGGCCGGCAACATCCGCAACCTCTCATCCTTTGATCTGTCCATCAGCGGCGGGTCCGGCGGCACCGTGGGCACCTTCAGCGGCGGCACCATCGTCAACAGCCTGTCTAACCTGGTCTTCGCGTCCGGCGATGTGCGCTTGGCCGACGCCATCGACGCCACCGGCCACACGGTGGTGAACAGCGGCGCCAACCTGACGCTCGGCGGTACCGTCGCCGTCACCGGCGACTACGACCAGACGGGCGGCAGCCTGCGGTTGGGCATCGGCAGCGACATGCTGTCCGTCACTGGGGCGGCACGGTTCACGGGCGGCACCGCCACCATCACCAGCGCGTCGGGCACCGCCAACTATATGGCCGGCAGCATCCTGGGGCCGCTGGTGCAGGGCGGTGCGGGGTCCGACTATACGGGCCTCGGCATCACCAATCTGGTGACCGGCTTCGGTCTGGGCGGTACGGTGGCGAACAACGCCCTGCAGGCTGTGGCGCTGAACGACTATATTGGCGGCACGCTCGCCACGCTGTCCATCACCGGCGCGGTCAACAACGCCAGCACGGCGCTGTATGTGGCCACCACAGCGTCGCTGGGCACCTTGACCAACAGCACCACGCTGGTCGGCCAGAACGCCGGCCTGCGCAATGTCGGCACCGTCGGCGCGCTGGTGAATGACGGTTCCATTGGGGGCGGCACCTATGGCCTGCGCAACAACGGCGGCCTGATCACTTTCCTCGACAATGTCGGCACTCTGACAGGGCAGACCGCCGGCTTGGCCATCGCCGGCGGCGCGGTCGCCTCCGCCCTGAACGTCGGCGGCATCGCCACCGTTTCCATCGGCGGCACCGGTACGCTGCTTTCCCTCGACAACCAGGGCCAGCTCAGCGGCGGTGTCCTGGTGACCGGAGGTGGGCGCCTCGACACCCTGGGCAACAGCGGCACCATCGCCGGCGATATCCGGGTGGCCGCCGGCACCCTGACCATCGTCGGCGGCAGCGGCGCTACCCAGGGCACCTTCACCGGCAGCACCCTGGGCAGCCAGGGCACCATCGCCGTCGGTGGCGATGTGGTCCTGGCCAGCGGCACCATCTGGCTGAACGACGGCATTCAGGCCACGGGCCATACCGTGGTCAATGCCGGCGCCAACCTGCAGCTGGCGGACGCCGTCAGCGTCACTGGCGCCTACAGCCAGGCGGCCGGCATCCTGGGGGCCACCGTGAACAATGGGCTGACGGCCAGCGGTGCGGCCAGCATCACCGGCGGTACCGTCCTGGCCACCTTGGCCGCCACCGGCAACTACCTGGCAGGTACGCTGGGCACTCTGGTGGCCGGCGGTAACGGGTCAAACTACAGCGGTGCCACGATCAGTTCGGTCCTCACCGGCTTGACCGGCACCGGTGCCGTCAACGGCGACACCCTGCTGCTGGTGGCGGAGAACGACTATATCGGCGGCGCCTACGCCACATTGACCAACAGCGGCAGCCTGTCGGCTGCCACGGCCGTCTATATCGCGGCCGGCGGCAGCTTGGGCCAACTGGCCAATACCGGCACGCTGGCCGGCAACATCCGCAACCTGTCGGCCGTGGATCTCTCCATCGGCGGCGGGGCCGGCGGCACGGTGGGCACCTTCACCGGCGGCACCATCGTCAATAACCTTTCCAATGTGGTGTTCGCGTCCGGCGATCTGCTGCTGGCCGACGCCATCGATGCCACCGGCCACACGGTGGTGAACAGCGGTGCTGCCTTGCGGCTGTCCAGCCAGGTCAGCATTACCGGCGCCTACGCCCAGACCGGCGGCACCCTCAGCATTGACCCCGGCGCCGGCCGCCTGGTCGCCAGTCAGGCCATCGTCGTCAGCGGTGGCATGGTTCAGGCTACGCTCAGCGCCGGCGGCACCTATCTCTATGGCAACGGCTATACCCTGATGCAGGCTGGCGGTGGCATCGACCTCAGCGGCGCCAATCTCATCACCGCCCTGGCCGGCTTCGCGGGCAACACCACCATCGTGACGGTGGCGGGCACCAGCGCCTTGCTGCTACAGTTCGCCAACGACTATATCGGCGGCGCCATCGGCAACGCGTCGAACAGCGGCACCATCACCGGCGTCCGCACCGCCGGCTACGTTGCCGCCACCGGCAGCGTCGGCACCTTGTCCAACACCGGCCTGTTGTCGGGCGGTGTGATCGGCGTCGCCAACAACGGGGTCGTCGGCACCCTGGTGAACGACGGCACCGTCATGGGGTCCAGCAGTGCGGCCGCCAACGCCGGCACCTTGGGCACCCTTGCCAATAGCGGCACCATCACCGGCGGCCGTGACGGTTTCCACAATATCGGTACGGCCGCCCTGGTCAGCAACACGGGCCTGATCAGCGCCATGTCCCGTGCCGGCCTGTACAATGGCGGCGGCATCGCCACCGTTTCCAACAGCGGCACCATCACCGGCACCGTCGGCCTCTACAACAGCGGCACGCTGGTGGTTCTGATGAACGCCGCCGGCGGCACCTTGGCGGGTGTCACGGCGCTGTACAATGACGGCACCCTGGGCACCATCGCCAACAGCGGCGTGATCCGCGGCGCTATCGTGAACGACGCGGCGCAGGACCTGGTATTCACCGGTGCCGGCGGCGGCCTGGGCACGCTGACGGGCCAGTCCGGTATGGGCACGATCACCAATACCCGGGGCAACGTGGTCTTCGCGGCCGGTGCCCTGCTGCTGGACGATGATCTCGCCGCCACCGGCCATGCCGTGGTGAACAGCGGCGCGACCCTGGCGCTGGCCAATGCCGTGACGGTCAGCGGCGATTATAGCCAGGTCGGCGGCAGCCTGGTGCTGACGCGGAATGACACCCAGGCGGCTGAACTGGTGGTCAGCGGCACCGCCACCGTCGGCGGCACCGTGCTGGCCAGCCTGTCGTCCACCGCCAACTATCTGGTGGGGACCAGCACGCTGCTGCGGGCGGCCGGCGGCGCCACCGTGACGGCACAGCTGCAGGTCAGCGGCATCACCGGCCTGTCCGCCGCGCAGGGCACCGTCAGCAATGGCCTGACCCTCACGGTCGGCAACGATTATGTCGGTGGTTCGCTGGGCAGCGTTACCAACAGCGGCACCCTGTCGGCGGCCACCGCCATCTATGTGGCCGGCAGCGGCACCCTCGCCACCCTGGTCAACAGCGGCCTGCTGACCGGCACCGCCCATGCCCTGGTCAACCTGGGCAGCCTGGGCACCATCGCCAACAGCGGCACCATCGCCGGCGATATCCTGGACAACGGCGCCGGCGCGCTGGTGATCACGGGCGGCGCCGGCACCCTGGTCGGCACGCTGACGGGCCGGTCCGGCATCGGTACGCTGACCAGTACCGGCGGCGACGTGGTCTTCGCCGGCGGTACCCTGTTGTTGAACGATATGATCGCTGCGGCGGGCCACACGGTGTCCAACACCGGTGCCTCGTTGCACCTGGCCAACACCCTGACCATCATCGGCGACTACCGCCAGACCAGCGGCAGCCTGCTTCTGGACGCCAACCAACTTGTGGTCACCGGCATCGCAGCACTCAGCGGTGGCACGGTGGCGGCCTCGGTCTCGGCAGCCAGCAACCAATTGGCGGGCGGCGTGCTGGGCACCCTGGTCGTGGGTGGTGCCGGTTCCAGCTATACCGGGCTGACGGCCCTGGTGAACGTGGCCAGCGTGGGCGTGACGCTCAGCACCGTCACCATCGGCGGCAATGTCGACCTGCTGGCCATGATCGCCAACAACTATGTCGGCGACACGCTGGGTAGTCTGGGCAACAGCGGGGTGATCAACGCCCCGACGGCCGTCCATGTCGCCGCCGGCGGCACCATCGGCAGCCTGTTCAACACCGGCACCCTGATCGGCACCATCGCCGTGATGAACCAGGGCCAGGTCGGCAGCTTCAGCAATGACGGCACCGTCCTGGGCAGCGTCGCCGGCATCAGCAACAGCGGCACCATCGGCACCCTGGGCAATGCCGGTACCGTCACGGGCAGCGTCACCGGCCTGGGCAACCAGGCGGGAGCCAGCATCGGTACGCTCAGCAACAGCGGCACCGTCGCCGGCCAGATGGCCCTCTACAACGCCGGCACCATCGACGTCTTCGTCAACACCGGATCGCTGATCGATGCCGGCGCGCCTACGGCCGCCGGCCTCTACAACACCGGCAACATCGCCACGGTGCTGAACGGCGGCACCATCCTGGGCGCCACCTATGGCGTCTACAATGCCGGCACCATCGGCACGCTGGCCAACAGCGGCCTGATCACCGCACCTACCGCCCTCTATCTCGACACCAGCGCCAGCCTGGGCGTTCTGGCCAACAGCGGCACCGTCACCGGCAACATCCTGAACTTGTCGGCCAACACCCTCAGCATCACCGGCGGCAGCGGAACGGTCGTGGGCACGCTGACCGGCTACACCGCCGGCAGCCAGGGCACCATCACCAACACCCTTGGCGACGTGGATCTCGCCTCCGGCAACCTGCTGCTGAACGACGCCGTGAACGTGACCGGCCACACCCTGGTCAACAGCGGCGCCTCGGTACTCCTGGACAGCCTGGTCAGCGTCACCGGCAACTATAGCCAGAGTGCGGGCACCCTGACCCTGGACATCGCCAGCGGTGGGGCCCTGGCCGTCAGCGGTGCCGCCAGCCTGAGCGGCGGCACCGTGCTCGCGGATTTCGCGTCCACGGGAAACTTCCTGGCCGGCAGTGCCACGACACTGGTCGCTGGCGGCGCCGGGTCCAGCTACCTCGGCGCGGTGGTCCAGGGCAGCCTCACCTGCCTGGTGGTGAGCCAGGGCGTGGTGGGCACCAACCTGCTGGCGGTGATAGGCAACGACTACATCGGCGGCACGCTGGGCACCTTGGCCAACACCGGGACCCTCACCGCCGCCACGGCCGTCTATATCGCGGCTAGCGGTACTCTGGGCACGCTGGCCAACAGCGGCGCCCTGATCGGCGACCTGCTCAACAGCAGCAGCCATGATCTGGTGATCGCGGGTGGCAGCGGCACGGCGACAGGGTTATTCAGCGGCGGCACCATCCGCAACAGCCTGAGCAACCTGACCTTCGCCAGCGGCGCGGTCGGCCTGGGCGATGCCATCGACGTCACCGGCCACACGGTCGCCAACAACGGCGCCAGCCTGACCCTGGGCAGCGACCTGGCCGTGACGGGCAACTTCAGCCAGACGGCCGGCACGCTGTCGGTGGCCGGCCATGGCCTGAACGTCAGTGGTGCCGCGCAGGTGACGGGCGGTGTGGTGAATGCCGGCTTGAGCGGTGCGGCCAACCACCTGGTGGGCGACAGCACCACCCTGGTCCAGGGCGGCGCGGGTTCCAGCTACGCCGGCGCCACGGTGACCAGCGGCCTGGCCGGGCTGTCGGCCATCGGCACCACCAGCGGCACCAGCCTGCTGGCCGTGGCCGGCAACGACTATATCGGCGCCAGCCTGAACACGCTGAACGTCACCGGTACCTTGAGCAACACGGCGGGTGGCGCCACGGCGCTGTACATCGCCTCCACCGGCATGCTGGGCACCCTGGCGAATAGCGGCACGATATCCGGCAACATCACCAACGCCGGCGGTACCGGCCTGTCCATCACCGGTGGCGCGGGCACGGTGACCGGCACCCTGACGGGCCAGAACGGCGCCGTCGGCACCATCACCAGCACGCTGGCCAACGTGGAACTGGCCGGCGGCAACCTGCTGCTGAACGACCAGGTGAATGTCGGCACGGGCACGCTGGTGAACAGTGGGGCCAACGTGCTGCTGACCAACGCCATCAGCGTGACGGGCAACTACAGCCAGTCGGCGGGCACGCTGGCCATGGGCATCGGCAGCGGCACGGCGGGTGAGCTGCTGGTCAGCGGCGACGCCGCCTTCACCGGCGGCACCGTCGCCGTGACGGCGCTGTCGGGCAGCAACCTGATCGCGGGCCAGAGCTACACCATCGCCGAGGTGGGTGGGACCCTGACCACCAGCGGCCTCAGCGCGGCCGCCAGCGGCTTCAGCGCCACGCTGGGCAGTGGCACGAACGGATCGGCCACCGACCTGCTGCTGACGCTGCTCAGCGACTATGTCGGCGGCACTCTGGGCACCCTGACCAACAGCGGCACCATCAACGCCGCCACGGCGGTGCTGATCACCAGCGCCGGCAGCCTGGGCACCCTGGCCAACAGCGGGGCCATCATCGGCAACGTGGTCAACAATAGCGCCAATGATCTGGTGGTCGTGGGCGGCACCGGCGGCGCGGTGGGCGGCTTCTCCGGTGGCACCATCCGCAACAGCCTGAGCAACCTGACCTTCGCGTCGGGTGCCGTCAGCCTGGCCGACGCCATCGACGTGACCGGCCACACGGTGGCCAACACGGGCGCCAGCCTGACGCTGGCCAGCGACGTGGCGGTGACGGGCAACTACAGCCAGACGGCGGGCACGCTGTCGGTGGCCGGGCATGTCCTGAGCGTCAGCGGGGCGGCGCAGGTCACGGGCGGGGTGGTCAATGCCGGCATGGCGGGCACGGCCAACTACCTGGTGGGCGACAGCGTCACCCTGATCCGGGGCGGCGACGGCTCGACCTACACCGGGTCCACGGTGGTCAGCGGCCTGACGGGCCTGGACGCCACGGGTGCCGCCAGCGGCAGCAACTTGGCAGCCGTGGCGGGCAACGACTACATCGGCGCCAGCCTGGCCACGCTCAGTGTGACGGGCACGCTGGCCAACAATGCGGGCGGCGCCACGGCGCTGTACATCGCCGGCACGGGCACCCTGGGCAGCCTGGCCAACAGCGGCCTGATCAGCGGTAACATCACCAACGTCTCCGCCCGGGATCTGACCATCACCGGTGGCAGCGGCACGGTGGTGGGCAGCTTCGGCGGCGGCAGCATCCGCAACACGGGCGCCAACGTGGTGTTCGCCTCGGGCGCGGTGGCCCTGAGCGACCAGATCGACGTGGGCGGCACGCACACGGTCAGCAACATCGGGGCGGCCATCGTGCTGACCACGGACGTGGGCGTCACCGGCACCTATGCCCAGAGTTCCGGCAGCCTGACCGTGAACGGCCATGTGCTGACGGTCAGCGGCCCGGCGCTGGTCAGCGGCGGCACGGTCAGCGCCGGCGTCTCCGGTGTGGGCAACTATTTCGTCGGCGATAGCGTGACCATGATCCAGGGCGGGGCGGGCTCGTCCTACACCGGGGCCGTGGTCACCAGCGGCTTGACGGGCCTGGACGCCAAGGGGGCGGTCAGCGGCAGCAACCTGCTGGCGGTGGCGGGCAACGACTACATCGGCGCCAGCCTGACCACGCTGAACGTCACCGGCACGCTGGCCAACACGGCGGGCGGCGCCACGGCGCTGTACATCGCCAGCACGGGCACGCTGGGCAGCCTGGCCAACAGCGGCACCATCAGCGGCAATGTGGTCAACACCAGCACCCGCGACCTGACCATTAACGGCGGCGGCAACGGTGCCGTGGGTCGCTTCACCGGCGGCACCATCACCAACACCGGGTCCAACGTGGTGTTCGCGTCCGGCGCCATCAGCCTGGGCGACACCCTCAACGTGGCGACGCACACGGTCAGCAACGCCGGCGCCAGCATCGCGCTGGCCAGTGACGTGGCGGTCACGGGCAACTTCAGCCAGAGCAGCGGCACCCTGACCACGGGCGGCCATGTGCTGACCGTCAGCGGGGCTGCCAACGTGACGGGCGGCGTGGTCAACGCCGGGGTCAGCGCGGTGGGCAACTACTTGGCGGGCGACCGGGTCACCCTGATCCAGGGCGGCACCGGCTCCAATTACGCCGGGGCCACCGTCACCAGCGGCATCACCGGTCTGTCGGCCACGGCCGTGACCAGCGGCAGCAACTTGGCAGCGGCGGCGGGCAACGACTATATCGGTGCCAGCCTGGACACGCTGACCGTTACCGGCACCTTGGCCAACACGGCGGGTGGCGCCACGGCGCTGTACATCGCAGGATCCGGCACGCTGGGAACCTTGGCCAACAGCGGCACCCTCAGCGGCAACGTGGTGAACCTGTCGGCCAACGACCTGGTGGTCGCGGGCGGCACGGATGCCGCACCGGGCGTGTTCACCGGCGGCACCATCACCAACACCCGCTCCGACCTGCGCTTCGTGCGCGGCGTCATGATGTTGAACGACCGCATCAACGTCGGCAGCCACGGCGTGTTCAACAGCGGGGCCACCCTGCTGGTGAACAGTGCCGTGAACATCACCGGCAGCTACAGCCAGACGGCCGGCAATCTGGTCATCGGTGTCAGTTCCACCACCAGCTACGGCACCCTGGTCATCAGCGGCAGCGCCAACCTGACGGGCGGGTCGGTGACCCTGACGGCGGTCAACGGCGGGCAGCTGTCGGCGGGCAGCTACACCATCGCGTCGGCCGGCTCCACGCTGACGGCCAGCAACCTGACCCTGACGGCCGCCGGCTACACCGTCACCAGTTCCACCATCACCGCCAACGGCGCCACGGACCTGATCCTGACGCTCAGCGGCGGCAGCGGCGGCACCACCGGCCCCACGGGCCCGACCAGCCCCACCCAGCCCAGCACGCGCTACACGGCCGTGGGCTTGGCGGCGGGCGGGCCGGGGGTGGGCACCGGCCGGGCGCTGGATGTCATCGCCAACAGCGATACGGCTGCGGCCCAGGCCTTCCAGGCGGCGGTGCTGACCCGCCTGTCCAAGCTGTCGGGCGAGGCGCAGCAACTGGCGGTGACGCAGTTGTCGCCCAGCCAGCTGACGCCGCAGATCAACACCTTCTCCGTGACACCCTTCACCAACGCCATCAGCCAACACCAGCAGCATGCGGCGGCGTATATGGATGGCCCAATGGGGGATGTAAACGGCAAGGGGGCGGCGGCCGGCTCCG
The DNA here is from genome assembly GCF_034653275.1 of Nitrospirillum guaranorum. NCBI lineage: Bacteria > Pseudomonadati > Pseudomonadota > Alphaproteobacteria > Rhodospirillales > Azospirillaceae > Nitrospirillum > Nitrospirillum guaranorum. Next base: position 1,327,911 of record NZ_JAYEES010000001.1, on the reverse strand, counting down.
ACGGTCAGCAGGGGGCGGTGTGGGGCGAGATCCTGGGCGGCGGCGTACTGCGCGGCAACAACGCCGACGCGGCGGGCTACAGCGGGACCACGGCCGGTCTGGTGCTGGGCGTCGACTGGTACGCCAACGACGATGTCATGGCGGGCCTGGCCTTCAGTTGGCTGAACGGCTCGGTCAATGGCGAGGGCAGCGCCGCCGGCAGCCAGACCAAGGCGGCCAGCTACCAGCTGACGGCCTACAGCGTCTGGCGGCCCGACTGGGCGGACCATCGCCTGTCGGTCGAGGGCCAGGCCAGCTTCGGCTACAACCACTACGACCAGCGCCGGTGGATCAGCTTCCTGGGCGCCCGCGCCAACGCCAACTATGGCGGGGAACAGTATCTGGGCAAGGTGACGGTGGGCTATGACCTGCCGGTCTCCGCCAGCTTCACCCTGACGCCGCAGGCCAGCCTGCGGGCCGTGCGCCTGACCAACCACGCCTATGACGAGCATGACGCCGGCGTGGCCAACATGGCGGTGGGCGCCCTGAAGGTGGACAACCTGACGCAGGAGCTGGGCGCCAAGCTGTCGGGTACTATAGGGACGGCATGGGGCCGGCTGCTGCCGGACCTGCGCCTGACCTGGGTGCACGACTATTTGAATGGACCCATCGCCACCACCAGCGTCCTGGCCGGCACCAGCTTCGTCAGTAGCACCGGCCGCACCGCGGCCGATGGCCTAGGCATCGGCGTGGGGGCCACCCTGGACCAGGGCGACGGCTTCAAGCTGCGGCTGGAATACTCAGGTGAGCTACGCCGCGACTACCAGAGCCACGCCGGGGTGTTGCATGCCACCTTTGACTTCTGAGCGAAGACGCGCTCCGGTTACTGTCTCCTCCATCATCTGCGAATTGGCACTGAAGTTGGCCTTCAGCCGAAAGTGGGGCATGTCATCTGGAATGATATGATTGGTGGTATCTCTGCACCGATTTACGCCGAAAGCGGATGATCCCCATCCTGATCCATATCCGCACCCGCTGCCTGGCGGACTTCGGGGATCCGGCCCGGCATTCAGGCGAAGAGTATCTCTACGTCCTGACGGGTGCCGTCACCGTTCATACGATCTGCCTGGACAGCACCATGGCGCACGTATACGCGGCGGCCGGCTGCGAAGAGGCCGTGGCCCTGTGCCTGTGCTCCAGCCCCGACGAGCGCCTGCATGACGAGTTGATGGCCTCCCCGACATCATGATCATGCCGCCCCTGGAGCTTGGCCCAGGGACGGCGTGCCGGTCAGAAATAAGTCCGGTAGGCATCCACCACCGTGTAGTCGTCATCGACCACCAGCAGCAGCTGCCACTTGTCCAGCGTGGTGCAGGGATGGGACACGCCCAGGCCGACACGATCGCCCACCTTCAGGTCGGCATCCACCGGGATGCGCGGGTAGGCGTGCTGGTCATTGACGCCGACGACTTCCCATACCATCCACCGATGCTGGCGCTGCGCCGCCACGTGGGCTGCTGCCGGATTGGATGACACCGGGATAAGGTATTGATCCAACCGGGGGACGAAACTTGGAGCGCAAACAGTACAGCCGCGAATTCAAGATCGAAGCGGTAGGGCTTAATCGAAGAGCGTGGTGTCAGCGTGGCGCAGGCTGCGCGGGATCTTGGGGTTCACGTGACCATGCTGCGCAAATGGGCGCGGGCGCTCGGCCGGGCCGGTGTCCCCTCTCTGCCGGTCACCGGCGGTGCGGCTATTCGGCCAGCCAGGCCGTGGCGCCGATTGATTTCGCGAGCGGCAGGGTGATCGTCGCGACCGCGCCGCCGGTCGCGCCGTTGACCAGGCCCAGTTGGCCGCGGTGCTTGTCGACGATGGTCTTGACGATGCTGAGGCCGAGGCCCGTCCCCTGCACGGCGCCGACATTGCCGCCCCGGTAGAAACGCTGGCCGATAAGGGGCAGCTGATCGGGCGGGAACCCGATGCCGTTGTCGCTGACGGTGACGGCAACCGCGCCATCGCATCTCACCTCCACGCGGACCGGCTGGTCGGATGGCGAGAATTTCAAGGCGTTGTCCAGCAGATTGCCGATCGCCGCGGCCAGCATCTCGCGGTTTCCCCGGACCATGGCCGGAGTTTGGGGCAGGGTGGCGGCGATGCGCCCATCCTCATATTTGTGCGCCAGCAGGCGCATGAGGTCGCGGACGATGCGGGCGATGTCCACCGGCTCACCATCCGTCACCTCCAGGGCCACGCGCTCGGCCATGAGCAGGTTGTCCATCAGGCTCCGCAAGCGGTCGACGGTGGACCGGATCGTGCCCAGGCGGCGCGCCACCTGCGGCTGCGCGGGATCGAGCAGTTCAAGGCTCATCTCCGCCGATCGGTTGATGACCGCCAGGGGCGTGCGCACCTCATGCCCCAGCATGGCCAGGAACTGGCGCAGCTGGGCGTGCATGTCGCGTTCCGCGGCCAGGCTCAGGGTCCGCTGCTTCAGGTCGGCGTCCAGCCGCGCGCCGACCATGATCATGATGGAGAAGAAGGTCAGTGTCATCACCACCGCGCCTTCCAGATGGAACCACGGCAGCACGCGGGGGAGAAGACGAAGGAGGGATCCGGCTCCAGTTGGGCGGCGACCATGCGCGCGACCAGGACCGTGATGTGCAGGACCAGGGTGACGATCAGGCAGATGCGGGCGCTGTTGACCTGGGACCGGTTGCGGATGACCTCGACCAGCAGGCGCGCGTAAAAGCCGATGTAGATCAGCGTGGCGGCCACCACGCGCGAGGGGACGTCCCCTGGCGCCATCCACAGCATCAGTTCCCACAGCGCGGCGGTGAACGCCGTCAGGCCCAAGACCAGGCCGCGCCGGGACGTGCCGCCCGCCAGCACCACCATTCCGTCGGTCACCAGCCCGATCGCCAGCACCAGGGCCGCGTTGCTCGCGGTGACGACATGGGGCCCCCGGAACAGCATCAACGCGAATCCCGCCGTCAGTGCCAGGCAGCCGGTTGAGATCGCGATCAAGCCATGCAGATCGCGATAGGCGCGCCACAGCACGAAGGCGGCGATACAGTTCACGGCCGTCAAAACCTCGACGAAGACCATGGACGTGGCGATATCCAGCATGATGTCCTTCCGTCAGCCGGCCTTCCGGCTCACCGCAGGCGAAGGGTGGCGGCGAAGCTGTACCCCCTGCCGTATACGGCGCGGACCGGGGCTTCCAGCCCCGTCCTGTCCTCGATCTTCTGCCTGAGGCGCCGGACCATGGCGTTCAGGCTGCCCGGCGAGAAGTCGCCACCATCCCCTAAGCCTTCCGCCAGCCGGGCGTGGTCGCAGACCGTCGTGCCAGCCTCCGCCAGCAAGGCCATGAAGATCATTTCCTTGGGTGTCAGCGGCACGCTTTCGCCGCCGGGTGCGGCCAGGTGCCGTCCGCGCTGGTCCAGCATCCATTCCTGTCCCGCTTCCGCGCCGGAGGGTGGCGGGCTCTCGGGCAGCCGCTTCAGCACATTGCGGATCGTGAACTCAATCTCGCGCAGGCTGGCGTGTTTCACCAGGTAAGCGTCGCTTCCAGCCTCCAGCGCTTGCAGCTTGTCTTCCAGATCCTGGTGGGCGGTCAGGACGACCACGCCGCAGTGCAGGCCCCTGCGGGCGCGGATCTCGGACAGCAGCCGCACGCCATGTCCATCGGGCAGCCCAAGGTCCAGGACGATCAGGTCGAAGGTGTCCGCCGCCATCCGATGCAGGGCCTCGGCCAGCGTGCCGACGCCGGTGGCGGCATGGCCCTTCGCTTCCAGGAAAGCGACGAGGTCATCCCGTAAGGAGGCTTCATCCTCGACGATCAGCAGGCGCGACATTTCCGTACCTTTCCGCCGGTCCGCAATCGTCTGGCGGGGCACCAGCGGCGCCGGCCCGGGCTCTTCCACCGCATCGCATGTACCCGTCCATGCCCTGCAAGGGCAAGGACATCGATCGATCCATGGGATTTTTGGCCATGGTGTCTTCAGCTGGATGACTTTTCGTGAGTAAAACAATCAATTCTGATGAAGTGACATCAGAATTGTCATTTTTGACTAACGCCAAGAACACAATATGATAATCCGCATCATTATTTGACTACATTGCGCTATTGAATATGTACTAAGGGCTCAGTTATTGTCCGGTCCGCTATAAATATCAGATATTACTGCCACCTGGTGGTGATGATCGAAATTCGCAGCGGGCGGCTATTCCGCTCGGCGGCTGCGTGTGCGCCTGGTTCGGGGGAATGGTCAAGATGCTGGATGGAAATGTGACTCGCGGTGCCGCTTCCCTGCGGCGCTCGTTGCTGGCCGGTTCCTCGCTGCTGATGCTGGGCGTCGCCGTCGCGGTCCCTCGGCCGGCCGACGCGGCCCAGACCATTTCCAACGCGACCTCGAACCTGCTGATCAACCAGTCGCTGGATCTGCTGACCATCACGGGCGCCGCGACGGTCAGCGGGTCGATCGCGGCCAGCGTCAACGGCGACATCACCATCGGCACCATCGCGAACGCGGGATTGGTGATCGGCACCAGCGTCGCGCTGCAGGTCGGCAACTCTTCCGTCTCGGCCAATCCGACTGTCGGCCTGGTCAGCAATACCGGGTCCATCGTGGGCAGCCTGGGCGGCCTCGCGATTTATGGTTCCACCGCCAGCATCGGCAACGCCGGCTATATCGCGGGCGGGTTTTTCGGTTTCGGGAACGGCGGCGGCATCGCCACCTTCACGAACAGCGGCACGGTGGCCGCCCCCGTGATCGGCGTCATGAACGTCGGTTCCATCCAGACGCTCGCCAACACGGGCGTCATCGGCGCCGACGCCGTCGTCGGCCTGGCCAATTACAGCGCCACCGCATCCATCGGTGTGATCAACAACCAGGGCACGATCCTGTCGGGATCAACGTCCATCGGCTCGTCCGGCGCGGCCGCGGTATTGAACGCGGGCACCATCGGCACCCTGAACAACAGCGGCGTCATACTGGCGCCCACCCCGGCCTCGACGGTTTCGGGCGCCTTCGTCGGCATCAACATCACCGGAACCGTCGGCCGGATCAACAACAGCGGGCTGATCCAGGGGCGCACGGCGGTTTTCGTGGATGGAACCGGGACCCTGGGCGCGTTGGTCAACACCGGCACCATCGCCGGCATCATCCTGAACGGCAGCTCCCAGGCGCTGACCATCGCCGGCGCCACCACTTCCGGCGCGTTCGGCACCCTGACCGGCACCACCGTCGGCAGCCGGGGGGTGCTTTCCAGCTATGGCGGCAACATCGTCCTGTCCGCCGGCAACCTGCTGCTGAACGATGATGTCCAGGTTTCCGGCCGCGCGCTCAACAACATCGGCGCCGTGCTGAAGCTGGCGGCCAACACCAGCGTTACCGGCACCTATCTGCAGAGCGGCGGCACGCTGGACCTCAGCAACGGCTCCACCCTGACCGTCAGTCGCGCCGCCAGCATCACCGGCGGTACCATCATCGCCTCGGTCGGCGGCGGCGCCAACGTCAACTACCTGTACGGCCAGACCATCGGGTCCACCCTGGTGCAGGCGGGCGCGGCCAGCAATTACGCCGGTGCCACCATCCAGAGCACGCTGTATGGCCTGGCGCTGGCGGGCGCCACCGCCGGACAGGCCTTGCAGGCCCAGGTGGTCAACGACTACATCACCGGCACGTTGGCCACCCTGACCGAAACCCATTCGATCACGGCGGCCACCGGCATCTACGTGTCCAACGCCGGCGTCGTGGGAACCCTGGCGAACAGCGGCACCCTTGTCGGCAGCGGCACCGGCCTGCAGAACCGGGGCAGCATCACCCAGCTGACCAACACCGGGACCATCCAGGGCCACCGTGGCCTCTACAACATCGGCACCATCCAGACGCTGACCAACACCGGGCTGCTGGCCGCGTCCGGGAGTTCCATGGCGCTGTACAACCAAGGCTCCGTCGGCACCCTGGTCAACAGCGGCACCATCAGCGGCAAGCTTGTTTACTACCCGGCCTCGGCCACGCCGCTGACCATCGTCGGCGGCAATGGCGGCACCTTCGGCACATTCAGCAACGGTTATATCCAAAGCGCCGCGAACCTGGTTCTCGCGTCCGGCAACATCAATTTGGCCGAAAACGTCTATTTCACCAGCCCGACGCTGACGGCCATGAACGCCGGCGCCAACCTGCTGGTGAACAGCGCCGTCACCATCACCGGCGGCTACAGCCAATCGGCCGGCACGTTAGCGCTGGGCGCGGCGGCGGCGCTGTCCATCAGCGGTGCCGCCAGCATCACCGGCGGCACCATCTCGGCCATCTCCGCGGTGGCGGGCAACTACCTGGCCGGCACGACGTCGACCCTGCTGTCCGCCGCCGGCGGGTTCAGCTACAGCGGCGCCACCCTGGTGATCGGCACCGCGACCGGCCTTAGCCGCACCGGCACCGTCATCGGCAACAACCTGCTGGCGGTCGCCCTGAACGACTATATCGGCGGGACGCTGGGGTCGCTGTCCAACAGCGGCAGCCTGGCCGCCAAGACGGCGGTCTATGTGGCCGCCGCCGGCATGCTGGGGACGCTCCGCAACTCCGGGACCCTGTCGGGCACCTCCTATGGTGTCGCCAATACCGGTGTGACCGGCACGCTCAGCAACAGCGGCGTGATCACGGGCACCACGGCCGGCCTGTTCAACAACGCCAACGTCATGACCCTGGTGACGAACCAGGCGGGTGGCACCATCGCTGGCACCGTCGGTATCAAGAACAGCGGACTGATGCAAACCGTTAGCAACGCGGGCTTGATCAGCGGCGCGCAGGTTGGCCTGCTCGACAGCGGCGCGATGATCCTGGTGTCAAACCAGGCGGGCGGCACCATCACCGGCGGTACCGCCATCAGCATCAGCAACGGCGTCCTCTACACGCTGACCAACAGCGGACTGATCGCCGGCACGACCATCGGCATCAACCATCGGGGCGGCGGCCTCCAGACCCTGACCAACAACGCCGACGGCACCATCACCGGTGTCACCGCCCTTTATGCCTTCAGCAATGTGGACACGCTGGTCAACAACGGCCTGATCACCGGCACGGCCGTCGCCATCGGCAACCACAGCGCCCTCCAGACCCTGATCAACAATGCCGGCGGCACCATCGTGGCGCCGACGGTGCTCTACAGCGACAATTACGTCGGAACCATGGTCAACAGCGGCGTCATCGCCGGCAATATGGCCCTGGTTTCCGGCGCGCCGCTCACCATCAGCGGCGGCGGCGGCGCGGTGATGGGCACCCTGACGGGCGTGTCCCTGACCGGCCAAGGCACCATCACCAGCGCGGGCACCATCGTCTTCGCCGGCGGCAACCTGCTGCTGAACGACAGCATCAATGTCGGCACGAACGCGGTGTCGAACGCCGGTGCGTCGCTGTCCCTGGCCAGCATCGTCAGCGTCACCGGCACCTACGCCCAGTCGGCCGGTACGCTTGACATCGCTGGGGGCGCGGCGTTGGTGGTCAGCGGCGCCGCCAGCATCACCGGCGGCACGGTGACGGCCCACGCGGCGGCCGCCACGAACTACCTGGCCGGCGATCAGGTCGATACCCTGGTGGCGGCGGGCGCCGGCTCCCGCTATGCCGGCGCCACGGTGGTCAACGCTTCCGCCGGTCTTGCGGGCGCGGGCACGATCCTGGGCGACAACCTCGTGCTGATGGCCCGGAACGACTATGTCAGCGGCACGCTGGCGACCATCGACAACACCGGCAGCATTGGCGGCGTGGCGACCGCGGTCTATGTCGCCAGCGGCGGCTCCTTGGGCCGTCTGGCCAATAGCGGCCTGATGAACGGCCTGAATTACGGCGTGAACAACAAGGGTGTCATCGGCACGTTTGCCAACGATGGCAGTATATCCGGTGGTTCCTATGCGGTTAGGAACACCGGTCGCATCGGGACGCTCACCAACACCGCCGTTCTATCCGGCGATTTCAACGGCGTAATCAATGACGATGGTGGCTCCATCGGCTTGTTCGCGAATAGCGGTACCGTTCTGGGCGTACGGAAGGCTCTGTACAACTACGGCAATATCGACACCATCGCCAACGCCGGCTTGATGTACGGCGGCCAGTCCGCGCTCATCAATTTCTCAGGCAGCATTGGCGCCATCATCAACAGCGGCACCATCATCGGCCATTCCGGCTCCGCGCTGTACAACTATGGCAGCATCGGAACCATCGCGAATACGGGTCTCATTTCCGGCGTCACCGCACTCAACAATATCCACGGCATCGGTACCATTGCGAACAGCGGGACCATCAGCGGTGCCACCGCGCTGTATATCGCTGATACCGGCACCCTCGGCATCCTGGCCAACAGTGGCCTGATCGCCGGTAATCTGGTGAATGACAGCGCCAACGCCCTGACCATCACCGGCGGTGCCGGCACGGTGGTGGGCACCCTGACGGGCGCACTCAGCGGCACCGTCAGCACCCAGGGCACCCTCACCAGCACTTTGGCCAACGTGGTGCTGGCTGGCGGCAATCTGTTCTTGAACGATCAGGTCACGCTGGGCGCGGGCACGCTGATCAACAGCGGCGCGTCGCTACGCCTGACCACCATCATCAGCGTGACGGGCGGCTACGGCCAGTCGGCTGGCACGCTGAATTTGGGCCTCGGCGCCAACCTGGCGGTCAGCGGTGCCGCCAGCATCAGCGGTGGCGTGGTCGTGGGCAGCCTGTCCGGCGCCGGCAACTACCTGGCCGGCAATGCCGCCGTCGCCCTGGTGACCGGCGGCGCCGGGTCCAGCTACGCCGGTGCCACGGTGGTCAGCAACGTGGCGGGGCTTGAGAGCGCCGGCACCACCACCGGCACCAACCTGGCGCTGCTGGTGCTCAACGACTATGTCGGCGGCACCTTGGGCACGTTGTCGAACAGCGGCACCGTCAGCGCGATCAACGCCGTCTACGTGGCGGCGGGTGGCAGCCTGGGCACCCTGGCCAACAGCGGCACGCTGTTGGGCGGAAACACCGGCCTGCTCAATTATGGCGCCATCGACTCCATCGCCAACGGCGGCGGCGACACCCTGGGTACCGTCCTGGGCGGCGTCGGTGTCTTCAACTACGGGACCGTCGGCACGCTGATCAACTATGGGCTGGTGCGGGGCACGGTCGCCGCCGGCATCCATAACTCCGTCATGATCTCGGCCCTGGGCAACGCCGGCACCATCGCCGGCGCGACGGAAGGCCTGTTCAACGAGGGGACCATCGGCCTGGTGGCCAACATCGGCCAGATTGAGGGCGGCGCGGGCGTCAGCAACACCGGCACCATCGGTATCCTGTGGAACATGGCGGGCAGCATCAGTGGGGTCACCACGGGTGTGCTGAACTACAGCAGGCTGGGCACGCTGCTCAACCAGGGCGTCATCAGCGGCCATTCCATGGGCGTGATCAACGTCAACACCCTGGGCGCGCTGGTCAATGCCGGCACCATCTCCGCCCACGGCAGGGCGCTGTACAATATCGGCACCGTCGGCGCGCTGGCCAACACGGGCCTGCTGACCGGCGCCACGGCGATCTACAACGACGCCACCGGCACGCTGGGGACCGTCCGCAACAGCGGCACCATCGTCGGCAACATCGTGAACCTGTCGTCGGCCGACCTGGTATTGGCGGGCGGGGACGGCACGGTGGGCACACTGACCGGCGGCGGCATCGCCAACACGGCGTCGAACGTGGTGTTCAGCTCCGGCACCGTCGGCCTGGCCGATGCCATCGACGTCGGCGGCCACACCGTGGTCAATGGCGGCGCCACCCTGGCGCTGCTGAGCGGCGTCAGCGTCACCGGCAACTACAGCCAGGCGTCGGGCACGCTGGCGCTGGGCACGTACAGCCTGGTGGTCAGCGGCGTCGCCAGCATCAGCGGCGGCGCCATCACCACCACCCAGGTGGACGCCGCCGGCAACTATCTGGTGGGCAGCGGCACCGGCACCCTGGTGCAGGGCGGTCTGGGTTCCAGCTACACGGCGGTCGGCGTGCTGTCCGGCATCACCGGCCTGACGCTGACCACCAGCATCGCCACCATCGGCTCGACGGTGGACCTGTTGCTGGCCGGCGCCAACGACTATGTCGGCGGCACCCTGGGCGCGGTGAACAACACCGGCACCATCAGCGGGGTGAACACCGCGCTTTACGTGGCGGCGACCGGCAGCCTGGGACGCCTGTCCAACAGCGGCCTGCTGGAGGGCACGCGCTACGGCATCCATAACCTCGGCACCGTCGCGGTGGTCGACAACACCGGCACGGCCACGGGCATCGTCGGGCTGTACAACCAGGGCACCATCGGCACGGTGCTGAACCGTGGCGGCCTGCTGGATTATCCGGAGGTGGCGGCCGCGGGGCTGAACAACGCCGGGACCATCGGCATCGTGGTCAACGGCGGCACCATCAGCGGCGCCAGCCACGGCCTGTACAACCGCGGCACCCTGGGCACGCTGGTGAACAGCGGGCTGATCAGCGGCGCCACGGCCCTATACAATCGCGGTACCCTGGGCACGGTGGCCAACAGCGGCACCATCGCCGGCAACATCGTGAACACCAGCGCCCAGGCCCTGGTCGTGGCGGGGGGCGCCGACGGTGCCGTGGGCACGCTGACCGGCGGCAGCATCGTCAGCACCCTGGGTGGTGTGGTCCTGGCGTCCGGCGCGCTGCTGTTGGCCGACAACGTCACGGTGGACGCCGCCACGCTCGGCAACACCGGCGCCAGCGTGACGCTGGCGGCCAACCAGACGGTCACCGGCAACTATGCGCAGACGGCCGGCGCGTTGGCGCTGGCGGGCCACACGCTGACGGTGTCGGACGCGGCCAGCATCAGCGGCGGCACGGTGGCGGCGGGCCTGTCCGCCACGGCCAACTACCTGGCGGGCAGCGGCACGACCCTGGTCAGCGGCGGGGCCGGGTCCAGCTATGCCGGCGCCGTGGCCACCAGCGGTGTCGCGGGCCTGGCCACGACCAGCGGCGCCAGCGGCAACGCGCTGGTGCTGACGGCGGTGAACGACTACATCGGCGGCGGCCTGGCCAGCCTCAGCAACACCGGCGCGCTCAGCGCCGCCACCGCGGTCTACATCGCCACGACGGGCAGCCTGGGCGGCCTGGCCAACAGCGGCACGATCAGTGGCAACATCGTCAACGCCTCGGCCAACGCGCTGACCATCACGGGCGGCGCCGGCGCGGTGGTGGGCACGCTGACGGGTGGCACGATCCGCAGCACGGGTGCCAATGTCGTGCTGGCTGCGGGCAACCTGCAGCTGGACGACGCGGTCAATGTCGGCGGCGGCACGCTCAGCAACACCGGCGCCTCGGTCAGCCTGGCGCAGACGCGGACGGTGACCGGCAACTACAGCCAGGCGGCTGGCACGCTGGCGCTGGGCGACAACACGCTGGTGGTGACCGGGGTGGCCAGCCTGACGGGGGGCACGGTGTCGACCACCCGGCTGGTGTCGGCCTCGGCCAACTACCTGGTGGGCGATGCGGCCACCCTGGTGCAGGGCGGTCTGGGGTCCAGCTACACCGGCGTCGACGTCGTCTCGGGCATCACCGGCCTGGCGCTGGCCAGCAGCACGGCGACCATCGGATCGACGGTGGATCTGCTGCTGGGGGTGGTCAACGACTACGTGGGCGGCACCCTGGGCAGCCTGAACAACACCGCCACCCTCAGCGGCGTGAAAACGGCACTGTACGTGGCGGCGTCCGGTTCCCTGGGCAGCGTGTCCAACAGCGGCGCACTCAATGGTGACCTCTATGGGCTGAACAACCTGGGCAGCATCGGCACGGTGGTGAACAGCGGGCTGATCACGGGCCCTACGGCGCTGTACACCAGCGGCAGCCTGGGCACTCTGGTCAACAGCGGCACCATCGCCGGCAACGTGGTCAACACCAGCGCCAACGACCTGGTGCTGATGGGCGGCGGCAACGGCGCGGTGGGCACCTTTACCGGCGGCACCATCACCAGCACCGCCGCCAACGTGGTGTTCACCAGCGGCGCCATCAGCCTGGCGGACGCCATCAACGTGGGCGGCCATACCGTCAGCAACACCGGCGCCAGCCTGATGCTGGCCGGCGACGGGACGGTGACGGGGGCCTACAGCCAGACGGCGGGCACCCTGGCCGTGGCCGGCCATGTGCTGGAGGTCAGCGATGCCGCCCGCATCAGCGGCGGTGTGGTCGATGCCGGCCGGGCCGCCACGGGCAACTATCTGGTGGGCGACGGCGCGACACTGGTCAGCGGCGGCGCCGGTTCCAGCTACGCGGGCGTCACGGTCGCCAGCGGCGTCACGGGCCTGGGCGTCATGGGCACGACCAGCGGCACCAGCCTGCTGGCGGTTGCAGCCAATGACTACATCGGCGGCACGCTGTCCAAGCTGGCGGTCACCGGTACCCTTTCCAACATCGCGGGTGGAGCCACCGCCCTCTACATCGCCACCTCGGGCACGCTGGGGAAACTATCCAACAGCGGCGCCATCGTTGGTAACGTCGTCAACCTGTCGGCCACCGACCTGTCCATCACGGGCGGAAGCGACGGGACGGTGGGACGCTTCACCGGCGGCACAATCGCCAACACCGCGTCCAATGTCGTATTCGCCAGCGGCGCCATCAGCCTGGCGGACGCCATCAACGTGGGCGGCCACACTGTCGGCAACACTGGTGCCAGCCTGACCCTGGCCGGCAACGTGGCGGCGACGGGGGGCTACAGCCAGACGGCGGGTACCTTGGCCGTGGCCGGCCATGCGTTGGGGGTCAGTGGCGCCGCCCGCATCAATGGCGGCGTGGTCGATGCCGGCCTGGCCGCCACGAGCAACTACCTGGTGGGCGACAGCGCGACGCTGGTCAGCGGCGGTGCCGGTTCCAGCTACGCGGGCGCCACGGTCACCAGCGGCGTCACGGGCCTGGGCGTTAGCGGGGTCACCAGCGGCGGCAGCCTGCTGGCGGTGACGGCCAACGATTACATCGGCGGCACGCTGTCCAGCCTGGCGGTCACCGGCACTTTGGCCAACCAGGCGGGCGGGGCCACGGCCCTGTACATCGCCTCGACCGGCAGCCTGGGCAGCCTGGCGCTCACCGGCACCATCGCCGGTGACATCACCAACCTCTCCGGCACTGAGCTGATCGTCAACGGCGGCACCGCCAGCGCGCCGGCCACGCTGACCGGCGCCGGCAGGGGCAGGGGCACCATCACCAGCGGCCTGGCCAACCTGCGTTTCGCCGCCGGCACCGTGCTGCTGAACGATGCCATCAACGTGGGCAGCCACGGCGTGGTGAACAGCGGCGCCTCGCTGCTGGTCAACAGCGCCGTCAACATCACCGGCAGCTATACCCAGACCGCCGGCACCCTGGTCATCGGCGTCAGCAGCACGACCAACTACGGCAGCCTGGTGATCAGCGGCAGCGCCAGCCTGACGGGCGGCACCGTCACCCTGAAGGCGGCCAGCGGCGGCGTCCTGTCCACCGGCACCTACACCATCGTGTCGGCCGGGTCGGGCCTGTCGGTCAGCGGCGTCACCTTCAACGCCACCGGCTATACCGTCACCTCCTCCACCGTCGCCGTCGGCAGTGTCACCGACCTGCTGGTCAAGGTGTCCAGCATCGCCAACTATACGGCGGTGGGCACGGCCCAGGGTGGGGCGGCGGTGGGCACCGGCGCGGCCCTGGACCAGATCGCGGCCATCGCGGCCTCGTCCGGCTCGGCCACCTCCCCGGCGGCGCAAAACTTCGCGCAGCAGGTGCTGACGCCCCTCGCCACCCTCAGCGCCACGGCGCAGAAGGTGGCGGTGGCCCAGCTGTCGCCCAGCCAATTGACGCCGCAGTTGGGCACCGCCGCCGTCACGCCCACCACCACCGCCATCAGCCAGCACCAGCAGACGGTGGCCGGACTGATGGACGGGGGCGGCGGGGCGGCGGCCGGCTCCGGCGGTCAGCAGGGGGCCATCTGGGGCGAGATCCTGGGGGGCGGCGTGCTGCGCGGCACGACCTCGGATGCGGCGGGCTATCGCGCCAGCACCTCCGGCCTGGTGTTGGGCGCCGACTGGTTCGCCGATCCCGAGATCATGGCGGGCCTGGCATTCAGCTGGCTGAACAGCGGCTCCGTCGGTCAGGACGTCATGGCCGGCAGCCTGACCCAGGTGGGCAGCTACCAGTTGACGGCTTACAGCGTGTGGCGGCCTGACTGGGCCGACCAGCGCCTGTCGGTCGATGGCCAGATCGGCTTCGGCTACAATCACTACGACCAGCGCCGGTACGTGGCCTTCCTGGGCGCCCGGGCCAACGCCAATTACGGTGGCGAGCAGTACCTGGGCAAGGTGACGGTGGGCTATGACCTGCCGGTGGCGTCGGCCCTGACCGTGACGCCGCAGGTGAGCCTGCGGGCGGTGCGCCTGACCAACCACGCCTATGACGAGCATGACGCGGGCGTCGCCGACATGGCGGTCGGCGCGGTGAAGGTTGACAGCCTGACCCAGGAGGTGGGGGCCAAGGTGGACCTGGCCTTCACCACGGGCCTCGGCCGGTTGGCGCCCGACCTGCGGGTGGCGTGGGTGCACGACTACCTGAACGGCCCCATCGCCACCACCGGCGTGCTGGGCGGTGTCAGCTTCGTCAGCACCACCGGCCGGCCGGAAGCCGATGGCGTGGCGCTGGGCCTCGGGGCGACCTTGCAGCAGGGCGATGGTGTCAGCCTGCGGCTGGAGTATACGGGCGAACTGCGCCGCAGTTACCAGTCCCATGGTGGCGTGCTGCGCGCCAGCTGGGCTTTCTGATGCTTGATGTGGACCGCTGCCGTATTGGCGTACGCCGGGATAAGGTGTGTCCTGCGCCAGGTCGCTCCCTACGCGGGGGCGTGGATTGAAACGCCGTCTCGGTCGGCGACCAGGCGCGGCGCTCCCGGTCGCTCCCTACGCGGGGGCGTGGATTGAAACCTCTTGCGCCCGGTCCAGGGCCGCCAGGATCCGGACGTCGCTCCCTACACAGGGGCGTGGATTGAAACGAGCGTCAAGTGCGGCACGCCCAGCAGCTGGCCAAGGTCGCTCCCTACGCGGGGGGCGGGGGCGTGGATTGAAACGAGCCCAACATCCTTGTTTTGGGCAAGTGCCTACGGCTCCAAGCGCGACAGGGCAGATTAAAGCGAAGGTGGAATGGGCTCTCCACCGTTCGTATATTGTCGATATGTTCAGCGGCGGCCTCCCTCGTGCCGGCGACGCCTCGGTTGACAGCTGATGGCGTGTGGCTGCACAACTCTTGAGTTGTATATTGTCTGCGGTGTATCTCGTATGCCGGCTGCTCCGTTCGATGGTCCGCTGCTTGCCCATTCGGGGCTGGGCCCTGATGGCGCTGATGGAGAGCCGTTGGCCCATCACTTGTCCGAGGTCGGCGACCGCGCGGGTGGACACGCCGACATATTCGGCATGGGGGCCGCCGCCCGGGCCATGGGGTGCCTGCATGACCTGGGCAAGGCCGCCCCGGAGTTCCAGCTTTATATCCGGGGGCGGGGCTCCAGCCCCGATCATTCCACGGCGGGCGCCGTCGCGGCCCTGAATGCTTACGGCAAGCGTTGGGGCAAGCTGATGGCTTTCGGCATCGCCGGCCATCACGCCGGCCTGGCCAATGGCGCGGCCGAGAGCGACCTGACGCCTTTGGTTCAGCGGCTGGAAAACTTCGGGACCCCTCCGGGCTTGCCGGAGGGCGTGGACTTACCCGACCCCACGGTGGTGCGGCGCAGCCTGGAATCCTTCAGCGCCTTCGGCAAGGCGCTGCTGGCGCGCATGCTCTTCTCCTGCCTGGTGGATGCCGATCGCCTGGCGACCGAAGGGTTCTACGCCCGACTGCACAAACAGCCGGTGGAACGGGGATGCGCCACGTCCTTGGCGACGTTGCGGGATCGGTTGGAAAGCCATCTGGCGGCGAAGATGGTCGCGGCCCGGGAGAGGGACGTTCCCACCGAGGTGGATCGGCTGCGCGCCAACGTCCTGGCCACCGTCCGGGATCGTGCCCGCCTGCCGCCCGGCCTGTTCTCCCTGACCGTGCCCACCGGTGGCGGCAAAACCCTGACTTCCCTGGCCTTCGCGCTGGACCATGCCTTGGCCCACGGCCTGCGGCGGGTCATCCATGTCATCCCCTTCACCTCCATCATCGAGCAGACGGCCGATGTGTTCCGTGGGGCGTTGGATGACGCTGACGCGGTGTTGGAGCACCACAGCGCCTATGACCCGGATGCCCGGCGCGACGCCGGGGATCGTGCTCTCCCCGCGGGCAAGGGCCTGGACGATGAGGCGCGGGACGGCGCGCGCAAGGTCCGATTGGCGGCGGAGAACTGGGACCGGCCGGTGGTCGTGACCACCGCCGTGCAGTTTTTCGAAAGCCTGTTCTCCAACCGGCCCGGTCGCTGCCGCAAGCTGCACAACATCGCGGGCTCCGTCATCGTGTTGGATGAGGCCCAGACCCTGCCGGTCAAGTTCCTGCTGCCCTGCCTGGAGGTCATCCGGGAACTGGCCGGCCATTATCGCTGTTCGGTGGTCCTGTGCACCGCCACGCAGCCGGCCGTCGGCCGGCGCCCCGATTTCCCCCGGGGGCTGGAAAACGTCCGGGAATTGGCGCCGGACCCGCCGGCCCTGTACGGGGCGTTGAAGCGGGTGCGCGTGCGCGTGGAACCCAACCCCCTGGATGTGGAGACGCTGGCGCGACACCTGGCGGCTGAACCGCAGGTGCTGTGCATCGTCAACAACCGCCGCCATGCCCTGGACCTGTTTGAGGCCCTGCGGCGGGTGCCGGGGGAGGGGGGCGCGGTCCGGCTATTGACCACCGGCCTGTGCGCCGCCCACCGGCGCCGGGTGCTGGCGGAGATCCGGGACGACCTGGCCCAGGGCCGCCCCATTTGGCTGGTGGCCACCTCCCTGATCGAGGCCGGGGTGGATGTCAGCTTCCCCGCCGTCTGGCGCGCCATCGCCGGGCTGGACAGCGTGGCCCAGGCGGCGGGGCGCTGTAACCGGAACGGGGAATGGGGGGTGGGCGGGGGCCGCGTCGTGGTCTTCATGCCCGCCGACCACCCCGATCATAAGCCGCCGCCGGCCTTGCGCGAGTATGTGGACGCCGCCGCCCCGTTCCTAATGGGGGCCGGTGATCCCCTGTCGCTGGACACCATCGAAGCCTACTTCCGTGAGCTGTATTGGCGCCGCGACGGCTCCGGTGGACTGGACGGCGCGGAGGTGGGCGGGCGGCGGGGCGTTCTGCCGGCAGTGGAGGAACGGGCCGGCAAGCTGGACTTCCCCTTCGCCGATATCGCCGCCGCCGTGCGCCTGATCGAGGACACCCAGGTGCCTATCATCATTCCGTATGGTCCAGAACGGGGCCGGGTCACGGAACAGCTTGAGCGCCTGGAATGGGGCGCATCGCCCGCCGCCGCCGCCCGCGCCCTGCAGCCGTTCCTGGTTCAAATCCCGCACCGCGCGCGGGCCGACCTGGTGGCCCGGCACGCCGCCAGCCCCGTCAAACCGGACCTCTATAGCGACCAGTTCGTCCTGCTGGTCAATGAGGACCTTTACGATGAGGTGCATGGCCTGCGTTGGGCGGACCCGTCCTTCCGCCGGATAGATAGCAGCCTGTTCTGATTGTAGATGCAAAGAGATGGGGCGGGCGCCGCCCGCCCCTTTTCGCACCCGAACAACAACAAGTTTCCACAGACGTGTTTCAATCCACAGCCGACCACCGGCTGACCGGTTCGCTACCAACAGCATCTATGCTGTGGGGTCAAGCTACCATCGGCCGGCCTGTGATGGCAAACTTCACGTCAGTGGAACTTGTGTATTCGGGTTGCTATTGACGGTAGGGTGGATGCGACATAATAAGGTGGAGGCGCCAGCGTTTTCCCCGCAGGCGCCTCCTGCCGCCACCCCAGAAAGCCCCATAACGTCAGAAAGGAGGTTAATTCACGGTGTGGAAGACCCGAGCCAGATTAGCATGAGGCGGAGTTGGGCCGCCTGAGAAAAATAATGTCCCAACGACACCTGTTTTAGGCGCTGCGGGCAGGTTGTCCGCAGCGCACTTTTCTATTGATATTATTGATAAATATACTACTATAAGTAGTTTCTATGTGAATGGCGCCTCTTAAGTCTATCGAAATAATAGGAACCGGCATGCCTTTCGGAGTGCGAATACGCGTCAGCGGGCGCCATGCCTGCTTTTCCCGACCGGAAATGAAGACGGAGCGCGTTTCCTATGACGTCATCACGCCGTCGGCAGCGCGGGGTATCCTGGAGGCCATCCACTGGAAGCCCGCCATCCGCTGGACCATCGACCGCATCCATGTGCTGAAGCCCATCAACTTCCAATCCATCCGCCGTAACGAGGTGGGCGGCAAGATTCCGGTCAGCAGCGTGCGCGCCGCCATGAAGGCTGGGGCCGTCCATGACCTGCGTCTGGTGGTCAACGATGCGCGCCAGCAACGGGCCGCCACCATTCTGGTGGATGTGGATTACGTCATCGAGGCCCATTTCGACCTGACCGACCGCGCCGGCCCCGACGACACCCCCGCCAAGCATCATGAGATGTTCAGGCGGCGTGCGGCCAACGGCCAATGCTTCCACCAGCCTTGCCTGGGCACCCGCGAATTCCCCGCCGACTTTCAGCTTTGGACCGATCCCATCCCGGCCCACGCCTTGCCCGGCGACCAGGCGAACAAGGACCTGGGCTGGATGCTGCTGGATATCCACCACACGCCGACGAAGGGCGGGGGCCATGTCTGTGATGACGGCTGTGTGCCCCATTTCTTTCCCGCCCGGCTGAAGGACGGCATTCTGGCGGTGCCGCGCCTGGATGCGGCGGAGGTGCGGTCGTGACCATCCTGGCGGCGCTGAACCGGCATTATGACCGATTGGCCGACCAGGGCTTGGCGCCGCTGTTCGGCTACACCACCGAGAAGATCGGCTTCTGCCTGCTTCTGGCGGATGACGGTACTTTGGTCCGTGCCGTTGATTTGGGCGCCGCCGAAGGCCGCAAGCGGGTGGAGCGGCCCACGCCGGTGCCCAAGCCGCCCAAGCGCACCAGCGGCGTCAGTCCGGCCTTTGTCTGGGACAACAGCAAGTACGTGCTGGGCCTTACCCGCGACAAGGACGGCCAGACCATCCTGCCTTTCCCGGCCCACCAGGCGGCGTTCCGGGACCGGCATGAGCGGGCCTTGGCCGACAGCAACGACTCCGGCCTTGTGGCCCTGTTGATCTTCCTGCGGAATTGGTCCCTGGACGACTTCGCCGGCAGTGGCTTGCCCCCTGACATCCTGAACGCCAACATCGTCTTCGCCCTGGACAGCGACTATCGCGACCAGCACCGCTTCCTCCACGACCGCCCAGCCGCCCGCGCGCTTTGGGCCCGGGAAATGGCGGCGGAGGCCGGCAGCCCGCGGATGTGCCTGGTCACGGGCGAGATGGCGCCGCCGGCGCGTCTGCACCCGGCCATCAAGGGCGTCTGGGGGGCGCAAAGTTCGGGCGCCTCCCTGGTCTCCTTCAACCTGGACGCCTTCACCTCCTACGGCAAGGACCAGGGCGCCAACGCCCCGGTGTCGGAGGCTGCGGCCGCCGGCTATGGCGCGGCCTTGAACGCACTCCTGGAAAAAGGCAGTCGCAACCGCGTCCAGGTTGGCGACACCTCCGTGGCGTTCTGGGCCGACGCGTCTGGCGTTGGGGCCGATGCCGCGCGACGGGCGGAGGAGGCCGCCGCCGGCCTTTTGCTCTTTGAGGACGAAGAGGACGACGATGTCGGCCCCACGGATGAGGAGGAATCCGTCGAGGTCCGGGATCGGCTGGAGGACATATCCCACGGGCGTCCTCGTGCGCGTCTGGCCGCCGATGTCGATCCCAATACGCGCTTCTATCTGCTGGGGCTGGCCCCCAACGCCGCGCGGCTGTCCGTCCGGTTCTGGCATGACACGACCTTCGGCCCCTTTGTTGAGGCGCTGTCGGCCCACTGGCACGACCTGCGCATCGACCCGCCCGCCTGGAAGGGGCCACCCAAGTTGCAGGCCCTGTTGTACCCCACGGCGGTGCAGGGCAAGGCGGACAACATCCCGCCGCTGCTGGGCGGGGAGTTGATGCGCGCCGTGCTGAACCCCAACCAGGACTATCCGCGCACGCTGTTGTCCGCCGTGCTGCAACGCATCCGCGCCGGGGATCAGAACAACATGCCCCGGGTGTTCGCCGCCCGTGCCGCCATCTGCAAGGCCTGGTTGGCCCGCCACCACCGCCTTGCCCACCCCGACCGTCGTCAGGAGGATTTCCTCGTGAGTCTGGACCGCGCTGAAAAAGACCCGGCCTATCGCCTGGGCCGTTTGTTCGCCGTGCTGGAGGGTATCCAGTTCAAGGCCTTGGGTACCGTCAACGCCGGCATCCGCGACCGCTATTTCGGCGCCGCCTCGGCGACGCCCGCCGCCGTGTTCCCGCTGCTGCTGCGGGGCAGCAACCACCACCTGTCCGTCCTCCGCAAGAAACCGGCCACGCGGGGCTTGGCCGGCTGGTTCGAGAGCCAGATCGGCGAGATCGTCAACGAGTTGGCGCCCGATCTGCCGCGGCACCTGGGCCTGGAAAGCCAGGGCCGGTTCGTCGTCGGCTACTACCACCAGCGCAGCGACCGCGCCAAGCCCGCCACCGAAGAAGCGACCGAGCTCGCCGCCGACCAGGAGCCTTGATCCATGACCGCGCTCACCAACCGCTATGAATTCGTCTTCCTGTTCGACGTCACCAACGGCAACCCCAACGGCGATCCGGATGCCGGCAACCTGCCGCGGCTTGACCCGGAGACCAACCGGGGACTGGTCACGGACGTCTGTCTGAAGCGCAAGATCCGCAACTACGTGAACCTGGTCCAGGACGGGGAGCCGGGCTTCGGCATCTATGTCCAGGAAGGGGCGATCCTGAACGAGAAGCATCGAGAGGCCTACAAAGCGGTGCGGCCGAACGACGACGCGGTGGCGACCGCCAAGAAGCTGTCGCCCAAGAACGCGGAGGAAGAAACGGCCGTCCGAAGCTTCATGTGCCAGAATTTCTACGATGTCCGCACCTTCGGCGCCGTGATGGGCACGGGCATCAACTGCGGGCAGGTCCGTGGACCGGTCCAACTGGCCTTCGCCCAGTCGGTGGAACCCGTCCTTCCGCTGGAAATCTCCATCACCCGCATGGCGGCCACGGCCGAGGGCGAAGCCAAGAAGGGCGATGATGGCGAGGACGGGCGGCGCGACAACCGCACGATGGGCCGCAAGCACATCATCCCCTACGGCCTCTATCGCGCCCATGGCTATATCTCGGCCAAGCTGGCGGAACGCACCGGCTTCGGGGAAGCGGATCTGGAGCACCTGTGGCAGGCGCTGGAGCAGATGTTCGACCATGACCGTTCCGCGGCACGGGGGGAGATGGGCAGCCGCAAATTGATCGTCTTCCGTCACGCCAGCGCGCTGGGCAACGCCCCCGCCCCGGCCTTGTTCGAGCGGGTGGCGGTCCGCCGGCGTTTCAAGGGTGAGGATTACGCCTTGGATGGGGCGGGGTTGGACAACTTGCCGCCGGCGCGCAGCTTCGCTGATTACAGCGTCGCCGTGAACCGTGACGGGCTTCCCGCCGGGGTTGAGATCATCGAGCGGCTTTGACGCCATCAAGGGGCCGGCACCATGGACGATGAGGAACCCATCCCTCTGTCGGCCCTTCAGCATCACCTGTTCTGCCCCCGGCAGTGCGCCCTTATCCATGTGGAGCGGCAATGGGCGGAAAACGCCAGCACCGCCGAGGGCCGGCTTCTGCATGAGCGGGTGGACCAGCCGGGGCGCTCCCACCGCGACCGCGTCCGTACCGTGCGGTCCCTGCCTTTGCGCTGTCGCCGGCTGAACCTGATTGGCGTTGCCGACGTGGTGGAGTTCCAGGCGCCCGATCGTCGTCCCTATCCGGTGGAATTCAAGCGCGGGCGGCCCAAGGCGCACCGGGCGGACGAGGTTCAGCTTTGCGCCCAGGCGCTATGCCTGGAGGAGATGTTCGGCCAACCGGTGATGGAAGGCGCCCTGTTCTATGGCGAGAAGCGGCGTCGCATGCCCGTTGCCTTCGATACCGATCTGCGGACCCTGACGGAGCGGGTGGCGGCGGACGTTCGCGCCATGATCGACCAAGGTCGGACGCCGCCTCCGGTCCATGAGCCAAGCCGGTGCCGGCAGTGCTCCCTTGTCGACCTCTGCCAACCCCGGCGCTTGGCGGCGCCGCCCTCGGTGGCGGACTGGCTGCGCCGACACTTGCGGGACTGATCCCCATGCGCCAGCATCTCAACACCCTGTTCGTCACCACGGAGGGCGCCTGGCTGCGTAAGGACGGTGCCAACATCGTGGTGGAGGTGGAGGCCCGCGAAGTGGGCCGGGTGCCGGCCCATATGATGGGGGGAGTCGTCTGTTTCGGCCGGGTGGGAATGTCGCCGCCCCTGATGGCGTTCTGCGCGGAGCAAGGCATCGCCGTCAGTTTCCTGTCGGAGCACGGAAAATTCCTCGCCCGGGTGGAGGGGGCCCAATCCGGCAACGTCCTGCTGCGTCGCCAGCAATATCGCCTGACGGATGATCCCGCCGCCTGCGCGGCCCTCGCCGGAAGCATGATCGCGGCCAAGGCCGCCAACCAGCGTACGGTGTTGCGCCGTGCGTTGCGCGATCATGGGGATGCGCTGCCACAATCAGCCAACGCGCGGATTGACGACGCGCAGCGCCGGCTGGGGGACGCCGCGCGGCTGGCCGCTCAGGCCACCGACCTTGATGTGGCGCGTGGCTATGAGGGCGAGGCCGCGAACGCCTATTTCGGCGTTTTCGACTTACTGGTGCGCCGTGACGAGGCCGCGCTCCGCTTTGGCGGTCGCTCCCGCCGGCCGCCCTTGGATCCGCCGAACGCTTTGTTGTCCTTCCTCTACGCCATGGTGGGCCATGACTGCCGTTCGGCGCTGGAAACGGTGGGCCTCGATCCCCAAGTGGGGTTCCTGCACCGGGACCGGGCGGGGCGGGCTGGGCTGGCCTTGGATCTGATGGAGGAGTTGCGGCCCATCCTGGCCGACAGGGTGGCGCTCAGCCTGATCAACCGCGGCCAACTCTCGCCCAAGGATTTCGAGACCCGGGACGGGGGCGCCGTCCAGCTGCGCGATGATGCCCGCAAGCTTGTCCTGACCACTTATCAGGAACGCAAGCGGGACGAGATCACCCACCCGTTTCTGGATGAGAAGGTGACGTTGGGCCTGGTGCCCCATCTCCAAGCCCGCCTGCTGGCCCGGCATCTGCGGGGCGATCTGGACGGCTATCCGCCTTTCCTTTGGAAATGATTCCCCTGCGGCAGGGCGCCCTATGTTGATGCTGATCACCTACGACGTGAACACTGAGGACACCGCCGGCCGCCGCCGCTTGCGCCGTGTGGCGCGGGCCTGTCAAGACCATGGGCAGCGCGTACAATTCTCCGTCTTCGAATGCGAGGTCGACCCCGGGCAATGGGTCGCCCTGCGTGCCCGGCTGATCGCGGAAATAGACCCCGCGACGGATAGCCTGCGTTTTTACCACCTGGGCGCCAACGCCCAGCGGCGTATCGAGCATATCGGTGCCAAACCAGCCCAGGATCTGGGCGGCGCCTTGATCTTTTGACGCGCTCTCGCCGGGCGACCGAGATCGCGCGAACCAGAAGCACACATCTATTTCCTGGGAGGTTCGCGCGCCGAATTTTCCAGCCGTTGTCAGGGCCTTACTGTAAAATGGTCCGCCGGCTCGTGAGTGGCGATGCCCGGCAAGGCGAGGTTCGCGTAGACCAAGTGGTTTTATGTTCTTGGACAAGTGCATAGACTGACACAGCCGCCCTCCGTGCGAGGGCGTGGATTGAAACGCCATCTCCTCGGTGATCATCTGGCGCTTTTCCTGCCGCCCTCCGTGCGAGGGCGTGGATTGAAACGGTCCACCGATGAGCCGATCGGCACGGTGGTGACGCCGCCCTCCGTGCGAGGGCGTGGATTGAAACCTGACCGAAGGACCGACGGATCGGCGGTACCACGTCAGCCGCCCTCCGTGCGAGGGCGTGGATTGAAACCACGCCCTTGATCTCTCGCGGCCGTCGCTGCTGGTGGCCGCCCTCCGTGCGAGGGCGTGGATTGAAACAGAGTATATCCGTCTGCCAATCCAGGTGGGCTGGCCGCCCTCCGTGCGAGGGCGTGGATTGAAACGCCGCGACTTGCTGGTTGGCGAATGGATATTTGCCGGCCGCCCTCCGTGCGAGGGCGTGGATTGAAACACCACGACCTGGCCGGCATAGACGCCCTGTTGCAGGCCGCCCTCCGTGCGAGGGCGTGGATTGAAACTGCCCGGGGGCGACCCCCAGGTCAAGCTGAGCGAGCCGCCCTCCGTGCGAGGGCGTGGATTGAAACCGAGCCCGGGGGCATCGCCGTGACCTTGGCCAGGCGCGCCGCCCTCCGTGCGAGGGCGTGGATTGAAACCCCTGTATCGGGATCATGTGAGACGGCCTGCACGGCGCCGCCCTCCGTGCGAGGGCGTGGATTGAAACAAAACGACACCGTGTCGCTTTGGTCGTTCACCAAGGGCCGCCCTCCGTGCGAGGGCGTGGATTGAAACCTGGACGATCTGGGCGCGTGGTTGGCCTATGACGACGCCGCCCTCCGTGCGAGGGCGTGGATTGAAACTGGATTGGGATATCGTCCAGATTGAGGGCGCGTTGGCCGCCCTCCGTGCGAGGGCGTGGATTGAAACACGGCGGAATGGCCCAATCTTCTGACCGAGCCTGAGCCGCCCTCCGTGCGAGGGCGTGGATTGAAACTTGAGCGCGCACGATGGTCAGCGTGTCGCCGCTGGCCGCCCTCCGTGCGAGGGCGTGGATTGAAACCAGACGCATACCTCGGAGTGCAGGATCCATCCGGGCCGCCCTCCGTGCGAGGGCGTGGATTGAAACCGCGCCACAGACGCTCCAGGGCCTGCGCAGCGCGCGCCGCCCTCCGTGCGAGGGCGTGGATTGAAACACCAATCGTAATCCCCGATGTCCTTGGGCGCGGCAGCCGCCCTCCGTGCGAGGGCGTGGATTGAAACTGAGACAGTGCAAAGGCTGCATCCGGCCGCCATGCCGCCCTCCGTGCGAGGGCGTGGATTGAAACCCCACTGCGGGCGAGGCCAAGGCGGAATTTGTCGGGCCGCCCTCCGTGCGAGGGCGTGGATTGAAACCGCACCGGAGAATCCCTGTGGCCCGAAATGCGGCGCGCCGCCCTCCGTGCGAGGGCGTGGATTGAAACATGTCATCGCCTGGGCAGTCGTAATCGCCCGTGTGGCCGCCCTCCGTGCGAGGGCGTGGATTGAAACTCGACCGTCGATGGCGGAACGCAGGCCGTGCTGGGGCCGCCCTCCGTGCGAGGGCGTGGATTGAAACGCCAGTGGATTTCGGTGCCGCCGGGTTGTTTGATCGCCGCCCTCCGTGCGAGGGCGTGGATTGAAACGGTGAGCACGCCCCGCGCCCGCTGGACGGCGAAAGGCCGCCCTCCGTGCGAGGGCGTGGATTGAAACTGGTACTCGAACGCGCCCAGCGTGCGCTGCGGCCCGCCGCCCTCCGTGCGAGGGCGTGGATTGAAACGGCAGCAGCGGCAACGCCGCCCTGGCCATGCGGCCGCCGCCCTCCGTGCGAGGGCGTGGATTGAAACATTCTGAAGCAGCTGGGTGCGCTCTATGGCGTTACGCCGCCCTCCGTGCGAGGGCGTGGATTGAAACATTGGTGGGCATCAACGGAACCACCGCGCGCAGGAGCCGCCCTCCGTGCGAGGGCGTGGATTGAAACAGCCGCTGAGCGAGGCGGAGATTTCCACGGTTAGGGCCGCCCTCCGTGCGAGGGCGTGGATTGAAACGTCAAATCCTGGGAAGGGCTTCGCCTGACCGCCTAGCCGCCCTCCGTGCGAGGGCGTGGATTGAAACGCGGCTAGCGGCCAGGGTGATGCCGCATGACCACCGCCGCCCTCCGTGCGAGGGCGTGGATTGAAACGCCCCCTGTTCGGCAGCAGCGGCAACGCCGCCCTGCCGCCCTCCGTGCGAGGGCGTGGATTGAAACTATGCCGACACACGCCTGGAGCTGAGCCCGCTGGCCGCCGCCCTCCGTGCGAGGGCGTGGATTGAAACCTGATGGGCGTGGCCAGCAAGGCGGGGGCCCTGCGGCCGCCCTCCGTGCGAGGGCGTGGATTGAAACGCGATC
The DNA here is from genome assembly GCF_034653275.1 of Nitrospirillum guaranorum. NCBI lineage: Bacteria > Pseudomonadati > Pseudomonadota > Alphaproteobacteria > Rhodospirillales > Azospirillaceae > Nitrospirillum > Nitrospirillum guaranorum. The sequence goes on along the minus strand of NZ_JAYEES010000001.1, from coordinate 1,301,696 downwards.
TGGCTGGCCCACCGCGCCGTGACGCTGGGCCGCCCTCCGTGCGAGGGCGTGGATTGAAACTGGCCTATACCGACATGCACGCCGAAGGCTGAAAGCCGCCCTCCGTGCGAGGGCGTGGATTGAAACTGTCATGCCGATTACATCGAGCACCCGGTCCGTGGCCGCCCTCCGTGCGAGGGCGTGGATTGAAACGGCTTGGGTGTACTTCTTAACGGTCATGGCTATTGCCGCCCTCCGTGCGAGGGCGTGGATTGAAACAAGCTCTACTCGCACGGTGGCCGGAACAAAGACCGCCGCCCTCCGTGCGAGGGCGTGGATTGAAACGCCCAGTATGCAGGAAGACTGTCCGTACGAGGTTGCCGCCCTCCGTGCGAGGGCGTGGATTGAAACGTCGCACATACGCTGTGCCGTCCCGTAAGTGCAGGCCGCCCTCCGTGCGAGGGCGTGGATTGAAACTGCACCGTCTCCCGCATGTGGAAGCGGGGCTTCAGGCCGCCCTCCGTGCGAGGGCGTGGATTGAAACGACGTTCAGGGGCGCACCATCTTGATCCGGCGCGGCCGCCGCCCTCCGTGCGAGGGCGTGGATTGAAACCTCTGCATCGTCCTCGGGGTTCACGATGAAGGTGGCCGCCCTCCGTGCGAGGGCGTGGATTGAAACTATCCCTGTGCCGGGCCGATTGGTCCGGCCGGGGTTGCCGCCCTCCGTGCGAGGGCGTGGATTGAAACTCTTGACGATGTACGCCGCCAACGTATCCCACCCAGCCGCCCTCCGTGCGAGGGCGTGGATTGAAACACCGAAACCCACGTAATTCCGCGTGGGCTTCGCGGCCGCCCTCCGTGCGAGGGCGTGGATTGAAACATAGCCTGACCGATCGGGAACCCGGGGCCCACCTGGCCGCCCTCCGTGCGAGGGCGTGGATTGAAACGATGATCTGCGGTTTCTTCGCGTGGCCGTTGCCGGTGCCGCCCTCCGTGCGAGGGCGTGGATTGAAACTGCTCTGGCGGGATGGACCGACTGCCCCCGGCGGCCGCCCTCCGTGCGAGGGCGTGGATTGAAACTTGATCGTCGCGAGGTGTTCCTCCATGCACCTGAGCCGCCCTCCGTGCGAGGGCGTGGATTGAAACGGCACGTCCCCGTGGGGGATCGCGCCAACCGGAAGGCCGCCCTCCGTGCGAGGGCGTGGATTGAAACGGTGACGAGTGATGGACGGCGCGCCCGTCCGGCTCTGCCGCCCTCCGTGCGAGGGCGTGGATTGAAACGTCATGCCGGGGATCGGGAGCGCCTGGCCCGTCAGGCCGCCCTCCGTGCGAGGGCGTGGATTGAAACAGTCGCTCACGCGGCCCAGCCGCTACCCCGGGCGGGCCGCCCTCCGTGCGAGGGCGTGGATTGAAACACGAGCGTCGGCGCGGGCAGCCTGGACGCGGCGACGCCGCCCTCCGTGCGAGGGCGTGGATTGAAACAGCTGCTCATCAGCGTAGGCACGGCATTCCGTCGGCCGCCCTCCGTGCGAGGGCGTGGATTGAAACGCGCTCCGGGCCTGGCCATTTGGCGATGTCGGTCTTGCCGCCCTCCGTGCGAGTGTGAATCAGCACCGAAGTGGGACCCCGGCCAAATGAGGCCCAACATGCTGATGCACCAGCAGGATCTGCCCCGCAGTGGGGTTCCGAGCGGCGCCGGTCGGGTCTACGCTTTTCCATAGATTTTATTAAGTTTTTCAATACCTGCCCTGGTCATGAAGGAGGGCCCCTTTGGTGCCGGCTCACAGCCAAGGCGCTGGAGATGGAGAAGCTCAAGATCCAACTCGCCCGCTTGCGGCGGATGCAGTTCGGTTCGTCTTCCGAGAAGATCGCCCGCGAGATCGAGCAGCTTGAGCTGTCGCTGGAGGACCTGGAGGCCACAACCGCCGCTGAAATGATGATGGTCGGTGCCGACCTGTTGCCGACGGCACCGCTTGAGAGGGCGCCCGAGGCCCGCACCAGGGCTGGCCGGCGCAAGCTGCCGGAACACTTGCCGCGTACCGAGATCGTGCATGCGCCGCACGACGCCTGTCCCTCGTGCGGCGGTGCTGCACGCCGACGACACGCCGGTTCCCGTGCTTGAGCCCGGGCGAGGCAAGACCAAGACGGGACGGTTGTGGGTCTACCTGCGTGACGAACGCCCCCATGCCGGACAAGGCCCGCCGGCGGTGCTGTACCGCTACACGCCCGACCGCAAGGGCGAGCATCCGCAACGGGAACTGGCCGGCTTCCGTGGGCACCTGCATGCCGATGGCTATGGCGGGTTCGATGCCCTGTACGACGGCGGCAGGATCGCCGAAGTGGCCTGCATGGCGCATGTGCGCCGCAAGTTCTTCGACGAACACGTCGAAACCGGCTCTCCCTTGGCCGCGGAGGTGCTCAAGCGCATCGGGGTGCTGTTCGACGTCGAACGTTCCCTGGTCGGCCTGTCGGCCGAGGAACGCAGCCTGCTTCGCCAAGCCAAGGCTCGGCCAGCCCTGGACGAACTGGCCGCCTTCCTCGATGCCACGCTGCTGCGCATCCCCGGCAAAGGCGACCTGGCCAAGGCCATCCGCTACGCCCGCTCGCGGTGGATGGCGCTGACGCGCTATGTGGACGACGGCCGGCTGGAGCTCTCCAACAACGCCGCCGAGCGGGCGATCAGGCCCCTGGCCATCGGAAGACGCAACTGGATGTTCGCCGGTTCCGACGCCGGTGGGGAAAGGACCGCCGCGATCTACACCATCACTCAGACCACCAAGCTCAACGGCCTCGATCCCCAGGCCTATCTGCGCGACGTACTCGACCGCATCGCCGACCATCCCATCAACGGCATCACTGGGCTGCTACCCTGGAACATCGTCCAGAGGCCCTGAGCCGCGCGCGGATCAACCAGAGCAGGCCGTAGCCGTCAGACGACGCTTACAATCCGCTCTATCATGAACAGGTTACGAGCCAGCTGCGATCAGGGCTGATCGCAGTTGGCTCTATGTCATCTCATTTAAGAGACGATCTCCACATAGCGGGCGGGATGTCACCAACCTCAAAGAGGGAAGTGGGATCCATCTCGGTCAAGCCACGCTGGCATCATAGGGGTTGTGTAGGCGGGCGCCGAAGGCCGCGTTCAGGTTGGCTGGCGGTGGTGCTTCAGCCTGCGTCGAACTAAAATAATATGGACCGACTATTGTTTTAGGTCGCCATCGATTGGATGAGCCTGCAAATGGCGGGGTGATTTTCCCCAGAAGTTGGAGTGCGCCCCTTGGGGTGGACACCGCGGGTGTAAAAGATTGACGGTAACGTCGGGCCTTGCAGGAATGGGGTCATGGCGAAGCACCGAGTTCATAGCATCGCGTTCAAACGCCAGGTTGTCGCCGAGTACGCGGCCGGGGAAGCCCTGTACGGCCTGGCGAGGCGGCATGGCATCTGCCGCAACCTGATCCGGGTTTGGGTGGCCAAGGCGGAGACCGGGGAATTCGACGAGGAGGTTGAGGCGTCGAACCTGCTGGCGGAATACGAAGGGCGGATCGCCGCCCTGGAAAGGCTGGTCGGCCGGCAGGCGCTGGAGATCGAGTTTCTAAAGGGGGCGCTGAAGCACGGACGGTCCAGCAAAAGCGGGACTACATCCGTGATTGCCGGCCCGCCGGCCTCAGCGTCGCCGAAGGCTGCCGGCTGATGGGCATCGCACGCTCCACCTACTATGACGTCCCCGTCGAGACGGATGGCGACGCCATGATCCTGGGCCGGATGAAGGCCATCTGCGCCGAGTTCGAAAGCTACGGCTATCGGCGGGTTGGCGCGGAACTGCGGCACCAGGGGCTCGTGGTCAACAGCAAGAAGGTGCGCCGGCTCATGCGCGAGCATGATCTGCAACCCCGGCACCGGCGGCGTTTCGTCGCTACGACCGACAGCGACCACGACGAGCCGATTTTCCCGAACCGCGTGCCGGACATGACGCTCACCGGGCCCGACCAGCTCTGGGTCGGCGACATCACCTACGTCGCCGTGGCGGTCGGCTTCGTCTACGTGGCCGTAATCCTGGATGCCTGGTCCCGCCGCGTCGTGGGGTATGCGATCAGCCGCTCCATTGACGCCCGGCTTACGATCGCGGCCCTGAAGGCCGCCATCACCGCGCGAAGCCCTCCCGCCGGGTGCGTCCAACACACCGGCCGGGGCAGTCAATATGCCAGTGCCGTCTACCGCAAGATCCTGGCTGACAACGGCTTGGTCGGATCCATGAGCCGGCGCGGCAACCCGTATGACAACGCGAAAGCCGAAAGCTTCATGAAGACGCTGAAGGTCGAAGCCGTCTATCCCATGGCCTACGAGACCTTCGATGACGTCGTGGCCGATCTGCCACGCTTCATCGACCAAGTGTACAATGCCCGGCGCCTTCATTCAGCGCTGGGCTATCTCAGTCCCGTCGCTTTTGAGGAGCAACACGCCCGACCGCCTGTCAATTCCGCAGCTTGAAACTGTCCACCCCAAGGGGCGCACTCCAAGCAGCGTTGCCGAAAATAGAGACGTTATCAGCCCACTCGCTTCTTGTGGCCGTTTCTCTCCCCGCTTCGTAGGCTGAAGCCAGCGCATTTGTGCAAGGGGACATGAAATGACCGGCTGTCAGTATATCCACATCCAGTCTCACCCGTTGTTTCGATCAAAAAAGGCCGGGCCAAATTCCACGCGCCCGCTCGATGAGGTCATCGCAGAAGCGGCAAGGGTGCCAGGCAATTGCGGGCATGTCGCTTCACCCCTGCCTCCGCGTGTCCATGGCCTTCCCCTAACTGAGCTCATAAATGAAATCGGAAATAGAGTGTTGGAAGCTGGTCGAATAGCCGGCAGGAAAATTAGGAAAGATCGAAGGGTTTTCATGTCCATGGTGTTAAGTTATCCGCTTCCAGCGCATCAAGTCGCTGATGCAGATTTGGAAAAATGGATACGCTTATCCATTGATTGGGCCATATTTTGGGCCAAGGCGCATCGGTTGGATTTTCGCACTTCAGTCCATCATAAGGACGAACCTTACCCACATATGCACCTCTACTTTCTGCCGCGACCTGAGGACGGCATGAGGGCGGATGATTGTCACCCTGGGAAGGTGGCGAAAAAGCTGGCGGAAGACCAGGCTCGAAATGAGGGAATTATCGGCAAGAATATCACCCGTGCCGGCAATAAAGCCTACAAGGCCGCGATGGTAGCTTTCCAGGATGAATACTGGGAAAAAGTGGGTATCGTCGTGGGACTTACCCGCACAGGGCCCCGCCGGCGGCGACTTAGTCAAGGGGATTGGCAACGCGAAAAGGCCAGCGCGGCCCGATTGGCCAAAGCGCGTAGCGAGGCCGCGGACCTTGTGACCCGCGAGGCCGCGCTGGAGGTAAGGCAGCGGGAATTGCAAGAGCGGGAGACTGCCTTTGAGCAACGTATGACCCTGGAGCAGTCATGGACTGCCGATCAACTCAGAGGGCTGGAGGTGGGCCGCGCCGCCGTCAGTGGTGCCCTGAAGGCGATGGCCAACGACCTGTCCCCCAGTGTCGCGGAAGAGGTCAAGCGGTTGTTGGAGCAGGCCGGGGATATCACCTCGACCGTAGCCGTTCTGAAGGCGACGGCAGGCAGGCAGTTGAGAGCGTCCCGTGCCGGCGATGAATTGGACATGGACGGATGAGGCCTTCAGTCGCATTCAATCGCTGGGCGAGGCTGGATAGGATCGTTCACCATCTGGGCTCGGGCCCTGGGCGGGCGGCCTGCGGTAGCCCTGGCGCAACGGCTGATGGTGCCGGTGAGTAACGACAGCCGCTGCGCGTTGTTCGCCGCCGGGGCATTCCCAGAGCCGTGCCGCCCACCGTTATCGGTGTCAATGACTGGGCTTGGCGGCGCAATCAGCGCTACGGAATCCTGATCTGTGACCTGGAGCGCCACCGGACCGTCGCGTTGTCGCCGGATCGCAATCCGGCAAGCGTCTAGGCTTGGCTGGAAGGCCAGTCCCAGGTCAGTACCGTCGCGCGGGGTGGAAGCCGGCCAGCGCGGCAACGTCCCGCTGCACCGGCGCGAACACCGTCAGATTGATGATCCTGGGGCGGGTGCCGTCATCGCCGGCGCCATCGTGGCCACCAAGCCCGCCAACCGCCGTACGGTGCTGCGTCGGGCCTTGCGCGACCACGGCGACATGATGGCGGCACCGGGTCGCGCTCGGATCGATGACGCCCAAAGCAGGCTGGGCGATGCCGCCCGGCTGGCGATGCAAGACACGGACCTGGTGCGGGACCATGAGAGCGACGGCGCCAACGAATGCGAGGTAGAACCGGCGCAATGGGCGGCCCTGCGCAGGCGTTTGGTCGGGGAAATAAACCCGTCATCCGACAGCTTGAGGTTTTATAATCTGGGCGCCAATGCCAGTCGGCGTGTGGAGCACATCGGCGCCAAGCCCGCCCAGGACCTGGATGGCCCTCTGATCTTCTGATCGACGCGCGGACAGGACGCGCTTGGGCAAAGCCCGCGCGAACCCCAAGCCCACACGAGATTCCCGGCAGGTCCGCGCTGACTAATATGAATTATAATTCAAAGGCCTGGATAAAGCCGCCGGCAATGGACACCCTCTGAGCGACGTCTGCGAGGCAAGGTTCGCGCCGCTCGGCCTCTGGCCTGTTCTTGGACAAGTGCATAAACTGCCAGAGTCGCTCCCCACACGGGAGCGTGGATTGAAACTGATGGTGTGACCGCCACCCCTCTAGCGGTCGATGGTCGCTCCCCACACGGGAGCGTGGATTGAAACAGGACGATGGACGCCATTTAGATCAGCTCCTCGACTGTCGCTCCCCACACGGGAGCGTGGATTGAAACAGCCTCTATCCGCTCTGCTGCATCGGTGAGGCACGTCGCTCCCCACACGGGAGCGTGGATTGAAACACCGTGGTGATGATCCATTCCACCGGGCTGTAGCGTCGCTCCCCACACGGGAGCGTGGATTGAAACGAGATGCGGAACTTGCTCATTACGATCCGCCATGTGTCGCTCCCCACACGGGAGCGTGGATTGAAACCTCGACCCGGGCTGCCGTGATGCTGCTGGCGGGGGTCGCTCCCCACACGGGAGCGTGGATTGAAACCGGCTGTCGTCGACCCGGTCCTTCCGAGCCATACGGTCGCTCCCCACACGGGAGCGTGGATTGAAACCTTGCCGTCGCAGGTGGCGCCCATGGCGCGGGCGGTCGCTCCCCACACGGGAGCGTGGATTGAAACGTCGCCCTGGGGGGCGCCCTGGCGGCAACCGTCCTGGTCGCTCCCCACACGGGAGCGTGGATTGAAACAGTCGCAGCTTGGCCGCAACCTCACGGATCGTGGGTCGCTCCCCACACGGGAGCGTGGATTGAAACCCGTCAGAATGTGGATCAGGAACCGCGTGAGCATGTCGCTCCCCACACGGGAGCGTGGATTGAAACGCGTCAGCGGGTTTCCATGGTTTTCCTCCCCAAACGTCGCTCCCCACACGGGAGCGTGGATTGAAACGCTGGCATGGGCGGGGCGTGCCAGGGCCTGGAGGGTCGCTCCCCACACGGGAGCGTGGATTGAAACCTGCGCCGGGTCAAGGCGGACGTCGGCTTGGAGCGTCGCTCCCCACACGGGAGCGTGGATTGAAACCTTTCCACCTCGAACTGCCGCATGAGATCAGCGGCGTCGCTCCCCACACGGGAGCGTGGATTGAAACCTCATGAGAGGGAAGTCATGACACGACGGATCAATCGTCGCTCCCCACACGGGAGCGTGGATTGAAACCTCGCCGGCGCCGTCGTCACCCTGGCCGGCGGCAGTCGCTCCCCACACGGGAGCGTGGATTGAAACATTCGTCAGGTACTAGAGAGACTGGCTGAGAGCGAGTCGCTCCCCACACAGGAGCGTGGATTGAAACTTCAGCGGGTTGATCAGGGCCATTTTCAGGCCCGTCGCTCCCCACACGGGAGCGTGGATTAAAACCTGAACGGGAACTACGTCGAAACCATCGGCGGCAAGGTCGCTCCCCACACGGGAGCATAGATGGAAGCGATGGACGGATCACACCCAACCGAACTGCAGCTGCCCCCCTGTTTGGGGCCAGCGGCAGGTGAGCGTTGGATGAATACTGCTGGCCTCGGGACATGACCGGCCCTCTTCGGCCGGCCCCCGGACGGCCGGTTACCCCGCGATCTCGATGCCTCCGTCAGCCGCAAAGCGTCGGCCGAGACCGTTCATCCGCATGACGTCGAAGATCAATGGTAGCAACAGCAGACCAGCCCCAAACGCCAAGCAACCCAGAAGGGCAAAGACGATCAGCGCGGCGAGCGGCTGCGCCCCCGGAAGTGAGTAGTAGAGCTTGCCGGAGGCATTCCGAACAGCCAGAACAAGCGCCTTGTTGGCCGATGGCCGGAAGACGTAGAGGGTGGTGTTCCGCATGTGGCTTTCTTGGACAAAGACGTCCAGGACGTTAGGGACTACGACACCGCTCAGGATGGTGTCGTCCACCTGCATCATCGAGTAGGTGCAGGAATTTTGCTCGATCGTGGAATTACCCAGCCGGCGCAGCTGACCGGTAACTTGCTGCAATTGGGTCATGATGGTTCTCCTCTCCAAAATTGCGTTCAGGAGTCGCTGATAAGAGCCCCGGGATGGCTGGGGGCGCATCGAACGGAGATTTTCGGGAAGGGGAGAGACCAGCCGTGGGGACCTGGCCGTATCAGCCCTTCACGTACCGTATTCGGTGCTCGGCAGAGAGCTCGACCGAAATCTCGCCCTTCCCGGTCACACTGACCGGTAGGGATATTCCTGGCTGGAGTTGGACGAACCATCGATCGCCATCGTGGGTGTAGGACTGCACAGGAATAGCAGTGGTGAAGCCGTCCGGCGTCACAAGACTTTTTTCCTGAAACTCAATGATCTCTCCCAGTTGGCCAGCGGCCATCCGCTGCTCCGTCGTGGCGCCGGGGGCCATCTTCCACCTGCCGATCAACGGATTCTTGTCACCGCACCCGCCAAGCGCGAGCACAGACGCCGCCATGATAGCGGCCGCGAAAATGCGACCCGAGGAGCGAAAGGAGAAGGTCATGAGTGACTTCCGATAATCGAAGGATTGGCAAGCTGACGAAGCAAAATCCGTATTTTAATGCGGATTCAAGTGATATTACCGCATATAAATCGGTTCCGACAACCCCTTTTTCCGCACATCATGCGTCTATGGACGTGAGAACTCGTGTGGCGATGCGGATTAAAGCCATCCGCAAACGGCGGGGCCTAAGTCAGGAGGCCCTGGCTGCTCTTATTGATCGTTCGCCGGATGCCATTTCCAACCTGGAGCGGGGCGTGTCGACTCCGGCCTACGACACCCTGGACTTGCTGGCCAAAGGCCTGGGCGTGCCGCTCGCGGAGTTCTTTGTGGAAGAGGGTGACGACCCCCGGCGCACGGAAGCGATGGCGCGGTTGAATGATGCCGCCCGGCAATTGGACAGCCGTCGGTTGGCAACCGCAGCCGCGATCGTGGAGCTCCTTGCGGCTGAACCCTTCAAAGAAGCATAGCAGGCTGCAACCGTATTTCGGGCTGGCGGGGCTTCTGACTATTTGACCTTCGCGTGCGTGCCTGACCTACCCGCGCTTATACGGGCGCAGATGCAGCAGATTGATTGGCAGCTTGACCTTTTCGATGACCCGCTTGGCCTCGGCCTCGCTCAATTCACGGCCATAGCCGGCGCCTACGCTGTCCCCTTCATGGCCGAACACCTTGTTGATGAGCTCGGGATGCAGGTCCGCTGCCCGCAGCGCCTGCCTGAAGGAGTGGCGAAAAGAATAGGCGACCAGCGCCGGGTCGGTGAGGCCGATATCATCCAGGTAGCGGTTCAGCCATTTGGACCAATCGGCGGAGGCCTCGGGGCCTTCCAGCATCTTCCGGCCCCGGCGCTGCTGCGCCTTGGTCCAATCATCCAATCCAATGCTCCATAGCTCCGGCAGAACGGGAACGAGCCGCGGGCCCGCCGACGTTTTGGTGGCATGCCGGAAGTCGAAGCACCTGACGGTGCCGCACTCGACCAATTCCGCGGGCAGGGCGGCGATCTCCTCAGTTCGGGCGCCGGTGGCCAATGCGATGAGGAAGAACCAATAGGGTTCATCCCGATACAGCCTGGCGCCGGGTTTGGACCGACGCCTCATGGATTGGCAGCCGGTGAAGAGGGGGCTGTTGAAAATAGTCTTGAGCTCGTCGGGCCGAAAACCCCGGCGCGCCGTCTTGGCCATCCGCTCTTCGCGCGTCTCGGCACGGGGCTGCACACCGTCCGTCGGATCGGTCGTGATCAGATCGACGCCGACGGCCCATTTGAAATAGGTCTTCACGTGGCCCAGCAGCTTCTTGATGCTGGCCAGGGACATGTGGCTGCGCCCGGTGCGGTTGATCGGCTTGTCGCGTAGGTGCTGGGCGAAGCGGGTGATGTCGGCCTTGGTGACCGCACCGATCGGCTTGGTGCCGATTAGGGCCGCCAACTCGCGGAAGGCCTGCTGGTAGGAAACTTGGGCGCCCTCGCCAATACCGGGCCTGTCCGCCAGGAAGCGGGCCCAGTGGCTGTCCCAGGAGGGCGCCGGGATGGCAGGGGCCTCATCCGGCTGCCCGCCCATGGCCGTTCGCAATTCCCGGCCGACGGCGACCGCCGTTTCCGCCTGTGCCGCCAGCAGGTCGCGCGAGGCCAGCCAGAGCTCGAAACCCTTCTTCAGGGCCGCCCCGTTCTGAACGGCGACATTCAGCGTCTTGGCCAGGACTTCCTGCCTTTCCAGGGCGGCCATCACATCCTTGAGTTCGCGTGCATGGACGCGAAGCGTCTCGCCCTGCCGCTCTTGGGCATAGACGGCCTCGACCTTGCCCTGCAGCCGGGCATCGAACGTTGCCGCGAACCGGGTTCGGTCCTCCGACGACAGGGCCGCCAGGTCCTCAAGGGGAATGGTCTGGAGCTCGTCCAGCGACATGCTGTCCAGACGCTTGCCCAAGGCTGCCAGAATATCCATGCGCAGATCATGCCATGCCCGGCGCAACCGCGCCAAGGCGGGCGGAACGGCATCGCGCGCCTCCCGCGGATTGGCGGTCTTGAGGCTTTCGACATGGTGCCGGCGCCGCAGCAGCGGCAACAGGTCCGCCGGCGTGCGGACCTTCAGAAAGTAGGTCTGGCGCCGCAGTGTCGTGTAGGGAATGCGGGGCAATTCGAGGCCTCGTCCGTGTGCCACAACCGTGTGCCACAACGCTTTTCGGCGATCCTGGAATTGCTGAGCAACATCAACAGCTTATGAGCCGGATGGCGTCCCCTAGGGGATTCGAACCCCTGTTACCGCCGTGAGAGGGCGGTGTCCTAGGCCTCTAGACGAAGGGGACGAGGCCGTGTGAGGGCGGTGATGTACGCGAGCGGCGCGGGGAGGTCAAGGGGTTTGTTGAGGACTTGGGGGAGGTTGGCTGGGGTGGGGCCGTGGGGCGGGACTGTGGGGCTGCGGGGGTGGGGAAGGGTGGGGTGGTTGGGGGGCATGGGACGGCGAAAAGTGGGTTGGGGCCCTTATCCACGCGTGTGCGCGAGCATATATAGGGGTTCCTGAGCTTGATCAAAAATCGTCATGTGACTGCAAAATTCCTGTAGACAGGGGGTGGTTGGGGTCACTATAACCCCGTTCACCGACGCGGCGGGCGACAACGAACGGCGCGACGGCGAAGCG